>NC_015496.1:622500-1245000 GCF_000212355.1 Dokdonia sp. 4H-3-7-5
GAGGGTGACTGTATCTCAGGACGATAAACTGCCAGTAGGCACTTACTACTATGTGCTCAAACTTAAAGATCAGAAAGATCTAGCAGGAGCATTTTACATAAATCGCTAAATATTTCCCAAAAACGAACTTTGTTAGGCTGCTTTACTCTTTATTCATATTTTTAAATAAAAAAGTGATGACCATACAGCATAAAGAAAGAGATGACCGAGGTGTCTTTTATATAAAAGGTGAAAATGGTATTATATCCGAACTTACCTACTCTAAAGATGATAATTCTGTAATCACAATAGACCACACAGAGACTAAGATCCCACAGGAAGGACAAGGCTATGCTTCAAAGCTTATGGCTCACGCCGTAGAATTTGCAAGAGAACATAATCTTAAGATTAATCCGCTATGTCCTTTTGCAGAGGTTCAATTTGATCGTAATCCAGAATTTAAAGACGTGCTTGCTTAATGACTCCCATTCTGGAAACAGAACGTTTGTATTTAAGAACATTTACTTATGAGGATGCTCTGGATCTTTATGAAATGAATAACAATCCAGATGTTATTAAATACACCGGAGATAGCGCGTTCAAAAATCTAAAAGAAGCTCAGGATTTCATAAGTGAATATATTAGGTTGCGCACTATTAAAACAACCAAAGATTCATCAAAAAAATCTTTGGCGAGATATGCTGTCATTAGAAAAGAAGATAACGCATTTTTAGGATGGTGTGGGCTTAAACTACATAAAGATAAAGGAGCAGTAGATATAGGGTTTCGGTTTTATAAGCAATACTGGAAACAAGGATATGCTACAGAAAGTACCAGAGGTTGTATATCTTACGCTTTTTTTAATCTACAATTACCATTTATAATTGCTCACGCACATATTGATAATCTACAATCTCGCAAGGTTTTAGAGAAGTGTAGTATGAATGAAATAGAAAAGATTAATTACGACAATAATCCTTCAATCTTGTATCGTCTAGATAATGAAGATTACTCACTTCGGGAAATTGACGCTCAAGATACATGGCCAGTAAGACATCCTGTTTTACGAGCTGGAAGACCACTTGAAGATGTATATATGGAGGCAGATGAAAAAACTTCTACCTTTCACCTAGGTATGTATCACCATAACAAAATTGTAGGAGTAGCCAGCTTTATGGAAGATACTCATGAGGAATTTACAGGCATCCAAACACGTTTACGAGGAATGGCTGTATTACCAGAATATCGCAATAAAGGAATAGCGGCACAAATACTTAAAAAAGGTGAAGAAATCTTAAAGGAAAGAGAACGCACTATCTTATGGTTTAATGCTCGCACAGTTGCACTAGACTTTTATAAAAATCTAGGCTATGAAATGATAGGTGAAGAATTTGATATTCCGCAAGTAGGGCCTCATGTTAGAATGAAAAAAGACTTATTATGAACAGACGCACATTTTCAAAATTAACGTTGCTAGGAGCAGTTGCTGCCTCCCTCCCACTTCAAGCAACCACATCATTTTTTCAAGGTATTTCTGAAGATGAATTGCTTGGTAAAGGTGCTCCGCTTCTTACTAAGACCTCAGCATACAGACTTCGACCAGAAGCTGCAGTTGCTTATGAAGAGATGAAAAGTGCAGCATTTAAGGAAGGAATCAAATTCCAAGTAGTATCTAGCTATAGAGACTATAACCACCAAAATAGAATCTGGGAACGCAAATACAAAAGCTTTCGCGAAAGCGGACTCAACCCAACTGCAGCTATTGAAAAAATAATACAATACTCCACCATTCCAGGAACTTCAAGACATCACTGGGGTACAGATATAGATATTGTGGACGCCACTCCAAAAGTTTCAGGAGGGCTTCTCATTCCTTCTAAATTTCATGGAAATGGCCCTTTCTGTAAGTTTAAAGAGTGGATGGATAACAATGCAAATACTTATGGATTTTACTTAGTCTACACCGATAACCAAAATCGTAATGGTTTTAATTACGAGCCGTGGCATTACAGCTTTAAAAGCTTATCACTAGATTACCTCAACAAGTACCAAGAATTGCCTATTAAAAGCAAATTACAATCGGCTAAATTATTAGGAAGCGAGCATTTTACAGAAGCGTTTATAGACCGCTATCTCCAACATAATGTAATGGACATCAATCCAGCCTTACGCTCTTAAAGCAACTGGATTTCCTTGCGTTCTAGCAATGCTTCCTTAAAGTCAGAACGACTGGCTAGAGCTTTACCTATCCATTGCTCTGCCTTACTTTTATCTCCTTTATGCTTATAAATCTGCGCTAGACGCAAGTAAGCCCAGTCTTTTGGCACTCCGTCTTTGGCTGTATAATTATCAATGTATTTATGTAAACAAGATATTCCTTGATCTAGGCCTATTCCGTATTGACCAGCGATTTTCCCAAACTGATAATGCAATCTATTATCTTCTTCATGCTTAGTTTGAGCAGCCTTTACCGTAGCTAGTGCCTCTTCCGGCTTATTGTTTTTTTCGTAATGTTCTTGTAATTTCTGGTAACAAGTTACAGAACCACCTACTTGAACTGCCTTTCTATAATTTACCTCTGCATCATTAGAACGATTATTATATTCTGCAATATATCCATGAGCTAGATACCCATCTACTGGTGATATGCTTGCAAGCTGATCTGCATATTTCATAGCTTTATCTTCACTCCCTCCTATGATACTTGGTAACTGAATATAAAATTCAATGAGTGCCCATCTAGCTTCAATATGTTTTGGGTCAAGTGTTGCCGCAGTTTCAAAAGCCTCCTTGATATCGCCTATCATGGTCGCCGCTCTCAGCTTATTTACTGCTAGCGCTTTCATTCCCATTACGCCACCATATTTATAATGATAGTTTGCATTCTTAGGATACTGCTCAACTAGTTGCTCATAATATGATATGGCATCATTCCAGTTTTCTGCATAGCCTTCTATATCGCCTAGATATTCGATAGTTTTTGCATGAGTAGGATGCGCAGATAAGTATGTTTTGAAAAATGGTTTTGCTTGTTGATATTGTTCTTTCTTAAAAAGAGTTTCCGCTTTCGCGAAAGCGTTATCATTTTGTGCTACCACAAAAACAGGAAAGCACAATAAGAGAATCCATTTTATCATTTTCAAATTTTTATCAAATATATACCAATATGATGCCAAAACTGATTTACTTCTGAGGTGGATATTTACTTAAAATCTTTTCGGCCAGCTTCTTAAAATGAGCTTCCTTTTTCTCAAGAGACGCTTTTACCTTTACATCGCTCTCACTCGTTGCCTCCCATAAGGTGGCTTGCGCATTTTGAGCTTCATAAATGGTGAAGATAAGCTGTAAGTGCCTTTCGGCTCCTCCTATAGGAATCCCACCACTTACACCCACTCCCACATTACCTCCTCCTCCTCCAAGGCCTACGCCAATGGTGTTTCTAGAGTTGGTCTCAAATTCGTTTGCTTTTATTTTGATAAAAATCTCATTTTCTATCGTTTTTACAAAGCCTCGAGACTGCAATATGCTATCTGTATATTTTAAGAATCTACGCTCGTCAAACTCTGATAAGCCTGATGGCTCAGAGAAGTCGTAATCGTAATTTTTATAACCAGCAATATCTTTCTTAGTATCGTAATCATAATCTACATACATCGTCCCGCAGCTAGTGAGCATTAATGAGGCGATAAGACATAAAAAAATCCGCATATCCTTTGTTTTGTATAAAGATAACAAAGGATTATGCAGATTGTTGTATTTAAGTAGTTCTTAACTACTCATTCATCATTTTCCACAATGCATCTTTAAGCTCTACTAGACCTTGTTGCGCAATAGAAGAAATAAATAAGTATGGTATCGGAAGTTCTCTATCTAGTTCTTCTGAGACTTCTGCTTTTAGTTCTTCATCGAGCATGTCACTTTTTGTGATAGCGATGAGTCTACTTTTATCAAGTAATTCTGGATTGTATTTTTGAAGCTCGTTAAGTAGTATTTCATACTGCTCTGCAATACTATCTGCATCTGCAGGGATCATAAAAAGTAATGTAGAGTTACGTTCTATGTGACGTAAGAAGCGATGTCCTAATCCTCTACCCTCAGCAGCTCCTTCTATAATACCCGGAATATCTGCCATTACAAAAGATCTAAAATCCCTGTAAGCTACAATACCTAAATTAGGCTTAAGTGTAGTAAATTCATAGTTGGCAATTTTAGGCTTTGCCGCTGTGATTGCCGCGAGCAATGTAGATTTACCTACGTTTGGAAATCCTACAAGACCTACATCTGCAAGTACTTTAAGTTCTAAAGTAAGGTGTACCTCATAACCGTCTATCCCTGGCTGTGAGTGCCTAGGAGTTTGGTTTGTACTCGTCTTAAAGTGCCAGTTACCACGACCTCCCATACCACCTCTAGCAGCAATAAACTCTTGACCATCTTCTGTGATTTCAAAAAGCACCTGATCAGTCTCTGTGTCTTTTATAGTAGTCCCTAGTGGCACTTCTATATATTCATCTACACCATCATGACCTGTTGATCTTGATTTTGCACCGTTTCCTCCGTGACCAGCACGCAAGTGTTTTTTAAATTTTAAATGTATAAGGGTCCATAGGTTAGTATTTCCTCTTATAATAATGTGGCCTCCACGACCTCCATCTCCTCCATCTGGACCACCCTTCTCAATAAACTTCTCACGGTGTAAATGCGCAGAACCAGAACCTCCATTTCCAGAGGTCGTGTGAATCTTTACATAGTCTACAAAATTTCCTTCAGTCATCTTTCAGCTAGCCTTTAATTTCTTTAATAATATATAAGTACACTAGTACTTTTTATAAGGTGTCAATCACCTTACTTAATCTGTCTGTAATCTCACTTACTGTACCCACGCCATCAACTCCGTGATACTTATTTTGCTTCTCGTAGTATCCTTTTAAGATAGCAGTCTCTGCATAGTATACTTTAATACGGTTGCGTATCACTGCCTCATCTGCATCATCTGCACGCCCAGAAGTCTTACCTCTTTCTAGTAAACGTTGTACTAGCACCTCATCATCCACCTCTAAAGCAACCATTCCAGAAACCTCAGTATTCTTACTTTCCAGTAATTCTGCTAGTGCTTCTGCCTGTGCCTCTGTACGAGGAAAACCATCAAAAATAAACCCTTTAGCATCGGCATTTTTCTCCACCTCTGCATTAAGCATTTTTATAGTTACGCTATCTGGAACAAGCTGTCCTTTATCAATGTATGATTTTGCTAAGGTCCCTAGCTCTGTAGCATTTTTAATGTTGTATCTAAAAACATCTCCAGTACTTATATGTACTAGATTATACTTTTCTTTTAAAACTTCGGCTTGTGTTCCTTTACCGGCACCTGGAGGGCCAAATAAAACCAGATTAGTCATTGTAGATTCTTTAAGTTTATAAATGGATGTAAGATTACGTCCTAGACCATTATAGTCTAGACCATATCCTACTACAAAATCATTAGGTACTTCTAGCCCTATATAATCTATTTTATAAGGCTTTTTATAAGCCGCTGGCTTATAAAGTAAGGATGCTATCGTAAAAGAAGCAACCTCTTCGTCTTTAAGTATTTTTATGATGGTTTCAACAGTGTTTCCAGAGTCTACTATATCTTCTACCACAATCACATCGCGTCCTTTAAGTGATGGCTCTGCTCCCATTACGGTATGAATTTCATCACTTTGCTGCGTTCCTTCATAACTCGCTACCTTTATAAAGCTCAATTCACAGTCGTGATCAAACTTTTTAATGAGCTCTGAGCTAAAGAGAAATGCACCGTTAAGTACTGTAAGAAATACAGGACATTTGCCTCTATAATCTTCATTAAGACGCACAGCCACACCGTTTACAGCATGTTGCACATTTGTTTTTGTAATAAATTTCTCAAAAGAGAGGTCGTGTAGTGTGATGGTATTTTTCATAATAACAAAGGGCAAAGATACCAAGAGGAAATGACAATTGCCTTAAACCCAAAACCCAAATCTCAAAAGGACTTTTTTCAATCACTTCTCAAACTCCATCCTAAGGAAATTTGTACTTTTGAAAACAGTAATTAGATGCTATAAAAAATCGAGCTTTGGTGGTTAGTCTGCTGTGTTTGATCAAAGAAATAACTTTTAATTAGATCTCATAGGTCTGCACATAAAACCCCTAAAAAGGGATTTAATATTATGACAAACTACTTCTCTTCACAGTTTAAACTTGGAATTTTAGGCGGTGGCCAGCTCGGTAAGATGATGCTTTACGATACTAGAAAGTATGATATTCAAACATATGTGCTTGACCCTAGTGATGATGCTCCTAGCAAGATTGCTTGTGATTATTTTGAGCAAGGAAGTCTTATGGATTATGATACGGTAGTCGCTTTTGGCAAAAAAGTAGATGTACTTACTTTTGAGATAGAAAGTGTAAATATAGAAGCCCTTGAAGCACTAGAAAAAGAGGGGGTGAAAGTGTTTCCGCAACCATCTGTGTTGCGCAACATACAAGACAAAGGGATACAGAAAGACTTTTATGCACAACACAACATTCCAACAGCGGGATATACAAAGTACGCTTTCGCGAAAGCGGTAAAAGAAAACTTAGGCACAGCATCAAGTGATATCGAGTTTCCATTTATCTGGAAATCATGTACGGGAGGATATGATGGAAAAGGAGTCTCTGTCGTAAGAAACGCCGAAGATTTAGACCACCTACCTCAAGTACCATGCATCGCCGAAAAAATGATCCCGTTTAAAAATGAGCTTGCAGTAATTGTAGCTCGTAGTGTATCTGGCGAAGTAAAGACATACCCTGTAGTGGAAATGGAATTTCATCCAGAAGCAAACCAAGTTGAGTATGTAATATGCCCAGCTCGTATAGATGAGAATGTTGCAAATAAAGCTCGTGCTATAGCAGAGCAGGTTTCAAACGCATTTGGCCACGTAGGTCTGCTTGCTGTCGAGATGTTTCAAACAGAAGATAATGAGATTCTTGTAAATGAAGTTGCTCCTAGACCTCACAATAGCGGTCATTACAGCATAGAGGGAAGTTTTACAAATCAGTTTGAACAACATCTTAGAGCTATTTTAGACCTACCACTAGGTAACACAGATAGCAAAGTAGCATCTGTAATGGTGAACCTAGTAGGTGATGAGGGACATACAGGCGCAGTAAAATATAAGAACATAGAACAAATTATGGCGATGGATGGTGTAACACCACACATTTATGGCAAGAAGGAGACAAGACCTTTCCGCAAGATGGGACACGTTACCATTGTAGATCACAATCTTGCAAAGGCAAGACAAGTAGCTCAAGAGGTTAAAGAAAACATACGTGTAATTGCACAATAAAAATAAAGATTATGAAAGTTGGAATCATAATGGGAAGCACTAGCGACCTACCAGTAATGCAAGAAGCCATAGACTTCTTAAAGGAAATGAATATTGAGACAGAAGTAGATATTGTGAGCGCACACCGCACACCGGAAAAACTTTTTGATTATGGTAAAAATGCCCATACTCGCGGTATTAATGTGATTATAGCTGGAGCTGGAGGTGCTGCACACTTACCTGGAATGGTAGCTTCACTATCACCACTACCAGTAATAGGCGTTCCTGTAAAATCTCGTAACTCTATAGATGGATGGGATTCTGTTCTTTCTATATTACAAATGCCAGGAGGTGTACCAGTTGCAACCGTAGCGCTAGATGGAGCAAAAAATGCAGGTATTCTTGCTGCTCAGATTCTAGGAGCTAGAGATGGTGCAGTACAAGATAAAATTATAGCCTACAAAGAAGGGCTTAAGCAAAAGGTTATAGAAGGTGCAAAAAGCATAAAATAGAAGAGACCACCTAAAAGGTGGTCTCTAACAATGCAGTATACTGGGAAATGATAACGTATTTATTAACCATTCTAAATATTAACCAAACCTTTTCTACACATTGATGGGGGAAATATCGTTTTAAACTAAAGTGAAAGTACTCTAGTTTTTTTCTACGTAAACAAACTTAAAAAATTCATTCTATTTACCGACAACATCACTACTTTTTTCGATAAAGTACATGTTTTCAAAAAATTACAAAATTAAAAGTCCATGTCGCTTACAAACAATCCGCTATTACAAGCTTTTAATGAAGCTCCTTTTTCTACAATTAAAGACGAGCATTTTAAGCCAGCTTTTGAAGAAGCAATACGTTTAAGTCGTAAAGAAATAGACGATATCGCCACCAGCGACGAGCCTGCTACTTTTACAAATACCATCGCAGCCTTAGACTACGCAGGACAGCAACTAGATCGTATTTCGAGCGTCTTTTTTAACTTAAATAGCGCCGAAACTTCAGAAGCTATTCAGAAAATAGCACAAGAAGTTTCTCCACTGCTTACAGCTTTTAGCAATGACATAACTCTTAACGAGCAGTTATTTGCTAGAATTCAAGATATATACGCTCAAAAGGACAGTTTAGACCTTACCGTAGAAGAAAAAACACTTCTCGATAAAAAATACAAGAGTTTCTCTCGCAACGGAGCCAACTTACCAAAGGATAAAAAATCCCGCTTACGCGAAATTGATACTGCGCTAGCACAATTAAAACTGAGTTTTGGCGAAAACATTTTAGCCGAAACAAACAGCTACGAGCTACATATCACCGATGAAAAAGATCTAGCAGGAATACCTGATAGTGCAAAAGAAGCATTTGCCGCCGAAGCAGTCTCTAGAGAAAAAGATGGATGGGTAGTAACACTGGATTACCCTAGCTACATTCCGTTTATGAAGTATGCAGATAATCGTGAGTTACGTAAGGAGCTATCACTTGCATTTGGGAGTAGAGCCTTTAAAAACAACGAGCACGATAATCAAAAGAACACGCTGGAGATTGCAAATCTGCGTTTTGAACGCGCACAGTTACTTGGGTATGCTACACACGCACATTTTGTACTAGAAGAGCGCATGGCAAAAACGCCCGAAAAAGTAATAAGCTTTTTAAACGAATTGGTAGAAAAAGCAAAACCTGCCGCACAGAAAGAATTTGAACAACTAGAGAAATTTGCAAAAGAACTCGACAACATTGATCGCTTAGAAAAGTGGGATGGCTCTTATTATTCTGAGAAGCTTAAGAAAAAACTTTTTAGCCTAGATGACGAGCAACTCAAGCCATATTTCAAGTTAGAAAATGTAATTGACGGAGTTTTTGAAATTGCAACAAGATTGTTTGGACTTCAGTTTGAACAAGTATATGACGTGGACGTTTATCACAAAGAGGTGAAAACCTATCGTGTGACAGATGCAGATGGAAACTACGTATCTCTATTCTATGCAGATTTCCACCCACGTAAAGGAAAGCGTGGTGGAGCATGGATGACTTCTTTTAAAGGTCAGAAAATTGAGAATGGTGTAAATGATCGCCCGCACATATCTAATGTATGTAACTTCACTCCTTCTACACCTAGCAAGCCATCTTTACTCACATTTAACGAAGTGACTACGCTCTTTCACGAGTTTGGACACGGGCTACACGGTATGCTTGCAAATACTACCTACCCTAGCCTCTCAGGCACTTCTGTATACTGGGATTTTGTTGAGTTACCAAGTCAAGTACTAGAGAACTGGTGTTATGAGAAAGAAGCTTTAGAGCTTTTTGCTACGCACTATGAGACCGGTGAAGTAATCCCAATGGATTTAGTTCAAAAAATAAAAGATGCCGCTACCTTCCAAGAAGGAATGGGAACCCTGCGCCAACTAAGCTTTGGCTTACTCGATATGTCATGGCATGGTCAAGATCCGAGTGACATTAAGGATGTAAAAGCGTTTGAAACAAAAGCATTTGGAGATACTTCTTTATATCCTGACACTCCAGATACGTGTATGAGTACTGCATTTGCACACATCTTTCAAGGAGGGTATTCTTCGGGATATTACAGCTACAAATGGGCAGAAGTACTAGATGCAGATGCGTTTGAATACTTTAAAGAGGAAGGTATTTTTAATAAAGAAGTAGCAGCTAAGTTTAAGAATCACGTACTCTCAAAAGGAGGAACAGAGGACCCTATGATATTGTATAAACGTTTCCGTGGACAAGAACCTAAACCAGAAGCATTGTTGCGACGTGCAGGACTTATTTAAGGTCAAACATTAATCAGATTACAAAAGGAGCTCATTATATGGGCTCCTTTTTATTTTTCTCCTCAATCCACTTAGACATAAATTTGGTACTACGCATGGAATGATGCAGCAACATCTGACCTGTAAAATTATTAAGTCGGCTGGTTTCTAGATTCGTCTTAATAGAATTGACTCTCGCTATGAAATCTTCTTCAAAATCTTCTTTTTGAAAATTTTTATTGATGATTTCTTTGCCTTGCTCCTGAGCTTTGCTCCAAACCAACTCATCATTGTATAAGGTAATCGCCTCTCTCGCAAAAGTTACATCATCATCAGTTATCGCACCACTCCAAGGCAAACCTTGCTTCATCCCTTCTGCCCCTATTGTTGTGGTCACAGATGGAGTTCCACACTGCATTGCATCTATGAACTTTCCTTTTAAACCTGCCCCAAAACGCAACGGAGCAAGTAATACTCGTGCATTGGCTATCACTTCATGCGCATCTTCTGCTCTTCCTTTTACAATAAAACCATCCTTCTTGTTATGCAGTTGCATCACTTTTTCTGACGGATAAGCACCATAGATATGCAACTCTGCTGTGGGAATTTCTTTTCTAATAAGCGGCCAGATATTCTTTTTGAGCGCTAGCGTAGCGTCCCAGTTAGGAAGATGTATAAAATTACCTATTGCAATAAAATGTTGTCGCTCATTAAAAGGCTTACAATCGGCTGGCGCTTTGGGCAATAAAAATGGTAGGTAATGTAAGAGTGAGCTAGGCACTTTAAAGAAGTCTTGCAACAAGGCAATCTCTACTCGAGAAATCATTAACGTAAGATCACATCTATATATGGAAGCAATTTCCCTTTTGGCTACATCAGAGATAAGATCATTTTCGTTAAAATCTCTACCCTCTTTTACTGCTTGTTGGCGTGCTTTTCTCAGGCAGTGTAAATCTTCGGTGTCTAGAATTTTTATAGCATCTGGACATTGTTCTGCGATGCGCCATCCAAATTGCTCTTCGGCCATGAATCGGTCAAAAAGGACAATATTGGGTTGGTACGCTTTCGCGAAAGCGTTAAAAAATTCATCATTTACACGTATCTCTTGTGTTGTGATGCCCAGCGTTTCTAGATCAAAAGCATTTTCTGAAACTCCAGCCGTACTAGCATAAGTAATCTTCCAACCCTTTGCTATCATCATATCTAATAGCTGCAACATCCTACTTCCCGCTGCCGAAGAGGTAGGCTCAACCCATACAGTAGAGATCACTAATACATTCATAAAATCAAAAATACAGATAAGAATATTGCTTTGATTAAAAATATTATTTCATTTATTATTGAAACTACAATAACATTCGTATATTTGATGTATGGAATTTAGTCAAGCAAAAAATAAGTTTATACAAACCTGGGGAGCTCTAGGATCTCAATGGGGAATTAATAAAACCATGGCGCAAATTCATGCATTATTAATGGTATCTCCAGAAGCGCTTAGTATGGAAGATATTATGAGCGAGCTTCATATCTCACGCGGTAATGCGAGCATGAATTTACGTTCATTAATAGACTGGGGCATTATTTTTAAAGAATACAAAGCCGGTGAACGAAGAGAATACTTTGTTGCAGAAGGTAACATAGATGAGCTTGCAAGGAAGATTGCAAAGGAACGCAGCAAGCGAGAAATCAAACCTACCTTACGAGTTTTAGAAGAAGTAACAAACCTAGAAAATACAGACACAAAAGAGGCTGCTCACTTTAAAGCAAAAACAGCAGAGCTTTATGAATTTGTCTCCAGAGCCGACAGCATGCTTGAAAAAATCACAGATTATAAAGAGAACTGGATTACTAAGACGATATTAAAGTTGATGAAGTAATACTTCTCAAACTCAAAATAACTAAGCACTGAAATATGTGCTTTTTATTGAATTAAATGTTTCATTATTTTCTGAAAGTATAATATTATGAGAACTATCTACAAAATCAACAAAGTCACTGTAATCATTAATTTGATTCTATTTATTATACCATATTTTGGATTGATATTTATGATGGCTACAGGCGCTGCTCAGATCATTCTTTATTTAATTCACCTGTGCTATTGGAAAAAGATGCCTACCCTATTTAAAAAACATCTTATTCTTTATGGATTACTAGTTACGACTACATTGTCTTTTCTATACTTTGGTGAAGAGTTTGTTTATGCAAAAGACTTTGTTTTTGTAGTCAGTTTAATTTCAGCTGGACTCCTTGCATTTTACTCTCTTTATATCTCAAGGACACTTAGTCTCAATGATGAATTAAAATCTACTTGTCATGTACTATAACATCATCGAATACAGTATTTATGGTCTTCTAATGAGTACAATTATCATAAGAGTAGGTACAATCTGCTATCGCAATGGCAATGTGTTTGTGGCAAGCTTGATGCCAGACAATCTTGAATTATGTTCCTATATCAATAAGGTATTACTAGTAGGTTATTACCTCGTAAATCTAGGCTACTCGGTGTATATGATTTCTACTTGGACTGCAATCACCACTCCTCATGATATTATATCAAACATTGCTTCTCATGCTGGACAAATAATTATGCTTCTTGCAGCGCTTCATTATATAAACATCGCAGGCGTACAATTTCTTTTTAATAAACAATCACTATCTAAATTTTAAATTATGGAAACTTCTAAAATCATCATCGGCTATTTTATTTACTTACCTGTTATTCTATTGTTGACATTTTTTGTCTCGCGCACGCTTTTTAAGAATGGAAAAACATTTATGCTTGACATTTTTAAAGGGAAAGAAGAGATTGCAAATGCTACAAACAAGCTTTTTGAAGTAGGGTTCTACCTCCTTAATCTTGGGTTTGGACTACTTATCTTAAAGATTAGTGATTATCGCTTTGATGAAACTTACCAGAGTCTCATTGAGATTTTAAGTAGTAAAATAGGTGGTTTCTCAATTTACTTAGGAGCTATGCTGTTCCTTAACTTATTGCTATTTTTCAGAGGTCGTAGAAAATCTAGAGCTATACAACCTCAACAAGTGTAAACTATAACATCATGAAAAAATTAATTATATCAGGTGGGAGCGGCTTTTTAGGGTCGCTCTTAACTGATTATTTCGGAAGTAGCTTTGAGGAGATTGTTTTGCTTTCGCGAAAGCAAAAACCACAGCATAACAACGTGAGAACGGTTCTTTGGGATGCAAAAACCTTCTCTGGTTGGGAGCGAGAATTTGAAGATGCAGATGTAGTTATTAATATGGCTGGACGCTCTGTAGACTGCCGCTATACGGATAAAAATAAAGACCTCATCATGAACTCCCGTGTAGACACGACTACGATTATAGGGAAGACAATTGCACAATGTAAAAACCCTCCTTCCACTTGGCTCAACTCATCTACAGCGACTATATATCGTCACTCGCTAGATAAGGAAATGACCGAACGCACTGGAGAAATAGGCACTGGATTTTCTGTAAGCGTGGCAAAAGCATGGGAAGATGCATTGTTCTCAAGCACGACGACGCAAACGCGTAAGATTGCGTTGCGCACATCTATCGTGCTGGGCAAAAATGGCGGAGCCTTGCAACCAATTAAAAAAATCACCCAACTAGGACTAGGAGGAAAACAAGGTGATGGAAAGCAGAAATTCAGTTGGATTCATGAAGAAGACTTTTTACGTAGTCTTGACTTTCTAATCACTAATTCCCATATAAAAGGACCAATTAATATAGTGGCACCTAAGCCCACCACAAATGCACATCTTATGTCATTGATGCGTGATACTCTTAAAATACCTTTTGGCATCCCTTCTCCTAAACCATTATTGGAAGTTGGTGCCTTTGTAATAAGAACAGAAACCGAATTGTTACTCAAAAGCCGCAACGTAATCCCAGAACAATTACTAAAAGAGGGCTTTACATTTAGGTATGAGCAACTAGATAAGGCATTAAAAGATTTGTTACGTTAAATTACATCACTCTAACCTAAAATTTAATTAGTGGATAACCTATAATAACAGAACAGAAACCCTTGATTGCTCTAAAAATCAATATGCTAATCAGTTTTATGTTATTTTTGAAAAAATATACGACAGATTACTTATGTCCACTAACCAAATAGACCCCACAAAATGGGTAGACCAGTACTCGGACTACCTATTTAATTATACCATCGCCCGCGTTAATGATCGCGACATGGCAAGAGACTTAATTTCTGAGACTTTTCTCGCAGGTCTTAAGTCAATGAAAAACTTTAAAGGAGAAGCTACAGAACGTACGTGGCTCATTTCCATTTTAAAGCGTAAAATCATTGACCACTACCGCAAGACAAACTCTAAGAAAGGAAAGGCAGAAGTTCACATCAATTACAAAGATGATGAGAGTGAAGGCGACTGGCTAGAGGAGCGCGTTGCAGACCCCTTTGACAAAACTGCCGAAGATAGCATCGAAAATGAAGAGCTAGGCGAGGCGATTTTTAATTGCTTAAGTAAGTTACCAGAAAAGCAAGCTCGTATTTTTAAGATGAAAACTATAGACGACTTTGATACTGAAGCAATTTGTAATGAATTTGATATTACTCCGTCTAACTTTTGGGTAATTATCCACAGAGCCCGTACAGCCATGGCAAGCTGTATGGAGAAAAATTGGCTATAAGTATCTAGAATAATTAAAAGTAAAAAAATGAAATTAAAAACTGAATGTCAAGAGGCTAACCACATCTGCGACAAGAACCAGTATAACGAGGCTTCATTAATAGATAAAATAAAATTAAGTTTTCACCTTATCTATTGTAGAGCTTGTAGAAAATATTCTTCTCGTAATGGAAAGCTTAGTAAAGCAATAAAAAATCCATCGGTAGAAACAGTTTCTATGTCTGATAAAGAACTCATGAAGCAACGCCTTCAAGAGCAACTCAATCAAGTAAATAATTAAATAACAACGCTAGACTTAACCAAAGTAGTGGGATTCCCTCTACCCAAAAGGATGTAAAATAACTCTTAGCTGAAGCACGCTTTCGCGAAAGCGTGATACAAACCACTACCACTGCTACAATTATTAAGTGTGTAGTTAACATCGGCATAGATAAGTCGTACTTTAAAAAGTCTAGAATTAAAAATAAGAAAAGCCAAATCACACCGATGATTTTGGCTTTTTTTATGCCTACTACTTGAGGCAGCGTACGTAAAGAGGCGAGGTCATAACTCGCATCTCTTATCTCAAATGGAATCATGATAGCGATTACAAAAAGAAAGCGCTGTACACATACAATCCACACATCCCAATACATCGAGAGACCTTGCTCGAGAACTGGTAATAACACCGTCACTCCTGCCCATACAAGACCTATGATGTAGATTTTTACACCAGAGATGCTTCTCAAATTCCCCTTATTATTATCTGTGCTTGTTGCTGGGAGAAAAAATGGAACTGCATACAGTAGCGTGATTAACCCCAAAATACCACAAGCCACCCACACTTCTAGTGGGAGCCAAAATGCCGTTACAATCATCCCAATTCCGCAAAAAACAGAAAAAACTTGTATTGATTTTAATGATTTTGCTAGGCTCCGATGGTGTAAACCAGCTATTTCGGCATATTTAACAAAATTATAGCCAGTCACTGTGCTAAAAAATAAAAACGCAAGCAACTCGTAATTAACGTTTATGTCTAAAGACAAGCAAGTCACCCACCCTAATGCAACCACGGCTAAGCTCACGTGGATACTACTGTTTATATAAAAGTCAAAAACACGTTTAAACAACTGCATTAGACAAAAATACTACAACTGTTAATAAGGTTGCATTTCCGTTGAAAACATTAGCTCGCTATGAGGCAAATAAGTCGTAAAAATCGATTTCGTTGCCTTATTTTTGTGACACCTAAAAATATTCAATACGATGAATACAGATTCGTTTGCATTACGCCATATAGGCCCGCGTAGAAGTGATCTTCCTGAGATGCTTAAAACCGTAGGCGCTGAAACTATCGAGCAACTCATATTTGAGACTATTCCTGATAACATTAGACTTGAGAACAACCTTACGCTAGACCCTGCGCTAAGCGAGCATGAGTTTGCTGCACATATCACAGCACTGTCTAATAAAAACAAAGTTTTTAGATCTTTTATAGGTCTAGGATACAACCAAGCGATTACACCAGCGGTAATACAGCGTAATATTCTAGAAAATCCGGGATGGTACACGGCTTACACGCCTTACCAAGCAGAGATTGCTCAAGGGCGTCTAGAAGCATTGCTTAACTACCAGACCATGATCACAGATCTTACAGGTATGGAGCTTGCAAATGCATCTTTACTTGACGAGTCTACCGCAGCTGCAGAGGCAATGGCATTGCTGTTTTCTGTACGTAGCCGTGATCAGAAAAAGGCAGACGTAAATAAATTCTTTGTATCTGAAGAGATTTTACCTCAAACGCTTTCTTTATTACAAACACGTGCAACCCCAATTGGTGTTGAATTAGTAGTAGGAAATCACGAAGAATTTGATTTTTCTAAAGAGTTCTTTGGAGCCATCTTACAATATCCAGGTGTATCTGGAAAAGTATTTGACTACGCAGATTTTGTAGCAAATGCAAATGCAGCAGATATTAAAGTAGCTGTAGCAGCAGATATATTGAGCCTTGTAAAACTGCGCGCTCCAGGAGAATTTGGAGTAGACGTGGTAGTAGGTACTACGCAACGTTTTGGTATTCCATTAGGATACGGAGGTCCTCACGCAGCATACTTTGCTACTAAGGAAGAATATAAAAGAAGCATCCCAGGACGTATCATTGGAGTAACAAAAGATACTGATGGTAAGCGTGCCCTGCGTATGGCGCTTCAAACGCGTGAGCAACACATCAAACGTGATAAGGCAACTTCAAACATCTGTACTGCTCAGGTATTACTTGCTGTTATGGCGGGAATGTACGGTGTATATCACGGTCCAGAAGGATTAAAAAATATAGCAAATAAGGTTCACAACACTACAGCTACTGTTGCAGATGCACTTGAACAACTAGGATTGTATCAAACAAACGAGAGTTATTTTGATACCATACAAATAAAAGCAGATGCTGCTAAAGTAGCTGCCGTAGCACAAGAAATGGAAATCAACTTCCATTACCCAGATGCAGAGACCGTGGCAATCTCTATACATGAAGCTACCACCTTACAAGATGTAAATGATATCATTTCCGCTTTCGCGAAAGCGTACTCAAAAGAAACTATCGTTATATCTGAAATTGCCGAAGGAAACGCGATTCCTGCAAGTGTAGCTCGTGAGACTTCATTTTTACAACTTCCAGTATTTAACACCTATCATTCTGAAACAGAATTGATGCGTTACATCAAAAAACTAGAGCGTAAAGATTTATCATTAAATCACTCAATGATATCCCTAGGTTCTTGTACAATGAAGCTTAATGCAGCGTCTGAAATGTTACCACTTTCTGATCCGCAATGGGGGAATATGCACCCATTTGCACCATTAGATCAGGCAGAAGGATACCAGACTATGCTTAAAAAACTTGAAGATCAACTTACGGAGATTACAGGTTTTGCAGGTACATCATTACAACCTAACTCTGGCGCTCAAGGAGAGTATGCCGGACTGATGGTAATACGTGCATACCACGAATCTCGTGGAGACAGCCACAGAAACATCTGCCTTATCCCATCATCTGCACACGGAACCAATCCTGCAAGTGCAGTAATGGCTGGTATGAAAGTAGTAGTTACAAAAGCACTAGAAAACGGAAACATCGATGTAGATGATTTACGTGAAAAAGCAGAGAAGCACAAAGACAACCTTGCGGCACTTATGATCACATACCCATCTACGCATGGAGTATATGAAAGCGCTGTAAAAGAAATCACATCACTCATACATGAGCATGGTGGTCAAGTATATATGGATGGTGCAAACATGAATGCACAAGTTGCCCTTACAAATCCAGGAGCAATTGGCGCAGATGTATGTCACTTAAACCTACACAAAACGTTTGCTATTCCTCACGGAGGAGGTGGCCCAGGAGTAGGACCTATATGTGTTGCAAAGCAACTAGTTCCTTTCTTACCTACTAACCCAGTAATTACTACAGGTGGTGAGCAAGCCATTACTGCAATAAGCGCAGCTCCATGGGGATCTGCACTTGCATGTCTTATATCTTACGGATACATCACTATGCTAGGTGAGCCAGGATTACGTCACTCTACTGAGTATGCTATTCTTAATGCAAACTACATCAAAGAGCGTCTTGACGGCGCTTACCAATGTTTATATGTAGGAGAACGCGGTCGTGCTGCACACGAGATGATTATAGACTGTCGTCCATTTAAAGCTCATGGTATCGAAGTAACAGATATCGCAAAGCGTCTTATGGATTATGGTTTCCACGCTCCTACGGTTTCTTTCCCAGTAGCAGGAACTATGATGATAGAACCTACAGAAAGTGAAAGCAAAGAAGAACTAGATCGTTTTTGTGAAGCAATGCTTTCTATTAGAAAGGAAATTGACACAGCAAGTTCTGATGAGCCTAACCACATTATGAAAAATGCACCGCATACACTAGCTATGGTCACTGCAGATACTTGGGAGTTCTCATACTCTAGAGAGAAAGCCGCTTACCCGCTAAGCTATGTTGCAGAAAATAAATTCTGGCCTACTGTGCGTCGTGTAGATGACGCTTATGGTGATCGTAATTTAATATGTACTTGTGCTCCTATTGAGGAATACATGGAAGCATAAATGCACAATAATTGAAACATCTATTATTTTGATAAAAACATCGTCAAAATTGAGATGATCTCATAAGTAAAGGTCAAAATCTAGCATTTTGACCTTTGCTATTTTATACATACATCAAGATTAATTTAATAACGGTAAAGTTCTCGCTGATAAGTAGCTAAAAAGAGCTAATTATTATGGATTTCACAAAATAAATAGGAACAGTTATGACATCGGGCAATCCCATTCTGTTTCATTAACTTTACTTCCTTACAAAATACCCTATATGGCAATTAAGATAACAGGTTTAGGCAGCTACATTCCAGAAGTCGTAACAAAAAATGACAACTTTCAAAAACATCAATTTTTGAATATGGATGGCTCTGCCATTAAATCTAAAAATGGTATCATCATAGAAAAGTTTAAAGCCATTACTGGTATTTCAGAACGACGCTATGCACCTGCTGGTATGCAATCCTCAGACATGGGGACGCAAGCAGCCCTAAAAGCTATTAAAGACTCAGGAGTAGACCCTGAAACACTAGACTATATTATCTGTGCTCACAATTATGGTGATGTGCAAAAGGGATCAAACTTTAGCGATATTGTACCTAGTCTTGCATCACGTATTAAACACAACTTACGTATACAAAACCCAAAGTGTGTTGCTTACGATATTCTTTTTGGGTGTCCTGGATGGATAGAAGGTGTGATTCAAGCACAAGCCTATATCAAGGCAGGAATGGCCAAGAAATGTCTTGTGATTGGTACTGAGATGCTTTCTCGCGTGGTAGATGATCACGACAGAGACAGTATGATTTACAGTGATGGTGCTGGAGCATCTATCATCGAGCAAGATGATAGTGATACTGGAATATTATCTTTTGAGACAGCTACATTTACTTATGATGAGGCATATTTCCTTTTTAACGGATCTTCTTATAACACCGAAGCAGAACAGCAAACTAAGTACATAAAAATGTATGGTCGCAAGATTTATAACTTTGCGCTTACACAAGTACCTCAAGCCATGAAAACATGCCTTGAAAATAGTGGCTGTACAATTGCTGATGTAAAGAAAATATTTATCCATCAAGCAAACGAGAAGATGGATGAGGCAATTGTAAGTCGTTTTTACAAACTTCACGACTTAGAAATGCCTGAGCATATCATGCCTATGAGCATCAACACACTAGGTAACAGCTCTGTTGCTACGGTTCCTACAGTATTTGACTTAGTACGTCAAGGAGCTCTAGAAAATCACGAAATCAACAAAGGTGATGTCGTTATTTTTGCAAGTGTAGGTGCTGGAATGAACATCAACGCTATGGTATATCGCTATTAATTTAGAGACAAGCACCCTCTTTTTTTTAAGTGTTACTAACTGTAAATTATCATTAAACGTGTACGAAAACACTTTTCCAAACAAACGATACAAACACACAATCAATTTTCTCAAGGAAGTAATTCCTGACACAAATGAGCAAATTCTTGATCTCGGTGTGCGTAACCCATTTGTAGATTTTATGGAACGTGAAGGATATACAGTACAAAATACATCGGGAGAAGATCTAGATATAGACACGAGTGCTGTACAACAAGCAGATGCAACGGTGATTACTGCGTTTGAGATTTTTGAACATCTACTCGCACCTTTTAATGTCCTGCAAGATATAAAGGCAGATAAAATAGTAGCGAGTATCCCTTTAAAACTATGGTTCTCCCCTGCCTATCGTTCCAAGACTGATATGTGGGATAGACATTACCATGAGTTTGAAGATTGGCAATTTGACTGGCTTTTTGAAAAAGCAGGATGGGAAATTAAAAAACGTGAGAAGTTTACAAATCCCGTTAAGAAAGTAGGTATTAGACCATTATTGAGAATCTTTACTCCGCGCTACTACCTGATTTACGCCGAACGCAAGTCATAATGAATTTCTACATCGTCATACCTTGTCACAATGAGGCCGAGTTTATAAAACAAATGCTAGACTCCTTAGTTGCACAAACATTGCTTCCTAAAAAGGTAGTTGTGGTCAATGACCAAAGTACAGATAACAGTGAGAAGATAATTTCCGCTTTCGCGAAAGCGCACTCCTTCATAGAACTTCTCAATACAACCAGCAGCGATATACATCTACCCGGCAGTAAAGTAATACAAGCCGTTCAAAAAGGTATAAACACGCTTGATGAAGACTATGATATCTTTTGCAAATTTGATGCAGATCTTATTTTTCCAGTGAATTACCTAGAGACCATTGCTCATGAATTTGAAAAAAATCCTCGCATCGGAATGGCTGGAGGATTTTGCTATGTAGAAAAAGATGAAAATTGGGTTCTTGAAAACCTAACTAACAAAGACCACATACGCGGCGCACTTAAAGCGTATAGAAAAGAATGTTTTAAAGAAATAGGAGGCCTCAAACCAGCAATGGGGTGGGACACCATCGATGAGCTTCTTGCAAAATATTATAACTGGCAGGTTATCACAAACGACACCCTGCATGTAAAACACCTGAAACCAACAGGCAATACCTACAACAAAGCAGCACAATTTAAACAAGGAGAAGCATTCTATGGAATGAGATACGGCTTTTGGCTTACTTTGATAGCGTCAATCAAGTTAGCAAATCGCAAAGGGAACTTGCTTTTAACTAAGGATTATTTGCGTGGATATTTTCGCGCAAAGCGATCTAAAAAAGATCACCTTGTAAGTGCACAAGAAGGCACATTTATAAGAAACTTACGATGGAAAGGAATAAGATCTAAGCTTGGTGTCTAATTCTTAACCTAATCTTTAAAATTGTCATTGAGACATTAATTACTTTTGCTTAAATCTTTACTACAATGAATATACAGTCAATATCAAAATATCTATCGCTATGTGTAATAGGTATGACCATATCTTGTGCATCTGTAAGCAGTACAGCACAAAATAAAAAACCTAAGAACATTATACTTATGATAGCAGATGGTACTGGTTTGAGCCAGATTTCTGCTAGTCAATATTATAATACGCAGCCGTCTAATTATGATCGCTTCAAAACAATAGGACTCATTAAAACTTCTTCGGCAAGTGATTTAATTACAGACTCGGCTAGTGGAGCTACGGCTTTTTCTACAGGTTTAAAAACGTATAACGGAGCCATTGGAGTTAATACAGACACCATCGCTGCACCAACTATTCTTGAAGATTTAGAAAAAAGAGGTTTTGCTACAGGTGTTATCGCAACTTCAACCATCACTCATGCGACTCCTGCTAGTTTTTATGCTCATCAAAAGTTTAGAAAGATGGAGTTAGAAATTGCCGAAGATATCATTAACTCTGGCGTTGACTTTTTTGCTGGTGGAGGACGTAAATTTTTTGAAAATAGAGAAGATG
This sequence comes from Dokdonia sp. 4H-3-7-5, assembly GCF_000212355.1. Taxonomy (NCBI): domain Bacteria; kingdom Pseudomonadati; phylum Bacteroidota; class Flavobacteriia; order Flavobacteriales; family Flavobacteriaceae; genus Dokdonia; species Dokdonia sp. 4H-3-7-5. The sequence continues at coordinate 644,699 of NC_015496.1, forward strand.
GAAATAATCTCGTAGCAACACTCGAGTCTAAGGGCTATGAAATATACTTAGACAGACTCGATCCTATGCTTTCATTAAAAAAAGATAAAAACTATGGTTTCTTACTAGCAGACAGTGGGATGCCTAAATTTTTAGACGGTCGTGGTTCTTTCTTGTATGACGCTACTAAACTTGGAATCAAGAAACTTTCTCAAAATAAGAAAGGCTTTTTCTTAATGGTAGAAGGTTCTCAAGTAGACTGGGGCGGACATAATAATGATAGTGAGTACTTAATAAGCGAACTTATAGACTTTGACACGGTGATAGGTCAAGTGCTTGATTATGCTGAAAAGGATGGCAACACACTCGTTATTGTAACTGCAGATCATGAAACGGGTGGCTTTACACTTGCATCAAAAGCGGGAGATTATAACACGATAGAACCATCATTTTCTACAGGCGGACACAGTGCTACGATGGTACCAGTTTTTGCTTACGGACCTGGCGCTTCTGAGTTCATGGGAATCTATGAGAATACTGCTATTCATGCCAAAATGAAGAAATTACTAAAACAGCAGTAGTCATAAACCTATCTTAAATACTATTTTAACAATCGTATTAATACCTACATTAGCCACTTAAACATCGTCAATGTCATACCTACACTCTATAGGTGAATATTTCTTAATGATAAAAAATACCTTTGTAAAACCTACAAAGGGCAAGGTTCTTCGTGATCTTATTTTTAAAGAAATTGATGATCTAATCATTGGGTCATTAGGTATTGTTGCATTTATATCCTTCTTTGTAGGTGCTGTTGTTGCCATACAAACGGCACTCAACTTAAACAACCCGCTATTGCCAAAATCGCTAATAGGCTTTGCTGCAAGACAGTCTATTATACTTGAATTTGCTCCTACATTTGTATCTGTTATTATGGCTGGTAAGGTAGGATCATTTATAACTTCAAGCATAGGTACCATGCGTGTTACAGAGCAAATAGATGCACTAGAAGTTATGGGAATCAACTCTCTTAATTACTTAGTATTTCCTAAAATTGTTGCGATGTTAATCTATCCATTCCTTATTGCAATAGGGATGTTTTTAGGAATTATAGGTGCTTATACAGCCGCAGTATATGGAGGCTTTGCCCCTAGTAATGACTTTTTATCTGGACTTCAACAAGACTTTATACCTTTCCAACTATTCTATGCGTTTTTCAAGACATTCTTGTTTGCCTTTTTACTAGCTACTATTCCTGCATACCATGGATATTATATGAGAGGCGGAGCTCTGGAAGTAGGAAAAGCGAGTACAACTTCGTTCGTATGGACAAGTGTGGCGATTATACTAGTGAATTTTATAACCACCCAATTATTACTAAGCTAGATGATTGAAGTAAAAGAAATACGAAAGTCATTTGGTGACAACGAAGTCTTAAAAGGATTCTCAACCAAGTTTGAATCTGGTAAGACTAATCTTATTATAGGCACTTCTGGATCTGGTAAAACGGTATTCTTAAAAACGATGTTAGGCCTTTTTAAGCCCGACAGCGGACAAATAATCTACGATGGTAATCCATACTCAGAACTTGATGATGAGCACCAACGTGATCTTAGAGAGCAGATAGGGATGGTTTTTCAAGGCAGCGCCTTGTTTGACTCCATGACTGTAGAAGAAAACATCGCTTTCCCGCTCAAGATGTTCACAAAGATGAAAAAGAAGGAACGCATAGAAAGAGCAAATGTGGTCATCAACCGCGTTAATCTAGAGAATGCAAACCATAAGTTACCTTCAGAAATATCTGGAGGAATGCAAAAGCGTGTAGCTATCGCTAGATCTATTGTAAACAATCCAAAATACTTGTTTTGTGATGAGCCTAACTCTGGACTAGATCCTAATACTGCTACCGTAATTGATAATCTTATTAGAGAGATTACCATAGAGCAAGATATTACAACCATCATTAATACGCATGACATGAACTCTGTGATGGAAATAGGGGATCATATTGTGTACCTTCAAAAAGGCCACCTAGCCTGGGAAGGAACTAAAAATGAAATCTTTAAAACAGATAATAAAGACGTTACAAATTTTGTGTACTCCTCAAACCTATTTAAAATGGTAAGAGAAGCTCAAAACTCTTAATTGTTACGCTTTCGCGAAAGCGCCATTATAAAGAATTATAGCCCTTTAATATTATACCTAGGTAATTAAGAAACTGTGTTATAGACTAATGAACAGTGATGTTATTTCTTTCTCCAAACATTACCATTTACTACTACGGTATCGAGACTAAAACGCTCTTTTATCCATTGCCCTAGTTTTTCCTGCTGTTTATTTCTTGCGCTTTGGGACAAGCTATCTGCCCATTCTACTCGAACTACCGTTAAGGTATCAATACCACCAGAAAAGTCTGTAGTAATCTCTGTAGCATAACCAAATCTTTTAAGCCCATCATAATTAATTTTTGCCTCATTGCGCATAGATGCAAATGGTAAGGCTGTCCCACGAAGTTGGGTCACCTCATTCTCAAGAAGACGAATTTGCTCATCTTTAGAAGTCATTGCTTCTTGATTTTTTACATATAAATCCTCAAGAATACCAGAGCGCACCTCTGTACTTAATCTTGCTGCAAGTTCGCCACTTTGATCTGCGCCTTGATGTACAACTAGGGTACAATTCTCACAGTCTTCAGTCTTCTTAAATTCATCCTCCCATTGAGCAATGAGATTTTGCGGGACTAGCTTCCCTATAAGATAAAGATCTACACGTCTATTGTCGGCATCATCTGTTTCTTTTACAATCTCTGCACCTTCATATTTAATAGTATTTGTAACAAAAGCCTTTGCTTTAGTTATAAAAATTTGCTGATTAAGCAATCTTAAAAATGTCCAAACACTAGGTACTAAAACTAATACAGCAATAAGAGTTGCCATACGCGTCGTACGCTTTCTAGTCTTTTGGTTTGCATATTTAACTAACGGAAATTTTAGAAGTTTTGATACGGTAAATGTAGCAAGTGCTATAAACACAGCATTAATGGAGAAAAGATATAATGCTCCTAACGCCCAGTAAAGTCCTTCGCTATTTCCTATAATGGATTGAGAAAGACCATAACCTACAGTACATAGTGGTGGCATTAAGGCAGTAGCAATTGCAACACCAAAGATCACACTAGCAATAGTACCTGATTTTGTCTTAGCAACAATAAGCGCAAGACCACCAAAAATTGCAATAAACACATCTAATATAGTAGGCCAAGTACGCGCCATTAATTCTGGTGTGACTTCTTTAACCGGCGATAAACTAAAATATAAGGTAGCCGTAAGCACACTTAGCACTATCATCACTGCAAGGTTTACAAATGATCGCTTCATCATGATAGCGTCATTTATCGCTATAGAAAGCCCAATGCCAACTATAGGTCCCATAAGCGGACTTATAAGCATGGCGCCTATTACTACAGCGGTACTACTTACATTGAGTCCAATACTCGCAACAAAAATGGAAAAAATAAGAATCCACGCGTTATGACCTTTAAAAGGTATGTCTTTACGAATAGCCTCTACCGTAGTAGATCTATCTGTATCTTCTCTAATATCAAGAAGATCACTTAAAAATTCCTTTATACTTTCCCAGAGACCCTTTGCCTCATCTCTCATATTCTCGTTAGGATCAATATTGAGTTCGCTGGGCTTTGGATCTGGATTTGCCCCTATATTATCTTTGTTTTCCACTATCCTAAGTTATTACCAAATTTAGACTGCACCTCATTGCGTATTTCTTTGATGTCTTGCTCCTTGCTTTTAGGTACAATAACGAGAACATCTTCTTTTTCGACGATAATATAATCTTTAAGTCCGTCTACTACTACCACTTTATTACTAGCAGTTCTAATGATGTTTCCTGAAGTATTTGTTGCGATGATACGCGCATTTACAACGGCATCTTTTCCAGAAGCCCCTTCCATTTTATCATAGAGAGATCCCCAAGTACCTAGGTCATTCCAGTCAAAAGTTGCTGGGACTACTTTTACATTTTGATGCTTCTCCATCACTCCAAAATCGATACTTATATTCTCTGCTTTGGGGTACGCCTCATTTATAAAATCTTGTTCTTCTGGGAGATTATACACTGCATTACCCTCATTGAGTAAACCGTACATATCCGGCAAAAAAGACTTAAAACTGTTTACGACAGTTTTTACACTCCATATAAACATACCTGCATTCCAGAGATATTCTCCACTTGCTACAAATTCTTTGGCAGTAGGATAATCGGGTTTTTCTGTAAAACGTTTTACCGCTTTCGCGAAAGCGTTATCACTTTTATCATAATTTATATAACCGTAACCCGTATTTGGAAAGCTAGGCTGTATGCCTAAAGTGACTATAGTTTCTTCTTGTTGAGCTGCATCAAAAGCTTTCTGAAGATCTTCTACAAAGGCGTCTTCATCTTCTATCCACGCATCACTAGGAGCTACGACCATCACCGCATCAGGGTTTTCTTTTTCCACCTTTAATGCAGAAAGAAGGATACAGGGTGCCGTGTTACGCATTGCAGGCTCAAGAACGATGTTTTTTTGTTTGATATTAGGGAGCTGCTCCTTTACGAGATCATTATAATCTGTATTAGTAAGTATGAGAATTTGATCTTCTGGAACAATCTTAGCTAGACGATTGAATGTCTTTTGCAACAAGGTTTCCCCGGTGCCAAGCATATCATGAAACTGTTTTGGAAAAGCCTGAGTACTCACGGGCCAAAATCTAGAGCCTACACCTCCAGCCATTAACAATGCGTAATAATTCTTAGTATTTTCCATAATTTCTAATCTATGATGTCTACCTCTGCGTTAGGCTGAAATAGATATGTTCTACCTGTACTTACCTCTATGCATTCATAACGTTTTACACGTTTTTTACCCTTTTTAAATATCTTCCCATTATAAATCTGGAATGTAGATCCCATGGGTAATTCAAATATATAATTTTTATCACTAGGTGGGTCATAGTTCTTTAGCGCTACAGAAAGATGAGCATCTGTATCACTACTCGCTTTAGGATTTTTAAAATGCCTTGCTAGATAAGGTAATAAATCTGCTGGAAAGATTTCTGGCCTTATAAAGGGTAACATCAAGAATTGAAACGTATGTTTCCATTCTTTACCATGAGGTTTTATCGCTCTCCCATACTTTTTAAAAGCAACTAAGTGCGCTATCTCATGCACTAAAGTGACTAAAAACCTGTATTGATTAAGACTTACGTTTATGGTGATTTGGTGCTGTCCATCTGCCAGTATTCTATAATCTCCATGCCTTGTTACTCGCTCATTTACAATCTTGAGATAAACAGCATGTTCCTTTATTAATGCAAAAACTGGAGCAGCCGCTCTTTCTGGGATATATTTCTTGAGGACTTCTACCACGTCAACTATAAATCGTTTTTAAAATTACTTGCTACTTACGGCGTGCTAGCAGAAACTTGCAATACTTTACCGTTGTAAAATTGATTTCCTGTTAACGCAAAATTAGATAGATAATCTGCCATTTGTATTGCCGTCAATGGCGCTTCATACCCAGGGAATGCTTCTTCTAGCATTTCTGTTTGTACAGCTCCTAAAGCAAGTACATTAAATGCTATGCTCTGTTCCTTGTATTCTTCAGCTAAGAGTTCGCTCCATGTAATAACCGCTCCTTTACTTGAGCTGTAAGCAGCAAGGCCTGGAAACTTCATGCTTCCTTGGATTCCGCCCATACTAGACACCGTTACTACATGTGCACCAGCTGTCATATATGGAAGTACCGTACGCGTTAACTCGGCAACGCCAAACACGTTTACTTTGTATATCATCTCAAAATCTGCAACGGTAGTCTCTGCAAATGGCTTATTAAGTAAAGCGCCCGCATTATTTATGAGCACATCTACTCCTTCCCAATCACTTTCAATAAAATCTATGACTTTTTGAAAATGTGATTGGTCTGTAATATCAAATGGAAAAGCAGTGAGATTCTGTAAATTTAAATCTGCACAAGGAGTATGCTTTCGCGAAAGGGCAAGTACTTGGTGCCCTTCTTTTGCAAACTTCTTAGCAAGCTCAAAACCTATCCCTCTACTCGTACCTGTAATTATGATTCTTTTCATTAGTTCATTTTAATCTCTTTGTTAGGACTATTTGCCATTCCCGTGATCCCTGGGATTAACTTTTTAATAAGTCCTTCCATAAAGTCGATATCCATTTTATCTGCTTCATCACCTACGCCATGATAGTGATCATAATTTGTAAAATCAAACGAAGAAATAGTATGTGCAGGAATATTAAAATCTAAAAAGAAAGGATAGTTATCACTACGCTTGAAAAGATTAAATTCTTTTGCCTTTGGAAGAAAACCAATAACCTTTTCACCTGCATATTGATTAAACTTTTCTGCAAAGTTAGATTTCTCATATCCTGAAGCATATAACGAGTGATCTTTACCTACCATAGGCACTCCTACCATCTCAATACTTATCATCGTATAAAGATCAATACCAGCAGCCTTAAGTCTACTAGACAAATCTTTTGACCCTAAAAGTCCTTTTTCTTCGGCAGAGTATAGTGTAAATATAATAGTACGTTTATTAGTCTTTGCTTTAGTAAAATAATCTGTAAGTGCAAGTACTGTAGTTGTTCCAGCAGCATTGTCATTTGCTCCATTTGCTATGGTATCATCACCATCAGCTTTTGCGGTACCAATATGATCATAATGTGCGCCTATGATAATTACCTCATCTTTGAGCTTAGGATCATTTCCTTCCAGCACGCCTACAATATTAAATGCCTCAACACCATTTGCGTCAAATGGATCACGATAATTCTCAAAATAAGGTTTTATTCCAGCATCTTTAAAGCGCGCTTCTATAAACTGCGCAGCCATCTCAATTCCTTTGCTTCCCGTATCACGACCTTGAAGCTCATCTGAAGCTAGAAACTCCATCGTGCTTTTTACAGACTTCATTTTTTTGATGTCTGGCATCACCATCGTTACTTGGCTCGCTGGTGCAGTACTCACGTTTTCACCTTTTACACCTACTAAAGGAGCGGGTGACCCACAGCCCACTAAGACAAGGGCTCCTACTAATACTAAGATATTTTTCATAAAGCTAAAGATAAAAAAACCCACGCATTTGCGTGGGTTTATCATTCTATATTTATTATTGACTAAGCCAGCATTAATACTGGGTTTTCAATGTACGTTTTAAGCGTTTGTAAAAACTGTGCTCCAGTTGCACCATCTACTGTGCGGTGATCACAAGCAAGCGTAAGCTTCATTGTGTGTCCTACAGCAAGCTTTCCATCTTTTACCACAGGCTTCTCTACAATTGCTCCTACAGATAGGATAGCAGAGTTAGGCTGATTGATAATTGAAGTAAAATCTGTGATACCAAACATTCCTAAATTTGAAATTGTAAAGGTAGAACCTTCCATTTCTGGTAACGTAAGTTTTTTATCACGAGCCTTTCCAGCTAGTACTTTAACCTCAGCATTAATTTGCTGTAATGACTTTTCGTTTGCAAATTCTACTACAGGAACAACAAGACCATCAGGTACTGCTACTGCCACACCAATATGTACATGGTGATTTAGACGCATTTTATCATCAAACCACTGAGAGTTTACTTGAGGATGCTGCTTTAAAGCAATAGACGTTGCCTTAATAATCATATCATTAAAAGAAACTTTTGTGTCTGGTAATGCGTTAAACTGCTTACGGAAGCTCATCATGTTCTCCATATTGAACTCAACGTTCAAGTAGTAATGAGGCGCTGTAAATTTAGATTTACCAAGTCCGCGAGCGATTGCTTTACGCATTTGAGAATTTTCAATTTCCTCAAAGCTTTCTTCTCCTGTTGCAACAAATTGCTGCACCCCAGCTCCCGAAGATTGACTAGCGCTAGGTGTGAAGTTTTCTACATCACTTTTAACGATACGTCCGTTTTCTCCAGATCCTTTTACTTGAGATAGATTAATTCCTTTCTCGTCTGCAATTTTCTTTGCTAGTGGAGACACAAATATGCGTCCTCCAGTAGTATTTGTTGCAGGTTTTGAAGATCCAGAAGCAGAGTTTGTATTATTCTCTTTTTTTGGGGCTGCCTTTGGAGCATCTGCCTTTTTATCAGCTTTTGGGGCTTCTTTCTTTTCTTCCTTCTTTGGAGCCTCTTTTTTATTAGCTCCGCCACTTTTAACCACACTAGAAACATCTGTTCCTTCAGGACCTATAATTGCTAGAAGCGCATCAACATTTGCTGTCTCACCTTCATCAATACCTATATGTAATAATGTGCCAGACTGAAATGATTCAAACTCCATAGTTGCCTTATCGGTTTCTATTTCAGCAAGGATATCTCCTTCTTCTACTTTATCACCTACAGCCTTTAACCAAGTTGCAACTGTTCCTTCCTCCATTGTATCAGAAAGACGTGGCATTGTCACTACGACAACTCCTTCAGGAATATCTGATCCATCATCTGCCGATTCTTCTTCGTCAGAAGATGCGTCATTAGTTTCATCTTGAGATGCAGTCTCTTTTTTCTCATCAGAAGATGATGCTTCGTCTTCTCCACTTTTCGCAGAAGCGTCACCACCATTTAATAATCCAGAAATATCTTCTCCTTCTTCACCTATGATCGCTAAAAGAACATCAACTTTTGCAGTTTGACCTTCTTCAATCCCGATGTGTAATAACACACCTTCATTAAAAGATTCAAACTCCATAGTTGCCTTATCTGTTTCGATTTCGGCAAGGATATCTCCTTCTTCTACTTTGTCTCCTACTTTTTTAAGCCAAGTAGCGACTGTTCCTTCTTCCATCGTGTCGCTTAGACGCGGCATGTTAATTACTTCTGCCATAACTTAAAGTCTATGAGGTATAAATGGATATTCTTCTTGATCGTACACTACATCGTACATCACGTTTACATCTGGGAACGGACTTTCTTCTGCAAATTTTTCACATTCTGCCACACGTGCTTTTACTCGCTTGTCCATAACTTTAATCTCTTCCTCTGTTGCATATTCTTTTTCAAGAATAATTTCTTTAATCTGAGTAATAGGATCTATTTTTTGATACTCTGCTACTTCGTCTTTAGTACGATAGTGCTGAGCGTCAGACATAGAGTGCCCTCTATATCTGTATGTTTTAAGTTCTAAAAATGTAGGTCCATCACCACGGCGAGCACGCTCTATTGCTTCATCCATAGCTTCTGCTACTGCAACTGGATTCATAGCGTCTACAGGACCACAAGGCATTTCATACCCTAATCCAAGTTTCCAGATATCTTCATGGTTTGCAGTACGAGCTACAGATGTTCCCATTGCATACCCGTTATTTTCAACACAAAATACTACTGGAAGTTTCCAAAGCATTGCCATGTTAAACGTTTCATGTAAAGATCCTTGACGAGCTGCACCATCTCCAAAATAACAAAGTGTTACCGCTCCAGTTTTATTATACTTATCTCCAAAAGCCATTCCTGCCCCTAAAGGTATCTGTCCTCCTACAATCCCGTGACCTCCGTAAAATCCTTTCTCACGAGAAAAAATATGCATAGAACCTCCAAGACCTTGTGAAGTACCTGTTGCTTTACCAAAAAGCTCTGCCATCACACGTTTTGGGTCTACCCCCATACCAATAGGTTGTACGTGATTACGATATGCCGTAATCATTTTATCCTTAGATAAATCCATTGCATGCAATGAACCTGCAAGGATTGCTTCTTGACCATTGTATAGGTGAAGAAATCCGCGGACTTTCTGCTGTATATATACTTGAGCTAGCTTATCTTCAAACTTGCGCCAGAAGAGCATTTCCTCGTACCAGTTAAGGTATGTTTCTTTGGTTATCTTTTTCATTTAAAAGCGTATAAATGCCGCACATTTTTGAGCGAATAACAAAAATAACCAATTAAGAAGATATGGTAAAATTGAATGCAAGGAAAAGTTACGCAAACGGTTTCGTAGATTTATAATAGGTTTTTTAAGCTTTCGCGAAAGCGTACTCAACACAAAAACAACAGCTTACTTTAATACTTATACTGGGCCTCACAAGGCTCAATAGATACTATAGATATTTTGCAGTAAACAATAGGGGAAGTATATTTTCTAAAGAATCACTCTTTAAAACCTCTCCCCGCTCACCCATAAAATAGAGTGATATAGGCGACTTCTGCTTTATTTCGTACTCTGCAATTGCTTGCCTACAGATACCACATGGCGGAATAGGCACCGTGGTTTCCTTATCCTTTGCTCTCGCGGTTATTGCCATTGACACCATTACAGCATCAGGATATTGTGAAGATGCATAAAAAATAGCTGTACGCTCAGCACACAAACCGCCAGGATAGCAGGCGTTCTCTTGATTATTACCAGTAACTACGACTCCATTATCTAGAAGCAATGCAGCTCCTACTAAAAAGTCTGAATATGGTGCATATGCCTTTTCTCTTGCTTCAAAGGCAGCATCCATTAATGATGAAATCGCTTCTGGAAGTGCATCTTTTGAAGGGTACACATCTAGAAACGATTCAATTTTTATTTTTTTCATAAGCTTTTTTCGCTTTCGCAAATATCATGTTTTAATACTCGTCGTACTCATCACCAAAATGAAAAGTAAGTCCAAAACGGAGTGTACTTTCTAGAGGACTAATAACAGAAACAGTTGAGAAAAGATAAGAAAGATCTACATCTATCGCATTAAACTCAAAACCTGCTCCTAGTGTTGCAAACTTGCGAGAACCTTTTAACTCACTTTCATTAAAATAACCAGCTCTCAACGCAAAAACTTCATTATAAGTATATTCTGTAGCAAGAGACCAAGTAACCTCCTTAAGCTCTTCACTAAATCCATCTGGCGCATCACCAAAAGATTGAAAGATTCCCGAGAAGAAGTTTACATCATCATCTTGACCCGCTAGGATCACGACGTTGTCATCTTGAGTGATTTCTCCATCACCATTAGTATCTGCTCGACCACGAATAGGCGGTGTAGGCACTAGTAATTTATTAAATTCAAGACCTACAAAAATCTTATTATAGCTATCTAGTATAAAGTCAAATCCACCACCAAGTTTTAAATTGGTTGGTATAAAATTTTCTTGCCCAGCATCGTCATATTTGACCTTAGGCCCTATATTCGAAATATTAAAACCTGCTCTCCATCTACCATCAAAATTACTATACACTTGCTCTTCAGATTGGTAATAACCCGAGATATCTACCCCAAAAGAACTCGCTGGACTTGCATCTGCAAATTGATCTAGTTGTTGCAAACGAAGATTACTTTGCAAGAAACGTCCAGAAACTGCCATAGAGAACTGATCATCAAGTTTTAGCGCGTAGGTTGCATCTATAGAAAATTCGTTAGGCTTTACATCAAGACCAGGATCTTGAGCACTGTTTCTCGTGTTGATTGTACCAAGACTAAAATATCTTACACTAGCCGCAAAAGCACTACGATCATCAATACGATTTGCATAAACCGCCTGCAGTAAACCGATATCGTTTACGAGGTTACCGAGATAAGGCGTATAATTAATACCTACATTATGTTTGTTAGGCAAGAATGCAAGTTTAGCTGGGTTCCACTGTACAGCATATGCATCTGGACTAGTAGCAACACCTTGCTCTCCCATTCCAGCCGCTCGCGCGTCTCCTGCTATTATTAAGAATGGTACTGCCGTTGTAATAGTATTAGGTTGATCTTGCGCTTGAACGCTAGTAGCAAAAACACTACAAAAAGCTACTCCTAATAATGTAAAAACTTTATTCATATGTTGAGGCATTTAAAACAAATATAGACTTTTCTATGATTATGATTAGAGGATCACGAGCTTCTCTATTTTCTCCACTCGCTTGTTAGTTAACGTAGATTTAACAATTATCTTATATACATATACTCCTTTTCCGATTGCTTGACCAAAATCATCAAGACCATCCCACGTAATTGAACGTGACAAGAACCCTTCTGTCACTACCGTTTGATTTATGGTTTTCACCACTTTACCACTGACCGTAAAAATTTGAACCTGCACATCAAGAGGCTCAAAAGGGCGATTATGATTGAACCAAAATTCTGTATAATTTACAAACGGATTAGGATAATTAAGCACATTTTCGAGTTCTAACTCTTCATCCCCCAGCACCACAAACTGCAGCTCTGCCGTAGATGAATTATTGTATACATCCCAAGCCTTGAATGACAAGGTATGTGGTCCAGGCTCTAAATTTCTAATCTTACGAGCAGCAGTCCCTTTCATAAAGTCATCTACCTCTGTCTCATAAAAGTCATTCATTATTATAGGATTCGTCTCGTCACTATCTATTACTGCCACAATATCATGACCTATCCCACTAGCGGTATTAATCCCGTTTTCATCTTCTAGCTTTGCAAGTATAATAGGAGAGTCGTTTGTGATACCTCCATTTACAAAGTTTTCATCATTCATAAATAATTTAATCCTAGGGCCTAAATTATCTTCTGGGGCATTCTCGTTAAGCCCTCCTATAATGATAGTTTCATCTACACCTGTCTGATCTTCTAATACTCCTAATCGTTCTGAATAAAAATTGAGACGACCATTACCTAGCGGTATTGCAGTATCTCTAGGCATTCTAAATGTAAATTCAAAATTACCATTTGTCACCGATGCCTGTCCTCTGTAAAGAATAGCACCCAGTGTTGTAAAATCCATAATTGCGAGCTCTCCACCTATTACCACACCATCATTACCCAGCGTCTGCCTATCTATACGTTTGTCATACAAAGTAACAGCTAGTGTGCCATTATAATCTGTAAGCGTTTGACCTCCTTGTGAGGTTACACGACCATTTATCTTAACAAGGTCAAGCGCCTTTAACACAGGAAGCTCAGCCCCTACTGGCACATCATTAATTGCAGATAGCTGTATGTCTGGCTTAGGGAATGCAAGCTTCATCGCTGGATCACCTACAAAGAAAATCACCCTACGTAGCGGATCTGATATTCCATTTTTTGAAGCTCTAATATTCTCGGCTACACTTTTTACTTCGTTTGTACCAAAGGAAAACAACTGCTCTACTAGTGAGTTATTGAAATTAACTCCGAGGGTTACTGTGATTTCTCTCGTAGTCGTCACCAGACCTACTGCTCCACCATCGGCATTCCAAAACAATGCTTCTCCTCCCGTAGGACGTTCAGGATTGTCAAACTTTCCAAACTCACAGGTAACAGTTACTACAAGTGGTAAACGCCCGCCATTATCTAGGTTGTTAATTTCGTTTTGTGTCACTATAGCTTCGGCTGCGAGAAGTTCTTCACCTCCATGACCTAGATACGTCACCACAAGCGAGCCTACCTCAACGGCATTTTCAATGGCTTCGTTTACTTGAGGATATCTATCTCCACCGGCAGACGATTGCTGCTGGAATGCATCACTATGTATTTTTATAACATTTACAAAAGGCTTCTCTACACTTATTTGATCACCAAGATTATCTAAAGTACCTTGCAACTGAGCAAATTCAAAAACCTCATCTACATCGTCAGATACCAGCACAAAATTATTACGCCAGCGACCATAAGATTCACGAGCATCGTAATTAATAATTTTATCAACAACGGTGGAGGCAAGACTAGGCGAATCGGCAATAATTCTCCCTACAGCCACATCTAACTTATCTGACGCAATCATTGTTCCTTCAGATGGATCTAGTGAACCGTAGAAATCATCACTCATAAAAGAACGCACTAGACTAAAACTATCAAACGTTTGATAAGTAGGCATGACATTATTATTCCCTGAAATACGATTTTTATAGTCAACCGAAGTATCGCCAAAAAGACACACATATTTTAATCTTCCAACCTCTGATGATGCATTATCATAGACATATTTTATAAAGTTTCTAATCGCCCCAATATCTGCTTTACCACCTCCAAATTCATTATAAATTTGCTCAAGTGTAACTGTCTTTACATTGAGTCCTCTAAAATTTCTATTATGTTGCGCTAGTCTTTCCGCTTGAGACAATAATGTATTACCTGTAATCATTAAGTAATCCACATCTTCAAAATCACCACTATTGTTTTGAAAAATAGTCCCTTTCAAATTTTGATTAGATAACTGGGTATTTCCGCTTTCGCGAAAAGGTGTCAAATAATCAGATGGGTGAACTGCCACAAATGATTCTTCTGTACCCAGTAAACTTTTGAATGAGACATTCTGCGCCCCGTCTACTTCCAAAGTTCTTATCGCTGTTTGATCGGTTACATCCCAGATTTGAGTATAGCCTTGCATATTACTTAATGAATACGCACCTACTCCTGACTGCATACCTGCATCTGGATTACTAAAGGTAAATTGATTCCCAGTACCGCTTAACTGTGAGTCTACATCGAGACTTATAAAATCAAGGTATCCCACACTAGATGGATTACCGCTATTATTATAAATGAGTGTCACAACCATTTCACTACCAGATACAGGCACCTCAATATCAAGAGAACCACCTCTAGCAAGCACAATATCACTTATCGCAAGAATATTTACAGATCCCACAGAAGCACCATTAACGAGCACATCAAAAGAGGTTACACTTTCTGATGTAGCTGCCACTTCTACTCTCAAAGTGGCTGTTTGTCCCGGGACTGCATTTTCAAAATTAAAATCAAATGATTGCTCATTCTCAAAACTAAATCGTTCTCCAAACCAGCGTCTACCTATTTTTACTAAGCTATTTTCATCTTCCTCATGAAATTGATAGTCCTTATATGTATCATATGTGATAACCGCAGCTCCAGATGGCTCTACATAAGGACTCACACGCAAACCGTTAACACCAGTAACTGTTACATAGTAATACGATCTATCCTCGTATGGATTAATATGAGTATCTAATTCTTCATGATATTTTCTTGTACTCTCGCCATAAAAGAGAATCCTATCATCATTATCAAAAGTCCCATCACCACCTCCTAGTACTTGAATAGGAATTTCTCTAAGGTCAAAATTCTCATTATCGCTATTAAGCAATGGCAAAGGAGAACCTCCATAACCATACACTTTTATCTGCTCAGGATTAATTCCGTTTACATCAACCCCTAAACTCTGTAAAAAACTTCTATCAATAGCATGTATACCAGACTCTTCAACATAAAATTTATAGTAATCTCCTGTAGCCAATAACGAATTACTTATTACAAGAGACGCTCGTTGTAGTTGTTGCGCTTTCGCGAAAGCGAACATCACATCACCAGAGATCACTCTCATAACCTGACCGTTCTTTATTATAAAAGGTGAGATTTCTAATACAGTATAATATGTATTACGCGCTTTTGATGTATAAAACTGATAGCTAACCTCTGAAGACAATTGCTTTTTATCAATGGCATTGAGCCAAGACTGAGGAACAGTCTCTAATTTCACATTAACAAATTTTGAAGATTGGGGATCAATTGCACTTCTAGCATCCCACTGCATACTAGACGTATACTCACCTTGATCATTTACCACAAGATTCATTACTTCTAGAGCACTACCTCTCTGGGTAATTTTTAAAGCATTTTCCCAGTTTATAACCATTTGCTCTGACTGAGCAGATGTGCAAATCCCTATAAATATTAAAAATAGTGAGAGTAACGTTTTCATTAGTAGGATAACGAAAGCCTGTACGGCTTATTATTAACTTATAATTGTACTGTAGTTTTTTTACTTAAGACAATAATAAAGAATAAATAGCGCCGTTACTAATGAGTTAACCATAACAAACGAATTTTTTTTGGGCTCGACATCGTAAAATGCTTGCACTTTAACGAGTTATTACTATCTTGCAATCCCAAATATATTGAACATTATTACCTATGAAACTACACTTTGCATTAAAAATGCTGGCACTTGCCGTGATTTCGATTACAGTCGCAAGTTGTAGCAAATCAAACGATTACAAAGACAGTTCTAGAGGAACAGGCTGGAAAGTCGACGGTAAAAACGGAGGTTTTAAGCTTAAAACAGACTACGAAGAACAGGCTACTGGACCTGGTCTTGTGTTTGTAGAAGGAGGTACTTTTACTATGGGTAAGGTACAAGATGACGTAATGCATGACTGGAATAACTCCCCAAACCAGCAACACGTTCAATCTTTTTATATAGATGAAACTGAGGTTACTAACGGAATGTATCTAGAATACCTAGATTACTTAAAGAAAGTATTTCCTCCAGAAGAAGAAATTTACCGCAACATTTACAAAGGTGCACTACCTGACACACTTGTATGGAGAAACCGCCTTGGTTTTAATGAAACTATGACAGAAAACTACCTTCGTCACCCAGCATATGCAAACTACCCTGTGGTAGGTGTAAGCTGGATACAAGCTGTAGAATATGCAAACTGGAGATCAAACAGAGTAAATGAACTTATTCTAGAAGAACAAGGTTATACTGCAAGAGGCGCTCGTTTTGATGTGGATGCAAGCTCAACTTTTGACACAGAAACTTATTTAAATGCGCCAACACTCGCTTACGGAGGAAACGATGAGATGTCCCGAGGAGGTAAGGCTAGTGAACGTAGAATGAAGCAAAATACTCCAAAACCTAAAAAAGATGCAGATGGTAATGCTCCCGATCCAGTAGCAGATAGCGATGGCGCTTTAAACCCTAATGCGAAGGACATTTTTGTACAACGCACTGATGGAATACTTCTTCCTAAGTACAGACTACCTACAGAAGCAGAGTGGGAATATGCAGCTCTTGGTCTTACAGAATTAAGAAGCTACAATGTATACCGTGGTCGTAAGAAATATCCTTGGGATGGGTCTTACACAAGATCTTCAGATCGCCGCACACGTGGAGATCATTTAGCAAACTTTAAACAAGCAGATGGAGATTATGGTGGTATCGCTGGATGGTCTGATGATAATGCAGATATTACTGCAGAAGTAAAAAGCTATGAGCCTAACGATTTTGGCGTTTACGACATGGCTGGAAACGTTTCTGAGTGGGTTGCTGATGTTTATCGTCCTATTGTGGATGATGAGTTTAACGACTTTAACTACTACAGAGGTAACGTATATACAAAGAACGCTATCGGAGAAGATGGTAAAGTAAAAATCGTTACTGTAGATTCTATCGTTTATGACACACTTGCAAATGGAAGTATCATTGCTAGAGATTTACCTGGGGAAATACTACAAGTACCTGTAGATGAAGATGAGACTTATTTAAGAACACAATTCTCTACAAGTGACAACCGTAACTTTAGAGATGGTGACAGAAGATCTACAAGATATTTTGAATCTTTTAATGAAGATGTAGATAATCCAGACTCAGGAAAAAACATGTATAATGCTCCACAGCATAAAGTCGAGAGAGATGAAGACGGAAATATGGATCGCCGTTATGACGAGTCTAACAATAGAACATCACTTGTAAATGACGAAGTACGCGTTTACAAAGGAGGTTCATGGAGAGACAGAGCATACTGGCTAGATCCAGCACAAAGAAGATTTCTTCCACAAGGAATGGCAACAGACGATATTGGTTTCCGTTGTGCTATGTCACGTGTAGGATCAAAAGCTAAAACAGGAAAAAGAGCTAGATAAGACTCTCTTTTTACAGTATATTTAAAAGCCCTCTTCCGAGGGCTTTTTTCATATTAAAAATTCACTTCATTATGACCATTGCAGAGCTACACTTCCATTTTTTAAACAGTAACGGAGTTTGTACTGACACAAGATCTCTACAAAAAAATCAGATTTACATTTCCCTTAAAGGAGATAACTTTAATGGTAATAAGTTTGCAAAACAAGCTCTTAAAGATGGCGCTAGGCTCGCAGTGATTGATGAAAAAGAATATGAAGATGATTATACTGTGCTGGTAGATGACGTTCTTAAAACATTGCAACAACTAGCAAACTACCACCGCAATTATCTTAACCTACCTATAATAGGTCTTACTGGAAGCAATGGAAAAACCACTACAAAAGAGCTTATAAACGCAGTGCTTTCCGAGAAGTACGTAACCGTAGCTACTAAAGGAAATCTTAACAATCACATAGGAGTACCACTCACACTCTTATCTATGGACAGCACTACAGAGATAGGCATTGTAGAAATGGGTGCAAACCATCAAGGAGAAATCGCAATGTTATGTGAGATTGCCCAACCTAACTTTGGATATATTACAAACTTTGGAAAAGCACACCTAGAAGGTTTTGGAGGATTTGAAGGTGTTATAAAAGGCAAAAGTGAACTTTATAATTATCTTAGAGATAATGAAGAAATGGCTTTTATAAACGACACAGACAAGCTACAAGTGGAAAAAGCTACTGGCATTACTTTACAAACATTTGGCTCTACAGAAAGTAAATACCCTATCAGCTTAGTAGATGGATCTGAGAGTCTTAAACTATCTTTTAAAAACACCACTATTAATAGCCAACTAATAGGGATCTATAATTATTCAAATATTGCTGTAGCTATTGCGATGGGCACTTATTTTGATGTGTCTATTGACCAAATTAAATCTGGAATTGAAGAATACATACCTGCAAATAATCGCTCTCAAATCATAAAGAAAGATTCTTATCGCATAATTCTAGATGCATATAATGCAAACCCTACGAGCATGGCGGCAGCTCTAGAAAACTTAAAGGCTACAAACACTACGACTATTGCGTTCATAGGTAATATGTTTGAAGTAGGTGTCACCTCAAAAGCAGAACATCAAGCGATGTTAGATTTAGCGCATCACCTTAGTATTGACCAAGTGTATGCAATAGGTCCAGATTTCTGTACTTCGGTACCTCAAGTGAACCAAGAGGTTTATGAAGATTATAATGCTTTCGCGAAAGCGTATTCAAGCAAAATTCCAAACGGCGCAACCGTACTTATAAAGGGTTCTAGAGGAATGAAAATGGAGCGAATATTAAATCTCTTAGAAAATTAACCCCAAAGATTCTCAATAGAGATAACTTTTGATTTTCTAAATATTAACTCTAGATCAATTAAAGATGTAATTCTTAACTTTAGGCGACTTCATTAATGAAGTTTCTCTCTATGGAAAAGAAATATATTATTGCATTTGATCAAGGCACAACGAGTACTAGAGCTATCATATTTGACCATCAAGGCACCATAAAAAACATTGCCCAAAAGGAACTTAAACAACATTACCCGAAACACGGGTGGGTAGAACACGATCCTATAGAGATTTTTGAAGCACAGCAAGCTACCTTCAAAGAGATTATCGAAACGTCTGACATATCTATCGATGAGATTGCTGCGATAGGTATTACTAACCAGAGAGAGACTACCGTAGTCTGGGATAAACATACTGGAAAACCTGTCTACAATGCTATTGTATGGCTGGATAAGCGCACTAAAGAGATTTGTGAACAATTAAAATCTCAAGATCTAGAAGAGTATGTGAATAAGAATACGGGACTCATTATAGACTCCTACTTCTCAGGAACTAAGGTCAAGTGGATCTTAGATAATGTAGATGACGCTTTCGCGAAAGCGCAACAAGGCGATTTACTTTTTGGAACTATAGACACTTGGCTTATTTGGAAATTCACCAATGGTGCTGTACACGCAACAGACCACTCTAATGCCAGCCGAACATTACTTTATAACATTATAGACTTAAAATGGGATGAAAAGATGCTAGAGGCATTAAACATTCCAGAGTCAATGCTACCTAAGGTTCAACATAGCGCCTCAGATTTTGGAAACATCATACTAGACGGCCAAAGCATTCCTATTTGTGGAGTTGCTGGAGATCAACAGGCTTCGCTTTTTGGACAAGGAGGTTACAAATCTGGAATAGCTAAAAACACCTACGGTACCGGTTGCTTCCTACTTATGAATACTGGAAAAAAACCTGTTACCTCAAAAAATGGACTGCTTACTACCCTATGTGCTAGCTTACCAGATGGTAAAGTTAAATATGCACTAGAAGGCTCCATATTTGCAGGAGGCGCATCTGTACAGTGGCTACGGGATAAACTTGACCTCATAGATCATGCAAGAGACACAGAAGATATCTGTATGAATACAGCAGCTACAGATGATTTATACGTAGTTCCTGCTTTTGCAGGACTAGGAGCTCCTTACTGGGACATGGATGCAAAAGGAGCAATTTATGGATTAACACTAGACTCAGGCAAAGAAGATATTATCAAAGCTACGGTAGATGCGATTGCCTATCAAACACGAGATGTTCTAGATGCAATGATTGAAGATTCTGGCAAACAAATGGAAGCGCTACGAGTAGATGGCGGGGCCACTGCAAATAATTACCTTATGCAATTTCAATCAGACATTCTTAACATAGCTGTAGATCGTCCAAAGATGCTAGAAGTTACTGCACTAGGAGCTGCATTTTTAGCTGGAATTCAAGCAGGCATTTGGAACAAAAAAGATATTTCTAAAATACGTCAAGTAGATTCCATTTTTGAACCAACGATCACTGAATATGAGCGTAACAAGAAATATACCGGCTGGAAAAATGCCGTAGCACGCACAAAGAGCACTACAAACCAGATGCTCACAACCCAAGAAGATATCCCAATGCGTTTCTCTGTACTTGACAGACAGCGCCAAATAGCTCGTGCACAAAAAGAAAAATTTGATCTTATTGTTATAGG
This sequence comes from Dokdonia sp. 4H-3-7-5, assembly GCF_000212355.1. Classification (NCBI taxonomy): domain Bacteria; kingdom Pseudomonadati; phylum Bacteroidota; class Flavobacteriia; order Flavobacteriales; family Flavobacteriaceae; genus Dokdonia; species Dokdonia sp. 4H-3-7-5. The sequence continues at coordinate 665,337 of NC_015496.1, forward strand.
TGGTGGTGTTACTGGAGCTGGAATTGTACTTGACGCTTCATCTCGTGGTATGAATGTATGTCTTATAGAAAAGAATGATTTTGCTTCTGGAACAAGTAATAAATCTACAAAGCTTATTCATGGTGGACTGCGTTACCTTAAGCAAATGGAGATAGGCTTAGTACAAGAGTCGGGAAGTGAACGAGCAATATTGCATACCCTTGCTCCTCACCTTGTTGTTCCAGAAAAAATGCTACTTCCACTTATAGAAGGTGGCACCTATGGAAAAATGATGACGGCAATAGGCTTAAAAGTTTATGACTTTCTTGCAAATGTAGAGGGTGATGATAAACGTAAAATGTTAAGCGCAGAAGAAACTGCTACCAGAGAACCTTTACTTAATAAAAACCAATTAATAGGTGGTGGTTATTATGCAGAGTATCGCACAGATGATGCACGACTTACCGTAGAGTTATTAAAAAAAGCAGCCAGTTTTGGCGCTACTATTATTAACTACTGCGAGATGAAAACCTTTAAATATGATGAGCAAGGAAAAATAAAAAGCTTACAATGTTTTGACCACAATACACAAAGAAATTTTAAACTTAAATCACAGCACTATGTATCTGCTGCAGGACCTTGGGTTGATCTTTTAAGAAAGAAAGACCACTCCATGAATAACAAGTATTTGCACCTTACAAAAGGGGTGCACATTGTATTCTCTAGAGAGCGTTTTCCATTAACCCAATCTATCTATTTTGATGTGCCGGATGGTCGTATGATTTTTGCCATCCCTCGCGGTAGATCAACATACGTAGGAACGACGGATACGAACTATAGCGGAAACCTCAACCGCGTTGTGGCTACTCAGGATGATGCAACCTACTTACTTGATGCGACTAATAATATGTTTCCTAGTGCTAACCTCACCATAGATGACATAGAGTCTAACTGGGCTGGACTAAGACCACTTATACATGAAGATGGAAAAGACCCTTCTGAATTGAGTCGTAAAGATGAGATTTTTGTGTCTGACACAGGGTTGATCTCTATTGCTGGCGGCAAACTTACTGGATATCGTAAAATGGCACAGCGAGTTATAGATCGCGTTCTTAAAGATGTGCCGGAGAAGAAGAAAGCACACCTCGTAAAATCATACACAGAAAAAATACCGCTTACCTCTGAGCCTTTAAAAAACACGGTAGAAGTAGATATCTACCAACAAGAGATTAAAAAGCGTCTTGAACATGTAGGTATTGTAAATGAATATCAAAGTTGGTACCTAGCAACTACGTATGGGAAGCAAAGCAATACCATCATTGATAAGATGAGTTATTTCTTAAATGAAAATCCAGAGGAGCGCTTAATACGTGCAGAAGTTTGGTACAGCATCCATCACGAGATGACAAACCGCCTTGCTGACTTTTTTGTGCGACGTACGGGTAGATTATATTTTGATATATACTCTGTGCATCAATATCGTGACCTCGTTCAAGAGGATATGATACGATATTTAGGTTGGGATGAAAAGAGAGTATTGCAGGAAAATGAATATCTCCATCTTCTCTTAAAAGATGCTAGTGAATATTATGAGGAAGAATTTGAGTAACACAAACTCTAAAAAAAACATTTCATTCTCTCTCACTAGCGAAAACGTTATCGTAAAAAGGTTCGTAATAGAACTCATAATATTATATTAAAAAGTCATATTTTACACGCTATACTAATAAACACCTAATTACATGGGACTCATTTCATTTCTTGGATTTACATTACTTGTAGCGGGATACGCTTGGTGGAAAACACGTGGTACTGATGAAAAAAGTGCAGACGGTTACTACCTAGGTGGTAGAAGTCTAGGCGCACTCACAATTGCAGGATCATTATTACTTACAAACCTCTCTGCAGAGCAAATTGTTGGACTTAACGGTCAAGCTTTCTCAGAAGGAATACTTGTAATGGCATGGGAAACACTCGCAGCAATTGCAATGGTAATTACAGCAGTTTATTTTCTACCTAAATATATGCACAAAGGAATCACCACGATTCCAGAATTTATAGAAGAACGCTTTGATGAAAACACAAAGGCTATTCTCTCTGTATTATTTCTCATCGCTTTTAGTATCGTCTTATTACCTACTATTCTTTACTCGGGTTCACTTGCCTTTAGCACAATGTTTGACTTACCTAGATTGTTAGGAATGTCTGAAAGTACAGTAATCTGGCTTTGTGTGTGGACAATAGGTGTTATAGGAATTATATATGCGATTTTTGGAGGTCTTAAGGCAGTAGCCGTATCAGACTTAGTAAATGCCGTTGGTCTCTTAATAGGAGGATTACTAATCCCATATTTTGGTCTCAAAATGATAGGTGATGGTAGTGTAGGTGCTGGTCTGAACGAGTTATGGACAGAAAATCAAGATAAATTTGATGTAACTGGAGATGTAACATCATCTATTCCTGTGGGGACTATTTTTACAGGTATGATGATTGCGCAGATGTATTACTGGGGAACAAATCAAGCTATTTTACAACGTGTTTTTGGAGCAAAAAGCCTTAAAGAAGGTCAAAAAGGAATGATGCTAGCTGCCTTTGTGAAATTTTTAATACCTGTGATTGTAGTATTACCAGGTATCATAGCTTGGCACCTGTTTGAAGGAGATTTAAGCTCTGCAGATAAAGCTTATCCAGAACTTGTAAAAGAGGTTCTACCTCCAGCGCTTGTTGGTTTTTTTGCGGCTGTTTTATTTGGAGCTGTACTTAGTTCTTTTAATAGTTTATTAAATAGTAGTGCAACGCTATTTGGGTTTGATCTGTATAAAAAATTCTTTAACCGCGATGCTTCAGAGCATAAAGCGGTAAAGGCTGGAAAGCTTTTTGGAGTTGTTGTTGCTATTATCGCAATGATAATTGCCCCGTTTATTGCAAATGCACCTGCAGGGTTATTTGATTACATCCAGCAAGCCTTGGGAAGTCTTAGTGTTCCTATTCTTGCAGTAGTACTTGTAGGTATTATAACAAAAAAAGTACCCGCCATAGGTGCAAAAATTGTTTTAATAGCTGGTGTAATTATGTACGTATGTACCATATTTATGAGACCTAGCTATCAAGCAACTGCCCTTGCAGAGGCAGATGCAAATGGCATAACAGATGCTGCACAACTCGCAATCATAAAAGCGGAGGCATTCCCTCATTTTTTACATATTATGGGAATTTTATTTGTGGTGAATGTAATTATCATGCTCATAGTAGGGGCTATTAAGCCTAAAACAGATATTTACGTACCTAAGCAAACAGAAGCGATAGATACTACTCCGTGGAAATATGCATACATCGTAGGCGCACTAATCGTATTACTAGTATTAAGTACCTACCTCATTTTTTAAATATGGTAAACATCCGCTTTCGCGAAAATGGAAAGTGGCATCATTAAGTACTTAGTATTAATAGAGGACTGACAAAATCAATTACTTTAGCAGATATCTAAATAGGTTATAGAATGAAAATTTTAGTAACAGGAGGTCTAGGTTTTATAGGGTCACACACAGTTGTTGAACTTCAACAAATTGGACACGATGTGGTAATTATTGACAACTGCTCAAATTCCTCAACAGATGTCTTAAAGGGCATATCAAATATTACAGGTACGACTCCGCTTTTTGAAGAATTTGATCTTCGTGATAAGTCAAAAGTGCAAGACTTCTTTGATCGTCATAATGATATCACGGGTGTCATCCATTTTGCGGCATCAAAAGCGGTGGGTGAAAGCGTAAAGGAACCTTTATTATACTATGAAAATAATCTTGTCACCTTAATTTACATCCTTCAAGAATTACAAAAAAAGGAGAAAGCTTCATTTATTTTCAGCTCTTCTTGCGCTGTATACGGGCAGGCAGATGAGTTACCTATCACAGAAAATGCAGCTGTTAAACCAGCGACATCACCTTATGGAAACACAAAACAAGTAGGTGAAGAAATCATACGTGACACTTGCAGTATACAACCACAACTTAATGCTATCTCCTTAAGATACTTTAATCCCATAGGAGCGCATCCTACTGCAGAGATAGGTGAATTACCACTAGGAGTACCTGCAAATCTGGTTCCTTTTATTACACAAACGGGAATAGGGCTAAGGGAGGAGCTATCTGTTTTTGGTAATGACTACCCTACTCCAGATGGTACTGCTGTACGTGACTACATACATGTGGTAGATCTTGCAAAGGCACATGTAATTGCGCTAGAACGGCTCATTAAAGAGAACAACACGTCTAATTATGAAGTTTTTAATGTGGGAACAGGCACAGGTAGCTCAGTATTAGAAGTGATCAACTCTTATGAAAAAGTAGCCGAAAAATCACTTAAATATAAGATTGTAGATAAACGAGAAGGTGATGTCACAGCTGCTTATGCAGATACAGACAAAGCAAATAATGAACTAGGCTGGAAAGCAGAAAGCTCGCTAGATGAAGCCATGGCTTCTGCCTGGAAATGGGAACAAAAAATTAGACCCTAATAAGGATGATGTGATAATAAAAAAAGCTCTCAGTATTACTGAGAGCTTTTTTATGTGCAGCTTTTAACAAGCACCACTTAAAAAAATTCCTATTTGAGATAGCAAGTACTACCTATTCTTGTTCAAAGTCAATAGTTGCCTCAAAATCCTCTACATATTTAATATCTTCAAACCATCGGTTTGAACTTAGTACATCAAATGTTATAGCCGTTTCTTCTTGTGATACTTTTTTAAGTTGCCAGATAATATTTGCAGCATCAGTTAGGCCTCCGTGTGCTAACTCATCTTTAAAAAGTCTTTTGAGAAGTGTGTTATCTGGCATTCCTTGAGCTAGTATACGTATAACTTGCTCTTCTGTATCTTCATTAAATACATCAAGCATCATACTACTCTTTACACTAAAAGTAACATTAAAATGTATCGCTTTAGGGTGTGGAAACTTTCCGTTGTAGGCTTTGTATAAAATTTGACCTGCATTAAAAAATGCTTCATGCATAGACAGGTCTGAGTATTCTTCCCATGGATGCTCGTTGAGCATCTCATGTGATAGGTTCTCTCTTTGCCCTTTATTGAGCTGGTCTTTAAAAAGGTATTCTAGTATGATTTCGGCAGCATCGTTGGTTTCATTATCAGATAGGGAAAGAAGCGCCATTTCTTCAAGCTCTGCATCCGTCATACCTGTAGTATCGCCATAATCCATTATCTCTAACAGCTTCTTATAGTCATCTATACTCCAAGCGCCCGGAAGCTTTTCTATAGTTTTTACGTGATCTGGTGATACTTTAAAATTAATTTTCATAGTGCATTATTTATTACTTGAAGGTATGCAAATGCTCGTCTCGTTATAGTTAAGAATTATATAATTATTGCACCACGATAAATTACCCAGTAATGCAATGGCAGTAGTATCTAGCCCCGATTGCAATGTAAATCCCGCAGCTGTCTGGCACGGCCAGACGCGAGGAATTGCAATGTAAAGCGGGATACTACAATGCAAATACAAAATATCCAATCGCTCCTAAATAAACTCTTTTAATTCAAGGAAGGGAAAAATATACAATAAGCATATAATCATACACAATAAGGTCGCTTGTAACTGTTTATCTATTGCTGTGTAATAATGAGTAACAAGATTATGAAAACAATCCTATTTTCATTTTATAAAGGTTTTTAGAAAAGCAAGTAGAAAGTCTAATGAACAGTAGAAATTCAATAGTTATTTAGCTGATAGTTAATTGAGTATTTACAGACAACCCATACCAATGGAGCGCAGAGCTTTGTATAATAAATTTAGTGAGAAGAGAGTAGCAACATACTTCTCATCGCTACCTAGTATATATTGATGTTTAGCTTTCGCGAAGGCGCTCTCTTTTAAAACATAAATGCCGTTAAAAAAAATATGTACATCTGATAGTCATATTTTCACAATAAATAGTTAAACTTTTTATTATAATAGTATTACTATCATATCTTTGTAAAATGGAACAACTTCATATACAGATTACTATTGATCCAGCGTTGTATACACGTAATCCCGAGACAACAGAGCTTGGTAGAAATATTGTGTGCAAGAGTATAGAAATGATTGATGAGCTAGGCTTTGAAAAGTTTACATTTAAAAAACTGGGTATTGCAATTAACTCAAATGAAAGTTCAATTTATAGATATTTTGATAGTAAACACACCTTGCTAGTTTATCTTACTAGCTGGTACTGGAGCTGGGTAGAATATAAACTTGTATTCTCTACCACAAACGTTCCAGACCCAGATATAAAGCTTAAAAATGCTCTTGCACTCATTACCAAAAATGTCACACAGGACAATTCGGTCTCATATGTAAATGAAATACTCTTACATCGTATAATCATTTCCGAGAGTGCTAAAGCATATCACACAAAAGATGTAGATAAAGAAAATGCAAAAGGATTTTACAAAACATATAAACGTGTAGTGCAACGCATAAGTGATATTGTTCTTGAGATTAACCCAAATTATGCGTTTCCTCATATGCTTATCTCAACGGTCATAGAAGGAGCACACCATCAACGTTATTTCTCTAAACATCTTCCTGCTCTTACAAATGTAGAGGAAGGGCAGAACACAATAGAAAAGTTTTATACCGATATGGTTTTTAAAGCCATTAACTAAGATATTATTTAAACAAAAATCTCTGTTATGGAGATGAAAAACACCGTTTTTCAATGAAAGAAATGACACCTTGGCAACGATTTGTAAATATGCTCGAACTAGATAGACGAGATATCAAACAAATTTTATTTTACGCAATTTTCGCCGGACTTGTAGCGCTTACATTACCACTAGGTATCCAAGCTATTATTAACCTCATTCAAGGTGCTCAAGTGAGTACTTCTTGGATTGTACTCGTTATTCTAGTAACGCTAGGAGTAGCCTTTCAAGGGATCTTGCAATTAATGCAAGTACGTATCCTTGAAAACATACAGCAGAAAATATTTACCCGTTCTTCTTTTGAGTTTGCTTATCGCTTCCCTAAATTAAAAATGAGCGAACTAGACAATTATTATCCGCCAGAGCTGGCAAATCGTTTTTTTGATACGCTTACGGTTCAAAAAGGATTATCAAAAATTTTATTAGACTTTCCTGCGGCTATACTACAAATACTCTTTGGGTTAATATTGCTTTCTTTTTACCACCCATTTTTCATCATATATGGTTTTCTACTCGTAATACTCGTGTACTTGGTATTCAAGTTTACAGCAAAAAAGGGTCTTGAAACTAGTCTTGCAGAGTCTAAGAGTAAATATAAAGTAGCACACTGGTTACAAGAAATAGCACGATCACTTATAAGCTTTAAGCTTTCTGGACGTACTTCACTCGCGATGAATCGTAATAATAAGCTCACACAATCATATCTAGAGGCCCGTGAAGGTCACTTTAGAGTATTGATGTTACAGTTTATACAGATGATAGGTTTTAAGGTACTCGTTACAGCAGGGCTTCTTGTTATAGGTGGACTCTTAGTTCTTAATCAGCAAATGAATATAGGACAGTTTGTAGCGGCTGAGATCATCATCTTATTAGTCATAAGTTCTGTCGAGAAGCTTATTTCCGGATTAGAAAGTTTTTATGATGTACTTACTTCCCTGGAAAAAATAGGGCAAGTGGTTGATAAAAAACTAGAGCCACAAGAAGGTACAGACCCTTTTGAAATTAATGAGGATATGGATATCTACATGGATAGTGTGAGCTATAGCACTCCAGAAACCGGTACTATACTTAATAATATTACCTTGAATTTAAAAACTAGTGATCGCATTTTAATAACAGGCTTATCTGGATCTGGAAAAACTACTTTATTAAAATTACTATCAGGTGTTATACAACCATCTTCTGGAGGTATCTATGTTAATAATTTCTCTTTTAAAGGGATGCGACCAAATGCTTATCGCTCTAAGATAGGCCAGGTACTCCCAGAACAAAATCCTTTTGAGGGGAGCATTTTAGAGAATATTAGTTTTGGTAACCCAGAAGTGTCATCGGCTAGGGTCAATGAGGTTATTAGAATAGTAGGCTTACAAGAATTTGTGCGCACACAACCTAATGGATTACAAACGAAATTGTTTCCAGAAGGGCAAAAAATACCGCACACAATCTCAAAACGAATACTTTTAGCAAGATCATTTGTTCATGAACCTAAGGTACTATTACTTAAAGACGCACTCGAGCATTTTGAAGAAACTCAAGCTCGAGAGATCATGGCTTATCTCGCTAGTCCAGAGAGACCGTGGGCACTTATAGTCGCAAGTAATAACAAAGACTGGAGAGCTATGTGTAATCAACATATAGAACTCGAAGAAGGTAATATCATTTTAAAATCATAATAAAGCGATGCTTAATATATCAAACAATCAACTTAATAAGAAGATAGATGTAGGTGGCTATTCGGCTTTTGCTAAGGCGCACAAGACAAGGCACTATAAATACTTCAATAGATTCTTACTAGCCTTTGCTATCATAGGTGTAATTGTACTCTTTTTACCATGGACTCAAAACGTTAATGGCAAAGGTTATGTCACTACATTAACTCCAGATCAAAGACCGCAAACTATACAATCTCCTATTCCTGGACGTGTAGAACAGTGGTACGTACTAGAAGGCGACTATGTAGCAAAAGGAGATACTATTTTGCGCATTTCTGAAATCAAGAATGAGTATCAAGATCCTCTCCTTGCAGAACGTACGAGACAACAACGCGATGCAAAAAGTAATGCTGTTGGTTCTTATAAATCTAAGGTAGTAGCTCTTGAAAATCAATTAGGCGCTTTACAACGTGAACGTGCACTAAAACTAGAACAAGCAGAAAACAAATTAAAGCAAGCTCGTTTTAAAGTACAAAGCGATAGTATTGATCTTGTTGCGGCGACTACTAATCGAGATATTGCTTTAAAACAATATGAACGTACTGCTACGCTAGAGGCAGAAGGTTTAAAATCTACAGCAGATGTAGAAGACAAGAGACTTAAACTACAAGAGACAGAGGCTAAGCTTATTTCTCAAAACAATAAATTACTAGCGAGCAAGAACAATGTTCTTAATGCTTCTATTGATATATCGAGAACTAGTGCGGAATATGCTGAAAAAATAAGCAAAGCGCAAAGTGATAAGTTTAGCGCATCCAGTGCGCAATATGATACAGAAGCGCAAGTGAGTAAACTAGCGAATGCAAGTACCAACTACGAGATGCGTAGTGCACTGCAGTATATTACAGCTCCTCAAAATGGATTTATAAATAAAGCTATTAAATCAGGTATAGGTGAGACTTTTAAAGAAGGAGAGCAACTAGTAGGCATTATGCCTGCAGACTATGACCTCGCCGTGGAGACTTTTGTGAGACCTATAGACTTACCGCTTATACATGCTGGGGAAAAAATACGTGTTCAGTTTGACGGGTGGCCGGCAATCGTTTTTAGTGGATGGCCAGATGCCTCTTTCGGGACCTATGGAGGAACCGTAGTTGCTGTCGAAACATTCATAAGTACAAATGGAAAATTTAGAGTACTTATTGCACCAGATAAAGAAGCAGAGGATTGGCCAAAAAATGTACGCGTAGGCTCTGGAGCACAAACTATCGCCTTACTACAAGATGTTCCTATCTGGTACGAGTTATGGAGACAGCTTAACGGGTTTCCACCAGATTACTATTTGCCAGAAGGTACTTTAACGCCTAGAAAAGAGAAAAAATGAGGTTACTTATAAAATATACAGTACTTGTGTTGTGTTACGCTTTCGCGAAAGCGGGACTAGCTCAAACACCTGTACTTTCTCCACAAAGTATTTCTTTTGAGGAATACTTAGGGTATGTAAAGCAACATCATCCATTAATCAAGCAAGCCGAATTAGTGTTAAGCACAGGAGAAGCAAATCTGCTCAAAGCAAGAGGAGGTTTTGATCCCAAAATTGAGGTAGACTATGACCGTAAAAAGTTTAAAGACACCGAATATTTTGATCAGCTTAACGCTACTTTTAAAATCCCTACATGGTACGGAATTGAGCTAAAAGGAAGTTTTGAAGAAAACACAGGTGAGTTTCTCAATCCTAATCTTACAGTTCCCGAAGATGGATTATATAGCGCCGGAGTTTCCTTTGCACTAGCACAAGGGCTACTTATTAATGAACGTATGGCTACGTTAAAGAAAGCACGCTTTTTTGAACAGCAAACCATTGCAGATCGTGACTTACTCGTAAACAACTTAATTTATGAGGCGAGCTTGGCTTATTTTGACTGGGTAGAAGCAGAAAATGAAAAAGCTATTTACGGTACTTTTTTAGAGAATGCCACCACCAGACTAGACGCCGTAACAAGAAGCGTAGCAGAAGGTGACAAAGCGGCCATAGACATTACAGAAGCTAGAATCACTGCTCAAACAAGACGTCTTGATCTAGAAGCTGCCTCGCTTAAGGCTCAAAAGGCACGCCTAGTTGCGAGTAATTTTTTATGGATAGATGGTATTCCATTAGAAATACAAGAAACGGTGTATCCAGAAAAACCTGAGCTTGCAGTACTGGACGCCTCTCTATTATTAGTAGGAATCACAGATACCTCGGTTTTTTTAAATAATCACCCTAAGCTTAAAAGTCTAGACGCAAAAATTGATGGCTTAGAAGTAGATCGATTTTTAAAGAAAAACAAGTTGCTTCCTAAGGTAAACTTGCAATACAATTTTCTATCACCAGATGCAGATCGCTTAGATGGTTTTAATACGGCAAATTACAAGGCTTTTGTAGATGTGAGCTTTCCTATTTTCTTGCGTAAGGAACGCGGAGATTTAAATCTCGCTAAGCTTAAAGTTCAAGACGCCGAGTTTGAACGTACAGCAACTTCCCTGGCTATCAAAAACAAGCTTGACGCCACAGAGGCAGAGATTACATCCCTTTTAGAACAAAATAACCTCATCACTGAGATTGTGGTAGATTATGAAGCCCTTGTAAAAGCTGAGGAGCGTAAATTTTTTCTAGGAGAAAGTTCACTATTCCTCATTAATTCCCGCGAGCAAAAGTTAATAGACGCAAGACTTAAAGCAAATGCCCTTTCTGTAAAGGAACTTACGGCAAAGGCAAAGTTGTATAATGCGGCAGGGCTATAAATCCATCATGACATTGCGATAGCAACTTATTATTAAGCATAAAAAAGCCGTAATTCTATATAAGAATTACGGCTTTTACTTTTAAAAATCATCAGAAGTTATTCTTTCTTGTCGCTACCGCTTTCTTTTACTTTCTTACGGTTATCACTACCACGACGGTCTATCAATTTATTAAAAGGATCTATTCCAGCTTCTACTGGTTTCTCATCAACTATCACATCAAAACCATTGTTGATGTCGCTCACTTTCACTTTCTTTAGATACAGTACATTCACTGCTCCTGTTTCCTTATCCTCTTCGCCAAAAACCCCTAGCTCAATATAATCTGCTAGTGGTAAGGATGCAATGGCATCCTCCTCACCTTCTGGAGTAAATGAAAGACTATCGCCTGTGATGGACTTATATTCTTTTTTACCCTTCTTTTTTGAACGATACTTACTTATAATCGCATCTATATGTACAGCATAACTACCATCTGGCAATTCTGTATAAGTGGCATCTTCTACTTTGTTATCATAAAGCGTGATGGTCTCAAACATATCTGTAACTAGATATTTAAGCGAGTCTGGTGTTACCGCTTTTATATCTGCCACAAACTCTGTAGCTACTGGATAAGGACGTCCTTTAAATTGATATTTCTCGGCAAAGCGTTTTGCCACACCGTTAAAGACATCTTCTCCTAAGTAATCACTCATAGCATATAATACTAATGATCCCTTCTGATAATGAATATACTGTTGGTTCTCATTATACATTAACGGCTGCTCCTTAATCTGCTCGCCAGTTCTACCAGTAAGATATCCATCCATCGCGTCTTTTAAGAAACGACGCATCTGGTTTTTACCATAGGTTTTCTCAAGCACCTTGAGCGAACTATACTCAGACATACTTTCTGACAGTAATGTTGCTCCTTTAGCCTGTGCTCCTATTACTTGGTGAGCCCACCACTGGTGTGCTAGCTCATGAGCAGTTATTGCCAGCGGATAATCTACTGCATCTTGATCATCATCATCTACATCTGCTACAAAACCTACCCCTTCGCTAAAAGGGATTGTGTTTGCAAAGGCCTGTGCAAAGCTTCCATAAGCCTTAGGAAACTCTATAATTCGAACTTGCTTATGCTGGTAAGGTGTATAATTCTCGTTATAATAAGCGAGACCCTTTTTCATACCATTCATCATACGATCAAGGTTATACGTATGACCAGGATTGTAATAAATCTCTAGATTAATTCCTTGGTATTCTTCTCGCATCACTTCATATTCTGCACTTAAGAAAGAATAGAAATTGAGCATTTTTGAATCCATTTTGTAATGAAAATACTTTCTTCCATCCTCTTCCCACTCCTTTATAAGGTATCCAGGCGCAATCGCTATTTGCTTTGGGGAAGTACTCAACGTAGCCTCAAAGTCTATCCAGTCACTATAACCTCCTATATAACTACGATCTCTTGCTCCAGGAGCATCTGGATCTGGTAAGCGGTCCTTAGGTGCAAGATCATACTTTTCACGTAGTTGTGTGTTTCTTAATTCAAAATTATCATTGTAACCTATAGAAGGAAACATGCCATAGTTGACAAAGGTTCCATTAGTAGAAATAGGCGATTTATCATCTAGAAATTTGTTCTCCTCATTATGCATGGTAAACTTAAACACTAAAGTATCTCCAGGCTTCATAGGCTTACTAAAAGCATACATTTTATAGTTGTAGTCTTCATTATCATAAACCACTTCTGCATCTCTATCTAGCGTGATTTCTGTAGGATAATCTGTGAGGTTCACATGTAAAGTATCTATGGCTACACTATCCTTATTAACCATTGTAAAGGTCGCTCCTGCTTTAAAATCTCTCGTTTTTGGATACATATCCATAAACGTATTTACTGCAATAAGCCTAGGTTGTGGTATTCCTGCATACTTTCCTAAATCTCTTTCGGCTTGCACACGTAGTTCTTCACGTTCTTTTCCTGTGAGTAATTCATTCTCTACATTATTGACGTACCAAGAGTAACTACCTATCCCTAAAAATATCACTAGAGAAACTGCTGCTGTTGCTATGATGGGTGTAGATAATCTCGCTTTCGCGAAAGCGATACGACCTTTTACATTGGTCCCCACACCGCGTCTGTAGAATAAGATAGCTGCCATTAAAAGAATAACGCCAAATGAAATCCAATACACTCTAAACGTATAAAAACGAGGTAACACCGTACCATAACCATCAAAATCTGAAGGGCTAGGTGTACCACCCGAATTGAAATCATAAATAGCTTGCTCTACTCCAATTGCATTTTGCAATAACGGAATCGCGACAGCAAGCACTAATAAAGTTACTAGGCCAAGCCATTTATTTTTAATCAATGTATGCACGAAAAGCGCCATCAAAATCCACGGAATATACTTCCAGATATTGATAAAAAAAGCTTGAAATACATAAAGGTCTATCTGGTAATCATAAAAGCCATTTGCCGTTTGAAATGCTAGACCACAAAGAATAAGTACTACTTGTAAAAAGCCTGTCATAAGAAATAGCGATATCCCTTTTGACACTAGAAATACCCAGTCTTTTGTAGGCGTTACATCGACTATCTGGTTGAGATGAGCTGCCCTAGAGCGATCCATCAAGAATCCAGCATACAGATGAATAAGTAAAAATGAAAATATGATAATGTATGCAGATGGCTCTGCAAGCATGGTCCACGTTTTTGGTAGTATAGCCGTGTTAAAAATGAGCTGAGAAAAACTCATCATTACAATGGTAAGTACAATGGCTAGAAAACTGATAATAATAAACGGCCAGCCTGTAATTATATATTTAGTATCACTTTTTACCAATAGCCATAGGGTTTTTAATTGCCCAACAAGAGAGAAATCTGTAGATACTGCTGGCATTTCAATGTTTCTTACTTCACTAAAGTTTTTCTTAGTTGCTCTTACCGTCTTTTTCTTGAAAAGACGAATGGTCATTGCATGTTGAGAAAAATTAAAGCGTGCAATAATCCCAAATAAAATTGCAAATGAAATGAGTGCCCATAATAAACGGTTATACAGCAATGCTCCCACCATAGGTATAGAACGATTATTTTGTTCAATAGGAGTCCAGTACTCTGTCGCATTTGCCAGTGCCACATTTGCCATAGGGTCTAATAATGAGAACCAAAATTTGTCATCTGCATTATCAGCCATGCTTGTAGCGATAAGCTGTATGATAATCATGGTGAGTATGGCCATGAAACCTATATTCATGTTACGTGTGAACACCACAATAGCAAAAACTATAGCACTATAAAAAAGTACGTTAGGGAAAATTATGAACGCAAATGGCTGTATATAGTTCCATAATCCAAAAGGCCCCAAAAGTTCTTCATTTGTTCCAGGCAATATAGAACCTATCAATAACCCTAAAATAGTCGCAGCGGCAATACAAAGATTTACCGTTATTGCTGCAGAGAATTTTGCTAGAAGGTACTGCACCTTTGTAAGGGGATAAGAATACAATACATTATGCATATTATTTTTAAAATCTCTATCTATAGTTCCTCCAGTAATTGATGGAATTAACAAATAAGATAGCAATGCCAGCTGGGATAAAATACCCGTTATTGCCAGCGGACTATTAAGATATACATTGCTAGTTACAGTGACATTATCACTACTAAACACGCCTAACCCAGCTGCCATAATCAAGACACCTAGTAAAAACATGATTGCTGCAAAAATGTAAAAAAGTGGCTTCTTAAACCACGTTCTTATTTCGTGTAGATATATTGTGCTGAACATATTACTGTACGTTTTCAGGTTGGTTCTGATTTAACGTAGTAAAATATACGTCCTCTAGAGTTGCTACAGCAGATTCAAAACCTTCTCTTGGCGTGGTTGTACTATAGACTCTCACATCTAAATCATTGGTATCATTAAAGCTCGATGAAATCACATTGTACTGCTTTTGTAGCTCATCTATTTTATCTCTAGAAGCACTTATCTTCCAGATATGACCAGATAGACTTTGCACAAGCTCTTTTGGTGTACTTTGCGATAAGATTCTTCCTCCATTGAGAATTGCCATATCAGTACATAGTTCCTTAACATCATCCACAATATGCGTAGAGAAAATAACAATGTGATTAGTCCCTATCTCACGTAATACATTTAAAAACCGGTGTCTCTCTGCAGGATCTAAACCAGCAGTAGGCTCATCTACAATAATAAGTTTAGGATTATTAAGTAAGAGTTGTGCAATACCAAAACGTTGCTTCATTCCTCCAGAGTAGCCAGCAACGTGCTTATCCCGCACATCACTAAGGTTTGTAACCTCAAGTGCTTTATCTACAATTGCGTTGCGCTCTGCTTTATTTGTAATCCCCTTCAAACTTGCAAAATAATGTAAGAGGTCGCTTGCGCTCATTTTTGGGTACACCCCAAATTCTTGTGGTAAATAGCCCAAGGTTTTTCTAAACTCAATTTTATTGTTAAGAATATCAAGTCCATTAAACTCTATGCTTCCTGTATCTGGTTCTTGAAGCGTGGCTATGGTTCTCATAAGAGATGATTTTCCTGCACCGTTAGGCCCTAAAAGTCCAAACATTCCTGCCTTAATATCTATAGTTACATCATCTAAGGCTTTTACACCATTGCTATATGTTTTTGAAACATTCTTTAAACTGAGAATCATACCTGTTGCTTTTTAGTTGTAGCATAGGTATGACTTATATAGCGTTTGTTACAAGTAATTATATAAATAAAGAAGAAATAGCTAAAGACAGCCTATTTGAGTGCACATAGCTTTGAGAAAAGCTCGCCCTTTAATTTAATTTTATAAAAGAATGCCTTTTGAGACGTTCATCTACATCATTTGCTAAACCAATGTAATTCAAAGAGGATATGAGTTTCATATTGCTCAAAAAGCATTAGCAATAAATAGCATACGAACCTTAGTTGGAAAAACCTTTTATGATAGCCAATCTTGCGCCTAAGTCTAAACATTCTAAAAAAGCTTCTTGTCTTTCAAATAAAAATCCATTTGCATTAAAGACCATTTCATAACTATCAGTTTTTAAACTCATCTCCATTGGATCTATAGAATACTGTTGTTTTGTCAGCCCCAAATAGCGTGATTGTAATACTGAAAAACCAAGCTTTAATAAAATCCACATGGGAGAGAAAGGAATTGGATTAATCTTCTCTTCACCTCGTATTAACTTTATCTCTATAATATCTGATTTGACAATCGGCACTAATGACCGTTTTCCTGAAAAATTTGAGTGAAGTAGCAGCCCTTTACCTCTAATTTCTAAATTGCATTTAGAGTTAACTTTCAATTTTTCTGAACTACTCGTTTTATTCTCAAAAGAACTGAGAAACATTCCAACACCACCTACTACCCTGCGGTTCTTCCAATTAAACTTAAGTGCTTTACCTATAAGTTTATCAATATTCTTGCTATCAATATTCCCGTCAGTTAAAATCATTTTACAATTTCTAAATAATTTCTTTATGATTTGTCGAACCAATATAATATCGATTGAGACTAGAAGAAAATAATATGTAGATGTAGAAACTCATACAAACCAAAAAAGGCTCCCATTTCTGGAAGCCTTTGTGGGCGCAGAGGGATTCGAACCCCCGACCCCTTGGGTGTAAACCAAGTGCTCTGAACCAACTGAGCTATGCGCCCCGATATTTTATAATCAGGTAACAATAAAATCTTGACTACTGCCTTTCTCTTATTGCGGGTGCAAATATAGAATTAAAGTTTAATAGTTTGAAATCTTTTTGAAGAAAAATTAAATAATTTCTGCTACCACAAAAGTACTACCGCCTATAAATATAAGATCACTTGCGCCAGCTGTCTTTTTTGCAGCACTAAAAGCTTCTTTTACATTAGGATACGCTTTTCCATTCAATCGGTGAGTCTCTGCAGTTTTTCTTAACAATTGCACCTCCATTCCTCTCGGCACATCTGGTTTACAAAAATAATAAGTTGCATAACTTGGAAAAAGAGGCAAAATGCTCCCAAGATCCTTATCAGATACTACACCCAATACAATATGTAATTTTTTATATTTCTCCTTACTTAGCTGCTCAATGACATAAGTCAGCCCCTCTTTATTGTGCCCCGTATCACAAATCACCCTTGGCAATTCTTGTAGTATTTGCCATCGACCTAGAAGTCCTGTATTCTTAACTACATTTTTAAGTCCTTTTGCAATGTGCTGTATTCCCACATGGAAATCTGCGCCTTGCAATACTGAAAATGCTACTTGAACGGTTCTAATATTGTGTTTCTGGTATGAACCTATCAAATCTGATTGCATAGGCATTAAATCAAAATCATAAGCTTTGTATAGTGTTGCGTTACGCTTTTGCGAAAGCGTACTAAAAACATCTTCTGTCTCCTCATGATACTCTCCTATCACTACTGGCACATTTTCTTTTATAATTCCTGCTTTTTCGGCGGCAATACGTGGTAATGTATCTCCTAGAAATTGAGTGTGATCAATACCTATATTAGTAATAACAGACAATACAGGCGTTATAATATTAGTAGCATCTAGTCTACCTCCTAGACCTACTTCAATAATAGCAATATCTACTTTTTTGGTTGCGAAATAAGCGAAAGCCATTCCTACCGTCATCTCAAAAAATGACAGTTGGTGCTCCTCAAAAAAGGCTTTGTGCTTTTTTACAAACCCCATGACAAATTGCTTACTTGCCATCTCTCCATTAATCTTGATACGCTCTCTAAAGTCTTTGAGATGTGGAGACGTATATAAACCTACAGTGTATCCAGCTTCTTGCAACACAGACGCCATCATATGACTTGTAGAACCTTTACCATTAGTTCCCGCTACATGTACCGCTTTAAACTGAGTGTGTGGATTGCCGAGGTATTCTGATAATAATTTAATATTATCTAAATCTGCTTTATAAGCAGCTGCTCCTTTGCGTTGATACATTGGTAATTGAGCAAATAGCCAATCTAAAGTTTCTTGGTAAGTGATAGTGGGTCGCTTTTAAGTGTATGTAAAGATAGGTAGATATTACCTAGGTAATTAACGTGAAAAACTGAGAGTTATATAAATCACTCCATTAATGAGTAAACCTATTAGTCTGAGAGACTAAAACGATATACTATTTTTCCTATTTGCTTAGACGGCGCTCCGGAGTCTGCATTGAACTTTGTTGCTAGCGCTGCGGCTTTTGCTGGCTCAAGAAGACAGCGAGTATTATTAGTAGTTCCACGTACTCCAGGAGTTGCTTTAATAACTTTTCCATTACGATCTACCTCGATACTTACAACTACAGTACCTGCTTCGTTACACTCTTGCTGGCGCTTAGGCTTCCCAAGTGCTTTACGACCTCCTAGTTGGTAATTACCATCTCCATCAAGCCCCTTTCCGGTTCCGTAGTAACTTGAGGCATTAGGGTCGCCATTAGGATCACCTTTATCGCCCGCTTTGCCATCATCACCTTCTCCTGCTTGTGAAGCTCCGTCGCTTTTTGGCCCATTAATTAATGCATCTAAAGCACTCGTAGTAGATTTATCTGGTTTTGGATCTGGCTTTGCCTCCTCTACTGGTTTTTCAATAGGCTTTTCTTTTGGCTTTTCAACCTTAGGCGTAGGCTTCTCTTTTGGCTTTTCTTCTATAACGGGAGCATCTTCAATATCTTGAGTTACTACCTCATCCTTTATCTCTGGCTCTTGCACTGTAGGCTTAGGCTGTGGAGCCGTATTTTTAGGTGCTGAAGCCACCGGTTTTGTAGGTTGCACATTACCAGAACCTACATCGGACGTACCAAAGTTTACAGCAATTCCTCCTTCTTCAGGTGGATCGAGGTATTTCATCCCCACTACAAACATGAGCAATAGTATGATAGCCATCACAATAGTGCTTATGGTAAAGGATTTACGTTTATGTATGGTATCTAAGAATGCCAATTGATGAATAGAAAAAATTAAAAATTAAGCTTTCGCGAAAGCGTATAAAAAAGAAATATGAACTAATTAATTAGGACGTACCGCAAGGACAATTTTGTATTTATTGCGGTTTGCAATATCCATTATCTTAACTGCATTCTCGATAGGAACTCCCTCCTCTGCTCTTAAAATAATGGTAGGATCTTCTACTCCTACAAGTTGGCTTGTAATAAACCCTTCAATACTATTTTCACTTACACGTTCTTTATTAACGTAGTAATCTAAGTCTTTTGTAATACTTACAGAGAGGTTCTGTTTATTACTGGTTTTCCCTTTTGCTTTAGGCAAAATTAGGTCTAGAGCGTCTGGCGTAATGGCAGGTGATGTTAAGAGAAAGAACACAAGTAATAGAAAGACAATATCTGTCATACTACTCATACTAAACTCTGGACTCACTTTATTTCTTCCGCGCAGGTTCATACTAGCTTGGCTCGTTTAGAAGATCTAAGAAATCTACAGCATTTGCTTCCATAGAGTGCACTACTTTATCTGTGCGCACTACTAAGTGGTTGTAACCCATATAAGCAATAATACCTACGATAAGACCCGCTACGGTTGTGGTCATTGCCGTATAGATACCTTCGGCTAGTGTTCCCATTTCTGCTTGTCCTGAGCTAGTAGCTAGTGTATGAAAGGCAAGCACCATCCCAATTACAGTTCCTAAAAATCCAATCATAGGTGCAGCTCCTGCTATTGTAGCAAGTACACTTACATTGCGTTCTAGCTTATACACCTCAAGTTTACCCTGATTCTCTATGGCTGTATTGATATCCTCTAGAGGGCTACCTATACGTGAGATTCCTTTTGCCGTAAGTCTTGAAACTGGAGAATTTGCCTGAGCGCAATATATTTTTGCTCCTTCTATATTCCCAGATTGGACATTATCGCGTATTTGATTCATAAAGTTGCTATCAACTTTAGACGCTGCTTTGATTGCAAATAGGCGTTCAAAATAAATATAAATAGCAACAAATAGCAGTACAAAAAGTACTGCTATTATGATGATTCCTGCTGTACCACCTGTGATAAGCAAGTCTATTATTGATAAAGTCTGCTCTACAGGCTCATCTGTTGTAAGAACGTCTGCTGCATCTTGAGCGCCGTCTTGTAATAAGGTATAAATCATAAATTAGGTCGTTGTGACTTTAATATGAAACGATGGTTATGATATTAAATTGTACGAGATTAAGATCCCATTGTTCCTCCCGTAAGAAGAACAAAAGCAATTGCACCTGCTGCAAATCCAATAAATGCTAACCATGTTATTTTCTTAAGGTACCAGATAAAATCGATACGCTCCATTCCCATTGCTGCAACACCAGCTGCAGATCCTATAATAAGCATACTTCCACCTGTTCCAGCAGAATATGCGATAAAGTGCCATAATAAACTATCTGTAGGCGCTTCATACATACCCATTGATGCCGCTACTAAAGGAACATTATCAATAATTGCAGATAATATACCAAGAAGTACTACTACCACATCTTGATTAGGTACTGCTCCGTTTAAGATTTCGGCTACGTAACGTAAAGTTCCCACTGGATCTCCAGATTCTGAAACTCCGTATACTAGACTTTCAAGTCCAGCAACAGCCATTAAGATTCCTAAGAAAAATAGGATACTTGAAATCTCAATACGAGATAATGCTTTATGAGCACTGTATAAATGCTTACGTTCTTTTGTAAAATCTTCTTCTGGGTGAATATATTCTGATACTAACCACACTACTCCTAGTGCAAGCATCATTCCCATATAAGGAGGAAGGTGTGTTATAGTTTTAAAAATAGGTACAGATACAATCATACCTAGACCTAAGAACAGCATGGTCTTACTACTAAGTAGTCTACCTGCTTCTTCGTCTTCTGTGGTGTCCACAATAATCTCGCCTTTAAATGCTGGCAAATAAGAAGCAATTATAAATGGAAGTACAAAACAAATTACAGAAGGTACTATTACATACTTCACTAGTCCCATTGCAGTAACATTATCAGCAATCCAAAGCATTGTCGTTGTAACATCTCCAATAGGAGACCATGCACCACCGGCATTTGCTGCGATTACCACCATTGCTGCAAACCATAAACGCTGCTCTCTATTTACAATAAGCTTACGTAATAATGTAATAAGTACAATGGTTGCAGTAAGGTTATCAATAATAGCAGAAAGTATGAATGCTAGTATCCCTATAATCCATAATAGTTTTTTCTTACTCTTGGTGCGTACAGCGCCCTTAAGCACCTCAAAACCACGGTGTAGATCTATAATCTCAACAATAGTCATCGCCCCAATAAGGAAGATAAGTATCTCTGCCGTTTTACCTAAGTGGTGTAAAAGCGTGTTATCAAAACCATGCTCTGCTTCGTGCAGTGCATCTCCCGTGAGGGCGGTTCCATTAGGGAAAATGCTATATGCATTTTCATACGTATCAATTACGTCAAACCAGCCCAAATGGAAACCTACCGCTAGGAAAGCCCATATAAGCGATGCCATAATTAAAGCAGGTACCGTTTTGTCTAGTTTAAGAGGATGTTCAAGGGTTATAGAAAGATACCCAATAATAAAAATGAGAATAATTACTGATTCCATAAGTTGTCTGGTTAATTGTAAATATTAAAGTAATTCTTTTAGCGCAATCTCAAAAGCAGTTTTGCTAATATTTTGTTTGCTGCTATTGTTGCTAAAGGTATTTTCGATAGCGTTTCTGATGGTTTGAGACGTATCGTTAAAGATTGCATCATCTGTCATTTGTACACGACGCTCCATGAAGTATGCAAATACACGAGCCATACCACAGTTTGATATAAAATCTGGTATTAAACTCACCTTTGCGTCTGTATGCTCCATTATAGGGCCAAAGAAAATTTCTTTATCTGCAAATGGAACGTTTGCACCACAAGATATAACCTCTAGTCCAGTTCCAATCATGTTATTAATTTGATCTTCTGTAATAAGTCTAGAAGCCGCACATGGAGCAAAAATCTCTGTCTCAAGATTCCATATTTGCTCATTCATCTCTGTAAAAGGGATTAACCCTTCTGAGTTTGCATTAAGTGTATTTCCAGTTTTATTAAGGTACATATCACGTATTTCCTCAAAAGAAAAACCGTCTTTATTAATAAAACCTCCTACTATATCAATGATTCCTACCACCTTTGCTCCCATTTGAGCAAGGTAATAAGCTGCTGCTGCTCCTACGTTTCCAAAACCTTGTACAACCGCTCTTTTTCCTTTTACATCACCACCATAAATCTCATAATAATGACGTACGGCCTCTGCAACTCCATACCCAGTAATCATATCTGCGACCGTATATTTACGTGTTACATCTGGAGAATACACTGGATTTTCAATCACTTTTATCACACCTTGACGTAGTTGCCCGATGCGGTTAATTTTATCTGCCTCTGTAGGCTGGAAGTGACCTGTAAAGACTCCTTCTTGAGGATGCCACACTCCACTTTCTTCGGTGATTGGGATTACTTCATGTATTTCATCTACATTAAGATCACCTCCCGTACCGTAATAACTTTTTAATAATGGTGACACTGCTTTATACCAGCGCTCTAAAACTCCTTTTTTACGTGGATCTTTAGGATCAAAATTAATCCCAGATTTTGCTCCACCTATCGCAGGTCCCGAGACGGTAAACTTCACTTCCATTGTTTTGGCTAGTGACAATACTTCATTCATATCCAGACCCGTACGCATACGTGTTCCTCCACCTGCAGCACCGCCACGTAATGAATTGATTACAACCCAGCCTTCTGCTTCTGTTTCTGGGTCATTCCAATGGAAAACTATTTCTGGTAATTTATCTTCGTAACGCTGTAAAAGAGCTCTCATACTTTCTGATTAGGTAAGCCCAAATATACAATTTAGAAACACCTTGTAGAAGAAGTGTTAATAATTTAAGATTCATATAACATTCCGCTGGCGTGATCCTGCCTTGCACCCGTCACGCTCGCTAGACAGTTCGGGAGGTTTTCAAGTTTTAACACTCCTAACAATCCAAAAATAAGCGCTTCTTTAAATTCAACCAACTTTGCGTCTGGCACAACGAGCTTTACGCTTTCGCGAAAGCGGACACGTTCCAATAAATATGTATTATAAGCACCTCCACCGGTAACAAGTACAGTAGCTCCTTCTTTAAACTGCGCCGCAAGCTGAATAGCGACATGCTCTGTAAATGTAGCCAGCACATCTACTGGAGAAAGTTGAAGAGCCTCAATAAGTGGAAAAATATGCGCGTGTACCCATTCTATCCCGAGAGATTTGGGAGCTGGAAGGCTATAAAACACAATGTCATTTAGTTTATCAAGAAGAGGTTGATGTACGGTTCCTGTTTTCGCGAAAGCGCCACCATCATCATAATCCTCACCCAGTTCTTGCGCATATTTATTAAGAACCACGTTTACAGGAGAGATATCATAAGCGATTCTTACTCCGTTTTCATCTTTAGAAACATTTGCAAATCCACCGAGATTAAGGCAATAATCGTAATTACCAAATAACACTTGGTCGCCTATAGGCACCAATGGCGCCCCTTGACCACCCATTTCTACATCTTGCACTCTAAAATCACAAACTACTCGATGTTTAATTAACTCAGCGATTTCTGGCAGGTTTCCTATTTGCAAAGTAACGCCCTCATCTGGCTGGTGGAGCACCGTATGACCGTGAGAACAGACAACATCAATATCCGTAAGGTCATTAGTAGTAATAAAATTCTTAATCACTTGCGCTAGGTGAGCGGTATAATCTACGTTAAGCGCATCTAGCTCTTCTCTACTAAGCAAATGAGCCGTAGAAAGTATTTCTTTCCACTTTTTAGGATAGGGAATAGTTTTCGCAACAATAATATCACTAGTAAATGATGGATATATTAAGTCATCTTTTGATGAAGAAAGACCGATTTTTGCGTAGGCACAATCAATACCGTCTAAGCTTGTCCCGCTCATCACTCCTATAACGTTATAGTTTTTTTCTCCCATAGCACTAAATCTATTGAGAAAAAGGCAAGAAACAAGTATCTTTGTATAGATTTTTTAGATAATTCTTAATAATTCAAACACGATGGATTTTAGCTTAACAGAAGAACACATAATGATACGCGATGCGGCTCGCGATTTTGCCCGTACAGAATTACTTCCTGGCGTTATTGAACGTGATAACATCCAGCAGTTTCCTGATGAACTTGTTAAAAAAATGGGTGACTTAGGTTTTATGGGTATTATGACAGATCCTAAATATGGTGGAGCTGGTATGGATGCTACTTCGTACGTACTTGTTATGGAGGAATTATCTAAAATTGACGCCTCTGCCTCTGTTATAGTTTCTGTAAACAACTCTTTAGTTTGTTACGGTCTTGAAGCTTACGGAAGTGAAGAGCAAAAACAAAAATACTTAACTAAACTTGCTACTGGTGAGATGGTGGGTGCTTTTTGCCTTTCTGAGCCAGAAGCTGGATCTGATGCAACATCACAAGCAACTACAGCAATAGATAAAGGAGATCACTACGTGATTAACGGAACAAAAAACTGGATTACAAATGGCGGTCGTTCTGATGTATATTTAGTTATTGCACAAACCGACAGAGAAAAAGGTCACCGAGGAATCAATGCTTTTATCGTAGAGAAAGGCATGGAAGGTTTTGAGGTAGGACCTAAAGAAGATAAATTAGGAATACGCGGTAGTGATACACACACACTACAGTTTAACGACGTGAAAGTTCCTAAAGAAAATAGAATAGGAGAAGATGGTTTTGGATTCAAGTTTGCGATGAAAACTCTTTCTGGTGGACGTATCGGTATTGCTGCACAAGCATTAGGTATTGCATCTGGAGCATATGAGCTTGCTCTTAAATACTCTAAGGAACGTAAAGCCTTTGGTACAGAAATCTGCAATCACCAAGCAATCGCTTTTAAACTAGCAGATATGTATGTGGAGATTGAAGCTGCACGTCATCTAGTAATGAAAGCAGCATGGGATAAAGACCAAGGAAATAACTACGATATGTCGAGTGCAATGGCTAAGCTTTATGCTTCAAAAGTTGCAATGGAACAATCTGTAGAAGCTGTGCAAATACACGGTGGTAACGGATTTGTAAAAGAATACCACGTAGAGCGTCTTATGCGTGATGCTAAAATCACTCAGATTTACGAAGGAACTAGTGAGATCCAGAAAATCGTAATCTCAAGAGGTGTAATTAAAGGATAAAATTCCTTCTATATAGATCAACAAAAAATGCGGCAATTGCCGCATTTTTTATTTTATATAATATCACTTTACTATCTAAGCTTCCAGCCACTAGTGCTTGTAATCGCTTCAAGCCTATCTTCTACTCCATCCTCTAGCTCAGGAAAGAAATCAATACCCGTAAGTTTCTCAATCTGATCTACAGAGGTTACAAATGTTTTTAATGACTTCTTTGATGCCGAGTGATTCATTAAAAAAGCAATCATTTTTACATCACCTCCTGATTGGTCATAGATAATTTTATAAAATGATTCTGGGACAGTTACTCCTTCTGTACCTATTGCTCCCATTTTATCTTTGAGAACACCTCCTGTTACCACATATACACCATCATACTTTTTTGCCCAATAGCGTACCTGTTGTTCTAGTTCGTTCCAAATACCAGCATTAAAATCATGCCGCTGCGGACTAATATTACTTGTCAAGAACGTCTCGTCATAAGCCGCCTTGCTAAACTCTCTATCTCCAGCCGGACACAGATGCCCTCTGTCATAGCCAGATTTCTTGTAGTTACGCCAGTGAGCAGACTTTGTTCCAACTTTAGGATCTACTTCAAAGTAAGGGCGTTTAAAATCGGCATTAACGATGTGCTCTTTTTTAAGCTCGTACGCAACCCACTCTGCTTGTTCATCTTTCTCACTATAACTAAGCGAGTAATAATTATGATGTACAATCTGACCCGTAGTTGACGTAGGCAAAAAGTAAGTGTTAGTAGTAGATTTAGGCTGCTTTCCTTCCTCTACAACTGGTGCATCAATAGCTTGATGAGCATAATTTTCAAATATGTACCACCCCAATGTAAATAATAGCACTAGTAACGGATAGGTGTATTTTCTTTTCATGTATAAGTTAACTTTTCACATCCAGCGCATCTCTCAGCGCATTTCCCACAAGCATAAAAGCCATTACGAGTAACATGATTGCTATACCGGGAATGAGCGCAAGATAAGGTTTCCCAAGAATGATATAGCTATAGTGGTCTTTAATCATCGCTCCCCAGCTAGGCGTAGGCGGCTGAGCGCCTATCCCGAGGAAACTTAGTCCGCTTTCTATTAAGATGGCTCCAGCAAAATTTGCTGCAGAGATCACGATAAGCGGCGCAATCACATTAGGCAATATATGTTTGATAATGATTCGCCCATCTGTATAACCTAGCGCTCTCGCTGCGGTAACATATTGCATTTGTTTTACTCCCATCACTTGACCTCGTACTACACGAGCTACCTCAACCCACATGGTTAAACCTACAGCAATAAACACCTGCCAGTATCCTTTTCCTAAAGCAAGGGTTATAGCAATTACAAGTAATAATGTAGGTATAGACCAAGTCACGTTAATCACCCACATGATTGCAGCGTCAATTTTCCCTCCAAAATACCCCGCAAGCGACCCCATAAGTAAGCCTATGATAAGTGAAATAAATACAGCCACAAATCCTATGGAAAAAGAAATACGCGCACCTATAAGCATACGACTTAGTAAGTCCCGACCGTACTTATCTGTACCTAACAAAAATGTACGTGAGGAGATATTCGCTTTCGCGAAAGCGTTATAATCCTCCACACCATCTATTTCCAGCGTTTTAGGCATTCCTTCTACTCCATCGCCTACATACTGGATGTAAGTAATACCACTTTCTGAAATAGTATACGAAGTGACGGGAATTTCTGTACTCGCATTCTTACTGCCAGAAAACCATTTTGAAAAGAAACTTTGACTCGCATCAACCTGAGCGGGTATGGTGAGTATATCTACCGTAAATCCTGGGCCTTGAGAGTGAATAGAGAGGTGCATTTGATTTGCGTTCTCACTACTATCTGGTGCAATTACATAGGCAAACAATGCTGCAAGACCACACAACACGATATATAGTAAACTCAAAACGCCCCAAAAATTCTTTTTGAATTTTTGGAGCGCTAAGCCTGTTAAAGAATTTGCTCTTTGCGACATGAATTAATCTTTTATCGCAGCAAGTTTATCTTTTCTTATGTTATTTATTTTAAGATCCTTAAGCACATTTAACGCCTCTTCTACGTAAGCATCTTTTGTAAGACTCTTGTGCCAGCGATCACGCTTTTCCTTTAAAATAGTATCGCTTTCAAAAAGTTTCTGCTCATAAGGAAGTGACTTGTATGACAACTTCGTATCATAATCATCTATCGCATCAAATTTCTTTGCAAACTCCTCACTTTGCGCAAGACGCTCTTTATACTTTTCATAATTAAGTGACCATTGTTGATCATCTCTACGATCTTTAATCCACTTAGCATAATCATCTACTAGTTGTAAATGCTCACTCTTAGACATACGTTGCACACTATTTTCAATAGTTTCATCAAAATCTACATAACCATCCCAAACATCATAACTTGCAGCTTTAATTTTATCCCAAGGAAGCGGGTTTTCTTGATCACGCTCTCCTATGTCGATATACTTAAAACGATCCGGAACTACCACATCACTCTTCACTCCTTCTAGCTGAGTAGACCCACCATTAACACGGTAGAATTTCTGCGTAGTCAACTTAAGCGCTCCAAGATCTCCATAAGGGTTCTTACGTAAGTACTGGTTAAGGTCTGCAACATTCTGCACAGTTCCCTTACCGTATGTTTGTTTACCTCCTATGATGATTGCTCGTTTATAATCTTGCATTGCAGCTGCGAGAATCTCACTTGCCGAAGCAGATATTTCATTTACAAGAATCACAAGTGGACCATCCCATAAAATAGAAGAATCTGCATCTTCAAGAACTTCTGGCTCATCGCCACTAGAAGCTACTTGCACAATAGGTCCGTCTTTAATAAATAGTCCAGCAATATCTACAACTGTTTTTAAAGATCCTCCTCCATTATTTCTAAGATCAATAACTAGACCTTCCATTCCTTCTTCTTTAAGACGCTCTATTTCTTTTTTTACATCACTTGCAGCGTTCTTCTCTTTGTAATCATCCATCGTAAAGTAAAACTTAGGAAGATTTACAATACCATACTTTTTACCATCTTTTTCAACCTCGGCAGATTTTGCATAGGTTTCTTCGAGTTCAACAATGTCTCTTTCTATAGTAATATTCTGAGTGCTTCCGTCTAGTTTTGTTTTTACCGTAAGAATCACCTTAGTACCTTTTGGGCCCTTGATATATTCTATTGCATCTTGTAAACGCATCCCCACAATGCTAATGGCATCTTTCTCGTCTTCTTGGCGCACTTTCATAATAACATCACCTTCGCGCAGCTCATCACCTCTCCATGCTGGACCTCCAGAAATAACATCTGTAATTTTTATCTCTCCGTTTTTCTTTTGAAGTCTCGCACCTATTCCTTGAAACTGACCACTCATCTGAGTATCAAAACGATCTTTTGCTACTGGAGCAAAGTAATATGTGTGAGGATCAAATTCCTCCACTACCGCATTCAAGAAAATAGCAAAGTAATCTTGACGCTCTAGTTCATCTGTAAATTCAAAAAACTCTTTTGTATTATCCTTTACTTCATTTCTAGCCTTAAGCTCTAATGCTTCATCGCTAAGAATTTCCTTAGGTTCATCTGTATTTACAACCTCTTCACCTTCTTCTGGTGTTTTTTCCTGCTCCTCCTTTTTATCAAAATAAGAACTCAATGCATTGAGTTTTAATTGCTGTCTCCAGCGATTTTTAAGCTCTTTCTTATTTTTTGCAAATGGTTGCTTTTCATAATCTGTATCTAAGATTTCATCCTCTGTAAAGTCAAATGGCTTTTCTAGCAAGTCTGCTTGAATCTCGTTTGCTTCCTTCGTACGCTCCATAAGACGTGAGTAAGTAAGATCAAAGAACGTCAAGTCCTTATCTCTAATAGCATCATCTATTTTATCCTTATACTTCTCAAATTCTTCAATATCTTTCTTGTAAAAGAAACGGCGATATGGATCTAATGCATCTATATAATCATCAAATACCGCTGCAGAAAATTCGTCATTAATATCTTTGGCATCATAATGACCTCTCTCAAGTAAATAAGAAATAAGATCAAGTAATGTCTTATCCTTATCTGGATCATCAAATGACTTTGTAGTAAAACTGCAACTCGCTACGGAGAAGAGGAGTACTACTGCGATTAATTTTAAATTCCTTTTCATAAAATCTTTTATTTGCATGTAACTAGCAATGTACATTAAAAATTGTGCCACGATAAGATTAACCTTCGTAATCTTTTGTTAAACCCGACTGTCGCTCGAATTGAAGTACAATTTACGTATTTTCGTGCTTAGTTTACAACTCCTCTTATGAAGAATAAACCATTAATACTTGTTACAAACGATGACGGTATTACCGCTCCCGGAATACGCAACCTTATCGATGTAATGCTCACGATAGGTGATGTCATTGTTGTTGCACCAGATAGCCCGCAGAGTGGTATGGGACACGCCATTACCATAAACGACACACTGTACTGTGACCCTGTAAAACTTGATCCAGCAGCGACACATAAAGAATATACATGCTCTGGAACTCCAGCAGATTGTGTAAAACTTGCAAACCAGCAGATTGTTCCTCGCAGACCCGACATCTGTGTGAGCGGTATAAATCACGGCAGCAACTCTAGCATCAATGTAATTTACAGTGGTACGATGAGCGCAGCTGTAGAAGCTGGTGTAGAAGGCATCCCAGCAATAGGATTCTCACTATTAGACTACAGTCACGATGCCGATTTTGAGCCTGCAAAAAAATATGTGGAGCGCATCACTCGCCAAGTATTAAAAAACGGACTTCCTAAGGGAATTGTTTTAAATGTAAATATCCCAAAACTACCAGCAGCCGAAATTAAAGGTACTAAGGTATGCCGTCAAGCAAAAGCGCAATGGGTAGAAGATTTTGACAAGCGCACTAACCCTATGGGCAGAGATTACTACTGGCTCACCGGCAAGTTTGTAAATCAAGATAAAGGAGAAGATACAGATGAGTGGGCGCTGTCTCAAGGGTATGTATCTGTTGTGCCAGTGCAATTTGACCTCACGGCTCACCACTTTTTACAAGAATTAAATGAGTGGGAAGACTAGTCTAAAGTTTACAAAGCAATCGTAACTTTGACACACATCAATATCTTCCCATAGCTTAATGTGAATAATTCCGCTTTCGCGAAAATTTTAAAACAATAAGCATATTTGTAAAGAATTCAAATTTTGGCGAAAGCCGAAACATAGCATATGAAAAAAGACATTATTATAGGAATCATAGTAGGACTCATTGCAAATGCGATAGGTGTATTATTATTTTCTCTATACATAGGTAGTACTCAAGATCGAACTATTACAAACGTGCTTCAAACCGCAGTAACCGAAGGGCGTCTAGGTAAAATTATGGCAATAGGTGCCGTTCTTAATCTGCTCGCATTCTTTTTAATGCTTAGACAAGGACAAGATGCGAGAGCGAGAGGCGTTCTTTTTGCTACGATTACTATTGCATTTGTAACTATGATATTAATGTTTACCTAATGAAATATTACGTTCTTGCAGGCGAGGCTAGTGGTGATTTACATGGTGCAAACCTTATGAAATCATTGTATAAAGAAGATCCAGAGGCAGATATACGCTTTTGGGGTGGTGATCTCATGCAGGAAGTAGGTGGCACTCTTGTGACACATTACAAAGAGCGTGCTTTTATGGGCTTTATGGAGGTTGTCACAAACTTGCGTAAGATCACAGGCCTTATTAAAGATTGTAAGAGAGATATTGCCCGTTTTGAACCAGATGCACTTATACTTATAGATAACTCTGGTTTTAACTTGCGCATTGCAGAGTGGGCAAAACCATTAGGCGTAACGACGCACTATTATATCAGTCCGCAGGTATGGGCATCACGTGCTAGTCGTGTCAAAAAGATTAAAGCATATGTAGATCATATGTATGTGATATTACCTTTTGTAAAGGACTTTTATGACGAGCATGACTACAAAGTACATTTTGTAGGTCACCCACTTCTAGATGCCGTTGCAGGTCGTAAGCAAGCAGATCCAGTTGCTTTTACAAAAGAACACGACCTTGATGAGCGACCTATGATTGCCTTACTCCCAGGAAGTCGTAAGCAAGAAATAAGCGCTATGCTCGATGTCATGCTAAGTGTAGTAAATGATTATCCAGACTATCAATTTGTAATCGCTGGAGCGCCGAGCCAAGAGGTATCTTTTTACCAACCTTTCCTAAAAGATTATCCAGTAAAGCTGGTGATGAATAAAACGTATGATATTTTGAGTTTTGCAAATGCCGCTTTAATCACTTCTGGGACCGCTACACTAGAAGCTGCAATATTTAAAGTACCACAGGTAGTTTGTTACAAAGCAAATGCCGTCTCATACAGTATTGCAAAACGCATTATAAAAACCAAATATATCTCGCTGGTAAATCTTATTATGGATCGTGAGGTGGTAAAGGAATTAATACAAGGAGATCTCAATACTGCACAATTAAAAAAGGAACTTGACAAGATTACTAATGATGATTATCGTGCAACGCTGTTTGAAGACTATTTTGCGCTTGAGAAAAAATTAGGTGGAGCTGGAGCAAGTCAAAAGACTGCATCGCTCATTGTAGCAACCACCAAAGCTCAGCTAAGCAATTAACAACCTACGAGCCCAACTACTATATGAAACAATTATTCATAGTGCTTTCTTTACTCTTTTTACTGACTTCATGTGGAAGTTCAAAAACGACAACATCTAGAACAAGAGCTACTGCTAGGGTCAAAGATATAAGCGCATCAAAGATGGATCGCATTATTAACCAAGCACAATCATTTGCAGGTACTCGATATAAATTTGGTGGTACTACAAGAAAGGGAATGGACTGCTCTGGATTGATTTACATTGCCTTTCAAAAAGAAAATATAGTTCTACCTCGTATCTCCAGACAGATGGCAGAAAGAGGTCAACCTATAAAAGATAAAGACATTTCTAAGGGTGATTTGCTATTTTTTAGAACAAATAAAAGCAGCAAACGCATAAATCATGTAGGACTCGTCACTAAAGTTACAAGTGATGATATTTACTTTATACACGCGACTACTTCAAAAGGCGTACTCACCTCTAACCTCAATGAGCGCTACTGGAATAACGCCTACATCATGGCTAGACGTGTCTTGTAAATTATAAATCACTATATTACTGAAAGTTACACCTCAAAAAAGGTTAATTAGTAATATATTGAAGAGGATTAACACGCCCATTTTAGTAATACTTCTCGCCCTCATTGCTGGGATAATTTGTTATGACGTCTATAAAGTCTCCTTGTTCTGGATAGCTATTATCCTCCTACTCGCTGCATCATTTCTTTTTGTACTCCACAGACGTGCTTTTAAAAGACCTCTCAACGCCATAGCGTTTACCGTAGGTATTGCCATTGTATTTATAACCATAGGCTACTTAACCTCCGAAAGAGCAAACGCGCTAAACAACGAGACGCATTTTACCCACACAAACACTAGCAACCCAAGTACCTTTTTATTCTCGATAGATGAAGTACTAAAACCCACAATGTATCAAGACAAATATGTTGTTACATTAAAGACGATAAACAAAGAAGCTACTTCGGGCAAGGTAATTCTCAATGTCAATAGAGATAGCATATCGCATCGTCTTCGCGTAGGAGAATGGTACTACACAAGAGCTCTACTTTTACCTCTCCCCAAACCCAAAAACCCATATCAATTTGATTACGGAAGCTATTTAAAAAGAAAACAAATACACGGGCAGCTGTCAATTAATAAAAACGTGTTACTCATATCACAACACACCTCTAGCGGATTGAGGGTGTGGTCATCACGCTTTCGCGAAAGCGTACTAAAAGCAATTCACTCTCATTCATTTAC
The DNA here is from genome assembly GCF_000212355.1 of Dokdonia sp. 4H-3-7-5. Taxonomy (NCBI): domain Bacteria; kingdom Pseudomonadati; phylum Bacteroidota; class Flavobacteriia; order Flavobacteriales; family Flavobacteriaceae; genus Dokdonia; species Dokdonia sp. 4H-3-7-5. The sequence continues at coordinate 698,524 of NC_015496.1, forward strand.
TAGCGACCAACTTGCAGTTATAGATGCACTCGTTCTTGGGCAGAAAAATGGTATAGATAAGCAAATGAGCACTCATTATGCATCTGCCGGAATGATGCACATACTTGCCGTCTCCGGGCTGCATGTAGGCATTATACTATTATTGCTACGCTTTATTACCAAACCAATAGCAGACTACAAGCTACGATGGCTTCGGTCTATGATTATTATCGCTATGATTTGGATTTTTGCTTTTATCACTGGATTATCACCCTCAGTATTGAGGGCTGCTACTATGTTTAGCTTTCTTGAGGTAGGACAACAACTAGGCGGAAAAAGAAAAACTACTGATGCCGTTATGGCTTCTGCTGTTCTATTACTTTTATACGATCCATTTCTTATACATCAAGTAGGCTTCCAACTTAGTTATCTCGCTGTTATTGGAATTTTATGGATTCAACCATGGCTATCTTCTTTTTATACTCCGCGGTATTATATAGACAGGCTTCTCTGGGGTATTGCTACGGTTTCTGTTGCTGCCCAGTTAGGCGTACTACCCTTGAGTTTATTTTACTTCCACCAGTTTCCAGGATTATTTTTTCTGTCTAATGTTATCATTATTCCATTTCTAGGAATCATATTAGGCGGCGGTATTCTAGTTGTATTACTTGCTGTATTAGATATCTTACCAGAGACTTTAGTAACGACGTATGGCTACGCCATAGACCTAATGAATGGATTTATTTTTTGGGTAGCTAATAAAGAGGCCTTTATCACAGATCACATCACGATAAGTTTTGCATTACTTATAGGCTTATATCTCTGCATTGTTTTCAGTATTTCTTTATTCAAAAAATACAATAATCCCAGACTTGTACCGGCATCTCTATCTATGGTATTGTTGACCTCTATTATTATTTATGAGAAAAGTAATCCTCCCGCTACGCATCTCACTATTTTCAACAAAAGCAAATCTACCATGATAGGTACTTTCCACATCTCCACGCTTAAAATACATAGCGCAGACTCATTACATACCATAATACAAGATAGTAGAGTACGCAATTATAAGGATGGCTTGCGTGTAGATAAAGTAACTGTAGAAGGCATGCAGAACTATTTTCGCTTTAAGCGAAAAGAAATACTCGTTATAGATAGTCTTGGCATATATCAATTAGCTAATGCAAATCCAGATTACATACTTCTCACCCAGTCCCCAAAGATTAATATGAACAGACTTACAGAGAGATTTCCAAAAGCTCAAATCATTGCAGATGCATCAAACTACAAAAGTTACATCACTAGATGGAAAACAACATGTTTAAATAAAAAAATCCCTTTTCATAGTATTTATGAAAAGGGAGCTTATATAATTGAATGATTTTTTCTAATTAGGCCATGAGTACTCAAACTCTTCTTGATAGGTTGCCCACTTCTCTTGAGTAGTAATCTCTTTATAATCATCATTACCCACCATCTTCACGTATATTTCTAAACGCTTAGGAGAGTGATAACCTACAATAGGCTGGATATAATTACCTTTTTCGTCAAAGAATACCATACTTGGATACCCCTGAAGTTTTAAAGCCTGTGCAAGTTCATGCTGACTGTTACGCCCTCTTGATTTTTTAGGATCATGACGCGGGTTGGTATATGTGTTACCTAAGTAATTAATTACTTCTGTACCTTCTGCGTTAAATTTTACCGCGTAGTAGTTTTCATTTATAAAAGCAGCTACATCTGGATTTGCAAAGGTGTTTTTGTCTAACATTTTACAAGGTCCACACCATACAGTGTAAACATCCATAAAAATCTTTTTAGGCTCTTTTTGTTGGGCAGCAAGCGCCTCATCCATGGTCATCCAGTTAATCTTCTGGGCACTCATAGTTCCCGTCGCAATAAATAGAAGAAGGTATAATACTTTTTTCATTAGATTCTTTCCTTTAGAGGTAGTCTGTTTATGTTTCAAATTCTTACAGACAAAAAACGTTCCACAAAATAGGGAACGTTTTTAAATTATACTATTAAATGTGCTTAGCGTATACCATGCATCATTCTAATAAGTGTTTTATTTAATAATAACATTACAACACCTGCTGCTGCTGGTATTACGGTAAAAATCAAAAAGAAGATTGCCATTCCATGCTCCTCAACTATTGGATCAATATAACTACCCGTTATACCCGCTGCAAAGTTTGCTATAAAGTTTGCAACAAACCAGATACCAAACATAAGCCCAACAAGTTTTGCTGGTGCAAGTTTACTTACATATGAAAGTCCCACTGGTGATACACATAACTCTCCTAGTGTATGGAATAAATATGCAAGTACTAGAAATACCATACTTACAGAAGCAGTTTTTGCACCTAATGGGATTCCCATAGATCCAAAAGAAAGAATACCAAAACCAAGACCTAAAAGAATAAGTCCAATAGCAAACTTTACTGGTCCGCTAGGGTTGTATTTGCTCTTCCATATTTTTGAAAATAAAGGAGCAAATGCAATGATAAAGAATGAATTTAATATTCCGAACCAAGAAGCAGGTACTTCTGGAGCGTCATCTGCAAACTGACGAGATAACATCCAGATTACAATTCCCCAAATGATAACAAAACCTAAGCCTAAGATAATATTAGAAAGTGCGTATTTACCATACGTTTGCTTAAATAACATCGCTAATACCCATGTAATAATAAGCATAGGAACTACTGTAAGTATTGTGTTGACTATTTTAAAAGTCATACCGCTACTACCTTCAAGAACTCTATCTGTATAATCTGCTGCAAAGATGGTCATAGATCCTCCTGCTTGCTCAAATGCCCACCAAAAGAAAATAGTGAAAAATGCAAGAACACTAATTACAATTAAACGATCACGAGTTACTTTAGACTTTTCGGCATCGTCAATAACATCTTCAATACTATCTGCAGCATTTTCAACGCCATCTTCTAAGACATCATCAAGTTCACCAGCTTTTGCTGGTGCTGATCCTATCTTACCAAAGATACCTTGAGCAAAATAAAACTGAAGCATTCCCACAAGCATGAAAATTCCCGCAAGCCCAAATCCATAATGCCATCCAACAGATTCTCCAATATAACCACAAAGTAAAATACCTAAAAAAGCTCCGGAGTTAATACCCATGTAAAATATGGTATATCCCGCATCCTTTTCTTTACCTTGATCCTTATACAACTGCCCTACCATCGAAGAAATATTCGGCTTAAACATACCGTTACCAATGATGAGTAATATAAGACCTGCATAAAAGAAAATGTCTGAACTAATCTCAAAAGCCATAGATGCGTGACCTAGTGTCATCAATAAGGCACCTATGATTACGGCTTTTCTATATCCTGTAATCTTATCAGCTATTAAACCTCCTAATATCGGAGTCACATAAACTAGACCTGTATAGAACGCATATAACTGTAGTGCCTCTGCTCGCTCCCAGCCCCATCCGCCATCAATAATAGCTGACACTAAAAATAAAACAAGTAATGCACGCATTCCATAGTAGGAAAATCGTTCCCACATTTCTGTAAAAAAGAGAACAAAAAGACCTGAAGGATGCCCTAAAACTGTCTTTTGATTGGTTTCAGAACCACCGAATTTATATTCCATATTGTATTATTTATTTACTGCTAATATAAGTTGTTTATCCTTAAAGTTTCTCTTTTATGAATTCTGTCATCATTGTATATAAATGAAAACGCGTATTCCCACCATAGATACCGTGGTTTCTATCTGGATAATTGAAGTAGTCAAATTGCTTATTTGCTTGTACTAAAGCCTCTACGAGACGCGTAGAGTTTTGCACATGCACATTATCATCTCCACCTCCATGCACAAGTAATAAATCACCTTCCATCTTATCTACGTGGCTCATAGGAGAGTTGTTATCATACCCACTTGCATTTTCTTGCGGAGTTTGCATGTAACGCTCTGTATAAATAGAATCATAAAACCTCCAAGAAGTAACTGGTGCAACAGCGATCGCCATTTCAAAGGTATCTGCTCCTTGGAAAAGACAATTAGACGCCATAAAGCCTCCATAACTCCATCCCCAGATTCCTGTGCGATTTTCATCTATGTATGGACGTTCACTTAATTGTTTAGCAGCTGCTATTTGATCTTGCACTTCATACTTCCCTAATTCTTTCTGAGTGATTTTCTTAAAATCACGTCCTTTTAATCCTGTTCCTCTAGGATCTACACAAACCACGATATAGTCGTTCTGAGCAAGCATCTGGAACCAGTAATCATTACCTGTATCCCATTTATTTGCAACGCTTTGTGATCCAGGCCCAGAGTACTGAGTCATAAATAACGGATACTTTTTATTAGGATCAAAGTTTGTAGGTTTAATCATATATGCATTAAGAGAAACTCCGTTTACGTCAATCTCAAAAAATTCCTTTGGAGAGATATCATAAGTAGCATAAAGCTCTTTGAGATCATTATTGTCTTTTATAACACGTATTTGCTTTCCATCCCTAGCATCGTTAAGTGTAAAACGATAAGGCGTTGTTGTGTTTGAGTATGTATGAATGAAGTTGCTAAAGTCTGCACTAAAATCGGCATCATTTGTTCCTTCCTTTATAGCGAGTGCTTGCTTCTTTTTACCGTTAAGTCCTATCGCGTAAACCCCTCGGTTGATTGAACCATTTTCTGAGCTTTGGTAAAATATCCTTTTTGTTTTTGCATCATAACCGTAATATCCTGTCACTTCCCAGTCGCCTGAGGTTACTTGGCTTTTAAGAGTTCCATCTGCATTGTGGTGATACACGTGATTCCATCCATCTTTTTCACTCGTCCAGATAAAGCTGTTATCTTCTAGAAAAGTAAGATTATCTGTTACATCCACGTAAGCCTTATCCGTTTCAAGAACAGCGAGTTTTGTTTGATAGGTAGCCGCATTAAAAAGTGACAACTTCAATGTGTCTTGATGACGATTTAAAGTTTGTACAGAAAGTACGTTTGGATCTTTTGACCAAGATATACGTGGAATATAGTACCCAGCGTTATCACCTAGATTTATCTCAACATCCTTTGCTTTACGGCTATTTCCGCTATCTAAGTTGTGAAGGCGTAATGTTACTTTTGCATTTGCCTCACCAGCTTTAGGGTATTTAAAAACTGACTGTGTCTGGTAAAGCTCTTTGCCATAAATATCCATAGAGAATTCTGGCACATCTGTTTCGTCAAAACGTATATAAGCTATCTTCTTGCTATCTGCACTCCAATCAAAGGCGCGCACAAAACCAAATTCTTCTTCATAAACCCAATCCGTAATACCGTTTATAATACTATTTTTCTTTCCATCTATAGTAAGCTGCTGGGTTGTACCTTCTGCGATGTTAAATACATATAAGTTGTTACCCTTTCCGTAAGCAATCATCGTCCCATCAGGAGAAAATGTAGGCTCTTGGATAAGATCATCTGATACCTTTGTTAGCTTTCGCGAAAGCGTATTCCAAACATAAAATTCGCCTAGCGTAGATCTTCTAAAGATTGACTGTAGTTTGGTCGCTAGCAAGACTTGCTTTTCATCACCACTAAATTCATAACTGATGAAGTAATCAAGACCTTCAATGTCTGCACTGCTTACTGCTGTGCGCACTTTATCTCCCGTTGCATAGCTGTAAATATCTACACTTCCCGTACGTGATGCTCTATCAAAGTTTTGAACGGCATACTCTTGTCCGTTTGCCATGGAGTGAATAGACTGGAGTCTCTCTGCACTAAAAGTGCCTTCTTTCCATATATCTTCAAGGGTGATTTGCTTTTTTTGCGCAGTTGCGCTCTGGATTGCCATGAGTAAAATGGCACTCAAAAAGAGTTGTATTTTCATATATAATTGCTAATTCTAGTAATGTATCTCAATTTTACTAAAAATAACGCAAAAAGCCCCGTAAAAGCTGTTAAATAGCGCCATATTGTTAAGAAATAAAATCACTAGATTACTTACACAAAGCTAGGTTTACCTCATTCTCAGTATCTTTGACACTTTTATAAATACAGCTTAATGACAAAGGCAATATCAGGATTTTCAAGACTTTCAAAAACAGAGAAAATTGCGTGGCTCACGTCTACGTATTTTGAAAATCCAACACAGGCAACTGAGGTGCTATCATCTTACTGGAATGATGATAAAAAATTACAACAGCTACACGATGAGTTTATAGAAAACACCATCACTAACTACTACTTACCACTAGGTGTTGCGCCAAACTTTGTTATAAATGATCGTATTTATACCATTCCCATGGCTATCGAGGAGAGCTCTGTGGTAGCTGCCGCAAGTAAAGCGGCTAAATTCTGGAAAGATAGAGGTGGTTTTAAAACTACCGTACTAGGAACTACAAAAGTAGGCCAAGTACATTTTACCTATGATGGTGATGCGTCGCTTTTGACATCATTTTTTGAATCCATCAAGCCACAGTTAATTGCAGATACTGCTGCAATCACAAAAAACATGGAGAAACGTGGTGGTGGCATTAAAGACATCACGCTCGTAAATAAAACCCAAGCAGTAGCAGATTATTACCAACTTCATTGCACTTTTGAAACGCTAAATGCAATGGGAGCCAATTTTATAAATAGTTGTCTAGAACAATTTGCAACGACACTTAAAGCGGGTTTTGAGGAAGAAGTACGCTTTCGCGAAAGCGGTGCAAACCTCTCTATTATCATGTCTATTTTATCAAACTACGTTCCAGATTGTGTAGTGCGAGCAGAGGTAAGTTGTCCAGTAGCTGATCTTTCTGAAAAGAATATAGATGGTGCACAATTTGCTAAAAAATTCATACAAGCTATTGCCATTGCCGAAGAGGAACCTTACCGCGCAGTTACTCACAACAAAGGAATAATGAATGGTATTGATGCTGTAATTCTTGCCACTGGAAACGACTTTAGAGCCGTAGAGGCTGGCGTGCACGCATATGCTGCTAGGGACGGGCAATATAGAAGTCTCACACATGCTAGCGTAAATAATGGAATATTTAAATTTTGGATTGAGGTACCACTCGCACTAGGAACCGTAGGCGGACTTACAAAATTACATCCGCTGGTAAAATGGTCTATGGAATTGCTAGAAAACCCATCTGCGCAAGAACTTATGCAAATTGTAGCTGTTGCGGGACTTGCACAAAACTTTGCAGCCTTAAAATCACTCACTACAACGGGAATTCAAGAAGGACACATGAAAATGCACCTCATGAATATCCTTAATCAAATGGAAGCAACTACTGCAGAAAAACAAGAAACAGTCACTCATTTTAAGACCAACACGGTTACACACAGCGCCGTTGTTTCTTTTATAGAAGCACTACGCTCATAAGTAGCCCACAAACACAAATACACAAAGTGAACTCATCTTTTTACAGCCATGGTAAGTTATTATTAACCGCAGAATATCTGGTTCTTGATGGTGCAGAAGCACTTGCGCTTCCCACAACCAGAGGTCAGAAACTTACAGTCACAACAACGCAAGATCCGGGCCTACGTTGGAAAAGCGAGCTACATGATGGTTCCACATGGTTTGAAACCCATTTTACATTACCCATAAAAGACTGCGCAGTTCCTAATGGGGATATCCCGCAGCGCTTACTTACCATATTACAAGCAGCACAAGAACTTAATCCACAGTTTTTACAAGGGCAAGAAGGGCTTATAGCAACTAGCACTTTAGAATTCCCAAGAGATTGGGGTCTGGGCTCCTCCTCTACTCTTATTGCAAACATTGCTTTATGGGCTCAAGTTAACCCTTATAAGCTACTTGAAATGACTTTTGGAGGAAGTGGTTATGATATTGCCTCTGCAACAGCACAGAGCGCCATTACCTACCAGAGAACGAAAAGCGATCCAATCGTCAAAAGTGTAACTTTTGACCCCGACTTTAAAGAAAACATCTTCTTTATACACCTCAATAAAAAGCAGAACAGTAGACAAAGCATTAAGCACTATAGAAGCTTAGACAGCAACTTACTCCTCAACGAGGTTTCTCATTTTTCTCAACTTACTACAGCTGTCAAAGAAACCAAGGCACTTCAAGCTTTTGAACAACTGCTTACTGAGCACGAAGAAAGACTTTCAAAAATCATCAAAACTCCTACTATTAAAAGTGAGCTATTTTCTGACTATCCACACCTCATTAAGAGTTTAGGAGGTTGGGGAGGTGATTTTGTAATGGTTACCGGAGAAGCTCAAGAAATGGAGTATTTTAAAAACAAAGGCTTTCATACTATCATCCCGTACAACGAGATGATACTAAACTTCTAAGAACGATTTACAGATAAGTTTTACGCTTTCGCGAAAGCGAACTAACACCATGATAAACTAAAAAGGCTCGAACATAACGTTCGAGCCTTTTTAATAATTATGTAATTCAACTACTAGTAAAAAGTAGCTCTGTTATCTTCAATTTCTGCAGCTTCCTTAAGTGCATTAAGCACTTTAGAACTTACTGCTACTCTAGCCTTTTGAGCTTCTTGAGTTGCAAATGATGCGTAGTTTTCAAGCGCCGGTGCTTCCGTAATTTTTGTTACTTGAACCACATAAACTCCTCTTGAACCTTCAATAGGATCAGAAATTTCTCCCTCTTTTAATCCAAACGCCGCTCCTACAACTTTAGGCTCATTACCTGCTCCAGCAATCGTAGGCGCATTCATAGATATTGCAGATGCAGTTTTTACAGTTTGGCTTTGTGACTGTGCCATCTCTGCAAGTGTAGCTCCAGAGAGCTTGTCTTTTATGATAGCAGCTTTCTTCATGTTACGTAGTATAGGAGTTACCTGAGTAGATACATCCTCTACACGCTCCGTTCCTTTAGGAGTGCGACGAGTAACTTGTGCTACAATATATCCATTGTTTACTGGAAAACGCTTAATATCTCCTACAGAAACTTCTTCCTCAAAAGCCCACTGCACGATTGAACGTTGAGCTCCTTCTCCAGGAAGATTCTCATCCATTGCACGTATACGCTGCACTGGTCTTACTGTGTAACCATTTTCTGTTGCTACTTCTTGAAAATCTCCATCTTGTGCAGCTAATTCAAATTTTTGAGTTGTATTGTAGATAGATGAAATTGTTTTATCTGATGGTACAATCTCTTTTACTACCGTTGCTACTTTAATTACATCCTGAAGATTCTTTTGATCTGTAATCTCAATCACGTGGTAACCAAAGTTTGTTTCGGCTATACCTACAGATCCAGTTTTATTATCAACGATAAAGTCTCTATATCCTTCAGCAAAGAGATTTGGATTTTGGTAATCAAGATCTCCTCCATTTTCGCTGTTACTCTTATCTGAAGAAAACTCTTTTGCTAGCTCTTCAAATTTCCCACTGTTTCTTTTTATAACTGAAAGCAAACTATCTGCAAGATTCTTTGCTTCTTCTTTAGTACGAGTGGCAGATGAAGGAACAGGTCCTCTCTGAGTATTTGTAACCGCTCCTTTAAAATCAATTAAAATATGACGTGACTTTACTGAGTCTGGCATTTTTCTCACATCCATTACACGAGAAAGGTTCATGTAATTGTTATCCTTATAAGGACCGTAAACACCTCCTTTGCCTAAGGCAAATAATGTATCTGCGTTTGTTGCAGGTAAGTTCTTTTTAAAGAACCAACGATTTACATAAGGAATATCTGAATTGTCTAATAAGAAATCTTCTACTCTATCTGTCTTATCAAATCCTGCAAGTGTTTCCGTCACTCCAGTTGCACCATTACGTGAGGTGTACTCATTTCTAAGTTTAGATAATTCAGCTTTAAGTGCATTTTCATCTTCTAATGAAGCTTCTTCTGAAAATTTCACAAAACGAATGCTACGTGTTTCGTCTGTTTTATACTCTTCTTTATGCTCATTTACATATTTCTGAATTTCTTCTTTGCTTACCGGTGCCTCTTCATCTGGAACTGAAGTATAAGGAACTTGTACAAACTGTATATCTACATTATTGTTATCAAGTCTGTAAGCAATCTCACCATCTTTAAGTGTAGATCCTACTCCTGCTTTTATAAGGTTGTAGTATATACTTTGCTTTTCTTGATTTCTTAAGTTTTCTTCAAAATTTAACCAGTTTTGGTAATCATTAGGATTCTGGCTCTCTTTAAGAGTTGCGATAAATTCTTGCATCTTCCCCTCACTAAAGAAACCATCACCATCTTGAAAACGTGTGTCGTTTTGCAATGCTTGCTTAAGCAATTCTTGCGTGCGGTCTCTACCTACTTCAATACCTAACTCTTCATACTGCTCTTCAAGAACAACACGATTAATCTCTTGCTCCCACACTGTATTTACAGCACGTGTAGTTGAGGCATTTGCTCCTAATCTACGTGTTTGCTCCTCTACTTTTGAAGCAAAAGCTTCACGATCAATATTTACTCCATTAATAGATGCTACGCGATTTTGCTTATCAGCATTGAAACCTCCACTATCTAAAATTGAAGAAAAAATGAATGCAAATAGCGCAAGTGCGATAATGATTATCAAAAAGATGCTCTTGCTACGTATTTTATTTAAAATTGCCATTGTCTGTTGTTTATGCTATAATAGTGGGCGAAAATACCATTTTCTCCCATAATAAAAAATAAAAAAATAAGCCAATTTAGTCTTTAGAAATACGGACTTCCAAGAGTTCAATTTTTGTATTTGAAGTCTCAAGGATATGAAAGATTATACCGTCTATCTCTATGTTCTCTCCTTCTTGTGGTATTTCCTCTGCATGGCTCACTACTAAACCTCCTAAAGTCTCATAGTTTTCACTCTCTGGAAGGTTCAACCTATAGGTCTCATTGAGGTAATCTACTTCATGTCTAGCAGAGAGTTTATAATGATCTTCTCCTAGCTGCTCCTCAATAAGCTCTGCTGTATCATGCTCATCCTCGATCTCACCAAAAAGCTCTTCTACAATATCTTCTACGGTCATCATGCCACTCGTACCACCATATTCATCAATAACAACACAGATACTCTTGCGCTTCTTTGTGAGCATATTCAACACATCTTTAACAAGCATTGTTTCTGGCACATATACCACAGGCATTAGAACACTACTTATTGTTTTAGGCTTTTTAAACAACTCAAAAGAGTGCACGTATCCTATGATATCATCTATTGTATCCTTATATACAAGTATCTTAGAAAGCCCAGTTTCTATAAATATTTTGTTAATCGCCGCTGGCGTAGTACGTTCATCTACCGCTATAATCTCAGTACGAGGAAGCATTACTTCTCTAGACTTAACCTCAGAAAATTCGAGAGCATTTTGAAATATCTGGATTTCCGTATCTACTTCATCTTGATCATTTACAGATTCCATTTGCTCAGAAATATAATTTCCTAATTCCACTTTCGTGAAAGCTAGTTGCACTTCATCTCCATCTGTTTTAAACAAATATTTAAGTACTAAGTCTGAAACCCAAATTATAAAAGCACTTAAAAAATAAAACAGCAGATAGAAAATATAGGCAGGTATAGCAAAAAACTTAAGCAGCTTATTTGCATAAATCTGAAAAAATACTTTTGGTAAAAATTCTGCAGTAATTAGAATGACAATGGTAGAAATAATAGTCTGACTCAATAGACTGAATTCTTGGACGAATGTTTCTAACCACGTCAAATTTTCGCCGAAAGGCAAACCCTCAAGCCACCCTTGCAAGAGTGCTCCCATAAAATAACCATATACCACCAAAGCAATATTATTGCCCAGTAACATGGTTGCGATAAACTTTGAAGGTCTCGCAGTAAGACGAGTTAATACAATAGAAAGAAAATCATTCTGCTTTTTTTCTATTTCGATATGGATTTTGTTTGCCGAGATATATGCAATCTCCATTCCTGAGAAGAATGCAGATAATATTAATGAGCAACAAACGACAATTATCTGGACTTCAAAGCTGCCCATTAAGAGTTTTTCCTGTTTTCAAATTTCTTACGAAAGTGACGTCTAAAGAAATACATACCCACACTTATAGCAAAGAAAAATAAAAATAAATAAGCTCTGGGCTGATCTTCTCCCCATAGTGATACTACTTTATATCCTGCTAGTACAGCTACTATGATATATACGTACTCCGTGTATTTTGCATATCGCATCATAAGTCTTCTTTATTTTCTTTAACGTATTGTTTACTTACGTTGTTTAAAGATACAAAATTTGTAAAGTCTTCATTAGAATCAAAAAGGTCTCCATCATTGCGGGAGCCATCTTTTGTAATAATGGTATAAGGTTGATCTGTAAAAATCCAGTTATTAGTTTGATCCCAATACAACTGCTCTGCTTTAAGTGTAACAGAATCACTAGTTACAAGCGTCACGTTCTTCTGCAGGTCTATAAGATTTGTATATTTATACCGTATAGCATAATCTGAGGTGATCACATTCTCTTTATCGTCATCTATAAAAATAACTTCAACACCTTCTGGAAACTCCTCATATGGAAAAGGCGAGTTTGCATAATTCTTTATATATGGTGTTTTAAGGTGAGCCGTTACCTTTCCAGAGTCTGTATATTTTAAGTTGATACCTCTTCCCTCAGTAACAGGCCCGTCAGACTTGATACTCATTTTACGTATCTCCTCCCCGTTATCACCACAACTTAAAAACAAAGTCACGGCAAAAGCCGTGACTAAGAATTTTAATATATTTCTATGTTGTAGATACATTAGTTACCTGGAACTCTTACGCTTGATCCAATCCAACATCCTATTTTAATAGTTTGACCACCTTTTCCAGATTGAAATATATCTGCCTTGCTTGGTGCTATTGCTCTGTAACTTGCTGCAGTTTTATTTGCAGTCCCTGCTAATGATGGACTTACTCGTCCTGCTCTTTCTGCAGTACTTGCAGCTAACCAATATACCGCTCTTTTATCAAAAGCATTTTCTCCACAGTTATTTGCACTTGCTGCATACATTGCTGCAATATTTAAGTAAGCTTGACCTAAAGTACCATCTTCAGATAATGCCTTATTGAATAAGCCTCTTGCTTTACCATAGCTTCCTGCTTTTTTAGCTTGAAGTGCAAGTCTGTAATAAGCGCTTGCTCTTTCTTTTGGATCTGTTTCAAGATCAATAGCTTCTTGGTAATATCTAGACTCCGCAGCTGTATCTCCTCTGTTTCCAGCCAGAATACCTAAATATTTTGCAGATTTGGCTGAAGGCTCAAGTCTGTGTAAGTTTTCAACCATTTGCTTAAATAAGTCTGTATCAGTACAATCTTTTCCAGCAAGACGTCCAGCAGCTTTCTTAATCCATTCCTTGTCATTTTTCATAGACTCAAAATCTTTTTGGTAAAGCGGTACTAGGTTCTCACAATTACCTAATGCTCCCATTGCCCCATCAGTACTTCCTCCAAATATTCCAAAAGCTCTAAGGTTAGTTTCATAACCTTTTACTCTTCTTTTCTCCTTTGCACTAAGTGCTGTACCAGCCTCTTCTTTATCTAAAAGAGCTTGTAGTTTAGTATCAAGAACAGTTGCTTCCTTTCCTAATTTGCTTTGAGTATCATCATAAAGATCAAAAACATCTTGTAATGGAATTTGCTCTCCTTCTTTATATAAATCTACAGCTAGTTTAAAACGAGTATAGATGCTTTTTGCACTTGATATAGAAGCTGCGTCTAGTTCAAATGCTTTTTGAAATGCATCAAACTGAGATTTCTTAGTTCCTATTTTGCTATCAAACATTATCTGAGCTTGATCTGCTGCGTTTTCACCTTTGTCAGTTTTTCCTGGGAAATACTGCTCTCTTTGCTGTAGCAATAAAATTAAATCTTGAGCTACTGCTTTCTCTTGCTCTCCGCTTGCGGCTTTAAGATCTGCTTTCAGCAGCTTCTCACCATACTGGTATAATGCAAGTGACCAGTTAGGACAGTCTTTTCTAAGTTTTATAAATGGTGCTCTTGCAGCATCCCAGTTCTTAACTTTTGCAGCTTCGTTAAATATAGAACCTGTAGTCATACATTCTTCACTTATTTGAGCTTGAGCAGTAAATCCTACTGTCATTATTATAGCTACAAAAAGTGTGGTCAATTTAGTTTTCATAGTGTTAGGTTTTTCAATTAATTAAATTTACTCTGGACGAACCATAAGTCGTTTACTGATAAGCTTATTCCTACATTAACAAAGTTCTCTTGAATAAGACCTGAACTTGTGGTTCCTCGCTGGCCCATCTCAAACATAAGGTTAAAATTACTTATTCTTCGCCCCGTGGGTAGTCCTACTCCAAAAGATATGCCAAACTCATTTATATCCTCGTTAGACACCACAATACCGCTTTCTTCATACCTAAATCCAGCGCGGTAAGTAATACGATCCCAATAACTTGTAACAGAATTATATTTAGGAATATAAAAACCTCCTATACGCATCTGGCTAGCATCATCAAAAGAAACATCATCTAACGTAAATGTTCTATTACTAAAATTACTCGATTTCTGAGATGTATATTCTGCACCTACATACCACTTATTTACCGCACCTATACCCAAACCTAATGTTAAGGTTGAAGGAAAGTCAAAATCTGTATCCTGTACATCAATCTGCTCAGCATCTACATCTGCACTTACACCTGAATTATTAAAAATCACAGAAGCTACCTGACGTGAATTCTCTGTACTTATACTTGTAGAAGGTGAATATTTTATAGAAGAAGTAAGTTGCAAATTGTCTGATATCATGCGTTCATACTGAGCAGCAAAATCAAATGTAAAACCAGAAAAATCACTACGGTTACTCTCTCGAGTAGCAAGCTCAACACCTTCTTGAGACCTTAAAGCTTCGTTTTGAATATTACCGAAATTATAATGTGTACTAGCACCCACGGTTAAACCTGGCGCCACAGTATATCCTGCAGATAGAAATGCTCTGTTTATACCTCCACGACCACTAAAGGCGTTTACAACATCTTCGTTACTGTCATCTAACTTATACCCTACGGTTGTATATGGCATAAGTCCAAAGCTCACCCCTACTTTTTTAGAAACCGGAAAACCTATCGCTAGGTAATCAAAGGTAGATTTTGAAGAACCCTCTTCCGTAAAGTCGTCTTTTGCCGTAACCTCTTGGTGATTACCACCTACTGTAAAAGTTGTATAACGCAACTTACCTAATGAAGCAGGATTTAATAAATTCAAGTGTAAACTATCACTATAAGACTGTATACCTCCCATAGATTTATTTTCTACAGTACCTTTAAACTGTTGCAAACCTACTCCGTAAAACGAATATGGAGATGTTGTAGCTCCCTCTTGTGTAAGACCCTTAAAGGCCATCATCAACACTGCTACTATAAAAAGTTTTTTAATCATTCTGATATGTTAAGATATAATTGAGGCCCTCTAGCAAAAATTTTGAGTGCGCAAAGATGCTATTTTTTAATCGTTTTGCCAAGAATTCGGCATCACCACCAGTTATTATTACTATTTCCACATTATAATGCTCTTTATAATGAGTTATTGCACCATCCATTTCTAACAAAACACCTTGTACTACCCCGGAATGAATAGCCTCGTTAGTCGTAGTACCCACAATGCTCTCGGGAAGTTGCTTTTCAAGTAGTGGTAAATTTGCCGTGAGATTGTTTAGAGTTTCATATCGCAATCGCAATCCTGGTGATATCGCCCCTCCTTTATAAGAGCCTTCTGCAGTAATAAAATCATAGGTAATACAAGTACCTGTATCTATTATGAGTCCATTTTTTTTAGGATACGCTTTCGCGAAAGCGGAAACCAGCGCAATCCTATCTACACCAAGTGTGTGTGGAGTACCGTAATCGTTTTTAAATGGAAGCGGAGTTTTATGACTGAGAATTATTGTAGGAAATCGCAGCTGCACAGATTGGGCTTGCTCTTTAGAAAGCCTCCCTACAGAGGATATGATCGCTTTCTTAATAGGATACAAGCCTGCAAATTCCCCAACTTCCTCTATAAAATCTTCAAGAAGGAAGTGGTGCCAAGCCTGTAACACATCGCCATTAAAAACAGCCGTTTTGACCCTCGTATTCCCTACATCAATAATAAGTTGCATAAACTATAGTAAGCTTCAAAAATACAAAAGCAATATACCTGCAATGTTAAGGGAATGATAAAACTAAGCCGAAACATGTGTCACAAAACAGAGTTCTAGCATTTTATAAAGTTCCGGGTGTTTTCTTTTAAACAATGCTGGACGTTCAAAGAAGTACTCAGAAGCCACGGCAAAGAATTCTATCTCGCTAGTACCTCCGTATTTCCTTATATCTGACTTATCATTATTTATAGCATCCATCTCCTTATACATAAGGTCTAACCAAGGAGCAATGTTTTCTTTACCGAGCAGATATTCTGGTATGCCATCAGTTACTCCATCCATCTTATCTAGCAGGTGCACAAATTCATGAACCGCAGTATTTCCTTTGTCAGTTTTATTTGTAAATCCAAACACTAGCGCTTTACGCGATAAAATCATATGATTCTCAAACTGCCCAGACCCCACCATACCACCTATGATACGATTTTCTCCCTCAGAGTGAAACTCTAAGTCTGCATTAAAATAATCTGGATATATCAAAACCGTGTCAAGATTATTATAGTGCCAGTCTCCAAAGTTAAATATAGGAATCACCGCACTCGCAGCGACAAATATCTTATCTCTATCTGTAAGCTCAAATTGAACAGCTTCCACATTTACCTCCGCTAGAAAAGCCATCATTCTCTTTTTAAAAAACGCTTGCTTTTTTGGAGTTAGTTTCTGGTAAAACAACACCTCATCACTCAATATCTTATCCCATACCGCAGGAAATTCTTGTGGGATACGCTTTCGCGAAAGCGTAAAAAGACCAAAGCCCATAAAAATAAAAAGAGCTACTCCAGCTATAAATAAAATCATTTGCTAAAAATACACCATCCTACTCTTGCTCGCTCATAAATTGTATAATCTCATCATACCTATTATTTGAACCAAAAATATATTGAGTAATCATAGGAACATGCTTTTTGTCTAGCGTGATCCTGCGTGCATTTGGTTGAAATTTAACAAGCTCTTCTTTAAAGCGATTATTTGCTACCGTAATAGATGGATACGTTTTACTGCCTACATAACTGAGTATAGGTGGCGTTTCATCATTTATGAAATATATAGGCGATGCATCTTTCCACAGCTCAGGATTAGTTGTCCATGTAGTGTCATAATTATTACTTACCTCTGGCTCGTTCTCGCTCAAGTAATGATACATATCAAGCCCCGCAGCATCATTGAGAATAATTCCAGAAATATCTTCTTGATTAATATTATACTTAGGATTCATTACCGCCAGTGCAACAAGGTGCCCACCAGCGGAATGTCCCGTCACAAAAATCTTATTTGGATCTCCTCCATAACGAGCCGCGTTTTCCTTTGTCCACGCTATTGCTTCTGCGATTTGAGCAGCTTGATCATCATAAGTAGCATTAGGACTTAAGGTGTATCCTGGCAATACAGCAAGTATATCTTTTTGAGCAAAATTACGACCTAACCACCAGTATATTTCTTTTTTACCTTGATTCCAGTTACCTCCGTGTACATAGATAATTACAGGAACTTTCTTATTATCGCCAGAAGGCTCATAAATATTAAGCGTAGGTGCCTCAAGATTTTCTGCTTGACTAGTAGTTATAGTTTCCGCTCCTAGATAAGAGATGTTTTTATGTTTAGTACTTGAACAGCTCAACATTGTTACACTTAGGATTGCAATTGTTATATAGATATATAGACGCATATTTTTTTGAGCGAAGCTACTTTAGAATATTGCAAATGCGTGTTAAGCATTTGGTAAGTAAATATTATAATTGTCACAATTAGTGAGAAGGATGAGATATACAGATATCTTTCGTGTGAGCGACCTAACACAGCTTCCGATACTAAAAATTAATCCAATTTCGCATACATTGAAAAAACACTATCATAAGGATTAACAAAATGCTCCGAATTTCTTTCATAAAAGTTTTTTGGAGATTCAAAACCTTCAATTATGTATGCTTTACGCACTAGAATACTTAGCCTCTTATTTTTAAAAACCGTCCATATAAGATCTTCGTCATAACTAGGGTCTACAAAGCTATCTGGGTTTTTTATTAGCCCCTCCCTGTATGGCTGCAACATGCCCCCAAGATCCATAAACTCTATTAATTGCCCATCCTCTAGACTCATCCATATAAATTTTCGATGAAGCCAGCCTATTCTATATGAAGAACCATATATTCTACCTCCCTTATATCTCTCATCATAATCGTCGAATATTTTAAAGTTTTTTGTAATTGACATCTTAAAGTAAAAATGTCGCTTAATTTTTACTAAGTCTAAATCTGTTAAGTCATCTACTTTTAATGGAGCTTCGATAGGGTCTAGATAAAAATTGAATTCTTTAACTTTTCTAGAGATATTGAGATAGAGCTGGTTATCTATTATTTTAAAATTAGAAGGAACATCCAAATAATTAGGAGTCCAAAATAAATCTTTCACAGATTGAGGTAAAACGAAACCACCGCAAGAATACCAGCTCTTTAACTATTTCATAGGATTCTCCTCCTCTGATTTGGGACCAGCAATTGATGAATTTTGTATTTGAGTAGACGGTCCCATGAGAAAAGCCCTCTACAACGAAGTAATCATACTTCATACCCTCTTTACTATAACTTTTCCTATTCAATTTTAATAAGTTTATTAATTAGACGATTTTTTTTGCATTCAAAAACTTTTTCGAGGCAAAAGCTATTTATCTCATGATCGCTAAAAGATTATATTCGATTTTACATAGCGCATAAAAAAGTACGCAATATCTCTCAAATACCAATTAAATCTCAAACTCATCTAAAAACAAAAAACCCGATCAAAAGATCGGGTTTTTAGTGGTGCCTCCAGGAATCGAACCAGGGACACATGGATTTTCAGTCCATTGCTCTACCAACTGAGCTAAGGCACCTAAATATTTTTAGGTTACTTACGTTTGTAACTCGAGTTTTCTAATTATTATTAAGATAACCTCTAGTAGCTTTCGTAAGCGGTTGCAAATATAAAACCTTTCTGAACTCTGGCAAGTATTTTTTCAAATAAAATTCATTTTTTTTGAAATTAATTTCACACCGACAATCATGTAAATCTCATTCAAAATCATAAACTATCTGTTCCTCATACACTTCCGATGGCAAAAGGATTGTTGAAGGAAAATGTGAATGTGATGGAGAATTTGGAAAATATTGTGGCTCTAAGCACAATCCCGGACTTTCTAAAGCTAAATAGCCTTTTTTACCACTAGCAAGCATAATAGATTTTGCACTAAAAAATTGTAATCCTGGTTGCGTGCAATGCACTTTTAAAGTAATATCGCTATCTGGAGCCCACACCTGAGCTGCAAGCCTGAGTTTATTGGGTGTTTTATCTAACGCATAGTTTAAATCAAATCCTTCGTCAGCATCTCCCACGGCTTTCACTTCAGTAAAATCATATGGAGTGCCCGCAACCGGCAATAAGTGACCCGTAGTTATCATATTACCATCCAGCTCAGTATACGAGGCGCCATGTATTTGCAACTTATGATGTACAACAGCCTTCTTTACTCCACTACACAAGTTAAAATAATCATGCCTGGTGAAGTTTGCGATAGTTGGCTGGTCTGTAGTAGCACTTAATTGCATTTCTAGTCGTAGGCCCACAAGCTTAAAAGTAATTTGAACTTTCAAATTACCTGGGAAACCTTGATCACCATCTTCACTATCTAGAGAAAGCTCTAAGCTGTCATCCTTCATTACTGCATCCCAGACACGTTTATCAAAACCTTTAATACCTCCGTGAAGTTGGTTCTCTCCTTCATTTACTGATAACGCTATTTTTTTACCTTCAATAACCACTTCTTTCTTAAGTCTGTTTGCATTGCGCCCTATAAAACTCCCTAGATACGGATGTGGAGCTTCATACTCTTGTAAAGTATCAAAACCTAAAACAACATCTACTGTACCAGCAGTTTCATTTGGAACGTACAGCTTTTGGATAGTTGCTCCATATGTGAGTACCTCAACGCGCAATCCGAGCGGGTTTTCTAAAATAAATTTAAAAATTTCTTCACCGCTAGCTGTAAAGCCAAATGATGTTTTAGTTATAGTCATATTAATGGTCTGTATGCTAATGTACATCTAGAATCCTGTGTCATCAAAACTTCAATCTAATTTTCTACGTAAGTAATTGGGAGTGGTTACGATTAAAGGTATATTCGTGTGTTTACACAACAATGTTATTATGGCAGATCAATATTACGACCCAAAAGATTTAAGAAAATTCGGAAAAATTACGGAGTGGAGTGAAGAGTTAGGAACTAAGTTTTTTGACTACTACGGTAAAGTTTTTGAAGAGGGAGCACTCACTGCGCGTGAGAAATCGCTCATCGCGCTTGCCGTTGCCCACACAGAGCAGTGCCCATATTGCATAGACGCATATACTAAAGACGGCCTACAGAAAGGAATCACTAAGGAAGAGATGATGGAGGCTGTACACGTAGGTGCCGCTATAAAAAGTGGTGCGACGCTAGTACACGGCGTGATGATGATGAATAAAGTAAATAAACTAGACGGATAGTTTTACGCTTTCGCGAAAGCGTACTCATACAGATTTCCAACCAAAAGAAATCAACACTACAAACGACAAACATTTTTAAATGTCAGCAACAAAATCACTGAAGAAAGAAGGTAGCGAACTCGCACAAGCAAACAAGCAGATAGAAATTTTATCTAATGGTATTTTTAAAGATGAACTACCTACGTTTGCTAAGAAAATAAAGGAGACCAACCAGCTACCGTTACGCCCTAACAAGCTAGAAATACTCCAAATTAACGTGGGGTACATGTGCAACCAAGTGTGTGATCACTGTCACGTAGATGCTGGCCCAGATCGCAAGGAGATTATGACTTGGGAGACTATGGAGCAATGTCTCGAAGTGATACGCAATACTGGTGCTCACACGCTAGATCTTACTGGTGGCGCTCCAGAGATGAATCCGCATTTTAGACGTTTTGTAGAAGAAGCGAGTAAGGCGGGGATTAAAGACTTTATTGTGCGTTCTAATCTTACTATTATACGTGCAAATAAAAAGTACTACGACCTTCCAGATTTCTTTAAAAAACACAACGTACACGTCATCTCATCTATGCCACACTGGACACGTGGAAAGACAGATAAGCAACGCGGTGATGGTGTTTTTGATAAGTCTATAAAAGCATTACAAGAGCTTAACGAGCGTGGCTACGGTATGCCAGGAAGCGACTTAAGACTAGACCTAGTTTACAATCCATCTGGAGCTTTCTTACCGGGAGACCAAGCAAGTATGGAGAAGGATTTTAAAAAGGCACTTATGGAGGATTTTAATATCCAGTTCCACAACCTTTTTGCAATCACAAACTTACCTATAGCACGATTTTTAGATTACCTCATCGCATCAGAAAACTATGAGGATTATATGTATCAACTCGTAGAGGCATATAACCCTGCCGCAGTAGAAAATGTAATGTGTAAAAACACAATCTCAATAAGCTGGGATGGTTATTTATTTGATTGTGATTTTAATCAAATGCTAGAATTGCCAGTCGCGAGTAGTGTAAAGCACATAAAAGATTATAATGAAGATTTACTTAATGATCGCAATATTATGATCTCTCAGCACTGTTATGGTTGTACTGCAGGAGCAGGAAGTAGTTGTCAAGGAACCGTTGCTTAATACGTAGAAAATCACGACACCAAAAACCGCCATACTCATATTTGCTCAAACAGCAACTACAGAAGCTTCTCGTAAGAAGCTTGGGCAGTCTGTGGCTTTATTTAAAGAGCTCAATAGGCAAACTATTACTACGGCACGCAAGACAGGAATCCCCTACGTTCTTTTTTCTGAAAATGAGCAGGTAGGGAACACCTTTGGCGAGCGTTTTACAAATGCGCTTACAACAGTTTTTGAAAGTGGTTATGACCAAGTTATAACCATAGGTAATGACACTCCGCACCTTACGGCGGGGCATATTCTTTTAGCGCAAGAAAAGCTTAAACAGTCTACGCTTGTTATTGGCCCCAGTACAGATGGCGGTTGTTATCTAATGGGGATTAAAAAGAACCATTTTAAGCCTGAGCAGTTTAAAAATCTACCGTGGCAGTCTAGTAAACTGGGTGCAATTATTTCTGATACGCTTTCGCGAAAGCATACAAACCTTTACCTCCTTGAGACGCTCTCAGATCTTGACACATTTGCAGATTTACAGCAGATTTTAAAAGAGGCTTCTACATTATCAAAAAGAATATTACAACTTATACAAAACATAGTAAATCAAGGTGTTTCTCTTGGTTATTACACTACCAACCGATTCTTTGAGTCGCTCACTAAAAGCCACTTTAATAAAGGTTCACCGTCATTAGTTCGTATTTAGATCTTGTAAGCCACAACAGTTTACAGTTATTCTTAGATTTTCTTATTTACCAACTAATACACTCAGATGAAATCATTTTATCTTAGTATGCTCTTGCTTTTTACAGCAAGTTTGTATGCTCAAACTACCGTTACCGGAACCGTCACAAGCGCAGAAGATAACACTACAATACCTTTTGTAAATGTCCTTGTAGAAGGCACAAATCAAGGAACTATTACAGACGAAAATGGTGCTTACTCCATCACCATACCTACGGATGCATCCGTTTTAAAATTCTCTTCGCTCGGTTATAGCTCACAATTAATTACTGTAGCTGGCAGAACGCAAATAGACGTAACACTAAACATCTCGCAGGAGGGACTTGACGAGGTGGTAGTAACCGCTCTAGGCGTAAAACGCAACACAAGAGAACTAGGTTATACAGTACAAACCATCAATGCAAAAGATATAGACGAGGTAAAGTCTGTAAACTTTCTGGACAACCTTTCTGGTAAGCTTGCTGGTGTCACCATCACGCAAGGCGCAACCGGTGTAGGCTCTTCATCACGCATAAGCATACGTGGAGAAGCTTCGTTTTCTAATAACAATCCGTTGTTTGTAGTAGATGGTGTACCTATTAACAACAACACTGTTTTTAACTTCACAAATGAAGCAGCCGCAGGTTTTCAAGAAGTAGATTTTGGGAACGGCGCAATGGAAGTAAATCCAGATGATATTGCTTCTGTTTCTGTACTTAAAGGCCCAAGTGCAGCAGCACTATACGGTACGCGTGCGTCAAATGGAGTCATTGTTATAGAAACTAAAGATGGTAGCAAGAAAAAAGGACTTGGTATAAGCATTAACTCTTCTATCTTTTTTGACAGTGCTTTCCAACTTCCAGATTTTCAAAACGAGTATGGTCAAGGACAAGGAGGCGTTTTTGAATATGTAGATGGCCTCGGAGCAGGAATCTCAGATAACATTACGTACTCTTGGGGACCTAGGCTAGATGCTGGAAATTTAATTCCGCAGTTTGATAGTCCGGTGACACTTGCAGATGGAACGATTGTACGTGGTGGAGATACGGCTTTATACAATGGACTTGCCATCACTCCTACTGAATTTAGGTCAAACCCAGATAACCTAAAAGACTTTTATGAAACTGGTGTAACCACCATAAATAACGTATCTGTCTCTAGCGGATTTGATAAAGGTGATTTCCGTATATCTTTTACAGACCTACGTAGTGAGTCTATCATCCCTGGTGTAAACTTAGATAGACAAACCATCGCAACAAAACTCAACTTTAAGCCCACAGACAAAACTAAAATTAAGGCGAGCATTAGTTATGTAAATTCTGGTAGTGATAACCGCCCATCAAACGGATACGGAAGTGAGAATGTAAATTACTCACTCGTAGCCTGGGGACCTCGCTCTCTTAATATAGACAGCCTACGTGATTACTGGCAGCCAGGTTTAGAAGGCGTGCAGCAGTATTCTTTTAACTACACCTTCTTTGATAATCCATTTTTTATTTTAGAAGAAAACAGAAACTTTTTTAACCGTGATCGCGTTTTTGGAAACATTGCCCTTACACAAACACTCGCCAAAAATCTTGACCTTACCATACGCACAGGGATGGACTACAGTAGTGAGAAACGACAGTTTTTAAGAAACTTTAGTTCTAACCGTTTCCAGAATGGTGGCTATGCTGAGCACGATGTTTTTTATCGTGAGATCAACACAGACTTCTTACTTAACTATGACAATAAGTTTGGCGACTTCTCGCTAGATGTAAGTCTTGGAGGTAATCGCTTATCACAGGTAGCTTCTACAAAACAAGTGCAAACTACAAATCTTGCACAACCAGGCATCTTTAACCTTAACAATGCTGCATCACCTATAGAAGCATTCCAATTTGAATCTGAAAAGCGTATCAACTCATTTTACGGAGTGGCAAAATTGGGCTACAAGAACTTTTTATATCTAGATGTTACTGGACGTAATGACTGGTCAAGCGCACTTGCAACACCTTTTAGTGCAGATAACACTTCGTTTTTCTATCCTTCGGCTAGTTTGAGTTTTATAGGATCTAACGTTTGGGAACTTCCAGAAGCGATAAGCTACTTGCAACTAAGAGCAAGTGTTGCTCAAGTGGGTAATGACACTAATCCTTTCCAAACTTCTGGAGCGTTTATCGCACAAACTCCTTTTGAAGGGCAGCCCACCTTTAGCGCACAAAACTTTATCCCTAATGCAAACCTAAAACCAGAGCAAACTACATCGTACGAGATAGGTACAGACATACGTTTCTTTAAAGACAGGTTTAATATAGACTTCACCTACTACAACGCCCTTACCAAAGATCAGATTATCTCCTTACCTATTGCTATTTCCTCAGGCTTTAATCAGCAGGTGGTAAATGGTGGTGAGGTACGCACTTCGGGTATCGAGGTCATTGCAGGCATCACTCCTATCGTAAATGAAAACTTTAGATGGAACACGACCTTTAACTTCAGCACCAATAAGTCTGTAGTTGAGAGTCTACCGCAATCTGATGGTCGTCTTACGCTTGCCTTTAGCCGTATTTATGACAGCGCAAACCAGACCGTATTTTTTCAAGTAGAAGAAGGCGGGGAAGTTGGCGATATTTATGGAACAGGCTACCTACGTAATGACGATGGTGATTTTATCATTGATAATAATGGTCGCTTTATTGCAGATAACAATCTCAAGAAAATAGGAAACTACACCGCAGATTTTAATCTAGGGTGGAACAATGATTTCCGTTACAAGCAGTGGAGTGCCTCTTTCTTATTTGACTGGCGTCAAGGTGGGGATATTGTCTCTAGAACGCGAGCGCTAGGTAATGTAGGCGGCCAACTAGCAGAAACAGCTTTCCGCCCAGAAGAGGGAATTATAGCACAAGGAGTTGTAAACACAGGTACTGCGGCAAATCCAAATTTTGTTCCAAACACCACGGCAGTTTCGGCAGAGAGTTATTACCGTCAGTTTTATGACCGTAACCACGAAGAAAACAACATTTATGACGCATCATTCTTAAAACTTCGTCAGTTTTCTATAGGATATTCATTCAAGCTTAAAGATGGATTTATCGGTCTTAAAGAAGGTGTAGACGTCAACCTTTCACTTATAGGGCGCAATCTTTTTGCTATTACAGAAAATCCACATTTTGACCCTGAGCAACTCGCAGTACAAGGACAAGGATTTGTAAGCGGTGTAGAAGATTTGAGCTACGCTACAACAAGAAGCTTCGGATTTAAGGCAGGATTTAACTTTTAACGCTTTCGCGAAAGCGTAACATAAAACATTACAAATGAAACAATTTTTATACATCACTTCCCTCCTGCTTTTACTCGGAATGAGCAGTTGCACAGAAGATTTTGAAGAAATAAACACCAACCCAAATGACCCCGTAAGCGTGCAACCTAGCTTGTTATTGCGACAAGTTATTTATGACTACGGAGAGCAAATGAGCTATGAAGGTTTTGTGGCTGGAGATTTACTATCGCAGCATAGAACGGCTCTTGACTTTAACCTCTTTGATCGTCACGCTTTGAAATCACCTCAGTTAGGTGGAAATCCTTGGCCTATATTTTATACGAATTTAAGAGACAACGAGATTATCTTACAGCAGGCGCAAACTAATGTGACCTTTGCCGTGTATGAAGGTCCTGCACTTATCTTAAAGGCTTATATCGCTGCTGGGCTTACAGATCTTTTTGGCGATGTTCCTTACTCAGAAGCGTTTAATGGAATAGATGGGACGGTAACGCCAGCTTATGACACGCAGGAGGCGATATATACTGGAGCAAATGGTATTCTGGCAAATCTAGATGCAGGAATTGCTGCTATAGAAGCTTATGAAGATGTGATCCCGCTAGAAGGAGATATACTTTATGGTGGTGATTTACAAGCTTGGGTACGCTTTGCAAACAGTCTTAAAATCAAACACCTTTTACGTATCTCAGATCGTGTAGATGTAAGTGCAGATTTACAAGCGCTGGTTAATGAGGACAACTTTATAACTAGTAATAGTGATAATGCTGTTTTTAACTTTAGCAATACAGAGCCTAACAGTTTTAGACTTGCACAATTGCGTGTGGGCGACTTTAACAACTTTGTGCTCTCAGAAACGATGGAAACAATTCTTGTAGACCTTGAAGACACGAGGCTTAGTACGTTCTTTAGACCAGCATCAAATACTGACGATTTTAACGGGCTTATAAATGGAATAGATGCAACCTCAACGGCTGCCGTGCTAGGAGACTTATCGCTTGCAGGTACTGCTTTTAGAGAAGATACCTCTGTGCTAGATGCCAACTTTATGACGGCTTGGGAAACTTCGCTAGCTCTAGCCGAAGCTGCCCAGCGCGGACTTATCACCGCAGATGCGCAGGCACTTTATGAGAATGGTGTCACTCTCGCTTTTGAATACTGGCAAACACCATTACCAGCAGATTATCTTACTGGTAATGCTGCTTTCAATAACGCAGATAGTTCGCCGCTAGAGCAAATACTTACTCAGAAATGGATTGCAAACATCATAAACGGCTATGAAGGTTGGATAGAATATAGACGTGCCGGTTTTCCTGCGTTTATGGATGTGCAAGCAAGTCTCAACGACGGTTTAATTCCCGTACGTATGCCTTACCCATCTGAAGAAGAGGCGCTCAATGCAGATAATTATCAGACAGCATTTGATGCCACAGATGGCAATAGCCTTAATGTACGCGTGTGGTGGGATGTAGATTAATGAATTGTGGGAGGGTACTGCGGACATCTCCCCTAGCCCCTCTTCAAAGAGGGGAACACAAGAACCAAGCTTTTGCAAAGCAAAAGCGATTACAACTAGTTAAGTAATTACTATATGAATGTAGAAATCTGGCAATGGGGATTAATTATAGCATCGAGTGTGTTGATGTTTGTGCTGTCCCCGCTTGCCAAAAGTCCTGATGAGTTTTTTAAGGCTACGCATCGTAAGAAGTCTCCTAATGTCTGGATGCTTACGGGTAGTCTCATTATCTCGTGGATTTTTGCAAAGAGTATAACCAATGCTGCCAACTTAGGCCTGAGTTTTGGTATTGTGGGTGGTGTGGCTTATGCGGGTTACTACCTCTCCTTTGCTGTGGCTGGTGTGATTATCTACCATATGCGCTTGCAAGGTGGGTTTACAAGTATACATCAGTTTCTGACTTCTCGGTTTGGAAAAGGAGCGATGCGCTTATTTTCTGTGCTTATTGCCATTAGGCTTTTTAATGAGGTGTGGAGTAACACGATGGTGATAGGTTCTTATTTTGGAGAAATGGGAAGTGCTCCTTACTATTGGGCGATTCTTGTATTTACCATACTCACACTGGCTTATGCGCTCAAGGGCGGATTGAGCAGTTCTATATTTACAGATGTGATACAGATGGGATTATTTTCCATACTGCTATGTGTGATTTTATGGAGTATATTTTCGGTAGATGATTTTAGTGTGAAGGAAGTTGCAACTTCTGGAACGTGGAGTTTTGATCTTGGTCTTAATTTACTTTTTGCAGCCTTGTTGCAGTCATTTTCATATCCTTTTCACGATCCTGTATTAACAGACAGAGCTTTTTTAAGTTCGCCTAAGGTTACTCTACGTAGCTTTCTAATCGCCTCGGTATTGGGAGCAGCTTGCATTATCTTATTTAGTGTAATAGGTGTGTATGCCCAGTCACAAGGAATGGCAGGTCAAGCCGCTGTAGAAGTGGGTAAAGCTTTTGGCGTAGTCATATTACTAGTGATCAACTTTATTATGATTACCTCGGCGGCATCTACGCTAGATAGTACATTCTCCTCATTTTCAAAGCTACTTTCAGTCGATTTGAATTTGGGTAAAAATCTTTCGTTTGGGAGATTATCTATGGCGATTATTGCTGTTTTAGGAACCATTCCAGTATTTCTTAATGCAGAGATTTTGAGTGCAACAACCATATCTGGAACGATGGTTATTGGACTTACGCCAGTATTTTTATTTTGGCGAAAGCCAGCCCCAAAAATTAGTTATTACTTGAGTGTAGTGACGGGTATTATTTTTGGCTTCATATTAGTTTTTGATGCCTTACCATTATCATTACAATTTACAACAGGATCTTATGCTGCGCTACTCTGGACCAACGTCTGGGGCATCACAGCCTGCACCTTATTATACCTCATACCGCGATGGATAAAAAGATAAAAAACATAGGCAAGCTCACTGGTAAAGTTCTCCTTTATGGCGGTGTGTATAGCAATCTACAAGCGCTAGAAAAACTAAAATCTATTGCAGAGCAACAAGGGATTGCTCCAGAAAATTGCATCTGCACCGGAGACATTGTGGGTTATTGCGCGCAGCCAGAAGAAACCGTTCAACTCTACAAAATATGGGGAACACACGGTATCGCTGGTAATGTAGAAAAGCAACTGAGTGAGGGCGCAGAAGATTGTGGATGTGACTTTAGAGAAGGATCGCGTTGTGATGGTTTTAGCCAGCTGTGGTATCCATACGCACAAAGCAAGCTCTCTAAGAATTCGCTAGAAACCTTAGAAACGCTTCCAGAACATATTACATTTACCTATACTGGTAAAAAGGTGACGGTTGTACACGGCTCATATAATCATATTTCTGAATTTATATTTAAATCTACGCCTTGGGAAATAAAAGGCTCAAATTTTGATACAACCCAAAGTGATGTGATCATTGCGGGACATTGCGGCTTGCCTTTTCATACGGAGCAAGAAGATAAACTCTGGCTCAACCCTGGCGTGATTGGGATGCCAGCAAATGACGGCTCTACCGAAGTCTGGTATGCCATTCTAGATGACACTTCTGGCAATCTTAGCTATGAACATCATACATTTGCATATAATTACAAGCTCACGAGCCAGTTAATGCAAAACGGCTTACTGCCAGAAGAATATGCACGTACCATCGTAACTGGCATCTGGGACAACACAGAAATACTGCCGCCTGTAGAAAGTGGCTTGCAGGGATTTGGTATAAAACTATAAGACGTGAACACTAAGAATATCGCTTACATATTACTTCTATTGGTTTCGGCAGCTTCATTTGGACAGTCAGATATGGATGTGCTCTTAAAACAGTACAACACGCGCTCTGTTCCTTATATTTCTGTGCAAGAACTCAAGATGGAAATAAGTGATTATTTAATTTTAGACACTCGTAAAAAGGAAGAATTTGATGTGAGTCATATCCCTGGAGCAGTGTGGGTTTCTGAGAAAGTGAATGATAGTATGTACGCTTTCGCGAAAGCAAAAAAAGATCAACCTATCGTCGTTTATTGCTCTGTAGGGATACGCTCAGAAGATTTTGGCGAGCGACTAAAGAAAAAGGGATTTACAAACGTTCAAAACCTTTACGGAAGCATATTTGCTTGGAAAGATGAAGGCTACGAAATTGAAAACAATAAAAATCAACCAACCGACTCTGTTCACGTATTTTCCAAAGTATGGGGAAAGTATTTAAAAACAGGACATAAAGTTTACTAGATGAATAAATATATACCACTCATTTTTATAGGACTCACCATAGGAGGATTTGCTTTACTAGCCTATCATCTTACTAATGAGACATCCACTTGGAAAGACTATCTTTCTAGCATTCTCATTATTATTGCAAATATTGGGATGTTTATAGCCATTAAAAAAAGTGACCAGTGGACAAAAAAAGATGACGAGTAATGACTAGAAAAAAAGTTCTTTTCATCTTTATCATATTGATAATACTATTGATTGTAGTCACTGTAAGCAAATTACATTTTGACAATCTAAGTTGGGCAAATAATTCAAGTATGTACCAGCAACTTATCGTGATGGCGCTCATGTTTATTTATGTTATTATAAATTATAGAAAATTAAAATGACAAAAAACCTACTACTAATATTCACTAGGAATCCAGAACTAGGCAAAGTAAAGAGTAGGCTTGCTAAAGGCGTAGGTGAAGAAAACGCTCTTGAGATTTACAAAAAATTACTCTCACATACTAAGGACGTAGTTGCAACTTTAAATTGCACAAAACGCGTAGGATACTCTGTGCAGGTACGCCCAGATGACATGTGGGATAATGCTATTTTTGAAAAATTTCAGCAAGAAGGTGAAGATCTAGGTATACGTATGCACAATGCATTTGAGCAAGCATTTGCAGATGGGTATGACAATATACTCATTGTGGGAAGTGATCTTTTTGACTTGCGCGCTTCTCACATAAATGAGGCTTTTGACGCACTACAATCTAACGATGCCGTAATAGGTCCAGCGCAAGATGGAGGCTATTATCTACTAGGTATGAGTAAGCTTATAAAAGGAGTGTTTTACAACAAAGAATGGGGCGGAGATACCGTATTTAAAAGCACGATGAATGATCTAGAAACGGCAAATGTTCATCAACTTGAAACCCTCAATGACATTGATTTTGCAGAGGACTTAAAACCATATGCTGAGTTTGCTCAGTATTTACAATAACAAGAAAATTTAATACGTTTAAAAAAACATATTATGGAAAAATACATCATAGAAACCGCAGAATATTTAAAAGGTAAAGGATTTGAAAGTCCCGAAATTGGTATCATTTTAGGTACTGGACTTGGACAACTTATTGATCGTGTTGAGATAGAACACACTGCGAGTTATAATCATATCCCTAATTTTCCAACGGCGACTGTAGAGTTCCACACCGGCAAATTAATTTACGGTACGCTAGAAGGTAAAAAAGTTATCATTATGCAAGGCCGTTTTCACGTGTATGAAGGCTACTCGCTTACAGATGTAACTTACCCAGTACGTGTGATGCACGCTTTAGGTATCAAGCACCTATTAGTATCTAATGCTTCTGGAGCGATTAACCTTGATTTCAAAAAAGGAGAATTAATGCTTATAGATGATCACATTAATCTTCAAGGAGGGTCACCGCTTGCTTTTAAAGGTGTAGAAAAAATGGGAGAACGCTTTGTAGATATGAGCGCACCTTATGATGCTGCTATGAACAATACGCTACGCACTATTGCAAAAGACAATGGCATAAACTTACACGAAGGAGTATATGCATCTGTAGTAGGGCCACAGCTAGAAACTCGCGCAGAATATCGCTATTTAAGGATTATAGGAGCAGATGCTGTAGGGATGAGTACCGTACCAGAAATTATCGTAGCAAATCACTTAAAACTTCCAGTGGTGGCAGTATCTGTTCTTACAGATGAGTGTGACCCAGACAACCTCAAGCCAGTAGATATTTCAGAAATAATCGCAATGGCTGGTAAGGCAGAGCCAGAGATGATTACGCTCTTTACGGGATTGATTAAATCTTTGTAAAGCACGCTTTCGCGAAAGCGGAATCTGAACCTAAAGATATCATCATTACAAACGAACTACTATCTATTTAAACAACGAGTTATGAGTTACCTTAATGCTACAAATGATCTTTATAAGGAAGCAGCACTTACACCAGATGTAGGACTTTGCTGTACTACAAATCCTATTTGGGAATTACCTGGACTAAAGATCCCAAAGATTATGCAGGAGATGAACTACGGTTGCGGAAGCACTGTAAACGCTCGTGATCTTACTAATGAACCTAAAATGCTATATGTAGGTGTAGGTGGTGGTATGGAGCTATTACAGTTTGCATATTTTAATCGTAATACAGGTGGCGTAGTGGGTGTAGATGTGGTGGATGAAATGCTAGAGGCGTCTCGTAAAAACTTTGAAGAAGCAGAAAAATTAAACCCTTGGTTCAAAAGTGAATTTGTAGATCTTCAAAAAGGAGATGCGCTTAACCTTAATGTGGCAGATAACTCAATAGACGTAGCTGCTCAGAATTGTCTCTTTAACATTTTTAAAGCCGAAGATTTAAAACGTGCCATTGCCGAGATGTACCGCGTGCTTAAACCTCACGGAAAGCTTGTAATGAGCGACCCTACTTGTGAGCAGGAAATGAATGAGGAGTTGCGCAATGATGATCGTTTACGTGCGCTTTGTCTTTCCGGAAGTTTACCCATAGCCGAATATGTAAAAGCACTTACAGATGCTGGTTTTGGAACTATTGAGATAAGAGCTCGTAAGCCATATAGAATACTTAATCCTGGAGCATACCCTACAGATGAGCTCATATACATTGAGTCTATTGAAGTAGCAGCAATCAAAGACCCTATGCCAGCAGACGGACCTTGTATTTTTACAGGTAAAGCTGCTATTTATTATGGAGAAGAAGACTTTTTTGATGATAAGCTAGGGCACATCCTTCTTAAAAATCAGCCGTTGGCTATTTGTGATAAAACAGCTGGAGCACTTGCTGCTTTAGGTCGTAATGACATCTTTATAAGTGAGTCTACTTACCATTATGATGGTGGTGGATGTTGCTAGGCCCATACTCATAAAATTACTACCCTTTTAGGTATTCAAATCTATTGAAACCTTGTAAGGATAATACAAAAGGCACAACTAAGGTTGTGCCTTTTCATTTTTGTAAATTTGTTATTATCACTTTATAATATGCGCAAATACTTAGATACTTTCTTACAATCTTACTCCGACTATTGGAGTTATTTTAAGCGTGAGATTTTCTTTGAGAATAACTGGGATAATTATTTCTGGGGATTAATCATTGTGTCTCTTGTAGTTTGGGGATTAGAAATTGCATTTCCATGGCGTAAGAATCAGAAAATCTTCCGTGAAGACTTCTGGATGGACTTATTTTATATGTTCTTTAATTTCTTCTTCCTCAATCTCATCGTATTTATCGCTCTTACAAATACAGCAGCACTCTTCTTTGATGATATTCTGGGCGTTGTAGGATTAGAATTAAGTGATTTCCAACTTTTTGATGTAGACACACTACCTTTTGGCGTAGGGCTTCTCATCTTTTTTATCATATCAGACTTTGTACAGTGGAACACGCACAGAATATTACACAGAGTACCATTTTTATGGAATTTTCATAAAGTGCATCATTCTACAAAGGAGATGGCTTTTGCAGCACAGATGCGCTATCATTGGGTAGAGCCTATTATGTACAAGTCTTTTTTATACATTCCTATTGCGATTATAGGTGGTTTTGACCTTGCATATGTCGCTATCATACATTTTGCCGCACTTACGGTAGGTCACCTCAACCATGCAAACATAGGCTGGGACTACGGACCGCTTAAGTATATTCTCAATAACCCGAAGATGCACATCTGGCATCACGCAAAAGAATTGCCTGAGCGTGTAAAGTATGGTGTAAACTTCGGACTAACATTGAGTGTATGGGATTACCTTTTTGGAACTAGTCACGTTCCTCATGATGGTCGTGATATCGAATTAGGGTTTGATGGAGATGAAACATTTCCAACGGACTTTGTAGGTCAAATCACCTACCCTCTTTCTGAAAAAGAAAAGTAGGTTATTGCATACGCTTTCGCGAAAGCGAACTAATCTTAGAAAAAATCTGATGCAAAAATTAGCTTACTTCATATTGACAGTTACATTTCTCACTAGCTGTAGCAGTTCTAAAAGTGTCACAACTCCTGCTGAACCTGAGGTTCCTATGGTGATTACCGAGTCCCGTGTTGAAATACCGCAAACGGTAATTACTGAAACAGAAAAAGTGGAAACAACGATCTCTAAACCAGAGGAAGCCGTTGAAATTGCTGTCTACAACAATGAACCCGAAGAGTTTGTTGAAGTTGAAATTATTGATGAAGTTTCCAATTTCAGTCATGACGCTTTTGATTCCATTTTAAAGAAATACGTTTCTAAAGAAGGTAATGTAAACTACAGTGGTATTAAATCTAACTGGGGTAGTTTACGTGCATATATCGCTTCCCTAGGGCAATCGCTGCCTACAGCAACTTGGTCGCAAGAAGAGAAGCTATCCTACTGGATGAATGCTTATAATGCGATGACGATAGATCTTATACTACGTAATTATCCACTTAAAAGTATAAAAGATATTAAAGATCCCTGGGATCAACGGTTTTGGAAATTAGGTGACAAGTGGTACAATCTCAATGAGATTGAGCATGGGATTCTACGTAAGATGGGCGATGCTCGTATACACTTTGGGATAAACTGCGCTTCTTTTTCTTGCCCGCCGTTGCTTAATGAAGCCTTTACACCGACTAAGGTAGATGCGCAACTAGAGATGCTTTCTCGCAAATTTATTAATGATCCTTCTCGCAATACTATCACAAGTGATCGCGTAGAAGTTTCAAAGATTTTCACGTGGTTTGCCAAAGATTTCAAAACAGATGGTTCACTCATAGATTTCTTAGATCGCTACTCAACGACTTCAATTTCAGATAACGCAAAAGTGCGTTACCGTGATTATGATTGGACATTGAATAAGTAGTAATGTTTTCACAAAACTCACTTAACTGCGCGTTAATGGGTATTGATTTTGCTTTCGCGAAAGCGATATTGTACTCTCAATAAGATATATTATGAAAAACCTCTTAAGATCACTTATCATAAGTGCCTTTGCAATCACACTGCAAAGTTGCGCTACACTAGCTGCAGGCGGAATTACAAGTCAAGGACAGCCTACTAAACAAGTAGAAGGAACTCTAACCTCAACTACTGCAAATTCTACTGTAAATGTAGATCACTCTGCCTGGGACAGGCTTCTTAAAAAGCATGTAGACTCAAAAGGAATGGTAGATTATAAAGGATTTGCTAAGGATCAAAAAGCTCTTAATGCTTACTTAGATAAACTTGCTAGCCTAGATCCTAATAATGACTGGAGCGTTCAAGAATTGCTCGCTTATTATATCAATATTTACAATGCGTATACCGTAGATCAAATCCTTAAAAATCCAAATGTTACGAGCATAAAAGAAATAGACGGTGTTTGGACTAAAGGAATCGTTACGGTGCAAAACAGAAAGCTATCCCTAGGAGGAATTGAGAATGGCGTGCTACGCAAGATGAACGAACCTAGAATACACTTTGCTATAAATTGCGCTTCTATTTCTTGCCCACCATTATTAAGAGAAGCTTATACTGCTGGAAAGATTAATGAACAACTAGAAAGAGCTACAAAGGAGTTTATAAACAGCGACAAGAATACTATCACAGCAAATAAAGTAGAGCTATCTTCTATTTTCAAGTTTTATACAAAAGATTTTTATAGAGGATCTAATGAAAGTTTAATCCCTTACATAAATAAATACAGTAATGTAGAAGTAAGAGGTGATGCTCTTGTAACTTTCAAAGATTATGACTGGGGATTAAATAACCAGTAAATAAAAACCATCTTTACTCTTTTTCCGTAGATTTGGCAACCATAAATTATTTAATGAAGCCTTCTATTTCGATTGTCATACCAGTACTTAATGAATCTGAAACGATTATTAAATTACTAGTACACTTGAAAGAGAAGGCTTTTTCATGCGATTATGTAAAGCAAATAATTGTAGTAGATGGAGGTAGCAAGGATGACACTTACCATCTTGTAAGCGGCTATAGCGATTGGAATCCTGAGATTACACTGATAAAATCTGAAAAGGGCAGAGCAAAACAAATGAATACTGGAGCGGCCATCGCCACAAGTTCAATTCTTTACTTTTTACATGCAGACTCCTACCCGCCACAAGACTATGATAGGCATATCATTGAACAAGTATCTACTGGTAACCCTGCTGGATGTTTTAAAATGAAATTTGACTCTAGTCACTGGTGGTTAAGACTCGCTGGGTGGCTTACACAATTTAAGTGGAGAGCTTGTAGAGGAGGAGATCAAAGTCAGTTTATTACTGCTGATTTATTTAAGGAGCTCGGCACTTTTGACGAGCGTTATATTATTTATGAAGATAACGACCTTATTAATAAGTTATATGCCAAACGTAAATTTGTGGTGATTCAAGAGTGGCTAACTACCTCTGCAAGACGTTATGATGAAAATGGAGTATGGAAACTACAATTTTACTTCTGGAATATTTATGTGCGTAAATGGTTTGGTGCAAGTGCAGAAGATTTGCATAAATATTATCTCAAGAAAATTTCTTAATCTGTAAAAGAATAAACCCGAACATCTCCCTTTAGAAAATCCAAAGCTCGATCAATTCTTAATTGAACTCTATTCATATAGCTAAACGCACAAAGTTCTCTTAAAATAGTACTATCTATTGAGGCAGTTATTGCAATGCAACATTGCGATACTTAATTTTACTCACATACCTAATATGGTTTAAAAACAATTGATATGAGCTTTATAAATGCAATGCAAGAACGTTATACTACAAAGAAGTATAACGCATCAAAAAAGATAGATAGTAAACATATAGAAGAGCTTAAGGAAATACTTCGCTTAAGCCCGTCTTCCATCAATAGCCAGCCATGGAAATTCACTTTTGTTTCTGACGAGGCTACCAAAGAAAAACTTTCTAAAGTATCGTGGATCAATACCGAGAAAGTCACCAATAGTGATACTGTAGTTGTTTTTAGCAGGATTAATGATCTAGCAGCTTTTGAAAAACAAATAGAAGAAGAACTACCTCAAGGTGCAGTAGATTACTATAAAGAATACCTAAAACCGTTACCAGAGCAAGAAATCAAGGCATGGTTTGACAAGCAAGTGTATTTATCGCTAGGAGTATTATTAAGCGCCTGTGCTACAATGAATATTGATGCAACTCCAATGGAGGGAATTGAACCAGAAAATTACGATAATATATTAGACAATAAAGGCTATGCAACGCTAGTAGCTGTCGCAATAGGATATCGCGATGAGGATGACTTTAACCAACCAAGTAAAAAACCAAAGTCAAGAATAGCTTTAGAGAAGGTAGTAGAAAGTATCTAACACACTAGGATTAATACATGAGTATCATTAAAAAAGGAGTCACTTTAAATAAGTGACTCCTTTTTTATAGTCTATATCTGAAGTACAGGACTAATCAAAAATAACTTCTCCTGTAAAAAATGCTTCCACATCTACAATAGGTGGCGTGTTATTCAATATCAAATTACCCGTACTTCTAAGTTCTCCTGTAATTGATAATTGGGGAGAGATCAATACATCATTTGTACCCCTATGGAAAATAGTAACATTTTGCACAGCTAAATCCTGTAGTGGCAATCTACTATCACCTTCCAGCAAGTTAATGTCTAGATTAGTCACAGCACCTCGTATAAAAAAATTAGATAACCCATTACATTGAAGTAACACATCTTCTGAGTCTAGCTCCATATCAAAATCACCATCTTTATGATAAAAGTCTTCCTCAATAAGGTCATCAGACACTAGGCGCAGAGTATTCCAACCTATTACTCCATCTCCTAAAACTGTGCTGCCGCTACTATTTCTAATTTGGCTAAGGTTTGGGTGTGACACCCGTAATATAGAAGTATCATAATCTCTCACGAGATTACATGAAGCATTATTTTTTACAATGAGCGTATTATCCTCGACATAAACCTCAAAATCTTCTAGCAGGTTTTCTCCAGTTTCTAGTAGTACTGATATCTCTGGAGCATCTTTTACAATTAATTGCACACGTTCAAAAACTATGATACTATCAAAGCTGGCTAGGTCATATTCCTCAGTGATTATGGATCCGCTTGTTTTGAGACATGATAATGTATCCTCAGTATCACATGATGCAAACCACATCATAACTGGCAACAACACTACTATTAAATATTTATTTTTCATCTTTAAAATCTATATCCTAGTCCAAATTCAACCGCCTCTGCTTTTGCTCCATGTGCTTTTACGACCATACTTCCAGAAAAGTGCTCTCCAAAAGTTCTTTTGAGGCCCAATCGATTATAAAACCTTCCTTCAAAATCGTATGGATAGTACACATAGTAGCCTAACTGAGAGACAAACGAAAGCTCGTTAAAATGCAACTCATGCCCTATAAAAACTCCAAAACGTTTCCAGTCTTCATCACCTGTAACTTCACCATCTGGAAAAGCGACAGACTCATAACGAATGAGCTCTTTTAAAAAATTTGCAAAGAAGGCATCTACTCCAGCGGTAAAACTAGACTTATGATTTATACGCTTATCTGCAAATGCCGTAAGCGTTAAGAAGCCATATCGTGGAGAATTATTTATATCACTTTGATTTGCACCACCACTCACTACGAGATTATAATGTATAGGCTCTGAGTATGCTGTTTTTTCTCCTAGTGGGATGTAATCCGGAAACTCATTTGCTTTTGGAAAATAATTAATCCCCGCAGTAAATGCCCATGTATTTGTGGAGTTATTAGGCGCTTTGAGGTTTGCGTTACTGTAGTGTATAATGGTAACCCCTGCGTGTACTCCTATATTTTTGAAGATATTATTCTGCTTGAAACCAAATTTAAGCATGGTACTACTCAACACAGTGGTACCGTAAGCGTTATTTATAAAGTTAGTCTCTCTATCATATGGATTTGTGGCAATTGCAACTCCTTGCCCTATTCTAAACTGTAATCTACGCTTCCAGTAGTAAAAGTTATAATGCGCATAAGCACTATACAATTCGCCTAGATTTTCATTTTTCATGTCTTGATACACAAAAGTGTAACCCACATCTGGAAAATTATAACGTCGCTCCCATGCTTCATACCCGTATGTCTTTCGGTTATATGCAAGCATTATCCCTTGCGGATGCTCCGTTATTAGATGCGAAATATCTGGATTATGTTCTAAGATTGTACCGTAAAAAAAATCTGCTTCAAGATCAAATGGGCGTACTTTTTCTTCTTGTGCATGTATTGCAGTAATTAGTAAACAAGAAAAGGCGATGCCTAGCTGGCGCAAGTAATTCATAAGAGGTACTGGTTAGTCTGTGAACTTACGAAAAAATGGACTTGAAGGTTTACTTTTTACTCTAATTATCGTTAAACTATGAATATTTACAAATGAATAATTATGCTTTCGCGAAAGCATACCAAAAATCACTACTCCGATAGTCGTTTTACACTAAGGAATTTCTACAAAACAAAAAAGGGATGCACTTTCGTACATCCCCTAATATATCCTAAAATTATACTACTTACTGTTAACATAAAAGGCATGTATTATACCTGGGATTATACCTAGAATTGTAAGGATAATATTTATGATTAAATCCTTACCTACGCCTTTGTTTAAAGCAACAGCAAGTGGTGGAAATATAATATTTAAAATGATGGTTAGAATTGACATTATTATTGGTTTTAGTTAGTCACAAATATATCGAGCATCAGTGTTTGAGAACGTTAAGTCATTATTAATTGAGATAGTCTTAACTAAGAACAATAAAATTTGTAAGATTTTTCCTTTATTAAAAATACATACTAACGATTAAATGCAATTTTATTATAGTTTTGTATATTGACACCTATTAAAACACTGAAATGAAGATAATTGCTTTTTTTTTAATGCTTGTTATGTCGGTATCTATAGGAACGGCACAGATAGATAGCTTAAAAATAAAAGAAAGATTGAGGAGTCTCATGGACTCTTCCGCAACCTACTATGAAACTAATAACTATAGTAAATCCCTTGAATTTAATATAAGAATCATTGAGGAGGCAAAAAAAATAAATGATACTGGCTATTTGCAAAGTGGCTTCCGATATTTAGGATATGACTATTTAATCTTACAAGACACCATACAAGCTAGAGAAAGCTTTGAGCGGTCTCAAGAATATGCTAGCCTTGCTCAAGATAGCCTAGGCTTAGGTTTGACCTATATGGATCTTGCAAATCTTTATGGTTACTCGGAGAACTCCCTTGATAGAGCTCTTCAATATCACGACAAGTCTATTATAGTATTCAGAAAATTAAAAGACTCATTTAACCTAAGCAATGCATATTTAAATACTGTGCTCACATTACAAGAACATGAGCGATATGACAAGTCATTAAAATACTTAAAAAAGGCTGACCAGTTAAAAAATGAACTCTCAAATAGTTTAAAGACAAGTCTTGAAAATCAGTGGGCGATTTACTACCTGCATGAAAAGAACTATAAGAAAGTAGATTATCATTTATCAAAAATTTTTAAGGACACCTTATTACAAGCATCAACCTTTGAACTTGCAGATAGTTATCTTAGCTATAGTCTAAGTTTATATGGTCAAAAACGGTATAAAGAGGCTTATGAGTATAGCGTAAAGTACCAGACACTTTATGAGCAAACAACTGAGGAATATCAAAATGAAGAATCTCAAAAGATAGCTGCAAATTTTCAAGTATCCGAATACAAAAAGGATATTGAGAGGAACGAATTAGAAAATAGACTTCAAGCAGAAATTGTAAGAAGCCAGATAAACTGGAATAAATTTCTCATTGTTGTAACAGCGTCAAGTATTTTATTGCTCATCTTACTTTATAGAATGTATAAAAGTAAGAAGGACTATGTAAAAAGCCTTACTGAAAAAAATATAGAATATCTTACAGCAAAAAATGAATCTGAGCAGTCTACAAAAGCTAAGACGGCCTTTTTCTCAACGGTGAGCCATGAGTTAAGAACTCCACTCTATGGTGTAATAGGACTCAGTACTATCCTGATGGACGACCCAAAGTTAAAATCTCATCAACAAGACCTTAAGTCTCTCAAGTTCTCTGCAGACTATCTACTTGCGCTTATAAATGATGTATTGCAAATCAATAAAATTGATTCAAATACAGTCATAGAAAACAATGAAGTTTTTAATACAAGAGATTTTATTAGAAACATTGTCTCTTCTTTTGAATATATGCGCCAGCAAAACAAAAACAACATTCACATTAATATTGATGAAAACGTTCCAGAATTTGTAAAAGGAGATGCTACAAGGCTTTCTCAAATACTAATGAACTTAGTAGGAAACGCTTGTAAGTTTACAGAAAATGGAGATATCTATATCATACTCGAAGCTTCCGGTGTAAGAGATCAAAAGACGAGTATTCACTTTACAATTCAAGATACAGGTATAGGTATTCCCGCAGAAAAACAGCAAAGTATTTTTGATGAGTTCTCCCAAGTAAGCTCAAGACATTATACGTATCAAGGAACCGGCTTAGGACTGCCTATAGTACAAAAATTGCTAGCGCTATCAGGGTCAGAGATACACTTATCTAGCAAGGAAGGAAAAGGTTCTACATTCTTCTTTACACTTGATTTTGAGTTATCAAATGAGGAATTACTTATAGAGCCTATCGTTATAGTAGACGACAAACAACTTAAAAATAAACGCATCCTTATTGTGGATGACAATCGCATTAATCAAATTGTAACTAAGAAAATACTACAAAAACTGGAAGTTACTTGCAGCATTGCAAATAATGGTCAAGAAGCTGTAGAATGTGCTAGGGATAATGAGTATGATCTTATCCTTATGGATATTAATATGCCTGTAAAAGATGGTTTAGAAGCCACAAAGGAAATTAGAATCTTTAATGCTAACATACCTATAATAGCACTTACGGCGGTAGAGGTAAAAGAAATGCGCTACAAAATTTATAATGCTGGACTTACAGATATTATTGTGAAGCCTTATGATATCACTATTTTCAAACGAACAATCCTGCGCAACCTAAAACATACAAATCTTGATCAACCTACTTATACAAAAGAACTTCATATATAATCTTAGGCCTTCTTAAGATTAAAAGTATTGCCCCACACCGAAAACAAATCCGCTTGTGGAGTTTGGGGTTATTCCATATCCATAATCAATCCTAAAAGTTGCGTTAAAAATCTTTTTGTGAGTAAAACGCAATCCTATTCCAGGATACACTCTAAGGTTTTGATCATCTCCAAAGTCATCAAAATCTCCACCTGGATTTCTCCAAGATCCAGCATCTATAAAGGCATTACCTTGTAATACAAAGGATTCTTTATCAACCAGTGTATGTCTATACTCTGTGTTTATTACAATTACTCCTGTACCACGATCTATCGTATTCCCTACTCCTCTAATATTTAAATTATTATCTACAGAAAATGGTGCAAATGGTGAGTCTGCATTAGATGCTAGACCTACACGTAACCTGTTTGCCCAGTTTCCTTTGTCACCTACTCTAGTAAAATATTGAAAATCATTCCACCAGATTGTAAAATCGGGTAATCTGGAATCATTTGCCATTACATGCTGCACATTAAAAGTGCTCTTAAAGCCAGATATATACTGGTAATAGTAGTCTAGAGCATTATACTCATAAATACCTTTTAAAAGAACCTTATCTACTGTGAATTCTTGAGGAACTTCGGGTGCAGTGGCACCAGCTAGGTACTCATACTTTTCATTGAATAAATTCACACCTGCTTCTACCCGATGCTTTAAGTTAAAAGCATATAATCCTAGCACTTCAAAAGAGGTGTTACTGTACTTATAATCTGCAGTACCTTCGTCTAGAAATACAGGCTCCTGCGTGGTTAATCGCTGTACATTCATCGCAACCCCTAGCTTATTATTTAATAAAAATGGAGCTCTAAGATTCACGCCATATGAATCAAAAACATCTCGTTGATAAAATCCTCCAAAGGCTATATTCCTCCCTAAGGTATTGAACTCGTATAAGCCTATTCTAAAAGCAAATTCATCATCATTTGTAGTATAGATATTAAGTTGAGGATTTATCGTTATATGCTCTTCAATATAATAGCGAACTTCATAATTATCAAAAGAAGGAATCACTTGATAATATGCGTGACGGACTGCTGGCAGCCTTTTGAGTCTTATAATATCTACCTCTAGCATGGTGGAATCTAAAGGACTATCTACATGCAAATCACTAATGAGTTTAATAAAAGAAGTCTTAAGTTTTTTATTGCCATGAATGGTAAATTCCTCCACAATCCCTTCTTGTGCATTAGCCAGAGAGCAACACAGCATAAGTAGAAAATATAACCAGAAGAGATTCATGTATTATAGAATTTACTATACTTAATAATTAGATTATATCATCATCTACAAATTTTCTTACTTTAAAAATACTGCCCTATCCCAAATACGAGACCCCGATTTTGGGTAGCCCCTAATCCGACACCATAGTCTAATCTAATTACCGCATTAAAAATACGTTTATGAATAAAACGCACTCCAAGACCAGAGTATAGCTCCACATTATTGATACTGGCTAGATCACCAAACCCTTCTCTAGGACTCCGTATTGATCCAGCATCTATAAAAGCATTTCCTTGAAGTACAAACCAATCCTTTTCTATAAGTGTATGTCTATATTCTGTATTTACAAAAACAAAGGATGTCCCTCTATCAATATCATTTCCTGCTCCTCTAAGGTTAAATTGATTATCAACCGTAAAAGGAGCAAACTC
Source organism: Dokdonia sp. 4H-3-7-5 (assembly GCF_000212355.1). Lineage (NCBI taxonomy): Bacteria > Pseudomonadati > Bacteroidota > Flavobacteriia > Flavobacteriales > Flavobacteriaceae > Dokdonia > Dokdonia sp. 4H-3-7-5. The sequence continues at coordinate 742,172 of NC_015496.1, forward strand.
AGATTCATAATAAGAAGCATATCCTAGCTGTAGTCTACTAGCCCAGTTACCCTTTGTTCCTACTTTTTTAAAATATGCTGTTGCGTTTTGTGCTACTAGCCCTTCCTCTAAGAGTCCATCATCACCTAGAATATATCGCACATCAAGGAGATTGCGCACTCCCTCTACATATTGATACGTAATGTTTAAAAAATTAGTCTCATACTCTCCGCGTAGAGAAACTTTATTTGCATCAAGTCTTGCTGGCAGTACACTTTGCACCTCCGTATCATCAATGTCGTAAGATTCTTTATACACTCTCACTCCTAACTCTGCTTTATTATGAAAATCTATTTCATACAACCCATAAACCTCTGCACCCACATCATCTTTCTGGTAGTTTATAGGAGCCTGATCTAGGTAAATAGGTTCAAAAGTTACATTTTTAATATAGTTGACACCTAACCCCAATTTGTTAGTAATTAAGAAAGGCGCTTCCCAGTAGGCTCCATAGGAGTCAAAAACATCCCGTTGATAAAAGCCACCAAGAATCTGACTTTGACCAAGGAAATTAAATTCGAATGCGCTTACGCGAAAAGCAAAACTACCATCATTTGCTTCCGAGATGCGTAATCCCGGGATGATGGTAAAATTTTCGACAATTTTATAGGTGAGTTTGTACGTGCTGTCTGTAAGTTTAGTTTGAACAACTGTAGCATTTGCAATGGCTGGTAGTCTATTTAAACGCTCAATATCTGTTGCTACTTTAAGAGAGTCATATGCCGTTTGTGATTTTACTTTAATAAGCCTTCTCAATAAAGATTCATCTACACGTTTTAATCCTTCAAAAGTAATTTCTTCTATAATAGGTTCTTGTGAAAAAAGAAATGAAGTCATCAACAGAGCGCAGACGAGGGAGAAATATTTCATAAAGGCTATAGCTATATTAAAAACGTTGGTCGAAAGTAATGCACAATCATTGCGCAACACGCCATTATTTACTTAAATAAATGATGAGCATCTTATTTAATACTTACCATAATGCTGTCTTATTACAGCTTCGGCTGGTTTATTTTGGGGTGTAAACTGGTTGTTTTCTGGACCTCCTACCTCATCATGTTTAATGAACCACTTCCATATAAATCCTCCTGCCATCCACTCTTCATCCCATACTGTATCAAAGAGAGCTTGCGTCGCTTGTGCCTGTCCTTCAAGATTTACGGTGGTCATAGATCTATCTGCCTTCCAAGGTTCTTTGCCTGTATAATCTACAGAGCGGTACCCAAATTCTGTGAAAATCACTTTGCGGTTTTCCGCTTTCGCGAAAGCGGACATCTCCTCCTTCCATAGTTGCCATCCTGCTGTAACACACTCCACAGATGGTGTTTGATCATCACAAACAGGAAAATAAGCATCAATACCTATGTAGTCTAGCTGACTCCAAAATGGAGTTTTCTTATACTCATCCCAGTTTGCTGCATAGGTAAGTTTACCATTGTACACCTCTCTTATATCAATAATAAGTTGCGTCCAAAAATCTGGTCTGTTTGTTACAAATTGTTCTAACTCTGTACCTATGCAAAAGATGGTTGCTCCTTCTTCTTGAGCTAGTGTGGCATAATCAATTATAAAGTTGCGGTATGAGGTTTCTAGTGCTAACCACTCTGCTTCTGTCTCCATTTTAAGGTACCCAGTAAACTCGCCATTGCGTATCCATATCTGTGGTTTTACCATCACCTCAATACCTGCTTTGTGCAATTCTGACACATAGTTGCGACCTCCTTCCCTGGTCTCGCCATACCACTGCCTGTCTGTATTGTATATAATTTGTGGTTTATCTTTTTGTGGCACAAACCCAAACGGCATTACCGCAGCATAGTTTGCATTTACAAGTTGTACAGGGCTTACATGAGTGCTATCTACCGGATTACGATTTGCAACAAAACTCACCCCATTGATTTTCTTTTCTTCTGTTTTTTGAGCAGTACACGCTTGTAGACAAATCAATAAAAAGAAACATCCTATAATATTTTTCATCTACTTATTTTTTGATTTAAAGATATGTGTTTATGATTAAAATTTGAAAAGTATATGAGTTATAACGAAAGATCTTAAAAGCAATAAGACCTTAAGAACTGGGTAGCTCTCAAGGTCTATCATAGTGTGCTGTATACTCATTGTAGTTAAGGTATATGAATATACATTGCACTCGTAAAGAGCTTAGATTAGGGGAACCTAAGCGCTCTAGCTATATGTTAAAAAACAGCTCTCAACCCTAGGTTAAAAGTCTGCCCTAATCCAGTATCGTTTCCTCTTACAAAGTTTGTATATAATGCCTCAAGGTTGAGAGCATCTGTAAGTTGATATTTTGCTCCACCACCTACAGCTGTAAAGTCTTGTGAGAATTCGTTTCCTAGGTCAAGAAGTTGTGAGTGCTGTACAAGCCCTAATACTGTAAATTTTGAACTTGGGAAATAACTTAAAAACAACCCTGGTGTAAGACGCAAACTATCATTTGCAAAACTATCCTCATCATCTCCAAAGTTGAGCTCAGAATTCAAATCTGCAAATAGTTGCCAGTCTCCTCCTGCAAAAGTGTGGTCAAAGAAAAATCTGTTTTGCCATGTAAATCCTTTTTGATCAAGAAAAACACCTTCTTCTGTCTCATTATCCACTAGAGGAATAAAAAACGAACTCTGGATAGAGAAATTATTTACTTTACTAAACGGAACAAACTTTACAGATGGTGCTATAGAAGTAAGACCGCTACGAGCAGTGCCTCGCTCACCATCAAATTTAAAAACATCAAAAGCATCGCGACCTCCTATAGTGCTGGATCTAGCCTCTAGAATCAATCCTACATTTACTCTGTTATTATTTGAAACACCAGTGTACACTTCAAGTGTTGATGTAAAGAAATTATTTCTTGGGATATCACGATCTTCACCATTTTCGCCAAAAGTATCTTTTGTTTCTGTGTAAAGATTATTAAACCATTTGATGTCAAATTTTCCTTTTGAGATAAGTTTAGAAGGTGTGAGTGTCTGTATTACAGAGCCTCCGTCTTCAAGGTTTTCTGTATCATCTTGTGCAAAAGATGTTGCTGCAATAAGCATTAAAGCGACTAGTAGGATTGTTTTTTTCATTGTAGTTGTTTTTAGTTATTTATTTGTGCGTCACACACCAGATGGCTAGGGTTTAATACTATCTGGTAAGAACGGCTTTTTAAGTCAATAGTTATCTACCTCGACAGGTATCGAGTAGTTGTAATAGGTAAATTTTAATGGAGTTTAGCTAGTAATTTATAATTACTATAATATTGTAGAAACTACTATTTAAAATCATTAAGCGTCCAATCATATGGATAGTATGAAAGCTTTGCATCACTAGAAATAGGCTCTTTTCGGTATTTATTTAAAAAATCTATCTCTGTACCATTACGTACGAAGTCTTCTTTATACCATTCAAATATTTGAGAAATCTGCACCTTATTTCCTTTCACTTTAATGAAGTTAGGATTATTTACAGCAAGCGTAGTCTGGCGTTGTAATTGTGATTTTAATTTGGCTGGTGTATATGCCTCATTGATGATAGGTGGACATCCTAGTCCTGCACATACTAGCACAAAGTGAAAAAGAGGTTCACCTGGAAATTGTGCTCTTAACTTCTTATTTTCTATATCATTTAAAGTGATATTTGTCCCGCCTAACTTGAAGGTGTTTTTATCAAAGAAACCTTTTATAGATAGTGGTTGCTTTACTGGATACTTCTCTGTGATTCCTTTTATTACTGCTAGATTGTATGCGTTAATCCAAAACGATTGATACGTTGCCGCATCAGATGTGCTTACAGATATAGATGCTGCATTTTCTAATAGCTCATCTAGCGCTTGCGGGTTTGCCTTTACAGCGGCATAATTCACTAGCCCATTTTTTACGTTTGCCTTAAAAAAAGTATCTGCATCAGCAAAAAATGATGTAGTATCTTGAGCTTGGATATACACACTTGACAAGGTGATTACAAGAAGTAGTGCGAGGTTGGTAATTGATTTCATAAGTAAACTTTTTCTGCACAATCGGTCGAGCTCAAATAAAGAGACTTACAACCAGATCATTAAAAATTTAAAATATGTAGTCCGTAACGCTCCATAATGAGCATCAAATTTTCCTTACAGCACTTTATGCATTTAGATAAATTCTAAATAGACAGCATCCCGTTAAGTTTGTTATCTTTAAAACGACCCAAGGATATGTTATCTCATAGAAACAAGTTTTAAAATGCTTGTTTAGACTACTATATATTTTGCTTTCGCGAAAGGGTAACAAAAAGATTTTTTCGCGAAAGCGGTACAACAACAACCATACATTTCTTAATTTTTACTTAGGTGAAAACTATATAAAACCAACCTCTATGCAAGAACATATCGTCATTATAGGCAACGGGATTTCTGGCGTTACAACCGCCCGTCACATCCGCAAAGCTTCTGACAAAAAGATCACCATCATTTCTGCCGAAACGGATCACTTCTTTTCTCGCACAGCGCTTATGTATATCTATATGGGACATATGAAATATGAGCACACAAAACCGTATGAAGATTACTTCTGGAAGAAAAACCGTATTGATCTCAAACGCGCTTTTGTAGAGACAGTAGATCACGAGAATAAGCAATTATTACTCTCTGGTGGTGAAAAAATGAGTTATGATAAACTCGTGCTTGCTGTGGGGTCAAAACCTAATAAATTTGGCTGGCCAGGACAAGATCTCGATGGTGTACAAGGGTTGTATTCAAAACAAGATTTAGATAAACTAGAAGCAAATGCTCCAGATAACAAAACGTGTAAACGTGCTGTGGTAGTAGGTGGAGGTCTTATAGGTATTGAGATGGTAGAGATGTTACTCACTCGTGACATCCCTGTGACTTTTTTAGTTCGCGAGAATAACTTCTGGAACGGAGTGCTCCCTTTAGGTGAAAGCCAGATGCTCAATCGTCACATAAAAAGTCATCATGTAGATTTACGATTAGGTTTTAATCTAGACAGTATTCTAGCAGATGATCATGGTAAAGTGCGCGCTATAACTATAAAAGAGACTGGCGAAGAGATTGCTTGTAACGTTGTAGGGCTTACCGCTGGTGTGTCTCCTAATGTGGCTTTCTTAAAAGATAGCGGTATTGAGATAGGACGAGGTATCAAGGTCAATCCTATGCTAGAGACTAATATAAAAGATATTTATGCCATAGGTGATTGTGCAGAGCAACACGAGGGTATAAATGGTCGCAGACCGATTGAGGCTGTCTGGTATACTGGTAGAATGATGGGCGAGGCACTTGCTCAGACACTTACTGGAAAACCTACAGCATATAACCCTGGTCACTGGTTTAACAGTGCAAAATTTATGGATATAGAGTACCAGACGTATGGTTGGGTTTTCTCAAAACCTAAAGAAGGTAATACGCACTTTCACTGGATGCATAAGGATGATAATAAATGTATCACTATCGAGATGCAAGAAGGTACTCGTAAGTTTATAGGAATAAATAATTTTGGGATTAGGCTGCGTCATGAACTCTTTGACCGCTGGCTTACCGAAGGGCAAACTACAGACTATGTACTAGAGCATCTTAAGGATGCCAACTTTGATCCGGAGCTCTACACGCATTACGAAAAAGAAATCCTAGCTGAGTACAACAAACAATACGGAACTTCTCTCGCTCCTAAGAAAAAGAGCTGGAAAAGAATCTTTGCATAACCTACCTAACGACTTACATTTATGAAAATTATTAAAAACTTAGGCCTGGTTATCTTTCTTACCGGACTAGCAATATGGACTGCTTCTGTGTTTATGGGAGGCTTTACATTACAACAAGATCAACTAGACGCTTTTGTTTCTGAAAAAGGAATTAAAAGCGAACTCATTACTAAAAAAATAACAGAAGACGTAGTGGGCAAAACCCTAGGCACCTTTGCCTTTACAGGTGCCATACGTAATGCCCTTGCCGAAAATAATACCTATTATGATACTCAAATAGCCAAATATGACGCTGCAAAGGAATGGGATAAAAAAGGAGAACAATACCAGTATCGCATTAATGATAAAGACTTTCAAGCCTTTAGCTTCTCCCTAGCCAAAAAAGCAGGAACAGGCTTCATCGTTGAAAATAAAGGGCTCATGTGGTTCTTAACTTTTGGACTTAGCATCTTAGGAGCACTTATGTTTATTTTTCCTAACCTTGTTTTATTAGGTAAACCAGGAATTAAAAACGACCACATCTACCACGACGCAGCTACAAACCGCGGCTGGATTGCATGGCTAGTACTCATATACCTCGTGCTATTTTACCTAGTGCTTTATTTTAATGCAGACTATGTAGTAAACTGGACATTTATACTCGACCCTATCAGTAATGCGCTTAATGGTGGAGATGCCAGCCAGTGGTTTGTGTACGGTTTCTTGTACTGTACCATCATGCTCACGATGGCTATGCGTATGTATATAAAGTACCGTCACAATAAATACCAGATTGTACGTACTACCTCTGTATTATTCTTCCAAATAGTATTTGCCTTCCTTATTCCAGAGATCATGTCTAGCTTAGGAAAGCCAGGATATGATTTTAAAAATGCATTCCCACTTGACTATGATTTCTTTTTTGAGTGGAATCTAGAAACACTTACAGAAAGTGGTGGCCTAGGTATTTTCATCCTCGTATGGGGTGTTGTACTTACACTCGTTATTGTACCGGTAATGGTATACTTCTTTGGAAAAAGATGGTACTGTAGCTGGGTTTGTGGTTGTGGTGGCCTTGCCGAAACTCTTGGTGATCCCTACCGCCAGCATTCTAATAAAACGATGAAAGCTTGGAAGCTTGAGCGCTGGCTCATACACTCGGTACTCGTGTTTTCACTAGTGATGACACTCGTCACATTATACTGTTACTTTACCGGTGCAGAAGCTTTTTTAGGAATCAACTCGCAGTGGATAAAAGACACCTATAGCTTCCTGATAGGTGCTTGGTTTGCAGGAGTAATCGGGACTGGATTCTACCCTATTTTTGGTAACCGTGTATGGTGTCGTTTTGGATGCCCGCTAGCAGCCTACTTAGGGTTTGTACAACGTTTTAAATCTCGTTTTAGAATTACTACAAACGGAGGGCAATGTATCTCTTGTGGTAACTGTTCTACCTATTGTGAGCAAGGAATTGATGTACGTGCATATGCTCAGAAAGGAGAAAACATCGTACGTTCTAGCTGTGTAGGTTGTGGTGTATGTAGCGCAGTATGTCCTCGTGGCGTACTTAAGTTAGAAAACGGACCAGAAGCAGGTCGTATCAACCCTACTCAAGTATTACTAGGTAATGACGTAGACCTTATGGACTATGTAAATAATGATCAAGATGTAGCGTAACTATTTTATTACGCTTTCGCGAAAATGTGATATTTCAAAAACCACCTCAGGAAACTGTGGTGGTTTTTGGGTTTTAAACTGTGTATTAAAGCTTGCTTCTGATAAGGTGATATGAACTTTATTTCAAAAAAAGCATGATTATATGGGAATCCGTAAAAACAAAGCGCTAAGCTTTTGTATTTTCGGTGGCTACATACCAAATACAAATATATAACCTTAAAAAAACGGCTAATCCATTGGAAAATTCAAACCTAGAAAACACTAACAATAACCCAATTAAAACAGGGATAACTTATAATGTCAACGCCATAAAGCCAAATCTGAAAAGAGCAAAAATTGCTCAGATATTAGTCTGGCTAGTTATGGTTCTTGACATCTTCTCAATTGTATCATCATATTTACAGTATAACATCTTACAGTCAATACAAAACGATGAGTTTGTTACCGAGCAAGCACTAAATGCAAACGACACTAGAGAACAAATTATAGCCATTCTTTACACAATCATATTTATAACATCTACAGTAACTTTTATTCAATGGTTTAGAAGAGCCTACTACAACCTGAATATCAGAGCAAAAACAAACCACACAGATGGATGGGCTGCAGGTAGTTGGTTTGTACCTATAATTTCATTGTATCGTCCGTATCAGATAATGAAGGAAATGTGGGAAAAAACAACACGTTTAATAAAAGCTGAAGATTCTAACTACTTAGACAGCAATACTACAGTTATCGGAATTTGGTGGACATTATGGATTGTATCTAACTATATAGGTAATTATGTACTTAAGAGTATCTTTAAAGAACAGACTATTGAGACTTTAATGAGTAGTACTATTGCAGACATGGTCATGTCAATATTAGGAATACCCCTAGCTATCGTGACCGTAACTATTATCAAAAACTATTCGTCCAAAGAAGAGAAAATATCAAGTTTAGAAAAACAAAAATCTATTTTGTAGATAGCATAACTCAACTAAATCATGGATATCATCGCGTTAGAAAAGAAAAGACTAGAATGGTCTCTTAGAACATTTACTGAAGCAACCCCAATGGGATCGCTTCAAAAAGCTAAGGAAGAGATAAAAGAAATAGAAGACGATATTACCAATGACATTAAAAACCCAGTCGAATATGCAGATGCTATCATGTGCATATTTGACGTAGCAGCTAGAATGGGAATAAGTGTAGAAGATGTCATGATTGCCTATGAAGAGAAGCTTGCCGTCAATATGAAGCGAACTTGGAAGAAGAATTCAAACAATAGCTATTCACATATAAAGTCATAATTTTAAGCTTTCTTATAGGTATACTTTTGGCTAAGAAATCAACTTTATAAACGACTACAGAACTGTAAAAATTTTAATAAAACTCAATCTTCCTTCAGCTCAATGACAACCCTACCTCAACAACTAGAAAATCCTGTCTGGTATTCTTTAAGTGAAACGCATAAAAAGTTTGCAGTTACTTTTGATGGCGTTCTGTTTTATAATCCCGCGGTATGTTCGTTTGGGGCTTTCTTTGATGAGGCGAAGACTGCAAGCGCTTCTAGGGAATATATAAAGACCAGAAAAGATTTCTTCTTCGTTTCAGAAAACCAAACACCCCAAATAGATGACACAAAAATTGTTCTAAACAGAAAAATTGATGGCTGTCAGATGGTGTTGAAAGAGTTAAGTGACGTTGCAATCAAAGAAGAGATCATATTATTGAATGAGTCTTATATTGATGAGATTTATGAGCTCGTATGGTTAGTAATGCCTGGCTTCTATCAAAAGCGCAGTTTTGAAATGGGCAATTTCTATGGAGTTATTAAAAATGGTAAACTAGTTGCTATCGCCGGACAACGCATGCAAACCAATCTCTTTGTAGAAATAAGCTCCGTAGTCACCCATCCTGATTACACCAAGCAAAAACTAGCTAGTCAGCTCATTGCTCACAACGCTCAAGAGATTTTAAGAGAAAACAAAACGCCCATTTTACATACCAATAAAGGAAACCTTGCAATCCCATTATATAAAAGATTAGGATTTGAGGTCACTAGGGATATGAATTGGTGGTTATATTGTAGAAAAGAGTAAATACTATGAGACAACTTTTTATCTTATCAATCATTTTATGTTTTAGTACTAGCGACACCTTGTTATATGCTCAAGAAACTAATTTCATAAACGACTATATACAGCGTTTAGAAAACTCCCAAGAATATCTCAATCGCGTTGCAGAAGCAATGCCTCGTGAGAAATACAGCTACAGAGTGACACCAGCCTCTAGTAGTTTTGAAGAAAACTTAATGCACATCGCATGGGCGATGGATTGGCATAGTGAATCACTTTTAAATGGTCGTCCAGCAAGGAATTGGGAGACAGATAGCGAACTTAAAGTTGCTTCCAAAACTAAGGAGGAAATGATTGCTGCTGTAAACAAGACTTTTGAACACACCGTCAAATTAATCCAAGGGCTTGATACAACCCAATTAAATGACACAGTAGCTTACGGCAATCTGCAACGCACAAAGCGCCAAGTGTTACTTATCCTCACCGATCACATTACGCACCACAGGGCACAAATGCTAGTTGCATTACGCCTTAATGGCTTAGTTCCACCACGGTATATGTTGTATCAGTAATGTAAGACAGAACGTATTTAAAAGGGTACTACCATATTTTTAAAATGAAATCATCACGAATAAATTTCAATAATGAAAGATTTAATTAAACTTGGAAAGAAAAGAACACTGCTTATTTCATTAAGTATTTTACTTGTCTCCATACATACTATTTATTTTTACAATGTGAGTGTATTAGAGATAGAACCTACGAAACTCCTTCAACAATTCATACGTTTCTTATTAACTATTGGGCTGCTACTCATGGTTTATAAAGGAAAAAATTGGGCAAGGATTATTGCTATAATTCTATTTGCTTTTGGAATATTAGGGGCCATTTTTGGATTCATTACAACCGATACTTATTTTCTAAATAAAACGCCGTTCTTAGTAATGATTTTCGTCTATGGATTGGCCGTTTATCATTTCAGCTTTTCAAAAAGTTTTAAGGCCTTTTTTGAATCTCAAAAAACTAACATTACCCAAGCTCCCGGCTTATACGAGAGACAGATGCAATTAGATAAGTTCTGGCAAATCATCGAAAACAGTAATACTAAAAGTCATGGTGATTATGAACAGCAGCAAGAGCAATTAAAAAAAGAATTACTACTTCTTAATCCTCCAGAAATTGTTGCTTTTAATAACACCTTTAAATTTTTAAAAGGAAGCATTTACAATTGGGACTTTTGGGCAGCTGCATATATCATTAATGGAGGGTGCTCTGATGATTGCTTCTCAGACTTCAGAGGTTGGTTAATAGGCAGAGGAAAACAAATCTTTGATAATGCAGTTGAAGATATTGAAAGCCTAGCTAATCTTGAAGATGCTAATGATGGTGACTGGGAAGGTTTAAGTTATATACCAAGTGTTGCCTTTGAAGAGAAGACCGGAATAGATATGCCTATAGGAATTCGACAAAACATGATTATTTTTGGTGATGAATGGAATGAAGAAGGAGATGATTTGAAGAATAAATATCCTAAACTATGGATGGCTTTTGAGGAAAATTCTAGTAGCTGATACATGTTCAGAAATGAAAAATCGATTAACATACAATATCTAGTTAACTCGAAGTAATTTACAAACAGCAGTAAAACCTCTAGTAAATCAAGACAGGCTTTTACAACGTAAACCCTATCCTAATACCTCCCCATTTATAAGAGCTACCAGTTGCAAATTCCTTTGTGATTACGGAGCGAGTGTATTCAAAATAGAGCGTTTTTGTTTTAAGAATAATTCCGTAATCAAACTGTCCCGTTACTCTTTGTACATCTCCAGACTCAATGGTGTATGGACTATCGCGATTAATCAATCCTCCTTGTAATGTAGCGTCATAACCAATGACGCTCACCATAGGAGCGGCATAGGCATATAGTTTGAAACCGCTACGCTCTGATAGTGATGAAAATGAATTATTAATAATTCCCACAGTACTATTTACTCCTAGTGATCCATTAGTAAAAAGGGTTCCTACCTTTACATTTGCACTCGCTTGAAGCGAAAATAGATCTTCATATCGCACAAGTTGCTTTTCATATCCTACTTCGTAGTTAAGTACGAGATCATTTTTAATTTGATTTTTCCACCCTAGCGGAATTTTATTTCCCGTAGCCTCATGAATGCCCCGCTGCATTTCTTCTCCAAACGCTCCAGGACCTATAATTCCAATACTTAAACCACTACTAAATATACTTTTCGCAGAAGCATCTACCGCAATCATGGAGTTTTTTAGCATTATTGCTGCGGCAAATGGCCTGTCACCCACTTGTATTTCTGGGAGCTCATAATGATTAGGTGTAAACCCTATATGCTCGATGGATAATCCATAGCGACGCTCGATATTTTTAGGTATATAAAACAACTTATTTACAGGATTTTTCGCTAAGAATGGTGCTACCAATTCAAAACTATAACCTTGGGTATAATTTTCATCTGTTGCAGCAAAGTAGTCATTGTCGTAGCTAAATCTAAAATAGTGATTTGTGTTTATTGCTCTATAAGAAGTGGTATTATCAATTTTTTGGCTCCAAGAATACTGACTTGAAAGCGATAACATAAGTAGTAGATAACACAAATTCTTCATACTAAGTATACGAGAAACTTGTATTCAAGGTTTTCAAAATAAGAGCCAAATTTTATATCATAAAAGATATGATCACCATGCACGCTTTCGCGAAAGCGTAATAAATAATATCTTGTCATAAAACTACATAGATGACTACTTCACAATTACTAGGCGTTCACCTACAGCAACTCATTACAGGGCCTAATCTGACGGGATCACATCTATCGCAACATCTAGATGATGTTTCTGTAAATGAAGCCATCACGAGTCTCTATGGACTCAATAGTATAGCGCAGCTGGTATTTCATATTCACTACTACATAAATGCTGTGGGAGACGTACTAGAAGGCAAACCACTTCTTGCTAAGGATTCTTTAAGTTTTAATGTTCCCTTGATTAATACGGAAGCAGCATGGCAATTACAAAAAGAACAACTCTATGCGGCGACACATCGCTGTGCACAACTAGCAAAAGATTTTCCTCAAGAGAAATTAAAAGAAGATTTTGTAGTGGAAAAATATGGCAGTTATGAGCATAACTTAGTAGGCCTACTAGAGCACTCACATTATCATTTTGGCCAGATGGTGATTATAAAGAAAATATTGCGAGCCCAAGTAAAGTAATCTACCGCTACACTTTAAGCAAAAAAAATCTCGATATTGCTATCGAGATTTTTTTAATCTATTCTTGTTCTGCTGGCTTCATTACAAAGTCTTCCATAAACTTCGTTGTATAATTACCAGCTATATAATCCGGGTGATCCATTAACTGTCTGTGAAAAGGAATTGTTGTTTTAATTCCTTCTATCACAAACTCATCAAGAGCACGCTTCATTTTATTAATTGCCTCTTCTCTAGTTTGCGCAGTAGTAATCAACTTTGCAATCATAGAGTCATAATTAGGAGGAATCATATAGCCACTATAAACGTGAGTATCTATACGCACTCCGTGACCTCCTGGTGCATGCAAATTAGTAATGCGCCCTGGTGATGGTCTAAAACCGTTATAAGGATCTTCTGCGTTTATACGACACTCGATAGAGTGTAACTGTGGATAATAATTTTTTCCTGATACTGGTACTCCCGCAGCAACAAGTATTTGCTCACGTATTAAATCGTAATCTACTACTTGCTCTGTAATAGGATGCTCTACTTGGATACGAGTGTTCATCTCCATGAAGTAGAAGTTGCGGTGCTTATCTACAAGGAACTCTACCGTACCTGCTCCTTCATACTTAATATATTCGGCAGCTTTTACGGCAGCTTCTCCCATACGCTCACGTAGGTCATCTGTCATAAATGGTGACGGAGTTTCCTCAGTAAGTTTCTGATGACGTCTTTGTACAGAACAATCTCTTTCAGAAAGGTGACACGCTTTACCGTTGCTATCTCCTACAATCTGGATTTCAATATGGCGTGGCTCTTCAATAAGCTTTTCCATATACATACCGTCATTACCAAATGCTGCGGCACTTTCTTGACGAGCACCTTCCCAAGCCTTAAGAAGATCTTCTTTCTTCCATACAGCACGCATACCTTTACCACCACCACCGGCAGTAGCTTTAAGCATAACAGGGTAACCAGTTTCTTTTGCTAGTTTCTGGCACTCTTCAAAGTCTTTTATAATTCCGTCAGATCCAGGCACACATGGTACACCAGCTGCTTTCATTGTTTTCTTTGCAGTTGCCTTATCTCCCATTTTAGAAATCATCTCTGCAGATGCTCCTATAAATTTGATATCGTGCTCCTCACATATTTTTGAAAACTTTGCATTTTCAGATAAGAAACCATATCCCGGGTGAATTGCGTCTGCATTTGTAATCTCTGCAGCAGCAATAACATTAGACATTTTAAGATAAGACTCTGCACTAGGGGCAGGTCCTATACATACGGCCTCATCTGCAAACTTCACGTGTAAACTCTCACGATCTGCAGTAGAATATACCGCTACGGTTTTGATTCCCATCTCCTTACACGTGCGTATAACACGGAGTGCGATCTCACCACGATTTGCTATAAGTATCTTTTTAAACATAGTGTTTATTTTTTATTGTGGTACGTAAAAATGAGCAGTAAGATTACGCTTTCGCGAAAGCATACTACCACAATACCTCCTCAATGATTAAAATACCCGTAGGAGATTATGACGGATCTACCAAGAATAATGGTTGATCAAACTCTACAGGAGAAGAATCATCTACAAGAATCTTTACGATTGTTCCAGATACTTCACTTTCGATCTCGTTAAAAAGCTTCATCGCTTCAATAACACAAAGTACATCTCCTTCTGAGATTTGTTTTCCTACTTCAACAAACATAGGCTTGTCTGGAGCAGGCTTTCTATAAAAAGTTCCGATAATAGGAGACTTTATAGTGATATATTTTGAATTTTCATCCTCTGCTGGTGCTGCTGGTGCTACAGGAACTGCTGCTTCTGGTGCAGGAGCTGGTGCTGCTGCGGCAGGCGCTTGTGGTGCCATTTGCATTGCAGGCATTTGCTGTAAGAAAGTAGTAGGTGCCTTATCATCGTCGCCAGTCTTGATAGTGATTTTTACGTCATCCATTTCAAGTTTTACTTCGCTCGCGCCAGACTTTGCAACAAATCTGATCAGGTTTTGAATTTCTTTTAAATCCATAAGTGTTTGAATTTAGCTTGTTTAGTTTTAGTTGGAGTCATATGCCCACTTGAAGTAAATAGAACCCCAAGTGAATCCACCGCCAAAGGCAGCAAATATGATATTATCTCCTTTTTTTAGTTGGTTTTCGTAATCACTCATCAGCAAAGGTAAGGTAGCTGACGTGGTATTTCCATACCTATGTATATTAATAAGTACTTTATCATCATCAAGACCCATTCGTCTTGAGGTAGCATCTATGATACGCTTGTTTGCTTGATGTGCGATAAGGAAGTCTACGTCGTCACCCGTAAGGTTATTACGCTTCATTATTTTATCACTTACATCTGCCATATTAGACACTGCAAATTTAAAAACAGTCTTCCCATCTTGAAAAACGGTGTGCTGCTTATTATCTATAGTTTCTTGTGAAGGAGGTAATATACTTCCTCCGGCATCAATCTTAAGATACTCTCTACCTATTCCATCAGATCTTAATAGCTCATCTTGTAATCCTAATCCTTCTTGATTAGGTTCAAACAAGACAGCACCAGCACCATCACCAAAGATGATACAGGTTGTTCTATCTGTATAGTCTATAATAGAGGACATTTTATCTGCCCCGATAAGAAGTATTTTTTTATAACGACCAGACTCAATATAGCTCGCTGCTGTAGACATTCCATAAAGGAAGCTAGAACATGCAGCCGAAAGATCAAATGCAAATGCATTTACGGCTCCTATTTGAGTTGCAGTATATACTGCTGTGGATGCAACAGGCATATCTGGTGTCGCAGTCGCAACTATGACCATATCAATTTCTGAGGGGTCAAGTTGTCTTTTTGCAAGAAGGTCTTGGGCTGCCTTTATGGCTAGAAACGATGTTCCCTTTCCCTTTTCCTTGAGGATTCTACGTTCTTTAATACCAGTGCGAGAGGTGATCCACTCATCATTAGTATCTACCATGCCTGCAAGTATTTCATTGGTCAAGACATAGTCTGGAACGTAAGCGCCTACAGCTGTAATTGCCGCTGAGATTTTACTCATTTGTTTCAGTTAAATTTTTTCGAATATTGACGATTATAGTCAAAAACGAGGGGAAAAATACTAAAAATTGATCAAAACTAGCCTTTAATTAACTTTTTTTGATCAATTGTGAGCATAAAAAAAACTCTCACGTTGTGAGAGTTCTATTTTATAAAAGCAAAGCTTACGCCTCTACTTCTTCCGTCTTATCAATAACTACTTGACCTCTATAGTACAACTTCCCTTCAAACCAGTGTGCTCTGTGGTAAAGGTGTGCCTCTCCAGTTGTTGGATCTACAGCTATTTGTGGTATAGCAGCTTTGTAATGCGTTCTTCTTTTATCTCTTCTTGTTTTGGAGATTTTTCTCTTAGGATGTGCCATTACGTACTCTTATTTATCTGTTAATAGTTTTTTTAAAGAATCCCATCTAGGATCTGTATCTTCTTTTTCTTCTTTTACTTTTTGATCCGGAATACTTAATTCTTCCAGCCTATCTAATATATCTGACTGCAATGTTCCATCCTCAATACCAGGGTGAACCCTCTTATTAGGCAGTGCCAATATAATGAGTTCATAAATATACTGAGCGACATTTACTTCGTACTCACCGTAAGGCAAGATTAAAATATCTTCAATATCATTATTAAACTCTTGACCAAACTTCACTACGAGAGTGTAGACATCTTCCACAGGTTGATCATAAGGCTCATTAGTAACATCACAGTTCACATTGATAGTACCTGAGATTTTAAAATCAAACTCCATAAAAGTAGACTTCTTTGTTAAGAGAAGTGTAGCCTCAATGTTTGCATCATTAAAGTCATCATATTCAAAAAGATCAAAGAACGATTTTGTAATCGTGTAATCAAATGTATGCTCTCCTTCTTTTAAACCTACGTATTGTATGGTGTATGGTTTCAATCCTTTCATCACATCAGCCGTTTGGAGCGTGCAAAGATACATAATTTTTTATATCACAAAGCACAAGCTCAATTTTATTTTAATTCTCTACAGCTACTAAGAATGCTCTTTAGTATCTTATCTTTTTGCTGGCGGTCTACCCGATCGCTCTCTACCAGCACGTCTAGGAGAAACCTTAAGTACATCCTTTGTAATCTCTTGGTATTCTTTTCTTTTATTATAAATCTTTACTGCCGAAAAAACAGCTTCTCTAAAAGAGCCTTCATCTGCAGCACCTTTCCCCGCAATCTCATAAGCAGTGCCGTGATCTGGAGACGTGCGAACCCTGTCTAATCCCGCAGTATAATTTACCCCCTTACCAAAAGACAATGTCTTAAAAGGAATTAGCCCTTGGTCGTGATAAGCAGCTAGAATTGCATCAAAATTTTTATAATTCCCTGACCCAAAAAAGCTATCTGCAGCATAAGGCCCATAAACTAACTGACCATTTGCACGCATTTTTTCAAGCGTAGGTATCAACACCTTATCATCATCATCTCCTATAACTCCATTATCTCCAACATGAGGATTAATACCCAGCAAAGCAATTTTAGGCCTATCTACGCCAAAATCTTGCTTCAAGGCATTATATAATGTATTTACTTTCTTGACAATCACCTCTGGTGTAATCTCACTAGCCACATCTTTTACAGGAACATGATCTGTAAGTAAACCTACCTTAAGCGTATCTGTAATCATAAGCATCATCGCATCACCCTCTAGCTCTTGTGCTAGATAATCTGTATGACCCGGGAATGCAAAATCTTCTTTCTGGATATTAGCCTTATTTATAGGAGCGGTTACAAGTACATCAATATCTCCATTTTTAAGCGCCTTAGTAGCTTCCACAAAAGACTTTAAAGCATAATCGCCTGCTGTTTCAGTCGCCTCTCCCCATTTAATCTCTACAGGCTCCTTCCATAAATTATAGACGTTTATTTTATTATCTAACGCTTTCGCGAAAGCGTCTATCCCATGAAACTCCGCTTGTAAACTCAAAGACTTCTTAATATAAGAAAGTGTCTTTGCCGAAGCAAAAATTATAGGTGTACAAAAATCAAACATCATCACTTCTGAAAATGTCTTTATCACAACCTCTGCCCCTATGCCATTTAAATCTCCAATAGAAATCCCTACACGTACTTTTTGATCTTTATTCATGTGATGCTTCTAGCGTTTTGTATTTTTACAACACAAAAGTAACCAAATAAAATCCATTCATGTTTACAGGTATTATTGAAGATCTTGCTACTGTAGTTTCAATAGAAAAAGATCAGGAAAACATACACTACAAGATAAAAAGCAGCATCACTAGCCAACTCAAAATTGACCAAAGTGTTGCTCACAATGGTGTTTGCCTAACTGTAGTGGCTATAGAAGATGACATCTACAAAGTTACAGCTATACAAGAAACTCTTGATAAGACAAATTTAAACAGCCTCGCTACTAACGACACTGTAAATCTAGAGCGCGCTATGCAGTTAGGCGCCCGTCTTGACGGACATATTGTGCAGGGTCATGTAGACCAAGTGGGAACATGTACTAACATTGAGGAAGAGGATGGAAGCTGGAGATTTACTTTTAAATATGATACTTCATTAGGAAATGTTACTATTGAAAAGGGATCTATCACTGTAAATGGGACAAGCTTAACCGTAGTAGACTCTACAGAAGGAGGGTTTAGTGTAGCTATTATTCCTTACACATATGAGAACACCGTATTTAAAGACTTTAAAATAGGCATGGAGGTAAACTTAGAGTTTGATGTAATAGGGAAATATGTAAAACGTCTTACGCAGGGCTATTAGATCTAGCTTTATTGTTCTTGTAAGCGTAAAAAGCACCTGCTAGTACACCACAAATTACCAATATAATGATATTGTCATCTATAGGCGCGACAAGTCCAGGTAGAGAGGATGTCCTAGTGCCCGGAGGCGGAGGTCCATCTTGTGCATATCCACATACCCCTACAAATGATAGGAGAATTGCTGCAATGAAAGTTCTGAGATTGGGGCTCATAATAATTCAAAAGTAATACCTCTTAGACTGCAAAATAATCTTACTGTCTTCAGAGTATAGGTTGGGTATAATTGTGTCTTTCAACGTCAATAATACGCATTTAATCGTAAAAACAAGCAAATTACTTGTAGTTTTAATTTAAAATAAGAATACAGTAAAATATTAATCAGCTAGGTTAACTGATTAATATATATAATAAAACGATAAAGTTTATGGATTTAGTATTCTAACTAAAAAAGTGGTCCCACTTGGGCTCGAACCAAGGACCCTCTGATTATGAGTCAGATGCTCTAACCAGCTGAGCTATGGGACCGTTGTTTTCTATGTTTCTCAGATGAGGTTGAAAACGGGTGCAAATTTAGTATAAATCTTAACCCAACCAAAGGTTTTTATTACAAATTATCAATTTCTTGACATAATTCTACTAGAACACCTCCAGCAGTCTTAGGGTGCACAAATGCAACCAGCTTATTATCAGCCCCTTTCTTTGGTTTTTCATTTAATAAAATAAAACCTTCTTTTTTTAATCGCTCCATTTCTTCTACTATATTATCTACTGCAAAGGCTATGTGATGTATTCCTTCTCCTTTCTTTTCTAAAAATTTAGCAATAGGCCCATCTTCTGTTGTTGCCTCTAGAAGCTCTATTTTATTAGGCCCAGATTGAAAAAAGGATGTACGCACTCCTTCTGAGGCTACTTCTTCTATTTTATAATGAGCTACACCCAATAACTTCTCGTATAAATCATTTCCCGCCTCGAGATCCTTAACTGCGATTCCTATATGTTCTATTTTTTTCATAGTTTATTTAATTTATGATGTGTTGTTTCATACTAATAGTATCGTGTAGGCAAGTTTAGCTTTCGCGAAAGCGTAATTACAACCATTATTACTACTAAAGTTTAATGATAACTTACTTACACAAAAGTAATACAATTCAAAAAACGTATTTTTGCAGTCTATGGAATCAAACAGACAGAAAAAAGTAGCAGGAGTTCTTCAGAAGGATCTTGCAGAAGTTCTTCAGAACGCACTACGTGACAGTGGTAAGGGAGGCATCATTGTGTCCGTTACTAAAGTAAAAGTTCCTACAGATCTTTCTATTGCCAAAGTATACCTAAGCGTTTTCCCTAACGACAAAGCTGCAGATATACTTAAAGAAGTAAATCAAGTAAAACCTATTATAAGACACAATATATCTCAACGCACACGCCACCAACTGCGTCGCATGCCTGAGTTACAATTTTTTATAGACGACACACTAGAGTATCTAGATGGTATTGAACGCTCTCTTAAACGCGAGGAAAACCCACTTGAAGACCCTAGTCTACTAGCGCGACGTAAAAAGATATAAATGCAATTTCCCTATTATATTGCAAAGAGATATCTTATTTCTAAAAGCGGCACTAATGCCGTAAACATCATCACACTAGTATCTGTGGTGAGCATTATACTAGGAACCTTAGTACTGTTTATAGTACTCTCAGCGTTCTCTGGACTTAAGGAGTTTAATTTATCTATAACTTCTATTATAGATCCAGATCTAAAAATTGCTCCAGCTTCAGGAAAGACCATCACGCTATCTCCAGATCAAGAACAGCAGCTCAACTCCTTAAAAGGTGTAGCTTCTTATTCTAAAGTTATTGAAGAACGTGCATATCTAGAGTATGATGGAAGGACTTCTCTTGCGTTCTTAAAAGGGGTAGATGAGCGCTACCTAGATGTTACTCAAATGGACAGCACTATTTTTGTAGGCTACTGGCCTAGTCCAGGAGAACCTGAGGTTGCTATGGGACTTCTCGTGCGCAAGCGCCTCTCAATAAACGTAGGAGATTATGGAAGCCTTGTGACTATCATGACGCCAAAACCAGGCACAGGGCAAATTACAGACCCAACGCAGGCCTTTAACTCCTCTAAAGCGATGGTAAGCGGTGTCTTTCAAGCAGGAGATGCACTAGATAACGATCACGTCTTTGGCAATATTGACTTTGTAGGCTCTCTCCTTGATTATCCAGCAAACCAAATAAGCACCATTGAGTTTAAACTAGATTCAGATGCAGATGAAGATAATCTGCGTGAAGAGTTAAATGCTATTTTTAATAATAATATCATTATCAAAAATAGAATAGAGCTTAACGATGCTCTTTATAAAATGCTCAACACAGAAAATCTAGCTTTGTACTTTATTTGTACGCTCGTACTTATTATCGCTCTTTTTAGTTTCGTAGGAAGTTTAATTATGATTATTGTAGATAAACGAAAGCACATCAAGACACTAATTGACTTAGGAGCAACGCTACCTACTATAAGAAAAATAATATTTACTCAGGGCGCGCTCATGATTGTTATAGGCGGAGCTATTGGCATCCTACTAGGAGCGATACTTATAGTCCTGCAGCAGCAATTTGGCTTTATACCTATCACTGCCGAACTTCCTTATCCTGTAAAGTTTGAAGTAATTAATATTGTGCTCGTATACGCCACTATATTAATACTAGGCTTTCTAGCAGCTAGACTTGCAGCTACTAGAATAAATAGAAAACTTATAGAAGACTCTTAGACGAACTGGTAATCACCAAATTCTTTTTCAATAAGGTCAAGTGCGCTAAAAACATCTTCACTCTGATCTGATGTCACAAGCTTCATACGATATTCTTTAAAGTGAGGAATCCCTCTAAAGTAATTTGTATAATGTCTTCGTGTTTCAAAAACACCTAGCACTTCACCTTTCCAATCTATAGACATCTGTAGGTGACGTCTTGCGGCTTCTATACGTTCTTTCATAGTAGGGGGCGCCTTGTGTGTCCCAGTTTCCATGAAATGCTTTACTTCATTAAAAAACCAAGGATACCCTATACTTGCGCGACCTATCATCGCGCCATCTAGTCCGTATTTATCACGCATCTCTACAGCGCGTTCTGGTGTATTAACATCACCATTACCAAACACAGGAATTTGCATACGAGGATTATTCTTCACCTCTGCAATAGGACCCCAGTCTGCATCTCCCTTATACATTTGTGCACGTGTACGCCCATGAATAGATATGGCAGCACAACCTACATCTTGCAATCGCTCTGCAACCTCAACGATTTTTATACTATCGTGATCCCAGCCTAGACGAGTCTTTACCGTTACTGGCAGTTTGGTATGATTTACCATTGCTTTAGTAAGACTTACCATTAAATCAATATCTTTTAAAATTCCAGCCCCAGCGCCTTTAGAAACTACCTTTTTTACTGGACATCCAAAGTTGATATCTATGATATCTGGACCACTCGCTTCTACAATCTCCACACTACGTAGCATCGACTCCTCTACAGCTCCAAATATTTGAATCCCGACAGGGCGTTCTTTTTCATAAATATCAAGCTTCATGACACTTTTGGCAGCATCTCTTATCAAGCCTTCACTAGAGATAAACTCTGTATACACTACATCTGCCCCTTGCTCCTTGCACAATGCACGGAAAGGTGGATCACTCACATCCTCCATAGGCGCCAGTAATAACGGAAAATCTCCTACATCTATATCTCCTATTTTTGCCATTATTCAGTATTAAAAAGTGTGGTAATAAATATCACCACTGTTTTATTGTAAACGTATTTGTTTTTAGGTACGCTTTCGCGAAAGCGTAACAACCGCAAAGGTACTTTCTTTTTCCAAGTGAATAAAACGAAGCGCTCAAGAAGTAATTGCAAAACGGATTTGTATCTAAACAACAAAACCACTTCGTTGAAGTGGTTTTGTAATAGTATTATCGATGAATACTTGTCTTAATTATTAATTCTATCCCGCTCTGCCTTATCTAAATCGCGATTATTATCTTTCAACTTATAGTTACCAAAATTATATTTGAACCCAATTCTAAGAAATTGAGTCTCCAATTCAGGAAAATATTGATTATCTAGTCCCTCATATTTGGCTGACACAACAGCATTTGCCTGATTAAGAATATCTCCTACAGATAAGCTCACAGAAGCTCTTTTATTCCATAAAGATTTACGAAGGCCAAGGTCCAGTTGAATGGTTTCATCTTGAGTATAAGAACCTACGATAAATTTAGATAAGTACTCGAAGGTCACAAAACCCGTTAAGGTCTCTGCCTTATCTAGGGTAAGATAGTTTCCCACATAAGCATAAAATCCATTTACGTCATTTTTAAAGCTAGTGTTTGTAGATCTATTTATAAGGAATGAATCTTCTTCATGAAAAGCACTTACATACACACTCGTATAAAGCCAGCTACTTACAGAGCGACCATGACTAAAATCTAGTCCCCATGATTTACTACCTAGAGCATTCTGGCTGTCTGACCTCAACACTTGATTCTCGTTGTCTTGTGTAGCCACCCTAACAATGTTCTCTCCATTATCTCTATAGTAAACATCAAAAAAGTATTCATCTTTTAATGAATAATTCACATTGAATTGATGACTAAAAGATGGTTGTAGTCCAGAATTTCCTATTATGAAATTGTTCTCATTTATAAAATATGCAAATGGATTAAGGTCTTGGTAACGCGGTCTTTCTAACCTACGAGAATAATCTATCGCAAAGCTGTGATTTTCAAAAGGGCTATACTGCACATAAGCACTAGGGAATAATTCAAAATAATCTAACTCTGTCTTAGTATTTAAAACAATAGAATTCCCTATGCTATTTGTCTGCTCAGCCCTCAAGCCACCTTTTATGGACCATTTTTCCCAATCTTTATTAAACGAAATATATGCAGCGTATACATTTTCATCATATAAGAAGTTATCGCTTTGTGCCTGCTCAAGTCCAGTATTTTCAACATTGTTTAAATCAAAAAAATCAATCTTAGATTGAGAATCTATAATCGCAACTTTGGCACCTGATTGAAAAAGCACCTCGCCAAAACTTCTATTGTAATCTACCTGTCCAGTAAAAATCTCAATATCTTGAGTAGCATCTGTTGCAAATCTTATGTTACTGAGCACATCATTAATTTCATTTGTATAGACTGACCCCAGTCGCTGTAGTTTACTGCGATTAAAACTAGTAAAGTGTGCGCTTGTACTCAGTTCACCTTTTTCTAAAGCGTACGTATGCTTCAAATCAAAAGCTACATTGTTACGATCACTGTCTATATTACTTTGTGTTCTTATAAAAAAAGGATCTTCAGAAGGAGAGACAACATCTGTCGTTGCCCTCGTAAATTCAAAAACATCTGGAGAAAACAAACCTATTACAGACAAGCTAAGTTGTGACTTCTCCGTTAGCTCATAATCGACTACAAGATTTGCATTGTGTGCCTTAGACCACGTTTTGCGCTCAAAATCTTGATCCCAAATCTTAGTAACACCTTGATCTACATAATTAATTGAATTATCACTCTGCTTTGTAGCTTTAAGAGGATTATAACTATAATTAAAGAACAAGCTTACCTTATCATTTTTAAAGAAATGACTAGTACCAAAAGTATGTTTTGGGTAAATAGCATAAGTGCCTGTAGCACTCACATTTCCTTTGTAACCAGCTGCAACAGCCTTAGATGTATTGATATTTAAAATAGCTCCTCCCTCTGCATCATACTTAGCTGGAGGATTTGTAATCACCTCAACAGACTTTATATTATTCCCGTCCAGACTTTCTAGTAAACTTCTTATCTCTTCAACACTAAGTTGTACTTTTCTATCATTAAGATATACAGTAACAGGTTGATTCCTAACATTTATTCCTCCTTGAGTTACAACTACAGCAGGTGTACGTCTTAAGATATCTAGTGTACTTCCAGTAGAGAGAATACTATTTTCCACATTAAACACAAGTCTATCTGATTTGCGATCAACGGTTGGAGTTTTTGCGGTAATTGTTACCTCACCCAAACTTTCCTCACTTGCCTGTAAAACTATAGGTGAAAGCGTTCTATTTCCCGAAAGGGAAATTACATTGGTCGTTACGTCTTCAAACCCTACAAAGCTCACTTTAATGTAATATTCTTCAGATGGTTTTATGGAAGAAATCACAAAAGACCCATTGTCTTCTGTAATAGTACCTTGTACAATTTCTTTTTCTGCATCTAGCAACACTACGTTTGCAAAAGGAATAGGTTGTGCATTAACGTCTTGCACTTTACCATTAATGTTAAAGTCTTGACCGTAAGAGCAAAACGCTGTTAACACTATGAATATGAGAATGAGGGAATTCTTAATTTCTGTCATAAGTTGATAAAAATAGGTAGAAACCTAATAATGAGTATAATGTATTTAACATTTTTTTATAATAAATATTCTAATCTCTAATACCGTGACAATATGATGTCATATCTCGTATATTTGCATTCTATTTGAGAGACTATGAAGAACATCCGAAATTTTTGCATAATTGCCCATATTGATCACGGCAAAAGTACACTTGCAGATCGTCTACTTGATGAGACTGCAACGGTTACAAAACGTGAGTCTCAAGCACAGCTGCTAGACAGTATGGACCTAGAGCGTGAGCGTGGAATCACGATCAAATCCCACGCTATACAGATGGAATATGTATATGAGGGAGAAAATTATATTCTCAATCTCATTGACACTCCTGGACATGTGGATTTTTCATATGAAGTTTCTAGAAGTATCGCGGCTTGTGAAGGAGCTTTACTTGTTGTCGATGCTGCTCAAAGTATACAAGCACAAACAATTTCAAATCTTTATCTAGCATTAGAAAATGATCTTGAGATTATCCCTGTTCTTAATAAAATAGATCTTCCAAGTGCAAATCCAGAAGAGGTTACAGATGATATTGTAGACCTTCTAGGATGCGAACCAGAAGACATTATACCCGCTTCTGCAAAAACTGGAATTGGTATCAAAGAGATTCTTGCTGCGGTAATCAATCGTATTCCTGCACCAAAAGGAAATCCAGATGAACCTCTTCAAGCTTTGATATTTGACAGTGTTTACAACCCTTTCCGTGGTGTGGAGACTTACTTCCGCGTTATTAATGGAAGTATCAAGAAAAACCAACAAATTAAGTTTGTCGCAACAGGAAACACATACGGCGCAGACGAGGTAGGTACGTTAAAACTTACACAAGCCCCAAAGCAAGAAGTAAAAACTGGTGATGTAGGCTACCTAATCACTGGAATAAAAGATGCCCGCGAAGTAAAAGTGGGTGATACAATTACAGATGCCAAGAACCCAACGCAAAATGCTATTGAAGGTTTTGAAGATGTAAAACCAATGGTTTTTGCTGGCATCTATCCAGTAGACACCGAGGACTACGAAGAGCTTCGTAACTCTATGGAAAAACTACAACTTAATGATGCTTCTCTAGTTTTTGAGCCAGAGAGTTCGGCTGCACTAGGTTTTGGTTTCCGTTGTGGATTCCTTGGAATGCTTCACCTAGAAATCATACAAGAACGTCTTGAGCGTGAATTTGACATGACGGTTATCACTACGGTACCTAACGTGTCTTACCATGCCTTTACACATAAAAACCCTGAGGAGATTATTCTAGTCAATAATCCTTCAGATCTTCCTGAACCTTCTTCATTAAACCGTGTAGAAGAACCATTCATTAAAGCAACTATCATTACAAAATCTGATTTTGTAGGACCTGTAATGTCTTTATGTATTGAAAAAAGAGGACAGATTGTAAGCCAGACATACCTTACTACAGAAAGGGTAGAACTTAATTTTGACATGCCACTTGCAGAGATTGTTTTTGACTTCTATGATCGTCTTAAAACAGTTTCAAAAGGGTATGCTTCTTTTGATTACTCTCCTATAGGCCTACGCGCTTCAAAACTTGTAAAAGTTGATGTGCTGCTTAATGGGCAAGCGGTAGATGCATTATCTGCGTTATTACACCAAGACAATGCTTACGATATAGGTAAGCGTATGTGTGAAAAATTAAGAGAGTTAATACCACGCCAGCAGTTTGACATTCCAATACAAGCAGCTATTGGGGCTAAGATCATCTCTCGTGAGACGGTTAAAGCACTTCGTAAGGATGTAACGGCTAAGTGTTATGGTGGAGATATCTCTCGTAAGCGTAAGCTACTAGAAAAACAAAAGAAAGGTAAGAAGCGTATGCGTGCCGTGGGTAATGTAGAAATCCCACAAGAAGCATTTATGGCGGTTCTTAAGTTGAATGATTAATCATCAACTACAATAATTAATATCAAAGGGTGCAGTTTTAAAACTGCACCCTTTTTTTTATAGCATATTTAAGAGTGCCTTTATTTTAAAAACATCAGAGGTTTGAAGTAAGTTATTTTCATGACCTGCTAGCGAATGCATTTTTATAGGATGATTATATCCAAACGCATTACTACTCAAACTACCATGCACTTCGCTAAAACCTGCGTTCTTAAATTTCATAACATTATCAACAGAGATTCCTCCGCCAGGTAAAATACCTATACGATTTCTAGCCGCAGCTAGTAATTGCACCAAGGTTTCATAACCTTCATTCACATTAACATTCATTCCAGAAGTTAAAACCCTCTGAGCGCCCATATCTATGAGTAGCTCTAAGGCAGCAAGAACATCAGGCGTCCAATCGAAAGCACGATGAAAGGTAAAAGGTAGTTCACCACATTCGGTTATTAAGCGTTCAGTCCTCTCTGCGTCAATTTTAAAATCTGTGTTTAATATTCCAGAAACTATTCCGTGAGCACCTTGCGCTTTCGCGAAAGCAATATCCCGCAACATCACATCAAAATCGGCTTCCGAGTACATAAAATCTCCAGATCTTGGCCTTATGAGTACAAATACAGGGATATCTAGTTCTTGCATCACTTTCTCTATCAAACCATTACTAGGAGTTATCCCTCCAAGTGACAGCTCTTGACAAAGTTCAATACGATGTGCTCCTGCATCTTGAGCAGCCAGCGCACTTTCAAACGAGTTTGCACAGATTTCTAATTTCATTCCTTAAAGATACTAAACCATATGTGCCCTTTCTTTAATGTAAAAGTCGGTTTAAAGAATTACTGCTTTTCTGTATCTTAGACACAAACCTACCATATCAATGCGCTACCTACTCTCTCTTTTTGTTCTCCTATTTATTATCACTAGTTGCGAGCATATTACGGAGGTTACTCCCGCTCAAAAAGACCAAGACCTCATAGGCTACGTAAATCCTTTTATAGGTACAGGCGGTCACGGTCACACCTACCCTGGGGCGACCATGCCTTTTGGCATGATGCAACTTAGTCCAGACACACGCCTTGATGGCTGGGACGGTTGTTCTGGGTATCATTATGATGATGAGTTTATCTATGGCTTCAGCCACACACATTTGAGCGGGACGGGAGTTTCAGACTATGGAGATATCCTCTTGATGCCTTCTACTTCCATAATGTTTAATAATGGTGCAGATGGAAAACCTGGGTATCGGGATCATTTTACGCATGATAATGAAGTAGCACAACCAGGATATTATAGCGTACATCTAGACAACTCAAATATAGACGTAGCTCTTACTGTTGCTGCTCGTAGCGGTGTGCATAAGTACGCTTTCGCGAAAGCGGACTCTTTAAAAAACTTTGTGATTTTAGATCTTGAGCACCGTGATGAAGTACTGAGCACCAAAATAGATACACTCTCTAGCACAGAACTCTCGGGACATAGACACTCCAAGGCTTGGGCTAGCAACCAAAAGCTGTTTTATTACATTAAAACATCACACAGTTTCAAATACCTAAAGCAACCAAAAGGGACGAAGAACGGCGCGACATCACACAAAGCTGCATTGCAGTTTGACAATCCCAAGAATGAAGAAATCATCATAAAAATCGGAATATCTGCCGTAGATGAAGCTGGGGCGCGAAAGAACCTAGAAACCGAAATAGGAAACAAAACCTTTGACCAAGTAAAGCAAGAAGCACAAAGTACTTGGGAAAGTCAGCTAGAAAAAATTGTTGTAGAAAGTGAAAACTCAGATTACAAAACTAATTTTTATACTTCGCTATATCATACCATGCTAGCCCCTAACCTTTATCAAGATGTGGATGGCCGCTACCGAGGGATGGATCTAGAAATTCACCAAACAGACGCATTTGATTACTACACTGTTTTCTCACTGTGGGATACGTATCGCGCAGCGCATCCCTTGTATACTATTATAGAAGAAGAGCGCACCAATGATTTTATAAATACTTTTCTTGCCAAGTATGATGAAGGTGGTATTATGCCCATCTGGGATCTAGCTGGCAACTATACTGGCTGTATGATAGGTTATCATGCAGTACCCGTAATCGCAGATGCATATCTAAAAGGAATACGTGATTACGATACAGATAAAGCTTTTAAAGCGATGCTTCATAGCGCCTCGCAAGACAAACTTGGTCTTGACTCTTACAAGAAATACGGTTTTATACCTGCAAATGACGAAGCAGAGTCTGTATCAAAGACACTAGAATATGCTTATGATGACTGGACCATAGCTCAAATGGCTCAAGAAATGGGTAATGATGAAATCTATCAAGAATTTACAAAACGTGCACAGTCTTATAAAAATGTATATGACCCTTCTTCTGGTTTTATGCGAGGTCGCATGCGCAACACATGGTTCTCTCCTTTTGATCCCTTTGAAGTAAATTTTAATTATACCGAAGCAAATGCCTGGCAATATAGTCTCTATGCACCTCAAGATATAAGTGGGCTTATTCATCTCTCTGGAGGAAATAAGGTTTTTGAAAGAAAACTAGACACACTATTTACGGCCGAGACTGCAACTTCTGGTCGTCACCAGCAAGATATCACAGGATTAATAGGACAATATGCACATGGCAATGAACCTAGCCACCATATGGCATATTTATATAATTATATACAGAAGCCGTGGAAAACTCAGAAGCGTGTACACGAGATCCTTACTACATTATATACCAATTCTCCAGATGGAATTTCTGGTAATGAAGATTGTGGGCAAATGAGCGCGTGGTATGTACTAAGCTCTTTAGGCTTTTACCCTGTAACCCCTGGAAGTAATGAGTATGTTATTGGCACGCCATTATTTGATAAGGCTACCATACATTTAGAAAATGGCAATAGTTTTACCATTGTTGCACAAAATCTCTCTGAAGAAAATATACACATAGAAAGTGCGTATATGAATGATAAGGCGTACCCATATTCATACTTGAAACACGGAGATATAATGGATGGCGGCGAACTCATATTTAATATGGCAGCTACTCATTCCCGATGGGCAAAACACCCCGCTCATAGTCCTAAAACAAGTATTGAGGATAATAAATTTACAGTAGCGCCTTTTATAGCAAAAGGAGAAGCCAACTTTAAAAAAGACACAGAAATCACACTCGCCACCACAGATAAAAATGTGGATGTTTTTTATGCACTAGAAGAAGATGGTAATAACTTCAAAAAATACAGACTACCCATTAAAATTAAAGATCACAACACCTTACGCACCTATGCGATGGGTCGTCATGGACAAAGTGCTACCATAGAAACTCCGTTGTTCAAACTAAATGAAAACTACAGTCTCACACTAGACGCTACCTACGCAAATGCTTATAATGCCGGTGGAGATAATGCATTGATAGATGGAGTAAGAGGAGTAAAAGAATTCCGTTCAGGCACATGGCAGGGCTATGATGCCCAAGATGTAGTAGCTACGCTAGACTTAGGCAAAACACAAACCATCACTAGTATTGAAACTGCTTTTTTACAAGATCAACGCAGTTGGATTTTCTACCCAACAGAAGTAACATTGCTTACATCTATGGACGGTGAAAATTTTGAAATCTATCACCAAGAGGAAATTGATGCTGCTTCTCGTGATGAGGACATTGCTATTAAAAGTATTAAAGGGATACAACAAGGTACACAAGCGCGCTATATAAAGCTTATCGCAAAGACACTAGGAGATCTTCCAGAGTGGCACTTAGGCTTTCCATATCAAGGAAAAAGTTGGGTATTTGTAGACGAGATTGTAGTTCAGTAACAGAATAATTATGGTAGATCAATTAGTTTCAGTACAGTGGCTTGAGAAACATCTTAGTGATGACAATATGGTATTACTAGATGCAAGCGCTCATTTTAATACTGCTTCAAACATCCGTGGAGCGCAACACTTTGATATTAAAAACACTTTTAGCGACACAAAAAGTGCTTTTCCTAACACATTCCCTCAACCTGCACAGTTTGAAAAAGAATGCCAAACCTTAGGCATAGATAGTGACAGTCATATTATCATATATGATGACAAAGGGATTTTTACCAGTCCGCGCGTGTGGTGGATGTTTAAAACAATGGGACATCACAATGTATCTGTATTAGACGGTGGTCTCCCAGAATGGATAGGAAACAATTCTCTAGTTACAACTATTGTCCAAGTAAAAAGAACCACTGGTAATTTTAAAGCTCACCTTGATGAGTCTGCTATTAAGAGCTACACACAAGTAGTTCAAAATACCAATAGCGGAGACTGCCAACTCATTGATGCTCGATCTAGTGGTAGATTTAATGGAACTGATCCAGAACCTAGGACACATATACAAAGCGGCCACATTAAAAACTCATTAAACTTACCATATACAGAAGTTTTAGATAGCGGAAAGTTTAAGTCTAAGGAAGAATTAAAACTCATTTTTAATAATCTTAATCTTGCAGACACGCCAATTATTTTTAGCTGCGGTTCTGGAATTACTGCTTGTATCATTTTATTTGCTTGGGCCTTAATTTCAGATAGAAAGTGTAGTGTCTATGATGGCTCATGGACAGAATGGGCAGAAAAACAAGAACTATTTGTTTAATATCACTGTAGTACATATCGCATTATGAACAGAAGAAAATTTATAAATAAATCTGCAGTTGCGGGAGCTGGGATTGCTACAGGCGCAAGTTTGATGGCATGCAATGACCTAAGCACAAGCACTGGTGATGTGGATAATACCGCTTTCGCGAAAGCGCAAAAAGAAAACATCAAAAAACCATCTCCCATTGCCATTTGTACATGGGGCTTTTCTGGAGCTACAGCAAAAGCTGGCGAACTCCTAGATGGCGGCAGCTCTGCACTCGATGCAATTATAGCAGGTGTCGCTGTAGAAGAAGAAAATATAGAAAATACCACCGTAGGAATAGGAGCCACTCCAGACAGAGAGGGTAATGTAACGCTAGATGCCTGCGTGATGAATCCAGAAGGAGATTGCGGAGCTGTGCTTGCTGTTGAAAATATAGTAAATGTGGCTGCATTAGCTCGTAAGGTTATGGAGGAAACGCCACACGTCATCTTAGCAGGAAAAGGCGCCGAAGAATTTGCTTATGAGCAGGGATTTACTAAACAAAAACTTCTCACAGAAGAACGCAAAGAAGCTTGGAAAGAGTGGTTGAAAACAAGTGATTACAAACCGGAAATTAACATAGAGAATCACGATACCATCGGGATGCTTGCTATAGATAACAATGGTGATATTGCAGGTGCTTGCACTACGTCTGGATTAGGCTATAAAATGAAAGGGCGCGTAGGAGATTCTCCCATTATAGGATCTGGACTTTTTATAGATAATGAAGTAGGTGGTGCTGTAGCCACAGGAATGGGAGAAGAAGTACTCAAGACAGTTGGCAGTTTTTTAATTGTAGAGTTAATGCGTTCTGGAATGTCACCACAAGCTGCTTGTGAGGAAGCAATCCATAGAATTACAAAGAAGGGAGCTCGTTATAAGGATTTCCAAATCGCCTACATCGCTATGAATAAATCTGGTGAGACTGGAAGTCATTGTATTCATAAGGGATTTACAATGATGAAGTATCAAAATAAAAAAAATGAAAATATTTCATCTTCTTTTTACGACACAAAAAATAGCTAGTTCATCACACATATTTGTCACATGAAATAGACACGATACCTATTTGCATCGTTAAAATACACAAAAGACGCTATTTTACTAAGATTTAGTTAATTGTAAAATCTGAAATACGCTTTTTTAAACACTGAATTTCAATCAATTAAACACCAACATCATCTCAGAATTAAATAATACACAATATTCTATTTAAAGATTTGTTATATATTTGCGCAAGCCGGTAAGGCAAAAAATATTTAAGACTGTTGTAATTGACTTTAAATAATCAATTATGATTTGGGGTGAAAGCCAAGCATTCTTGCTTGGCTTTCTTTATGCCCAAAAGTCAAGGATTGGCTTTCACAACAAATCATATTGGGGTCGCGAGTAGACAAGCTCTAATGCTAGCACTATTTAAAAACGAGCGGTTTTACATATTTCTCATTCTTGCTTGGCTTTCTTTATGCCCAAAAGTCAAGGATTGGCTTTCACAACAAATCATATTGGGGTCGCGAGTAGATAAGTTTTAATGCTAGCACTATTTTAAAACGAGCGGTTTCATGTATTTCTCATTCTTGCTTGGCTTTTACTGTGATCAAGGTTAAGTTCTAATATCCGATACGTTCATTTTTTTCATTGACAAAAAAACGAACCAAAAAAGTCTAGACTTAATCAAACTTTACTAAAAATTTCTTTCGTTGCGGCGCAAACTAAAAGTCATCGCCGATTATGTCTTTCTAAGCTTATATTGAAAATATGTCTATTGTAAAATATTGAGGAGGCTATCGCTAGTTTGCTCAACCCTCCACTTACTTCATTTTTTACGTAAAATTCGCTTAGGTCATTTAAAATGATTGTGAACTAAAATGTTTATTTTTAAAAAATTATGGATTCAATTGTAGTTTTAAAAACAATAGTTTTCATTCCATTAATTGAGTCCTTTTCAAAGAAGTCGTTCATTTTTTTCATTGACAAAAAAAACGAACCAAAAAAGTCTAGACTTAACCGAACTTTACTAAAAATTTCCGTCGTTGCGGTGCAAACTAAAGCCATTGAAGAATTAGTCATATTCGTCTAAATTAGAAATATGACTAATAAAAAATAATTGTGAGGCTATCGCTAGTTTGCTCAACCCTTCACTTACTTCATTATTTTACGTAAAACTTGCTTAGGTCATATGTTTGGCGCCACTATTTATCAACACCGCTGCTATATCTAAGTACATCTTCTTACATTTGAGTTTTAGCCGTCATACGCTTTCGCGAAAGCGTAATTCAAAACAACTTCACGTGACCAATACCACAGAGAATACCCAGAAGAGATTATTTCTACTAGATGCATATGCTCTCATTTTTAGAGGATATTATGCGCTTATAAAAAACCCACGTATCACAAGCTCCGGAATGGATGTAAGTGCAATTATGGGATTTACTAATAGTCTTTTTGACGTTATAAAGAGAGAACGTCCAGATCATCTTGCGGTGGCTTTTGACAAAGGTGGAAGCTCTGCACGTGTGGAGGCTTTTGAAGATTACAAGGCAAACCGTGATGAAACTCCAGAGGCAATACGTATTGCGATTCCTCATATCCAAGAGATTCTTAGGGCTATGCACATACCTATCATAGAACGTCAAGGTGTAGAAGCAGATGACCTCATAGGAACCCTATCTAAGCAAGCCGAAAAGGAAGGTTTTAAGGTGTATATGGTCACTCCAGATAAAGATTATGCACAGCTGGTATCTGAAAATATCTTTATGTATAAGCCTGCCCGAATGGGTAATGGTATAGAAATCTGGGGTATACCAGAGGTGCAAAAACGTTTTGAAGTTGAACGTCCGGAGCAAGTTATTGATTACTTAGGCATGATGGGTGATGCTTCAGATAACATTCCTGGACTTCCAGGAGTGGGCGATAAAACCGCAAAGAAATTTATAGCTGCATACGGATCTATGGAAGGCTTACTGGCAAATACAGATAAGCTCAAGGGTAAGATGAAAGAGAAGGTTATAGAAAATGCCGAATTAGGCTTACTTTCTAAAAAACTTGCGACCATCATGCTAGATTGCGACGTGACTTTTAATGCAAAAGATTACGAACTTTCTGAACCAGATGCTGAGGCAGTGGGAAAAAAGTTTGAGGAGCTTGAGTTCCGCCGAATGAAAGATCAATTTATCAAAATATTTTCTGGAGAAGCAGATCAAGGTACACAAGTTTCTTCTACGCCTACAGCAAAGAAAGCGGTGGCTTCAAATGCTGGTGCTGGTCAGTTTTCATTATTTGGTGGTGATAGCGGAGCGACTGCAGCCGCAGTTTCTGATGCGTCAACTCGCAAAACAATAAAAGACACGCAGCATTTTTATCAAAAAGTTGATAGTCCGCTTGCGCGAAAATTATTCATACAAAACCTCAACAAGCAGTCTTCTGTATGTTTTGACACTGAAACTACAGGTCTCGATCCGCTCGTTGCAGAACTAGTAGGAATTGCTTTTTCATGGGAAGCAGGAAAAGGATATTACATACCCTTTCCAGAAAGTAAGGAAGAAGCACAGGCACTTATAGAAGAGTTGAGACCTTTCTTTGAAAACACAGCGATTGAAAAGATAGGACAGAATTTAAAATACGATATCAAAGTACTTGCGAAGTATAACGTAAAGGTAAAAGGGAAACTTTTTGATACCATGCTCGCTCATTATCTCATCAACCCAGATATGCGTCACAATATGGACGTACTCGCAGAAACCTATCTTAACTACACACCTGTATCTATCACAGAACTTATAGGAAAGAAAGGAAAGAACCAGAAGTCTATGCGCGATGTTTCTGTAGATGACCAAACAGAATATGCGGTAGAGGATGCAGATATTACATTACAACTTAAACAACATTTTGAAAAAGAGCTAGACGAGGCTGGTACTCGTAAGTTATTTGACGATATTGAAATTCCGCTATTACGTGTGCTAGCGGCTATGGAAGTGGAAGGAATCAATCTTGATGTATCTTTCTTGCAAAGCCTTTCTGGAGATCTCAATGCAGATATAGAGCGTCTTACATCAGAAATTTTCGCGGAAGCGGGAGAAGAATTTAATATAGGCTCTCCTAAGCAGTTAGGTGAGATTCTATTTGACAAAATGAAACTTGTCGACAAACCTAAAAAGACAAAAACAGGTCAATACTCTACTGCCGAAGATGTACTCTCGTACCTTGCAAAGGATCACGACATTATCCAAAAAGTACTAGACTATCGCGGCTTGTCAAAATTAAAATCCACCTATGTAGACGCGCTTCCAGAGCAAGTAGCTCAAGATGGACGCGTCCATACAGATTACATGCAAACGGTTGCAGCTACGGGACGTTTGAGCTCAAACAATCCTAACTTACAGAATATTCCAATTCGTACAGAACGCGGTCGCCAAGTGCGTAAGGCTTTTGTACCAAGAGATGAAAATCACACCCTACTTGCTGCCGATTATTCTCAAATAGAACTGCGCATTATTGCCGCGTTAAGTGAGGAAGAAAACATGATCCAAGCATTTACAGATGGAGAAGACATTCACGCTAGTACAGCTGCCAAAGTTTTTAATGTGCCGCTAGAAGAGGTTACTCGAGAGCAACGTAGTAATGCTAAGACGGTAAACTTTGGGATTATATACGGAGTGTCTGCCTTTGGACTTTCTAACCAGACAGATTTATCGCGTGGCGAGGCAAAAGAGCTAATAGACAATTATTACAAATCATACCCAAAACTACGTAACTACATGAGCGAGCTTGTTGAGTTTGCGAGAGAAAATGGTTATGTAAAAACAGTATTAGATCGTCGTCGTTACCTTAACGGTATTAACTCCAGCAACGGAGTTGTGCGAGGCGCAGCCGAGCGAAATGCAGTCAATGCTCCTATACAAGGAAGCGCTGCAGATATTATTAAAATCGCGATGATTAATATTTTTGAGAAGCTAGAAAATAGCGACTATAAAACAAAGATGCTTCTTCAAGTGCATGATGAACTTGTTTTTGATGTTCCTAATGACGAACTAGATGCCATTAAAGAGCTAATCAAGACAGAAATGGAAAGTGCCTTTAAGATGGCTGTACCCCTTGATGTTGAGGTAGGGTTAGGTCAGAATTGGTTAGAGGCGCATTAAACCAAACTCTTTACAATAAAGAAAGCCCGAACATCTTACGATGTTTGGGCTTTCTTATGTTTGCTATTTTACATTCTATAAGTTACTCTCTCACGTATGTAGATATTGCCATTGTATCATCAAAACCTCCCGAGGGTGCATTATTTAATAAGTCTCTAGTAAGTGTTTCTTCAAATCTCAATGTATCCCTATCTTCAGAGAGCAGTCCTACAATACTATTATTAATAGTTACTGTTCTCTCGTTCTGAACATACGACGGAGGATTTACATAGTTGACTACTACTAGGCATATAAATTCGTTTAAATGACCATTGCCATCATCATCTACACATGTAGTAATAGGATAAGGTGGTATCACCGTGTTATCTAAACTAAAAGTAATTTGTTGCGGACTCAAAACTGCTCCGTTTTCTTCCAATAAGTTAGTAGAAAAAATACCATCATTATTTAAATCTAATGGTACCGTAAGATCGTAAGATATTTGCTTGTACACACCTCCCTTAATGCTGTCTTTCTTATTCACATCATCATTACCGCAGCTTGAAATGCTAAGAGTTACGATGCAAAAAATAATAATCCGTTTCATAATAAAATTTACGCTATCAAATATATAGCGTTCTATCGTTACATTATTAAGTAACTAGAAAAAAAATTAACATTTTTCACTAAAACATTAACAGATAGAAGATATTTGACATTAAAGCACTAATTAAATTTTTCAACGCCTAGATACGTATAAATGAGTACTTCCTTTTTTATGCTTTCGCGAAAGCGTAACCCTTAATAAAAACCACATTCTTATTATTAGCATGTGGTTTTTTAGTTTTTTAAAATTTCAATTTCCCAAAACTTAAATATCACACGATATTAAGGTTAACAACTTATCGATATGCTTTATAGATTACTACTATCTGATTAGTTCGTTCACCAGCGGTTGCACTAAGAAAACGATCTACATCTAGTGTAAATCCATCTGAATTAAAACTATCTAAAGAAGCTCTAATAAAGCCTTGTTGTGTAGTGCCACTTGATCCACCACTTGTACCATCATCAGAAAGTGGCGATCCATTATTATTAACAAAATAAGCTGCTATACAATAATCTTCTGACGCATATGTCCCTATATTATTAATACTTGAACCACTAAAGGCATTAGAAATCACTTGTTGATCTATTGCACCAGTACCGCCATTTATAGCATAACCCGTAGTCATTCCTCCAGCCATTCTAATATCGTTTGAATTATTTGCACCAGATCTAGCTGTACCTTCATCAAAACCTTGGACTCTATTTATTGCTGTAAACTCAACAGAGCTAGGCTCAAAGCCTATTCCCGTTACATCAATTGTTCCAGAGCCATCTATAAGAATTTTACCGAAACGCACTGGACTTTGATTAGCTTGCGCTACTTGATTCCACTGGCCGTCTTGCCAGTAATAAAATCCTTTTGAAGTTAATGTCCCAGCTCCTGTATTGTATACCATCGTACCCTCTACAAGAGTAGGCCCATTAGGATTTATTACTGTTGTAACATCTGATATAGAACTTAAATCTACTCGCGGAATCAAAAGACCACTATTATTACTTGTTATATCTAGAGCAGCATAGGGTGACACTGTCCCTACACCTACTTGAGCATAAGTATTTGTAACCAGTAAACTAACAATCAATAAAACTAAAGGGGTGAATTTCATAAATGTTCTTTTGATGCTAAACTATACGTTTATACACTTATAGAAATTTTTATTAAGAAATTCTTAAACTTAAAAAACCAAGAACTCGACGTAAGGTGTTATCAAGCAGACAAAAGACAGTTACAACACAAATCGATACGTCCATTTAACTAAAAACGTATTTCTAATTTGCTGCCCTAGCACTTGACTATCAAAAGCATCTGTAAGACTTTCTCTAGAAGATGCGCCTCCTTCTATTCCTTGTGACCACACTAAAAACACTTCTGACCCCGGAATATACTCCCACCTTGCAACAAGATTAGAGCGAAACTGCACGAAGTTAAAATCAGGATTTCCAAAACTATAATCTGTAGTACCATCCACATCTTCATCTACTGCATAGCCACCGTCTACCTCACTTATTTGGTTCTGATTAAATAGTGTAACTCGCTCATTGAGGTTTTCATTATCACTATCTGCTACAAAATTGAAATTAGTATAAGTTCCTTTAGCAATAAATGGCTGTGCATAATACTGTATGGTAAAATTAGGATTGATATTATAATTAACGCGCAAGGTTGCGCTCAAGGTTTCCTGCTCAATCTCCCCAGTTATATATCTCGTCCCAAAAGTAGCAGGCGCATACGATTGCTGTGATACGTATTGTGTTTTATTTGGGTTCATCTCATATTCTGTAGAAAGAGATAAACTCAATGCATCAAGTGGCTGGTAGTTGAGACGTAACTCATACCTATTTAAAGAAAAGTTATCTTGTTTTGCTTGAGAATTTACATAAACAGCAATAGCACTTAACTTCTTACGTTGATCTGTCCCCACGGCTGCAAAGTAAAAGTTCTCTTCATTAAATCTCCAGCGTGGTCCACCACGCAAGAAGGAGTTAATAAATATGCGAGGTTTATGAGCGCCTCCTACTTCAGTAAACCAATTGTTTTTCCAGTTAATTTCTGCCCTACCTTCATACTGTATACGGTTAAAATTTCCATCAAAATCATATTGTGTTGTTTGCTCAACACCTACATTAGCTTGTCTATACCAGGAAGTTGAGTTATTCCAGAAGCGTCTTACGCTTGCAAACTGTACAATTCTATCTGCGCGACGCAAGAAGCCTATATCATTAAGCTCTAATCCTGGAGACCTCCAGTTACCTCCTAGCTCATATCGCCACTTGCCACTTCCTCTACCTATAGCAAGATTACCACCAGTACCAGACAGACTCGTTGCGTCTGGATCAACTTCTAGATGCTCTGCATCTACTCGCTGAAATAAGTGCGTAAGCGATGTCTGTGTATTTAAAATAGCTTGAGGATCTCCGTTTACACGGCTTATAATACCACGCCCTTCTATATAATACTTACGATCTTTCCAGTTGTGTCTAAAATCGATACCGCCAGTGTAGGCTTGCGTATGTAAAAAGTCTAGGCTACGCTCCATATCTCTGTGAGTAGTAGTAAATATCCCGCCTACAAAAGAGTTGCGGTCATTAAAATCTTTTTGAACACGACCTACAAAGTAATTAGTGAGTGGCTCTACCAGCTCCTTACGCTTTTCACCCAGAAGCCCATCTAGATCAAGAGGGTCTGTAATCTCTTCTCGATTGTCTAGTTCAATCTCGGCAAATTCTTTTCCTGTTACACTTTCTAGCACGCCTATAGTCCAGCCATCTTTCGTTTTACCACTAAACTTTGCTGCTCCTAATATGGTAGTATTAGTAGGAAAGTCTTCATACTCTCCTTTTGAGGCATCAAAGGTGGTTCCTCCTTGTGGAGTGCGCCCTATACGTCTAGGAAAAAATACGTTATCTGCACCACCACCCACTCTAAAGTCAAAGACACTCTTATTTTCTACAAAGAAAGGGCGACGCTCTTCAAAAAATATTTCAAACCCGTCTAATGCAATAGCGCCAGGATCTGCATCTACTTGTCCAAAATCTGGATTTACCGTAAGATCGAGAGTAAGATCATTTGTTATTCCAATCTTAGCATCTAGACCTACATTCCCTCCAAAATCATCTCCATCTCTAAAAGGATTACCCACTTCTTCCTCAAAAGTGTCATACTGCCCCAGCACAAAGGGTTGAATCTCTAATTGCTTTTGTGGCTTAATTCCTTTGATACCTCGTAGCTCTCCAAATTCGCTCACCCATCCTGGAGGATTGGCAGGAAGTGGCTGCCAGGTAGAACGCTCTTCATTTGCAAAGTAGCGCCTTGTAGATTGTATACCCCAAGTTTGAATCTCTTCTGCACTAAAGCGTAGCTGACTCAAAGGTATACGCATTTCTGCAGTCCAGCCCTCCTCATTTTCTCCTGTGGCTAGATACCAGATAGGATTCCAGCTACTATCAAAATTGCCGTTATTTGACACAAACTCATCGCCTTTTACTCCTGAGGCAGAGGCAGTAAAAGAAAAAGCAGTACGATCGTCATTATAACTGTCTATATTAATCTCTACCCAATCACCTGGAAAATCATCTCGACGCCCTAGTCTTCTTTCTATTTTAGATTTATCACTTTCGAGACAATGGAAAGCTATATAAAGATTTTTACCATCATAAGTAATTTTCATTTTTGTTTGCTGGGTAGGTTCAGTACCTACATCTGGCTGAAATTCTACATATCCAGAAGACCATGCTACGTCATTCCAGGCTGCATCAGAGAGGTCTCCATCTATATCTGGAGCCTCTCCTTTTACAGCAATTGTGTTGTATACTTTCTTGGGGATGTTAAGCTCAGTAGCTTCTGTTTGGGCTACTAAGCTTAGGGAACTTAGAAAAAGGAGCGCGATTACTGCTCCGAGTTGATTGATAGTAAGTAACATTGGTTTGGTTTTGATTGATTTACTAGAAAGACTCTATAGCGCTGTAAATGTGACAGCAACAAATAATCTTTATGATTATCTTAACATTTAGAATGAAGATATACGCTTTCGCGAAAGCGTGAAAAATCAAAGATTAAGAGCATTTTTGGGACTACCTTATAATACTTATTTGACCAAGAAAAAGAACAATACAAAATATAGTCAGACAGACGTTTGTGAGATAAATAAATTTATGTACTTTTGCAAACCCGTTTTTAGGCGGGAAATGGAATGTTTAATTAAAATTAATTAGTGTGGACGCATTAAGTTACAAAACAGTATCTGCAAACAAAGCTACCGTAAACAAGGAGTGGGTTTTGATAGATGCAGACGGACAAACGCTAGGTCGTATGTCTTCTATCGTAGCTAAGTTTTTACGCGGTAAGTACAAACCGAGCTTTACACCTCACGTAGATTGTGGAGATAACGTTGTTATCATAAACGCTGCAAAGGTGCAATTATCAGGAAACAAGTGGACGGAAAAATCATATATCCGTCACACAGGTTATCCAGGTGGGCAACGTAGTCTTACAGCTAGAGAGCTTTACGATAAAGATCCTACACGTGTAGTAGAAGCTGCCGTGAAAGGGATGTTACCAAAAAACAAATTGGGGAGTGCTATCTTCCGTAACCTTAAAGTGTATGCAGGAGCAGAGCACGATCAGGAAGCGCAGAAGCCTCGTGCCATTAACCTAAACGAAATTAAGTAAATGGAGACTTTACACAAAATCGGTCGTCGTAAGACCGCAGTAGCTCGTGTTTACCTTTCTGAAGGAAAAGGAAACATCACTATTAACAAAAAAGAACTGAACAACTACTTCCCTACAGGAACACTTCAGTACAAAGTAAACCAACCACTTGTTATGACTAACAATGAGGGTAACTTTGATATTAAAGTAAACGTTTATGGTGGTGGTATTACTGGTCAAGCTGAGGCTATCAGACTTGCTCTTTCTAGAGCAATGTGTGAGCTAGACGAAGAAAATCGTCTTATCCTTAAGCCAGAAGGACTTCTTACTCGTGACCCAAGAATGGTGGAACGTAAGAAATTTGGTCAGAAGAAAGCACGTAAGAAATTCCAATTCTCTAAGCGTTAATATTTCGCTTTGCTCTCAAGTGGTTTTATTACTACAGAGAGACTATTGGAAACTGATTACTATCAAAATTTAAAATTAATTGAAATGTTGTCGTTGCTTATTATGTTTTCGCGAAAGCGAAGTCTAATAAGGTTAGTTTAGCATCTAAACTTCGTGAACTCGGAGTTGCTAATTTTAATGTCCAACGGAACGTAAACTATTACAAAAATGGCAAACAACATCGAAATAAAAGAATTGCTTGATGCAGGTGTACACTTTGGACACCTCACAAGAAGATGGGATCCAAACATGGCACCGTATATCTATATGGAGCGCAATGGGATACACATCATCAATCTTTACAAAACTGCAGCAAAGATAGAAGAGACTTGCGAGGCTCTTCAAAAGATTGCTGCTTCAGGTAGAAAAATACTCTTTGTAGCTACCAAAAAACAAGCTAAAGATATCGTAGCTGAAAAAGCACGTAACGCAAACATGCCGTACATCACAGAAAGATGGCCTGGTGGAATGCTTACTAACTTTGTTACAATACGTAAGGCTGTTAAGAAAATGCAGACAATCGACCAGATGAAAAAAGACGGTCGTTTTGATACACTTTCTAAGAAAGAAAAACTACAGATGAACCGTCTTCGTGAGAAGCTTGACAAAAACCTTGGTTCTATTTCAGAT
Source organism: Dokdonia sp. 4H-3-7-5 (assembly GCF_000212355.1). Lineage (NCBI taxonomy): Bacteria > Pseudomonadati > Bacteroidota > Flavobacteriia > Flavobacteriales > Flavobacteriaceae > Dokdonia > Dokdonia sp. 4H-3-7-5. The sequence continues at coordinate 785,082 of NC_015496.1, forward strand.
ATGACTCGTCTTCCAGGCGCTCTATTTGTAGTAGATATCAAGAGAGAGCACATCGCGATTAAAGAAGCTCAAAAATTAAACATTCCAATTTTTGCAATGGTAGATACTAACTCTGATCCAAGAGAAGTAGATTATCTTATCCCTGCAAATGATGATGCTTCTAAATCTATAGACAAAATCGTAGGTTTCGTTTCTGAAGCTGTTAGTGCTGGACTTGCAGATCGCAAAGCTGGTAAAGACGCAGCAAAAGAAGGTGATGATTCTCCAAAGGCTGAAAAGAAAGCTAAAAAAGCAGATGCTCCAAAGGCAGAAGCAAAAGCTCCTAAAGCTGAGGCTGCAAAAGCACCTGTAGCGGCTAGCGAAGAAGAAGAATAATAACTATTTGATAATACTTAAGAGTCGTCTACTTCTTTTCTTTGTTGAAAACGAATAGACGACTTTTTTCAATTTTAAAACCTTATATATCATGGCAAACATTACCGCCGCAGACGTAAAGAAATTAAGAGAAGCTACTGGAGCTGGAATGATGGACTGTAAAAAAGCCCTAGTTGAAGCCGAAGGTAACTTTGATGATGCAATCACTGTACTTCGTAAAAAAGGACAGAAAGTTGCAGAAAAGAGAGCAGATAGAGATTCTTCTGAAGGTGTAGTTATTGCAAAGATCAATGCAGATAACACACGCGGAGTTGTTGTATCACTTAACTGTGAGACTGACTTTGTAACAAAGAACGATTCTTTTATCGAGCTAGCTACAAAAATGGGAGATATCGCATTAAGCGTAAACTCTAAAGAAGAAATGCTTGCTGCAGATTTTGACGGAATGACTGTTAAAGAAAAGCTTATCGAGCAAACTGGTGTCATAGGTGAGAAAATCGAAATAGGAGGTTATGAGACATTAGAAGCTCCTTTTGTAGGTTCTTATGTACACGGTAACAAAATAGGTGCCTTAGTAGGTCTTAGCGCTGCCACAGATAATGCTGAGGAGGTTGCAAAGAGCGTTTCTATGCAAGTTGCATCTATGGGAGCAAACACGCTTTCTTACAAAGATTTTGACGCTGCATTTGTAGCATCAGAAACTGATGCACGTATTGCTGCTATCGAAAAGGACAATATTGAACTAGGTCGTCTTGGGAAAACTCTTAAAAACGTACCTCAATATATCTCTATGTCACAACTTACTGAAGAAGTAATGGCACAGGCAGAAGCAGATATTAAAGAACAATTAAAAGCTGAAGGTAAGCCAGAAAAAATCTGGGATAACATTGTACCTGGTAAAGTAGCTCGTTTTGTTGCAGACAACACGACTCTTGATCACGAGCAAGCGTTACTTGACCAACGTTTTATTATGGATGAAAGCCAGAACGTAGCAGAATTTGTTGCTTCAAAAGGTGATGCATCTGTAGTAGCTTTTAAAAGAGTTTCTCTAGCATAATTGCTTTACAAACTTTATTGATATTAAAAACGCCTCCATATGGAGGCGTTTTTTGTTTAGAATTATTCTACCGAAAGATGTTCTCGATACACCTCTCTTAAAACAATAGTATTTTCCTCTAACTCAGAAACATCTAGAATAAACTTATTTTTTGTGCTAAACAAGAGCTTTAAAAGATCATTTTTAGAAAGTGAAGATAACCTTTCCAAAGTCCAGATTTTATCATCATATTTAACCATATTCTCGGATCTTAGCCGAAATACTGTGGTACTATCATAAGCAAACTGGTAGTCAAAATTTTTAAAATCTTTAAATACTAATTTCAATGGAAGATTTAATTGAGACTTATCTTTATAATTCTCCAGTTCAAAATTATAATTCCATTTCCTATTATTAGGTAACGAATCTCTAGAGATTGACATTCCCTCAATACTCTCGTCAAAATAAAAAATGGCTATTTCGTTTTTATTGTAAGTGGATAAAAAGTCTTTAGACTCACAAGAACTCATTAACAATATTATCACTATAAATTTATAGATTCTCATTCTGAACAATTATTTGTAAAACCACTTGTCCCCACTGTTACCCCGTACAGCGTGAAATTCTGATATTGAGGTGTATTTTCTATAGGAGTTATTCGCACCCACCCATCCGACCATTTTTATACTCGTTAACATTAATATTATATGGATTACCTCTTCGTACACGACCACCATCACTTCTCTCTCTAAACACTCTTTTGAGCCTATCCTCGAGCCAACAATTTACATCATATTCTAAAAATCCATACTGACCTTGAAAATGACCTCTTTGTCCCCATATGCTTTGAAATGAGAAGCACAACCATCCTAGTCAGTAAAATGCAGTACAAATGGACAAATATCGATGACATGAGTACGATTTAAATAACTAAGTAATAACATATTTCTGAAAATGGGAATTTATACAGATATTCGATAATATTTTATTAGAAAATCATTCTTTCTTTAAAAACCCAAGAGTTCTCATCATATTTTAAAATCATAAGAGCACTTTGAGAAGTATTGTTAGTACCTATAGAATAGAAAATAATTGCATAATCCTTGCTAACTGTAAAAAATGGCTTGGAAAGATATATAAAAGGATTTTTTAATTCTCTAGGATCCCCTTTTTTCTTATGAGGGTACAATTCAAAATTGCTATAACAGATAAATTTTTTATTGATTTTTAAATTATCACAGTTAAGTGCATTTAAGCCCTGAAGCTGCCTGCTAATTGTACTTTTAGATTTGCTTAGTTCAACACTACTTTCTTGAGATAATAAAATTGTTTGTTGCAAATAATAAGGCTTATCCTCATCAAGCATTTCTATTAATTCATCAACTCTAGTATTAACATTTAAAACAAAGCTTACTTTTTCATCTTTATAAACGTTTTCTAAATGAGAAGCCGCAACGTTTGAAACATCTGCTGCTTCATTATTTTGCAAAAAATCACTGTTATAGGTTTTACAACTTAAAAGTAGTACTATTAAAAATAAAATTAGTCGCATGGCTCTGTAGTATTGATATTGTTTCCTTTAGACTCATAAGAATAGATTGTTCCATCTGGATGGTGAAATTCTAAACTACTGTTATCCTGTTCTACTGCAATAGTATTAATAATATCTAGCCATTCTGTATTAACGTTATCAGGGTTATCTGTTTCATCGTCTGGAACTAAATATTTTGGATATAAATTTTTGAAAGATTCTGTCTCGGTCAGTCCCGCCCAGCTTAATTTTTCATAATAAGTAAATGATTCATCTAAACCTATACCTCTACCATATTCAGAAACAGAAGTAGCTATAGAAGAAACAAATTCTGACATAGCTTCATGGTGAGTAATATTTAAATCAACATCCAATCCAGCCCTATATTCACTGTAAGCCTCTACTAAATCCGCATACCCCTCTAATGGTGTTCCATCATCATTTACCAGATGTCCATCTTCGTGCATATAAACTAAAACTGCGTGTAGACTTTCGTGTATAGCTGTTCTAGCTAAAGACAAATTTGTTGTAGTAGTCAGATATGATTCTCTGAACTTTATTTTGACATCACAAGTTCTTGTAGATGTATTGTAAAGAAAGGTTGGTCTTGTTGCTGCGTTTCCAGATACATCATCACTAGAATCTAATGTCAAATTTGTTTCACTATTCACTTCAAAAGTCCTATTGATTAGAGTAGTTAAAGGAGAACTTAAACCAATAGCAACCTCTATAATATTTTTGTGGCAAGGCTTAGAACGTAAATTTTCTGTGTAAATTATGTTTTCAACCTCCTCACAGTTCCCATAATAATCTTGATTGCTTCCATCTTCACACTTCATTTTCTCACAACCGTGCAAAGAGTCTCCACAAGGAAAGAGAGGCTCACCAGCACTAGAACCTCCTGGGTTGTAATGTGAATTACCAGAACTACCGCCCAATGGCACTTCTACATCACCATTATTAACACCTATACTTATCCCACCTCCACGTGGTGGAAATGTAAATATTGTCACAGATCCATTATTTATAGCACTCCCGCTACCGCTACTTGTTAAAATAATTTCATCAATTCCTTGCACTCCACAAGTATAATAAAACTCATCACATGATTCAAGCTCGACTACCCTTAGAGATTTGGACTTTGGAGATGACAAGCTACCTACAAATCTTGAAACAAAAACTCCACCTCTTAAGCGAAATCCATTAACAAATTCTCCATCTTCGTTTAAAATCACTAATATATTTGTGCCCTTATTTATTTCATCCTCAGATTTTGAGGCGTAGAAAAACGAATAATAACCTTTAATCTCATTATTTTCCTTTATTAAGAAAAACTCACCAAGCACATTAGAGTCAGTATTAGTATTAAAAACAGGAAGAGTCACATTACTTCCTACTATCGACTTATAAGTTAATGACTTCCCATCAAGGGAAGGTAAAATGATATTATTTTTAGTGCGTGCGCCATTATTTAAAATTTTGGTAGCATATTTTAAAGCGTCGCTCTCCTCAACTGTTTGAATAGACATAAACTCATCTTGAACCACGAGGTCAATTACTTAGTTGTCACTTTGACAACAAACAATAATTATTGCCATGAAAAATAAGGATAAGCCTTTCAAAAATGATGTTTTGTTTTGTTTCATTTGTTTGTTTGCTTGTTGCATAATTTATAATTTGGAGTAAACGTACTACAAATCAGTGAGCTAAAAAAAAGGAAATCCGTAAAATGAAGATATTTTTCTTAAAAAAAGTCTGCTTTCGCGAAAGCGTATACATAAAACATCAAACCTAAAGAGTTTCTCTAGCTTAATCGCTTTACAAACTTTATTGATATTAAAAACGCCTCCAGATGAAGGCGTTTTTTGTTTAATTCTTTAAAGAGGCCTACGAAATATACTGATCCATTATCGGCACAGACACCTCTTTACTCCTACTTATGGCAATGCCATTAAGTTCATTAGTGAGCACAAACATTGCTTTGAGTTCAAGAGCATAGCCGTCTTTTTCATCTCGCATTGCCTCAATAACCTTATTACTTACAAGGGAATTACCAGGTCTAACGGAGCTAGGGTCTTTTTGTAATTGGAATTTAAAACGGGCGGTAACATTACCATTACTTGCCTTATAACTCTTACCAAGCTTGTTATAAATCATATCATCCTCGTTAGAGTAAGCGTCTTTTACTTGCTCAACATCTAATTGACAATGCAACTCATTAATGAGCGGCATCATAATATCTTCCTCTCCATCTACGTCGTAAACAAATCCTTGTACGTAGTAGATAACATCGAGTTGCTTATCTAGATTACTGAAAATAATATCTGTTTTAATCTCTATATCAATACCGCTTGACGCGTTACCAATAACTTTTAATAATGTAGCTTGTAGTTTTGCCATTGTATGTTGTTTTTATGATTACTACTCCAAAATTATAACGAGACACATACAATTCAATATCACTCCACCCTTAAAACATAACGTTAAAATACTTATTACCAGTGCCTTAAAACCCCTCTAAAATCCCATAAATACATTGAACATTCGGTCTTTATCAAGTTAATTGACCTTAAGAAGATCTCTGTTTTATAAAAGTCCGCTTTCGCGAAAGCGTGAAAACCATTGCCACACATTTTTAAATCATTCTGTTTAAATAGTATATTTGCATAACTACACAGACTATGAAATATAAAAGAATATTACTTAAACTTTCTGGTGAGGCCTTAATGGGAGATCGCCAGTACGGAATAGATCCTAACCGTCTTGCAGAATATGCAGAAGACATTAAAGCAGTAACAGAAAAAGGTGTTGAAGTTGCTATTGTTATAGGTGGCGGAAATATATTTAGAGGTGTAGCGGGAGCTAGCAAAGGAATGGATCGCGTACAAAGTGATCACATGGGAATGCTTGCCACTGTAATAAACGGTCTTGCACTTCAAGACGCACTAGAACAAGCAAACGTAAAAACAAGATTGCAAACAGCTATTAAAATTAATGAAGTGGCTGAGCCTTTTATACGTCGTAAAGCAATGGCACATCTCAATAAAGGACGTGTGGTTATCTTTGGTGGAGGTACAGGTAATCCTTACTTTACTACAGACTCTGCTGCGGTATTGAGAGCAATCGAGATAGAGGCAGATGTTATTTTAAAAGGAACGAGAGTAGATGGTATTTACAACTCGGATCCTGAGAAAAATACAGATGCTATTAAGTATGATCATATCTCTTTTGACGATGTGCTACGCAAAGGATTAAAGGTGATGGACACTACGGCTTTTACATTAAGTCAAGAAAATGAGTTACCTATTATTGTTTTTGATATGAATACTCGTGGCAACTTGATGAAAGTGGTCTCTGGTGACGCTATAGGTACTACCGTAAACTAATACCAAGAGAATTGGCTCAATTTTTGTAAACTTGCTATCATAATTATATTACCATGAACGAAGATTTAAAATTTATAATAGATACTGCCAAAGAAGCAATGGACGATGCCATTGTACACTTAGCAAAACGATTACTTACTATACGTGCTGGAAAAGCAAGCCCGGCAATGCTACAAGGTTTAATGGTTAACTATTACGGAAGCCCTACTCCTTTGAGTCAAGTGGCAAATGTAAACACTCCAGATGGTCGTACGATTACTGTACAACCATGGGAAAAAAGCCTTATGCAAGAGATTGAAAAGGCTATTATAAATGCAAACCTAGGCTTTAACCCAATGAATAACGGGGAAAACATTATCATTAATGTACCGCCACTTACAGAGGAAAGACGTAAAGATCTTGTAAAACAAGCGCGTGCAGAGGCAGAAGACTCAAAAGTAGGTGTGCGTAATGATCGCAAAAACGCAAATAATGATATCAAAAAAGTAGATGACGCATCTGATGATGAAAAGGCAAATGCAGAAGTAGATATCCAGAAGCTTACTGATATTCATATCAAGAAAATAGAAGACGTTCTTAGCAAGAAAGAAGCTGAGATCATGACTGTATAATAGTACAGACGTTAAACAATTATAAAAAAGCGACCTCATGGTCGCTTTTTTGATACATTTACCTTTCAACCTACTCTATGCGTCAGTTTATAATTGTCTATCTCTTATGCTTAAGTTTTACTGCGATAGCTCAGAATGAGCCAGACGTGCAGCGCATTATCAATCAAGCAATTGAAAATAAAGTTAAGAACGACCCGAGAGAGGTACTCGCTTCTTATACATATGACGTTTATGAGAAAACGGTAATTACAGACAGCCTTAATGGAAGTACGCATAACTTCTTTTCTGAAAAAGTAAGCCAACTTCAATTTACAGGGGATCAACAGTTTTCGGAGAATATTATTGGATATCAGCTTGCTGGTTTTAAGAATCCGCGATACGAGGTGTTTGCTGTAAACGTACAATCAAGATCATTTTATGATGATGACTTTGTAATTTTCAATAATCGATATGCGGGAATTCTCTCAACAAGAGGAATGCGCAATTATAATTACAGTGTTACTTCTAGCGCTGTAAATGGTGATTACCAAGTAAGTTTTAGCCCTAAAAAACCTAAGAAAATTCCTGGGCTTACTGGGACAATGACCTTAGATAAAAACACACTCGCTATAAAAGGCGTGCAAGTGCGTATTACAGATAAGCTTAACATTATTCTTAATCAAGAGTACACCTACATAGAAGACGCAAACATTTATTTACCGAAACAGCGAGAATTATTTCTTGATAAAGGAAGTGAAGATCGCAAGCTTTCTTTCTTTAAAGGGCGTATCTCTATAGGTACTATAGAAAACGAAGTGCTGGAAGATATGGTCACTCGTAAGTTTCTTGTAGCTACTACAAGAATGAGTAATTACAATGTGAACAAGGAGGTTACCATTCCAGATTCTAAGTATGCGATTACTTTTAAGGAAGGTGCAAGCGAGCAACCAGAATCGTTCTGGCAAAACTATCGCACGACACCGTTATCTAGCAAAGATGAACGCAGTTTCTCAGAACTAGAGCGCATTGTAAATGCCGAAAACATAGAACGTCGATTAGGGACTACTAATAATTTTAGTATTGGTTATTTTAGCTTTGACGCCTTTGATTTTGACCTTACCTATCCTGTAAAATTCAATAATTATGAGGGTTTGAGACTTGGACTTGGCGGAGTGACTAATGAGTCTTTCTCTAAGCGTTTCCGCATAGAAGGCTATGCTGCTTATGGATTTAAAGACCAAGATATCAAGTATGGTATAGGTGCTGGTTATCTTCTCGATCCAGACAAGGGAGCATGGATTTCTGGAACGTACAACAGTGACCTAGAAGAAGTAGGTAATTATGCATACTTAACAGATCGCCGTGTGTATTCCCTCTTTGAACCACGCCTAGTAAACATCACCCAGTTTTATAAACACCGCACTACCCGTTTAAATCTAGAATACAGATTAACACCACAATTGCTTTCTGAGTTGCAAATTGCTCATAGAAGACTAGATCAGACAACACCTTATCGCTATAATAACGATGGGAACATCATACGTAATTATGATATTTCTGAAGCAACAGCCTCTTTCCGCTGGAGTCCATCTAATAAATATTTAAAAACAGAAAATGATATTGTCCCTGTTTATGAGGGCTACCCTATAATTTCTGGTCAGGTATCTCAAGCTATTGATGGTCTAGGAGGGGATCTTGCATTTACAAAACTTGCCGCCAAAGTATTTTACAGAGTAGACAGACTCAACAAATCTGCTACGGAGTTTCTGGTAGAAGGAAATGTTGGTTTTGGAGATTTACCTATCACCCACCTATTCCACGCATTTCCTAATGCTCCTACTAAGGAAACGATACTTCAGCGTTTTTCGGTGGCTGGGGTTAATAGTTTTGAGACTATGTTTTTTGGTGAATTCTTTTCAGACAAGCTGCTTACTGCTCAGGTAAAACATAGACTGGCGCCATTTAATATCTCTAAGAGCTTTAAACCAGAATTGGTTTTTATAAGCCGATTTGCCATAGGAGATATAAGTAACCCAGAAGATCATCTCGACATTGGAGAGTTTGGTTCGCTTAGTAAAGGTTATACAGAAACTGGTTTTGAACTCAACAAGCTGCTTTTTGGTTTTGGAACGAGTCTCACCTACCGTTACGGAGCTTACCATTTACCTAACTGGGGAGATAACATTGCGTTTAAGTTTACATTCAATCTCAAACTGTAGTAAACCCATCGTAACCTTATTCAATCTACTGAACCTAGGTTAATTTTTTACGCTTTCGCGAAAGCGTAACCCCTACCACCTACAAGCCTTTTTCAATTTGCCCGCATATCTGCATCCAAAAGAATATCTTTGCGGTGCTAAAACAAGTCAATGGCAAAATTTCTGAGTAAAGGTTTTTGGGAGTCTGTAGCGAGTTTAATACTACGCAATCGTCCTTTGATTCTCATTCTTATTGTGGGTTTCACCATTTTCTTAGGTTTCCAATGGCGCAATATGCGCTTTACCTATACAGAGGCAAACTTACTTCCTGACGACCATGAAGTAAATCTAGAATACCAGAATTTTAAAGATAAATTTGGTGAAGAGGGAAACCTCATCGTGTTAGGAATACAAGACGAACGTCTATTTACTCCTGAAGTCCTCACTGCTTGGAATGACTTATCTGCAAAGATTGCAAAGGCAGACGCTGTTGCATTATCCCTTTCTCTTAAAGATCTCAAGATATTAGATAAACAAGAAAATCCGCAGCGATTTGATCTTGTTCCCTTCATGACAGACAGCACGCTCACTGCCGAAAGTGCTGCTAGTTATAGAAAATTACTCTTTGATGATTTACCATTTTATGAAAATCTGATTTACAACAAAGAGACAGGTACGGTGCGCTCTGCAGTGTATCTTAAGAAAGATTTAATCAACACCCCAGCGCGTTTAGACTTTGTAGTAAATGATCTTATGCCCGCTATCGCGACTTTTGAAAAAGACTACGATATCGATGTGCGCACCAGTGGGATGCCATACATACGAACGCTCAATGCTCAAAATATTATTGATGAGATAGGCATATTTGTAGGTGCAGCATTGCTAGTTACTTCTTTTATATTCTTCTTTTTCTTTAGATCATACAGAGCAACCTTTATCTCCATGATTACGGTAATAATAGGTGTGATGTGGGCTTTTGGGTTTCTAGGATTACTAGGATATGAGATCACAGTACTTACAGCTATTATCCCGCCGCTTATTATTGTGATTGGGATTCCTAACTGTATTTTCTTGATTAATAAATACCAGCAAGAATATAAAAATCACGGTAACCAAGTGAAAGCATTACAACGTGTAATTACCAAAGTAGGTAATGCGACCTTGATGACTAACATTACCACGGCATCTGGATTTGCTACTTTTATTCTTACTGAGAGTTCGCTACTAAGCGAGTTTGGTGTTGTCGCGAGTATTAATATCATCGCTATATTTTTACTTAGCTTACTTATCATTCCTATCATTTACAGTTACATGTCTCCTCCTAAGGAGAAGCACCTTAAACACCTAGGTAAAACTTGGATAGAAGGGTTTGTAAACTGGATGGAGCGCATGGTACGTACAAGACGTACTGCAATTTATGGATCAAGTGTATTATTACTTGCACTGAGTATTGTAGGTATATATCAAATACGTATTTCTGGTTCGCTTATAGAAGACATGCCTAAAAAAGCTGATTTCTATAAGGATATAAAGTTTTTTGAGGAAGAATTTGATGGGATCATGCCATTAGAAATTCTGATTGACACCAAGAAAAAACAAGGAGTCATGAAGCTTGCCACGCTTAAACGCATGGAAGAGCTAAGCGCTACCATAGAGGAGCAACCAGAACTCTCTGCTCCTATATCTATTGTAAACCTTGTGAAGTATGCAAAGCAAGCATACTTTAATGGGAATCCTAAATATTACCAACTACCTACAAGTAACGAGCGCAATTTTATACTGCCGTATGCAAAGAGTTTTGACAATGATCAAAATCTCATGGGAGCCTACGTAGATAGTACGGGTCAATATGCTAGAATTACTACCTTCATGAAAGATGTAGGTACTGATAAAATGGAGCGCGCTGAAGAAAATATCCAATTAAAAATAGACAAGCTCTTTCCAGAAGAACGATATGAGGTTACCATGACAGGTACTGCACTCGTTTTTCAGAAAGGAACAGATTACCTAGTAATGAACCTTGTGATAAGTCTATCACTTGCCATCTTACTCATCGCATTATTTATGGCGTGGATGTTTAAGTCGCTACGTATGATTATAGTGTCTCTCATTCCCAACTTATTACCACTGCTAGTTACGGCGGGCATGATGGGCTTTATAGGCATCCCTATCAAGCCATCTACAATACTTGTTTTTAGTATTGCCTTTGGTATTTCTGTAGATGATACGATTCACTTTCTGGCCAAATACCGTCAAGAGCTCAAAGCTAACAAATGGAAGATCAAAAAATCTGTTTACGGTTCGCTACGTGAGACAGGTGTAAGTATGTTTTACACCTCAATTGTATTATTCTTTGGCTTCTCTGTGTTCATGATTAGTAGCTTTGGGGGAACTGTAGCACTAGGTGGTCTTGTAAGTGCTACTCTATTATTTGCAATGCTAGCTAACCTTTTACTATTACCGTCACTGTTGTTATCCCTAGAAAAAGAGATTGCAAACAAGGACACCTTTAAAGAACCTGCACTACAAATTGTAGAACGTGAGGGTGATGAAGAAACTGCTGACAAAGAGCTTGAGTAACTAGATATTCCCTTTGTATCTTTATACAAAAAGGTATGACAGATCAGTATTTTAAGGAAGCACAAGACGAGTTACAACTTGGCGTCAACAAAAAGGGACACCCGTTTAGGTACACCACTATGGGAACGGTAGATGCTTCTGGAGTTCCTGCGCTTAGAACAGTTATACTAAGACAAGTTACAGACGATTTTAAACTGAGAATTTATACTGACAGTAGATCCAATAAAGTAGCTCAGTTACTACAGAATGATGTCACTAGCTTGCTCTTCTACCATCCTAAAAAGTTGCTGCAGATTAAAGTTACAGGAAACGCGTCTATCATTACAGATCCCGTAGAGTTGCAACGCTACTACAGCGGCGTGCAGCCTTCATCAAAAAAAGATTACACTACTACTGATGCTCCTGGCGCAGAGATTTCAAACCCAGATGCAGTAGACTACCTTGAGAACACCCACTACTTTACTATTATTGAGATTGCACCTACACATTTAGAGTTTCTTCAGCTTAAGAGACCTAACCATATTAGAGCGAGTTTTACACTTGAAGATGGAACATGGAAAGGGCAGTTTTTAAACCCTTAAGGGTACGCTTTCGCGAAAGCGTAAAAACCTTTTTTACACCTCAACTTGAGTACTGCTCCAAATCTCAATAAAGAGTAATGCGCCTTAGCGTATATTTCAGTCCATTTACCCCTTACCCTACCACAAAAATCTTTTATATTTGCCCTCTATCTAGAGAATTCATTTAAATAAGATACAATGACACATACGCCTATTATAGCGCTACTCGAAAGTGACAAAATTCATCAAGAATTTACTGTAAAAGGATGGGTAAGATCCTTCCGCGGAAACCAGTTTATCGCACTTAATGATGGTTCTACTATTAATAACCTTCAGTGTGTAGTCGATTTTGAAAATACAGACGAAGCACTTTTAAAGCGTATCACGACAGGTGCTGCCGTTGCCATCAAAGGAACCTTAGAAGAAAGTCAAGGTGGAGGGCAACGTATAGAAATAAAAGTAAAAGATATCCAGATTGAGGGAGATGCAGATCCTCAAGAATTAAAAAACACGATACTCTCTCCTAAGCGTCACACACTAGAGAAACTACGTGAGCAGGCACACTTAAGAGTTCGCACTAATACCTTTGGCGCTGTAATGCGTTTACGCTCAAAGTTATCGTTTGCCATACACGAGTATTTTAATAAAAATGGCTACTTCCATGCACATACGCCTATCATTACCGGTAGTGATGCAGAGGGAGCTGGTGAGATGTTTCGCGTAAGCGCACTGGATCCAGAAAATCCGCCGCGCACAGAAGATGGAAAGATTGATTACAGCAAAGACTTCTTTGGTAAAGAAACGAACCTTACGGTTTCTGGACAGCTAGAAGGAGAGACTTATGCATTAGGACTTGGGAAGATTTATACCTTTGGACCAACCTTTAGAGCAGAAAACAGTAACACTTCTCGTCACCTTGCAGAGTTCTGGATGGTAGAACCAGAGATGGCTTTTTGTGATCTAGATGGTAACATGGATCTTGCCGAAGATTTTATCAAGTATGTAATTAACTACGCGCTAGAAAACTGTCAAGATGATCTTGAGTTTCTAGAAAACAGATTAATTCAAGAAGATAAAAGTAAGCCAGAAGCAGATCGTGCGCCTATGCCACTGCGCGAGAAACTTAACTTTATAGTAGACAACAACTTTAAGCGTGTAAGCTATACGGAGGCAATTGACATCTTGCGTAATAGTAAGCCTAACAAGAAGAAAAAGTTCAAATACCCGATCAATGAATGGGGAGCAGATTTACAGTCTGAGCATGAGCGTTACCTTGTAGAAAAGCACTTTAACTGCCCAGTAATCTTATTTGATTACCCAGCAAACATCAAGGCGTTTTACATGCGTCTTAACGAAGATGGTAAGACCGTACGTGCTATGGATGTACTTTTCCCTGGAATAGGTGAGATGGTAGGAGGATCACAGCGTGAGGAGCGTCTAGACGTTCTTAAAGAAAAAATGGCTGCCTTAGATATCTCTGAGGAAGAGCTTTCTTGGTACCTAGACACTCGCAAGTTTGGAACGTGTACGCACAGTGGTTTTGGTCTTGGTTTTGAGCGCCTTGTGCTATTTGTAACGGGAATGACAAACATACGTGACGTAATACCTTACCCACGTTTTCCTGGTCACGCGGAGTTTTAGAATATACTTTCTTTCGCTTTCGCGAAAATTTGAATATATCAACTATTATAAATCCAATGTACTTAGGTATGTTGGATTTTTTTTGTGGAACATCCTCAATTATGTGTGCTTACTCTTGCCTGCTTACTCATATGCGAAACATCCTCCCTAGCCCTCCTTCAAAGGAGGGAATTTAAGTACAGAAATCCAAATGTTCTCACTCCTACGCGCTTACTCTTGTGGAACATCCTCCCTAGCCCTCCTTCGAAGGAGGGGACTTGAGTTCAAGTTCAACTATTGTCATCTCGACGTAAGGAGAGATCTCGTTATCTAGATTGGAGAAGTTGCTATGTTGGGGTTCTTACTCGGGTGTGCTTACTCATATGTGATTTCTCCATAGGTCGAAATGACGATGACTTGTTTTCTTCAACTTCAAGTTCAGATTCAAGTTCTCAAATCCAACTGTTCTCACTTCTGCGTGCTTACTATTGTGGAACATCCTCCCTAGCCCTCCTTCAAAGGAGGGGACTTGAGTTCAAGTTCAACTATTGTCATCTCGACGGAAGGAGAGATCTCATTATTTGGCTTAGGGAAGTTGCTTACTAGTAGTTATTACTTGAGTGTGCTCACCGTTATGCGATTTCTCCACAAGGTCGAAATGACAATGATTTAAATTTCAGTTTTAGGTTCGACTTAAACTTCGACTTCAAGTTCAGGTTCAAGTTCAACTTAAAAAGGGCATATTCGTCTCCATATATTTCATATTGTATCAATTACAATCATAAGTTGTATTTTGTAATGAAATAACAATCCAAACTATTTCTAGAATCAAATTATTAATGCGTGTTCTTTCTTTTTTAAATATTGCTTCACATTAGATTGTGATAAATAAACTTAGGACTGTTAGGAAAGAATGGACCAACCAAATTAAACAATGGAAGACGTACCAGATAATATTATCCCTGTTGAAGAGGCAGATAGCCTTTACAGGACTTATGGACAAAACAGAGCACCTTTTATAGAGGGTGGAGTAAACAAACTGTATGAAGATCTTGACAAACCTTATGAAGCGACAAGATTTGTGACTGCAGATTATGAAAAGATGAAAGCATATATGGCTTTTATCGAGAAAGAATCCAAAGAAGCTGGAGTAACTCCAAAAGGGCTTCGTATCTATTTTGGCGCTACAAAACCTGCAAAAGGGAATCCTGGAAGAGAAACTGTTTTTCTAAATCCAGTCGCTGCATTTAAAGGAATTGATGGAGATATTTCTTATGCAATTCATACAGATGTAGACGGCAATAAAGAACCAATCACGGTAGGAGATGTGATTGATGGTAAAATACCAAAGCCTTCTGATAGTAAGTTAAGTAATGGAGTCATACAGAGTTTAGCAGGTGATGATGTTATATGGCCACCACCACCAATTCAAAACGATCCTAACGATTACCACTAGAAATAAGAGGCCAGAATAATGAAAACAATAATTTATGCAGTACATATTGCAGAACTGCTTGCCGCTATTTTGGCCTCTATTTATTATTTTAAATACAAAAAGACACCTATAAAGTTTTTCTACATTTATTTATGGTATGTCCTTATTAATGAAGCTTTAGCAAGTATTCTTATACCAAAAGGTATCGTTAGTTATCACCTCACAAATATTTACGGATTAATCACATCACTTTATGTAACCTGGATTTGCCTGAGATATGTGAGAACATTATATCTCAATAGAATTATTAAATTTCTGATGCTCATAATCGGCATCACCCATATAGCTGAGTTTGTCATAAAAGGCTTTGATGAGCCTTGGGCTATTTCAAAAACGATAGGCCCACTTTTAGGAGTAGTAGCTCTTTTTATTTATTTAATTAATTTGTTCAAAAGCGCCTCTGTCATAAATCCGTTTAAAGAAACTGTTACTTATTTTTTAATAGGTTTTGCACTGTTTTTCGTTGCCTCACCAGTAATCCTTATGGCTCGTATCTATTACTTAAACAATCTCACGATGAGTTACAACCTCTCCTACATTATGGGAGCAATTGCAATTCTTATGTATACCATCTTCTCCTTTGGGTTTATCTATTCTAAAAAAGCATCTGACTTAGAAGAGAACTAGATTGCTTCCTTTATTTATGCAACAACATGCTCTACCAATAATAGCATTAGCACTGACTTCCTATAAAGGGACATTTACCCCTACCTCATGAGTAGTAGGGATAGTATACTTGTATTTCCCTAGCTTGGTTAACGTTTTATTTACATTAATACTAACCAAAATTCTAATACACATGAAAACATGTAAATTTCTAACCTTCCTTTTATTGGGCGGATTCTTAATGCTAAGCTGCGGCGGTGACCCCAAGGGCACACCTCACACAGATGATCACGATGAAGAACCTCTGGCTGCTCCTAACACCATAATTTCATTGCAAGAAGCTGAAGATATGTACCACAGATACGGTAACCAACGAGTACCGCTTATAGAAAAATCAGTAAACATTGATAAAGATGGTGACTCTATCAAGCCGGATGATGAACGTTACGTTCAGGCAACTCGCGCATTATCTATGGACTATAAAGGTCTTAAGGCATATCTGGCTTTTATTGAGCAGCAAGCTAAATCCACAAAAACAGATATCTCAGGATTACGTATTTATTTTTCTCAATATAAGAAAGGTAAAAATGACGGCAGGGCAACCGTTTTTTTAAATCCTATAATGGAGGCAGGACAGAAAGGAGACATAAGAGATGATGTCGCTTTTGCAATTAAAACAGATGGGAATAAAAGTACAGCTGTACCTGTAGGGAAGCTTATTAAGATTCCATCTGAGAAATCTAATAGAGCAGACTTAACAATGCCCATACAGAATGGAGTACAGAGTTTAGCATCAAATAAATCTCCATGGACACCGCCACCTCCATATAATGAGGATGATTATCAATAAACTACGTGATTTATGTACGAGAATTTTCAAATAGCGATGTTTACGTCTGAGTTCATAGCAGCGCTATTTGGAACTTTTTATTTTTATAAGTATAAAAATACTGACATCAATTTTTTGATATTGTTACTATGGTATATCCCTGTTAATGAGATGTTATGTCAATACATATTTCCAAGATCTGAAATTGGTTACCTATTATACAATCTCTATGATTTAATTGTTTCGAGCACGATACTTATTATGTTGAAAACTCAAATTAGACTAAAAGCTAGAAAAAACATAGTTCTTGTTCTTCTAGTCCTATGTATCACAATATTTCTAATAAGTTTATTCTTCTTTAATCCATTTAAAGAATTTTCTAAATCGAATTTCACAATTTTCACTGTCTTAGTAATAACTGCATTATTAATTTATTTTATTGACCTCTTAAATTCTGATAAAATCCTACTACTGAGCAAAAATTTATTCTTAATTATCAATCTCGGTTTTTTGATCTTTTTTATTGCTTATCCAGTTATAAGTCTAGCCAGAGAGTTTATAAGTGAAGATCCAAAAATTAATGGGTTACTTAATAACATACAGTTTACAGTGGCCATTTTATCATACCTCACTATTGCCTTTGGCTTCTATTATGGCAATAAGATAGAAATCGAAAACTAAAACAGTCATACTTAAAAACAACATACTGTACACCCTGTGGACTACCTAATATACATAGTGCTATTATTTGAGTTTGCTGCCGCAATCTCTGCCACTGTATATTATAAAAAGTACAAGTCAACCCCCTTAAAATGGATGCTACCGCTGTTATGGTATATCGCCATTAATGAGTTTACTTGCCACATACTACTAGCACCCTATAGATTTGAGATACTTTATAATTTTTACGAGGTTATCGTTTGTTTAGGCTTATTAATAATCACAAGATTGCATTTATCACATCATATACGCATCGCTATAGCAAATGTTTTAATTGCAATAAGCGCTATTGCATTTACTATTACTGCGATTACTCAAGACCCTTTTAATGACTGGCCTGTGTACTCATTTACGTTATCTACCATATTAATCATTATAGCACTCACGCTATACCTAGTAGAGCAATTAAGAAGTAATAAAATTGCAGCATATAGCAGAGATATCTTTTTGTGGGTGAGTATTGGTTTTTTAATATTCCATATCTCATATCCCGTTATAATGTTTTCGAGATACTTCCTTGTTACGGATAGTGTTTTTCTATATGAGGCAATTTTTCTTATTCAATTCATTGCAGTAATTGCGTGTTATGGCACGATTGCATTTGGTTTTTATAGAGGAGTACATTCAGCAACTTTAATAAGGCGCATCTTATGATTAAGGAGGAAGTTCTTGTCATATGGCTGGTCTGCGTGACTATTTTGTTTCTACTGTTTTTAGTAGCTACCCTATTTTGTGCGATTGCGTTATATTATCGGTTTGATAATAAGCCGCGATTGCCGTAAATACAGTTTTTCTTATTTTGATATGAAATTTTAATGTTGAGTACGTTTTCGCGAAAGCGTAATACAGCGCTCCACGAGTAAAAATCTTACAAAATCCATCTTTATAATTTATTACCTTTCAGCACTAACTTAAAGAAACCCCTACTTGAGTACTCTAATGTATATCTCAGAAATTATAGTGGCACTTGTGGCAACTATCTTCTTTTCTAAGTACAAACACCTCCCTATAAAAACCATACTGTATATTCTCTGGATAGCGGTCATCACAGAAAGTATGGCTAAAATATACTCACACTACTACCACAATAATCACTGGGCATATAACCTTTATGCATTCTTATTCTACATCTTGTTTTATAAGATGGTGTATGATCATATAGAAAATACGACTAGAAAACGTATTGTAACATGGTTATCTACAGCGATGATCATAACCATTATTATTAGAGCTTTTACAGTGCCTGTGGTCACGCACTATATGAGTATTATCTATAATATTGCCATGATCTTATTGGTCGTTTTACTTATGTATTATGCCATAGACCGTCTTAAGAGCGATGCACCTCTTAGGCTTAAAAACCAACTCGAACTTTTTGTTTTTGCTGGATACTTATTATTTGGTATCACCTTTATTCCATTAGCTCCATTTATGGTAGGCCAGATGGATTTTCAGTATTCAAAAGAATTATTGAACACCTTACGAGCAATCCAGACATTTTCTCTCGTAGTAACTAATATCATTTTAGTGTTTGGGTTTATATGGACAGACCCTAAAAAATTAAGTGCTTACGAAATGTAGGTGTTTATAGTACGCTTTCGCGAAAGCGTATTTCTAAAACCATCACACATTGACTTTGGGGTAAATGCCCTATGGGTAATCAATACCAAAATAAGTACCTTCAACATTCATTATAATTACTCCAATCCAAACTATGCTTTTTATCCAAAATCAAGATAATGGCACCTTGTTTATAGTCTTAGTGGCTATTACCATATTACTATTGCTACTAGTTGTTGTAGTGGTGCTCTTCTCTGTGTTTATGAAACGTAAGAACACCTTACTCTTAGAACAGGAGCACACAAAGAAAAAGTTTGAAAAAGAAATTGCAGAGACGCAGATAGAAATACGTGAAGAAACGCTACGCAATATAAGCTGGGAGCTCCATGATAACATAGGACAGCTACTTACGCTAGCCAAAATACAAACCCAAAATTGTGGTGGCAGCCAGCAAGATCTTGACGAGGCAGCAGCTACTATAGGCAAAGGCCTTACAGAAATAAGAGCGCTCTCTAAGCTCATAAATCCAGAGGCACTCAAAAATATGTCACTACCGGAAGCATTAAACTTAGAACTAGAACGCTTTAACAGAATGGCGTATCTAAAACCATCTCTCAAAATTACAGGAAGCCCTATTACTATAGATAAAAAGATAGAGACCATCATCTTTAGAATCTTACAAGAGTTTTTTACAAACACAATAAAACACTCCAAATCAACTAACCTTGATGTGTACCTAAACTATAAAATGGACACACTTAATGTTACCATAAAAGATAATGGCGTAGGCTTTAATTATAAAGAAGCAAGAGCAAAAAACGGCATCGGGCTTACTAACATCGAGACAAGAGCAAATCTAATAGGAGCTCTTGTAGACTACAAATCAAACGTAGGCGAGGGCACAACACTATCACTTACATACAAACCACAACCACAATGAAAACTATCGTTATTGTAGATGATCATACCTTATTGAGCCAGGCAATAAGCGGCTTAGTTAATTCTTTTGATAATTTTGAAGTACTCTACACTTGTAAAAATGGGCAAGAACTTCTGGACAATCTTCGTTTTGAAAATAAGCGTCCAGACATTATCTTAATGGATGTAAACATGCCTATTATGGATGGTATAGAAGCTACCGCACAAGTAAAGGAGCTTTACCCTACTATTCTCATACTAGCACTCTCTGTTGAAGAGGATGACCACACTATCTTACAAATGATACGCGCAGGCGCAAAAGGATATTTACTTAAGGACACCGAAAAAAAGACACTTGAAAATGCTCTCAACGAACTTGCATTAAATGGTTATTATCACACCAATACGGTGAGCCAACTACTTGTAAAAAGCCTAAATGGCAACAACAAAGATGCATTGCGAGATCGAGAGATCGAATTTATAAAACATGCCTGTACAGAGATGACTTATAATGAGATTGCAGATGTTATGTTTTTGAGTCCAAAAACTGTGCAAGGATATCGTGATAGCGTATTCTCAAAACTCAACTTAAAAAACAGGACAGGCTTGGTGATTTATGCACTTAAAAATGGGCTATTTAGACCCTAATAAGATGAAAATATAGGTTACGTTAATCTAGCCACTGCTTTAAGTACTTGCTCTAGCTTAGGCACATCAATCTCCTCTTGTGAATGATATCTAAGCGAGCGCAATTGCTTACGGCCTTCTCCAGCAATTAAAACATCATCAAATCCCTGTACAAGTATCCCCTTAGGAAAACCTATATCTACAAAAGTCTTTCTGAAATTTAAAAAGCAGAACATTTTACCGTTTAAGCTATAAAATGGTAAATGCCATTTATAACCCTCCTCTACGTCAGGAACGGTACGCTTAATCACTGCTTGCAACTCCATAAGCATAGAGCACCAAGGCTCTGGTTTAGCGAGGATGTATTCTTCGGCTGGGTTCATTGTTTTATTTTTTTTCTCTGTAATCTATATTTTTTTTACGCTTTCGCGAAAGCAAAACAACTCCTACTACATTACTAACTTGATAAAATGACATTGTGATGTGACATTGATTGTAGCTATTCAAAAAAACTATTGTGATGAATGCTTATCTTTCGCCTAGTAATCTCACTTCAATATAAGACAAAATACCTGATTCTTTATGATTGACTTATCTGGCTTAGACGTTGCCATTATTATTGCTCTTTTTGTAATCATTTTAGGCGTAGGTTTTTACGTAGGGAAAAGCGCAGGAAAAAATACCACGCAGTACTTTCTATCGGGTCGTAATATGCCGTGGTGGCTTTTAGGGCTTTCTATGGTGGCTACAACATTCTCTACAGATACTCCTAATCTTGTTACAGATATTGTACGTACTAACGGCGTCTCAGGTAACTGGGTATGGTGGGCATTTTTAGTCACTGGATTACTTACGGTATTTGTCTATGCAAAACTATGGCGCAAGTCTGAGGTAAAGACTGATATTGAGTTTTACGAACTGCGCTACGGTGGCGCTCCTGCTCGTTTTTTACGAGGATTCAGAGCGATCTACCTAGGGATTGTATTTAACGTACTCGCCATGGCTGGTGTAACTCTTGCCGCAATAAAAATAGGCGAAGTGATGCTAGGGCTTGATCCTGTGACTACTGTTGTTGTTGCTGGAGTGATTACGGTTGTTTTTAGTGCCATAGGAGGATTTAAAGGAGTTGTTTACACCGATTTTATATTATTCTTCGTCGCAATGGCAGGAGCTTTTGGAGCTGCATATTACATCGTAGGTATGCCAAAAATAGGCGGACTAGAGGCATTAATTTCGCATGAAAATGTAAAAGATAAAATCAATCTCCTTCCAGATTTTAACGATACAGAGATGCTTATCACCTTGCTCATTATACCGCTAGCGGTGCAATGGTGGAGTTCCTGGTATCCTGGCTCTGAGCCTGGAGGTGGTGGATATGTGGCGCAACGTATGCTTGCTGCCAAAGATGAAAACCACGCCATAGGAGCAACATTTTTCTATAACATCATGCACTACGCATTACGTCCATGGCCGTGGATTTTAGTAGCATTAGCGTCACTTGTAGTATTTCCAGACCTCGCAAGTATACAAGAGGCTTTCCCAAATATATCTGAAGATAAACTAGGCCAAGATCTAGCCTACTCTGCAATGCTCACGATGCTACCTAGCGGATTATTAGGTCTCGTGCTCGCATCACTCTCTGCCGCATATATGAGTACCATAAGTACGCACCTCAACTGGGGAGCATCTTACGTAGTAAATGACGTGTATGCACAACAAATTAAACCTGACGCAACGGAAAAGCAGTTAGTCGTTGTAGGTCGCATCACCACAGCCATACTTATGATAGTGAGTGCAGCTATAGCACTGGCGCTTACAAATGCAAAGCAACTCTTTGATATTATACTAATGTTTGGCGCAGGTACAGGACTCATTTTTATTTTGAGATGGTTCTGGTGGCGTATTAATGCGTGGACAGAGATCAGCGCCATGCTTGCCTCTGGTGTGATTTCTATCCTCATAGAGTTTACTTCACTGGGAGAAACGCTTTTTGGAGCTAGCGGAATGTTACCAGCGTATGCAAAATTTCCTTTTGTGGTATTTAGCTCGACGCTTATTTGGGTTGTTGTCACTTATCTTACACAACCAGAAACTAAAGAAACACTTTATGCGTTCTATAAAAAAACACAACCTGGAGGCCCAGGATGGAAGAAAATTATACTTCAAGCAGACCAAGAACAAGTAAACATCATAAAAACTACAGAAAAGTGGAGTGTCCCTATGGGAATTGTCGCCATGTTACTAGGTTGTGTATTAATTTATGGAGCTTTATTTACTACTGGTTACTTCATTTATGGCCAACTTACTAATGCATTCATCGGCCTTAGTATTTGCGCTATATCTGGAGGATTACTGCTTAGTGTTTGGAAAAAAATTAAAGGAAAAGTACTATAATGAGACTATCAATATTTATTACCCTTTTGTGTTTAAGCTTAGGACTACAAGCGCAAGAAACTACAGAGACATATCAAAAGGCTATCTCTTTATTAAAAAAAACGCCAGAGTTCAAACAGACGGGAGCCACAGCTATCACAGCTTCTAAGCAAACAGTGAGTTTTACAAACCAAGCCTATGCCTTCTGGCTAGATGGAATGGACACACGTTTTGCAGATAAGGATTTTGAGAATTTCTTTGGTGATTTATATCAGCCTATTGAGATTCCAGCTTTCAAAAAAGTGCGAGAAAAGAGAAGATCTCGCTACCAGCTTTATGTTTCTGAGACCGAGAATGATATGTTTGTGATAGAAATGCTTTCGCGAAAGCGTAAACGTACCGCAAAGTATCCTACGTTTTATCAAGGAGGAAGTACCTCATTTTTATTTGAAAAAACAGCAACAGGCGTTCGACTTGTTGAAACACTAACGCTGCAGAATAACTAGCGCATGATAGATTGCCAAAACATACTAGACAGCACTTATCAAAAGGTGTTGAAAATGGAAAATAAAGGAGCCGTTGCCAGCTATATACCTGAGCTATCGACAGTGAATCCTGATCAATTTGGCGTTTGTCTCATTACAAAAAACGGAGAACAGTTTACCTGTGGTGATGCCACGGTAAAGTTTTCTATACAAAGTATTGCTAAGGTATTATCCCTGAGCCTGGTGCTATCAAAAATAGGTGATAAGCTCTGGGATCGCATGGATTTTGAACCTTCTGGAACTGCTTTTAATTCGCTGGTACAACTGGAGAGTGAGAATGGGATTCCGAGAAATCCTCTTATTAATGCTGGGGCAATTGTAATGTGTGATATCATTTGTGACCTCTTTGATGACCCTAAAACGGCGTTATTAGATTACGTGCGAGAAGTATCAGGAATTAAGGATTTACAATACGCAACTGATATCGCAGCCTCAGAGCAGGCAACGGGATATCGAAATTATGCACTAGCAAATTTCATAAAGTCCTTTGAGAACATTCATAACACATGTAATCAAGTAACAGATTTATACTTTCACCTCTGCTCTATAGAGATGACGTGCGAGCAGCTGGCTTATACTTTTGGGTTTCTTGCAAATCAAGGTAAGCAGATCAAAACAGATATGAAAGTAGTAAAACCCGCTCAGGCAAAACGCATAAATGCCATTATGCAAACCTGCGGCTTTTATGATGAGGCTGGTGAGTTTGCCTTCCGTGTGGGTCTTCCAGGGAAGAGTGGCGTGGGTGGCGGCATGGTTGCCATTTTACCTAACGCATTTTCTATCGCCGTATGGAGTCCAAAACTCAATAAGCATGGTAACTCTTACCGTGGCATGAAATTCCTAGAGTACTTTACAGACGAGACTCAGGATACGGTGTTTTAAGAATTCCCTACCCTTTTTTACTTTCCTTTTTTGAGCAGAAGGGACATTGTTTATTTTGCGAGGTACCACCCGCTTTACATTACAATTACTCATTACGCTAGCGCTCCATTGCGGGATTTTTATTGCAATCGGGGCTATGGAGTCATGCAGTTGTTTCTTAAAGAAGGTACTTATGTATCGCAGTATCACCAATCATAATTTCTTTTAAAATACAAACTTCGCTCATCACCTACCTAGATTACCCTAAGCACATATCTCACAAACACTTAGAAAAAAATAACTTATAATGTTTGCGTAAAATCAAAATTAAAGTTTAACTTTGAATTTCAAAGTACTTTATTATGGAGTCATCAAAATATCTAGAAGACATTGCCAGCATCAAAACGATGATGAGCAAATCTTCCCGTTTTATGTCCTTAAGTGGATTATCTGGTATACTTGCTGGAGTGTATGCTCTTATAGCTGCCGTTGTTGCACATTATTTAATTCAAGGGCATATTCAATTATTTGCTTCAAGTAGAGAAGATTTTTTAAATCTCATTTTACGCATTTTTGCAACAGCAGAGCTTGCAGGAAACTTAATTATACTATTTCTAGTTACATTACTTCTCGCAATAGGCACTGGTATTATTTTGACCTATAAAAAAGCGGCAAAAAATAAAGAGTCCATCTGGGACAGTTCGTCAAAACGACTTATTGCAAATTTTGCCATTCCATTAGTTACGGGAGGAGTCTTCTCTATCGTACTTATACAATATGGTATAATAGGTCTTATTGCTCCAGCAACACTTATCTTCTATGGCCTTGCCTTAGTAAACGCAAGTAAATACACACTAGGAGATATCAAATACCTAGGACTTGCAAATATTATTATAGGCCTTATTGCTACTCAATTTATAGGATACGGATTGTATTTTTGGGCATTAGGCTTTGGCGTATTTCATATTATCTATGGAGCAATCATGTATAATAAATATGATAGACAAAAAGATGAGAAATAACTTACTACTAATTTTAGGACTTCTTCTTATAAGTTCTTGTTCAGAAAATACGCCGACAATAGTTTATGATGAAGATGACAAAGTCAATACTTCTGAGACAGTAAAAGATACCTTGAAGTATCAAATAGGAGATTTACCTATTAAAATTGATAGTTTAGATTATTTAATTCATCCAATTGGAGAAATAGCAGATTCGGAGAATAATAAAAAAAATACTTACAGTTACGGAGCGGATAATTATACCACCTTCCAACTTGCAACAGAAAGAGGGGATGAGATTTTTGGTCAAATGAAGAATCTATTATTTGAAAACATTAAAAATGGAGAGACAACATTATTGACTGATGAAAATATTGAAATTCAAAAAGTAAATTATTTGAGAGACGTAGCGGAATTATCTGGGAAAAATCACATCACCTATGAGGTAATAGATTCTGATACAAATAATGATCATACTTTAGACAATAACGATATACTTTCCCTTTATTTAAGTAATGGCGATGGAGTTGGCTTTCGAAAATTAACTAAAAAGAATAGCAACTTAATAGACTATAAAACTATACCAGAATTAAATCGTTTGTACTTCAAGAGTGTGTCAGACTCTAATAAAAATAGTGTGTTCGATAGGGAAGATGAAGTAATTTATCAATTTATTATTTTAGGTATTAACAAAATAATAGACTATAATCCAAGCAACTAATATTTTCGCGAAAGCGTAAACTACACACCACAGTAAATAGCCTATTCAAAATCACAAGAATGTCCATCATAAACAACATTAATAAAGCTTTTGATCATCGTATCCGCCTAGGGATTATGAGCGTGCTTATGGTGAATGAAAAAGCAGATTTTAAAGAATTAAAAGAGCTTCTAGGAGCGACAGATGGTAACCTTGCTAGTCACGCAAAGGCATTAGAAAAAGAGGCGTATATCGTTGTTCAAAAATCATTTATAGGCCGCAAGCCTAACACGAGTTATAGTGTTACAACCACAGGTAAAAATGCATTTAAAAAACATATTGAAGCGCTTGAAAAATTACTAGGCAACAACTAACTATATTTTTTTATCATTTTACTTTGAAATACAAAGTACTTTATAATTATGGAGACACTTCGCTATTTATTACTAGAACGCTTATATGAATGGAGTAAAATCCCGTATAGATTGCTTTTTAAAAAAGAAGCTGCTTGGGATATTTCTGTAAGAGAATTACTAGCCTATAGGCCACAGACGTTAGGGTACCATCTAGGTTGCTTCTTACTTATCCATCACTTCACCCCAGAGCCTCAACTTGAAGATCACGACGTCTTTCATGTGCTCACTAGTACTGGTATTGCTGTGCCTGACGAAATTGCAATGCAATGGCTACTCTTTGGTAACGGCAAGCGATCTCTATACCTCTTTATTGTACTCATCGTAGGTTCAACATTATTTATAGATCATTTTAAGTCATTTATAAAAGCTTTCAAGAGAGGAAAAAAAGCAAATCGATTTTATAATCTCAATTACTTAAATCTACTCACAGAACCAATCGCAGATTTACAACATACTTTAAAAATCAAACCTTTATGAAAACTTCAATAATCAGATGTCTAGGCGCTATACTTTTTAGTCTTCTATTTTACGGTCAAAGCCTTGGCCTCAATATGCTATTATTTTCAATAATTGCAGTAGTAGCGGTTCTTATCATTCGTCCGGAAACCAAGTCGAATAAGTCACTTATCTTCTCTGCTGGATTTTATATACTAAGCGCCCTATTTGTATTTACGGTAAATAGTCTCTTGGCTATCACTACTTGCATCATAGCTTTTATTGTATTTGCAGGAAGTATTTCTGGTATTAAAAACGCTGTTTATGTACAATGGCTTAATGGTATTTATCAATCTACTTTGGGTGTTTTACACAGTAAGATGAATCCTAATAAAGACATCCCTAAGGTAAAAAGTAATCACAATTATAAATTTATCATCCTTACCACAGCTATTGTCACTACGCTGGTAGTGGTTTTTGCGATGCTTTACGGTAAAGCAAACCCTATACTAGGTGAATGGATTGCTGCTATAAATCTTGATTTCGTAAACTTTAATTGGATACTTACAGCGGCTATGGGATATTATTTAATTTTAAATCTAACCTCAAAAGCAGAGCTAGACATCATTACTTCTATAGATCGCGATGCTTCCACTACCTTATCTGAACAACCTATATCTACTACTAAAGCTACGAGCCTTCATAGAGAACAGCTACTAGGCACCATTCTATTAGGAGCACTTAATGCGCTTATAGTATTGTTTATAATTACAGATATCTGGTATGTACTTCATGACCCGCTAGCCGATGCAGCAACACTTTCCACCACGGTACACGATGGTGTGAGTGCTCTTATCACTTCTATTATTATTGCGGTGACTACGATATTAATTCTCTTTAGAGGTGATCTCAATTTTTACAAAAAAAGTGAAACACTAAGGCATTTTACCTATGTATGGATTGCGCTTAACATCGTGATTATTTTACTTACTGCTTATAAAAATTATATGTACAGCAGTGGTTTCGGGCTTACTTACAAAAGAATAGGTGTCTTTATCTACCTCGCACTAGGTATTGCCGGTATGATTACCACTTATGTAAAAATTGCTCGTAAACTCAATCTATTATTTATGCTCAAAGCAAATACCCGTACTGCTTTTGTGCTTGTTATCATGAGTTCAAGTTTTAGTTGGGATCGTGCGATTACTACATATAATCTGCATGAAGTAGCCTCTCCAGATGTCAATTATCTCCTCTCTATGGGGAGTAGCAATGGAGATATTTTATACGCTTTCGCGAAAGCAAACCCAGAAAAACCTGTGAATCGTACAAGTATTCAACATCGCTATGAGCAATGGCAAACTTCTTTATCTGAAGAAACCTGGCAATCCAAAACACTTCTAGGCCTACTAAATCCAAACACCTCAACTTATGAAATTACCGACACCGCAGCACGCAATTAATCGATTTGCGATAAAGCTAGCAGCATTTAGTGCCTGTCTTGGAATCTTATTTGTATTTGTATATATGATTACGAATGATAGTGAAGTTGGTATGGCAGGTTATTTACACCTAATCCCAACAGTAATCGTACATCTCGTGGTTTTTATATGGGTATTCTTTAATACTGCAATACATCGCAATGAGCTTCCAGAGCATTTTTTGACACTAGTCATTATGCTATTAAATATTCCGCTAGCTTTTGCATGCGGGGCAATTGTTCTTAATTTTTTATAGTCATGGAAAAAATTATCATCTCAAAACTTAGAGAATTCTATATTCTCATAGGAGGTCTTTTACTATGCTTCATTTTACTTGCAATACGCATTAAGATGACTGGGTCATTTTTCTTTCTCTTTTTAGTGTGGAACCTATTTCTTGCCTTTATACCTTATGCTTGCTCGCTGCTTTTAATATCAAAAGAACAATGGATGCAATCTAGCTGGAAGTGGATTCCTATAGCAGTGATATGGCTGCTGTTTTTACCAAACACTCCCTATTTAATAAGTGACCTACAACATTTACAGCATAGCACTCCAGATGTTATTTGGTACGATATCCTAATGCTTACAGCCTTTGTGTGGTACGCGTTATTTATAATGTGCTTAACGGTAAGTGACATGCAAAAGCTTCTCGTTTTAAAATTGAGATCTCAATATATTACTTATGTTATCATAGGCATATTTATCCTTAGTGGCTTTGGCATCTATTTAGGTAGATTTTTAAGATGGAATAGCTGGGATATTATTCAAAACCCTATGAGCCTTGCTTACGATATATGGTATCAAATAAGGCATCCATTTATAAATAGTAAAACCTGGATAGTCACATTTGGCTACGCAGCTACGATGATACTTTCCTTTTTTGGACTACAATTCACTCATTCAAAACACAAAAACTAATGCGCTTATCACTTAAATACATCATCGCATTTTTAGTATTACTAGCGACGGAAATATACATCGCTATCTACATACACGACGACTTCATAAGACCCTACCTAGGTGATAGTATCGTTGTAGTGTTAATCTATATGCTTACAATGGGATTGTTTAATATTCCGAGAAGTTTTAAAAGCAAAAACATTACGGCGCTGGCGGTATTACTATTTGCTTTTATAGTAGAAGGCCTACAAGCAATTTCCTTTATAAACTACACCGGCCTAGCAGATAATAAATTGGCACGCATTATTCTAGGCACCTCGTTCTCGTGGTGGGATATGCTTGCGTACGTAGGTGGATATCTCTTTATAATAGTTTTTGAAAAGCTTAGAGAACAAGCTTAGTCGCTCTCAACATCTCGCGTTTTCCTGGAGGTCCTGGGAGTCGCTCTACTCGAAAGCCTACTGCTTGCATTGCTCTCCTTGCAGCTCCTTGAGCACAATAAGTTGTCAGAACACCATTTGGTTTTAGTGCATTAAACATTTTTGCAAAGATTTCTTCGGTCCATAATGTAGGTTGAACTCTTGGACCAAAGGCATCAAAATAAATTAAATCGAAAACCTCACTATCAGTAATATCTTCAAAACGCTGCTTGCGCTTTGTCAGCTTAAAATGATCACTTATTTCTATTTGCTTTTCCCAAGCAGCATCGTGTAAGTCATTATAAACGCTTGTAGCATCCTCTTCCTCAAGCTGACTGGCATAATCCATCGCTGCAGCTTCCTCTTGAGAAACGGGATAAGCTTCTGCTCCCAAATAATTAAAAGAAACTTGATATTTATCTCCTTCAAAATAGGTGAGCAATGCATTGAGTCCCGTTCCAAAACCCATTTCTAATATCGCAATTTCTTTTTGATCTCGATGTTGTCCCACGTAGTGCTCTAGTCCTGTCATTAAAAATACGTGACGCGCTTCTTGTATCGCTCCGTGTTTAGAATGATACTGCTCATCCCACTCTGCAATGTGTATCGTCTTTGAGCCGTCTCCTGTCGTGATAATTTCTCTTTTCATTTGTGTTAGATAATACTAGTAAAAAAAGGGTAAGCCTGCGCCTACCCTTTTTTAATGATTTTATAAAATAGGAATTACTCTGCTTTAATTAACACACCATCTGCCATAAAACGCAACTCGCGTTCTGGCTTTGTGATTGCAGCAATCTCCTCTTTGGATTTCCCAGCATCTTCAGCCATGTGACGTAACTCATCTACAGATACTTCTTCTAGATAAGCTTTACCTTCTACAACGGCATTTCCATCTTTAGTATCCGTAGGCACAAAGAATCCGTAATCTTTGAACTTTACAAACACTTGTTCCTCATCTGCTATATCTAAGCGCATCCAGCAACCTTTTGAGGCGCAAACATCATTAATAGGTGCTTCAAATTTCACAACTGCAGTATCACCTTCGGCAAGTGCTGCATATCTTTCTGCTACCTCGCTTTTGGTTAATGAATTTTCTAAAGAAATTGCAGCTCCATAACTCACATACTCATCTTGTAGCGTGGTATTTGCAGATTCCGCTTTCGCGAAAGCGTTATCATTAGCACCTTCATGCTCCTTACAGCTCATTATAGTCAAGGCAATTAAGAATATTGTTGCTAATATCTTCATAATTAGTTCATTTTAGTTTGTACATCGCAAAATTATGCAAAAATCATTCATTGAGGACGGTAAATCGCTAAATTTGTAGTTATGGAAACAACCTCTACACTTCGTATCGAAAAGCGCAACGCCTCAAAAATAGGCGATGTGGACTTTAGTAACCTTGCTTTTGGAAGCGTTTTTACTGATCATATGTTCTCTATAGAATATGCAAATGGTGCATGGCAACAACCAGAAATCGTTCCTTACGGACCGATACCTATGGAGCCTAGTGCTAAAGTTTTTCATTACGGTCAAGCCGTTTTTGAAGGAATGAAAGCCTTTAAAGATGACAACGGAGATGTCTTTTTATTCCGTCCAGAAGATAACTGGGCTCGTATAAATAAATCTTCTGCCCGTCTTGCTATGCCAGAACTTCCTAAGGATATCTTTATGGAAGGACTTACTGAACTTTTAAAACTAGACGAAGCTTGGATAAAGGCTGGTGATGGTAACTCATTATACATACGCCCGTTTAACATAGCAACACAATCTGGAGTTTCTGCATCACCTGCAGATCGTTATAAATTTTTAATCATACTTGCTCCTGCACAGTCTTACTACTCTGGAGAAGTAAGTGTAGTTTTTGCAGAAAAATATAGCCGGGCAGCAAGCGGTGGCGTAGGATTTGCAAAAGCAGCAGGTAACTATGCAGCCCAGTTTTACCCTACTAACCTTGCTAAGGAAGAAGGATACCAACAAATTATCTGGACAGACGCAAACACACACGAATACTTAGAAGAGGCAGGAACAATGAATGTATTTTTCCGCGTAGGAGATACACTTCTTACAGCACCTACTAACGATACAATCCTAGACGGAATCACACGTAAGAGTGTTATCCAACTGGCTAAAGATGCTGGAATCACTGTAGAAGTGCGCCCAGTAGCTGTAAAAGAAATTGTTGCTGCATCTGAGGCTGGAGACCTTAAAGAGATTTTTGGTGTAGGTACAGCAGCAGTAGTGGTTCCTTTTAAAAGTTTTGCTTATAAAGGTGAAGATCACAAACTAAACGCACCAGAAAATAGCTACGGTATGAAGTTTAAGAAAGCTTTAAACGACATACAGTACAACCGTTCTGAAGATAAATATGGCTGGAGAGTTGCTGTAAAGTAACACCCAGTGCACTTATATCAAGTCCCAAATCCCGCAAGGGTTTTGGGACTTTTTGCTTATAAATAAAGGCTATTCATGTATCTTAAATACGAACTAAAGACTTTTTAAGTAACTTAGAGCCACAAATAAATTAACCATCATATTATGAAAAGAGGCAGTGGTCTTAAGATCAGATTACTTATTGGTGTTGCTATTGTTGCTTTTGCACTTTTTAAAAATTGCAGCAATCGCGAGGAAAATCCATATACAGGAAAGGTACAGGCAATAAGTATGTCTCCAGACGAGGAGATAGCAATGGGGATTCAATATGCCCCGCAAATGGCAGAGCAGCATGGCGGTTTACACCCAGACCAGCAACTTCAATCTTTTGTAGACCAAGTGGGAAACAAACTTGTACAAGAAAGTATGGCTCGTGAGACACCTTATAGATATGACTTCCATTTATTGCGAGATGAACAAACCGTAAACGCATTTGCACTCCCAGGAGGGCAAATATTTATTACGTATGCCCTACTTTCAAAACTTGAAAATGAAGATCAAGTCGCAGGTGTTCTTGGACATGAAATAGGTCACGTTCTAGGTAAGCACAGCGCAGAGCGTGCCGAAAACTCTAGCATGTGGTCTACCATCTCTATGGGTGCAGAGGTAGGCGGCGGCATGGGCGGTGCTGCTGGTTCTATAGGTCAGAGTGTGTTACTAGGTAACGGCCGTGATGATGAGTTAGAAAGTGATGACCTAGGGGTACGTTTTATGATACGCGCTGGGTATGACCCATACCAGATGATAGGTGTGATGAAAATACTTAAAGCAGCAAGTGGTGGCAGTAGCCAGCCAGAATTCTCTAGCACACACCCAGATCCAGAGAATCGTATTGAGCAAATAAAGGAGAGTATCCAGAAATATGGTTACACGGGTCCAGCTACAATGTAGCGCAACCGTTTTCGTTAAAACCCTTATAAAACCTCGCTCTCGCGAGGTTTTGTTTTTATCTTTACGTTATAACCTAAGAAAATGAATAAGAAAACAATACTCATGATACTTGATGGATGGGGCATGGCTCCAGACAAGAAAGTATCTGCTGTAGACCAAGCGCAAACGCCATTTATAGATAGCCTTTACAATAAGTACCCACATGCTCAATTACTCACTCATGGTGAGAATGTAGGCCTCCCAGAAGGTCAAATGGGTAATAGCGAAGTAGGCCACATGAACCTAGGTGCTGGTCGTATTGTATATCAAGATTTTGCTAAAATCAATAAAGCACTCAAAGATGATACGCTTAAAGATGAGCAAGTATTGAAAGATGCTTTCGCTTTCGCGAAAGAAAACAATAAATCTGTTCACTTTCTAGGTCTTGTTTCTGATGGAGGTGTACACTCACACATCAACCACCTTAAAGGTCTTATTCTCGCTGCCGAAAATGCAGGAGTTCCTCAATCTTACATTCACGCATTTACAGATGGTCGTGATGTAGATCCAAAATCTGGAAAAGAACTTATAGGAGATATTTCTGCTTTCGCGAAAGCGCACAACGCACAACTAGCATCTGTAATAGGTCGCTACTATGCGATGGATAGAGACAAACGATGGGAACGCGTTGCTCTTGCATATAATCTAATTACCAAAGGTGCTGGAACACCTACTAAAGATGTTGTACAATCTATTCAAGATAGCTACGATGCCGGAAAAACGGATGAGTTTATTGACCCGATATTTGTAACCCAAGATAACGAGAGTATATCTACCGTTCAAAAAGGTGATGTGGTGATCTTCTTTAACTTTAGAACAGATCGTGGTCGCGAACTAACAGAAATGTTGTCTCAAAAAGATTTTCTTGAGCAAGACACTCAAAAGCTAAACTTGTACTACGTTACCATGACAAATTATGATGACACGTTCACAGGTATGAAAGTCATCTATGATAAAGATAACTTAGTAAATACCTTAGGAGAGGTACTTGCAAATGCTGGAAAAAAGCAAATACGCATCGCCGAGACTGAGAAGTACCCACACGTAACATTTTTCTTTTCTGGAGGCCGAGAAGAACCTTTTGATGGAGAGTCTAGATTGCTCGCACCTTCACCAAAGGTTGCCACCTACGACTTACAGCCAGAAATGAGCGCCTTTGAAATACGTGATAAGATAGTTCCAGAAATAAACAAAGGAGAGGTAGATTTTGTTTGTCTCAACTTTGCAAATCCAGATATGGTAGGTCATACCGGTGTTATGGAGGCAGCAATTAAAGCTTGTGAGACTGTAGATATTTGTGTTAAAGACATCGTTACCACCGCCGAAGAAAATGACTACACCGTAATCATCATTGCCGACCATGGAAATGCCGAGGTAATGATTAACCCTGATGGCTCTCCAAATACGGCTCACACAACAAACCCTGTACCCGTAATTCTAGTTGACAAGGATATCAAGAAAATTAATAATGGTATTCTATCTGATATTGCTCCTACGGTTTTAAAACTATTAGGCGTGAATCAACCGGGGGTTATGGATTGCACACCACTAATATAAATTACAAAGACAATGAAACATTTTTATATAACACTCGCACTTCTTGCTCTTATGTCAAGTTGTGATAGCTCAAAAAAAGCAGTAGAAGCCACTCCTACCCCTCAAGTTGCAGAAACTGTAGAACCAAAAAAACCTGCCAAGCCTGCACTCCCAGCGGTAGTGGCAAAACCTGCTCCAAAACAAAAGACTATGCTCGTAGGCAAGGAAGATAGAAGTGCGCTCAAGCAAGCTCCTTTTGATAGTTGGTTTAATCCTAACTATGCAAAATATGTAGTAAATACAGATTACATAAAAGACATAGAGAAAGGGCTAGAAGGTGTTACTATCACTACTTTTATGGGAACATGGTGTGGAGATAGTAAACGTGAGACCCCTAGAATGTTTAAGATACTTGATGAAGCTTCTTTTAAAAATCAAGACTTAGAGCTTATCACAGTAGATCGTACCAAGAAAAAACCTACAATATATACCGACGGGAATAACATCATACGTGTACCTACTTTTATCTTTAAAAAAGATGGTAAAGAAATAGGACGTATTGTGGAGCGTCCAGTAGAAAGTCTAGAAGAAGACATGCTTAAAATTTTAAATGGAGAACCTTATAAACACTCTTATGAAAACTAATATTATTGCCTTAGCAGCCATTATAGCACTCACTTTCTCTTGTAAAGAAAAAACCCCTACCGAAGAAGTTGTGGTGGTAGAAGAAGTAGAAGTTGTAGATAAAAATGTGGACGACAATGGGATTGCCATTCTTTTAGGCGCACAAGAGCGAGAAACCCTAGAGTCTGAACCATATAACGAATGGTTTATGAATAGCTATAAGAATCATACTATAAACATGGAGTCTCTTACGGCTATAAAAGAAGGTCTCAAAGACGTAAGAATTACCATATTCATGGGAACGTGGTGTGAGGACAGTCAGCGTGAGGTACCTGCTTTTTTCAAAATTCTTGATGAAGTAGATTATGAAAGTGAAACTGTAAAACTTATCACTGTTTCAGAGGACAAAACAGCTCCAGAAGAACTAGTAAAAGGAAAAGATATAACAAATGTGCCTACATTCATTTTCATGAAAGATGGTCAAGAACTAGGTCGCATTGTAGAGTATCCTCTAGAAAGCTTAGAGAAAGATATGGCAAAGATTCTATCTGGCGAAGATTATAAGCATGCTTATGCTGAGTAAATAGACGATTAATACTTAATCTTAAAACCCTCATCTTCATGAGGGTTTTATTTTTTTATATAATTTCAAAGGAGCTATGATTTTTATTAGCTTAGCGCCTTAAACATTAATCAAAAAACAATCAATTTATGAAATGGTATTTAAAAGTAGTAAGAGACAATTATGCAAACTTTGAAGGAAGAGCGCGCAGGGAAGAGTATTGGATGTTTGCGCTTTTTAATATTATTTTCGTAATGCTTTCTTATATTCCACTTATTGTTGGAGCAATTATGGAGAGTGAAGCGCTAATGATGATAGGAGGTCTATTACTTTTTCTGTACATAGTCGCTCTATTCATACCTAGTATTGCGGTAGTAGTGCGCAGGCTTCATGACCAGGGTAAAAGCGGCACTTGGTACTTTATA
Source organism: Dokdonia sp. 4H-3-7-5 (assembly GCF_000212355.1). Taxonomy (NCBI): domain Bacteria; kingdom Pseudomonadati; phylum Bacteroidota; class Flavobacteriia; order Flavobacteriales; family Flavobacteriaceae; genus Dokdonia; species Dokdonia sp. 4H-3-7-5. The sequence continues at coordinate 821,357 of NC_015496.1, forward strand.
GGCTTTGTGCCATTTATAGGCGGTATTTGGTTATTGATACTTATGGCTACAGAAGGAACTCACGGCCCTAATCAATACGGTTCAGACCCAAAAGGTGACTTGATACAATAACAACTATTTATTTATAAATAAGGGCTTCTAATAATTCATTAGAAGCCCTTTGCTATTATGTATAACTAACCGTTGATCTTTTTGTAATTTTGCATAAACTTTAAAGCAATCGAAACAACAAAAACCATAGCTGTAGATTTTGACGGAACCATTGTAGAAAATGCGTACCCGGGGATTGGTAAGCCTATGTTATTTGCTTTTGATACCCTTAAAAAATTACAACAAGAAGGAAACCGCCTTATTCTATGGACCTATAGAAGTGGCGCTCGCTTAGATGAAGCGGTTCAGTTTTGTAAGGATAATGGCATAACATTTTATGCCATAAATAAAAGCTATCCAGAAGAAGTTTTAAGCGAAGAGATAAGCCGCAAGATCAACGCAGATATTTTTATTGATGATCGCGATGTACGTGGTATGATGGGCTGGGGAGAAATCTATCAAATATTAGGCAGCAGTGCCGAGAAATCACCTACGCTAAAACAGAAACGCAGTAAACCTGCTAGAAATAAAACAAAGAAGAGCTTTATGTCTCGCATAGAGGAGCTTTTTAAAGACGAAAACGCATAATGGCAATTATACAGAAAACAAGAGAAGAGATAGAATTAATGCGTGAAAGTGCGCTAGTAGTATCTCGTACCTTAGGCATACTTGCTGGAGAGGTAAAACCAGGAGTAACCACACTATATCTCGATAAGATAGCAGAAGACTATATACGTTCACAAGATGCGATTCCAGGTTTCTTGGGTTTATACGATTTTCCGAACACACTTTGCATGAGTCCTAATGACCAGGTTGTTCATGGAATTCCTAACAACAAACCTCTTGTAGAAGGAGATATTATCTCTATAGATTGTGGAGCTATCAAAAATGGCTTCTATGGCGATCACGCCTACACATTTGAAGTAGGCGAAGTAGCACCAGAAGTAAAGAAATTACTTGAAGTTACTAAGCAATCTCTTTATGTGGGAATAGAACAACTTAAAATAGGGAATCGCGTAGGTGACGTAGGGTATGCTATTCAGAAATTTACAGAAGATCATGGCTATGGTGTAGTGCGCGAACTTGTAGGTCACGGTCTAGGAACTACCATGCATGAAGATCCAGAAATGCCTAACTATGGTAAACGTGGACGTGGTAAAAAGTTTATAGAAGGGATGGTAGTAGCCATCGAACCTATGACTAATATGGGAACTCGCAATATCACACAGCACAATGATGGCTGGACGATTACTACGCGCGATAATAAACCAAGCGCTCATTTTGAACATGACGTAGCTATACTAGATGGCAAGCCGGAATTACTATCTACTTTTGCTTACATCTATAAAGCACTAGGAATTGAGAGCGATGAGGAAACTCCTTTTCGCCAGCAAGCTTTAGTGCTTTAACTAGTGAAAAAGCTTTTCAAATTTTTCTTAAACGCCATTCCGCGACCTTTATTAATAAGGGCTAGTTATGTGGTGAGACCTATTATGGCTACCTTTTTGAAAGGTGACCGTTACGAGGATCCTATAGACGGAAAAACATTTAAGAAATTTTTACCGTACGGTTATGGTACACCAAGAGAGAATGTACTGTCTCCATCTACGCTCTCACTAGAACGTCACAGACTCTTATGGCTTTGGTTACAACGGGAAACAGATTTCTTTACTTCCCCAAGAAAAGTGTTGCATTTTGCTCCAGAGCAAGCTTTTTATAAACGCTTTCGCGAAAGCGCACACCTTGATTATACTACCACAGATTTAAACTCTCCGCTAGCAGATGTAAAAGCAGATATATGTGATTTGCCTTTCGGCGAAAACAGTTATGATCTCATATTCTGTAATCATGTATTAGAGCATATCCCAAATGATACTAAAGCGATGCAAGAATTATATCGCGTGTTAAGACCAGGTGGGATGGCGATTTTACAAATTCCTCAAGAGCTAGATAGAGCCTCAACCTTTGAAGATGACACCATCACAGATCGTGACGAAAGAGCTAAGATTTTTGGACAATATGATCACGTTCGTGTCTACGGTCGCGACTATTTTGACAAGCTAAGAAGTATAGGGTTTAAAGTAGACGAAGTTGATTACACAAACACCCTATCTCAAGAAGAAGTAGATAGATATAGACTAGCTCAAGGTGAGATACTACCTGTTTGTTATAAGTAATCTACGAGGTTTTAATCCTGAATATATTCCTCAAACCCCTCCGTCATATACACTCCACCGTCATAAACTAAGTAAGCCTCTACGTCTTGACCTTTTAAAGCTTCCTTAGCACGATCAAGGCCCATTGCCATACATGAAGTTGCCCAAGCATCTGCCGTAGCGCAATCTACTGCGATAATGGTTGCACTAAGGACATCACTGCGTTCTGCAGAACCCGTAAGTGGATTTAAAGTATGAACGTATTGCTCGCCTGTAGTTTCATCAATACGATTCTTCCTATAATTACCAGATCCAGCCATTGCCTTGTCTCTTAGACCTACCAATGCGCTATGTGTACGTTTTTCTAAAGGCGAGTCAAGATTTTCTATTCCAACTATCCAAGACTCTTGTTTTCTTTCATTAAATCCAGAAGCCACTATTTCTCCTCCTATATCTACAAGAAAATTACGGTATCCTTCTTCATTCATAAAGATGCCAACTCTATCCACACCATAACCTTTTGCCACAGCATTAAAATCAAAATATATCTCTGGATAAGTCTTTTGGATTTTATCATTTTCACTGAGCGTTACCTTATCCCAACCTACATACTTCATTAATGAATCAAGAGCCGTGCTATCAATTAACTTAAGCGCCTCTGTATCTCCAAATCCATACGCATTACGCAATGTTCCTACTGTAGGGTCAAAATAGCCTGATGTGGCTTTATTAAGCTTTCGCGAAAGCGAATACACATCCTTAAACATATCATCTATTACAATAGTACTATCTCCTCTATTAATCTTAGAAATATCACTATCGGGCAAATAAGTGCTCATTGATTTATTAACTGCATAAATAACAGAATCAATTCCTTTTTTGATACGAATTGCGTCTTGCTCTGGACCAAAATATTTTACTGCATACGTAGTTCCAAATGCATCTCCTTGGATAGTAATCTCATCTGCTACATTATCTTGTTTACAAGAAAAAATAGTAATGGCTAGAAAAAGTAAAAGTAATCTCATTAAGTTATTTCTTGAAGTCCGTTGTATATCTCTCGATAAGGCTTATCCTTCTCTACTGGTAATTGATAATTATCACCATGTCCAAGCCCTACTCCAGCATAAAAAGTGCGGGCTTCAAACTTTATAGCATGATCACGCATTCTTATCATTTGCGCCTCGTCATACAGATTTGCATCTTCTGGGAATGTACGAGCTCGTACGATAACAAAATGTAATTTTTTATCCTTGAGAGCCACAAACTGTGGATCCTTTTTAAGCTTAGAATTTACTGCCATAAATTCGTAGCCTTGACTAGTAAGATCATCTCCCACGATATTCATCGCGAGGTTATGAAGCTCTTGTTCTGTGAGGAGTTCTGCCATAATACAAAGATAATATTCATGTTTATTTCTACCTAACCACCCGTTACTTTTGAAAGCACTCAGGAGGGTAGAAACACAAAACCCGATACATTGCTGTATCGGGTTTTTAGGTTTTCGCGAAAGCGAAATTATATACTATCCTCCAAAGTCATCAAAACGAATGTTCTCATCTGGAATTCCATAATCTTCTCCCATTTTCTGAACAGCGTTGTTCATAAGAGGAGGACCACAGAAGTAAAGCTCGATATCTTCTGGAGCTTCATGTTTACTTAAATATTGATCAATTACTACTTGGTGAATGAAACCAACAAAACCGTCTCCTTCTCCATCTGTAGAATCTTTTACTTTCCAGTTATCTTCTTCCATAGGCTCAGAAAGCGCTAGATAAAACTTGAAGTTAGGAAATTCTCTTTCTAACTCACGGAAGTGCTCAAGGTAGAACAATTCGCGCTTAGAACGTCCTCCATACCAGTAAGTAACAGTACGTCCTGTTTTAAGAGTTTTGAATAAGTGATACAGGTGAGAACGCATAGGCGCCATTCCTGCTCCACCACCTACGTAAAGCATCTCAGACTCAGACTCGTTTATGAAGAACTCTCCATAAGGACCAGAAATTACTACTTTATCACCAGGCTTTTGTGCAAATATATAAGATGAGGCAACCCCAGGGTTAACATCCATCCATTGGTTTTTTGCTCTATCCCATGGTGGAGTAGCAATACGTACGTTCAACATAATCTCACGACCTTCAGCTGGGAAGGAAGCCATTGAGTATGCACGCTCTACGGTTTCATTATTTTTCATGGTAAGTGGCCATAAACCAAACTTATCCCATTCTGCTTGAAACTTATCTGGAGTTTCATGCTCCTCTGGGTGAGCCGTGATATCAATATCTTTATAATTGATTGTACATTCAGGGATTTCAATCTGAATATAACCTCCAGCTTTGTAGCCCATATCCTCTGGAATCTCTACTACAAACTCCTTAATGAATGATGCTACGTTATAGTTACGTACTACGGTTGCATCCCACTTCTTGATCCCAAATACTTCTTCTGGGATAGTGATATTCATATCTTGCTTTACTTTTACCTGACAAGCAAGACGCGCTCCATGAGCAAGTTCTTTACGAGAAAAGTGTGGCGTTTCTGTAGGCAATGCTTCTCCACCTCCTTCAAGAACGTGACACTCACACTGTATACAAGTACCTCCACCTCCACAGGCAGATGGTAAGAATATTTTGTTGTTACCTAATGTAGAAAGTAATGTACTTCCTGAGGCAACCTCTACTTGTTTCTCTCCGTTTATTGTAATTGTTACAGGCCCCGATGGAGATAGCTTTTGCTTTGTAAAAAGCAATAATCCCACGAGCAGTAACGTAAGTACCAAAAAGGCAGCGATTGTCGCGATGACAACGCCGGACATTGATGCGGCTAGTATCATAATTAGTTTTCTTTTTCGTTAGCAATTTTGTCAACAGCGATCATAGCTACCGGTTGACCTTCTTCTTTTACTTCTATCTGTGCAGCTTCTACTGCTGGAGCTTCTTCTTCATCACCTCCAGTAAGCATTCCTCCAAAACTCATAAATCCTATTGCCATCAATCCTGTGATGATAAATGTAATCCCTAATCCTCTTAAAGGCGCAGGAACATTTGAGTAACGTATTTTCTCACGAATGGCAGCAATTGCAAGAATTGCTAAGAACCAACCTATACCAGAAGATATACCGTAGTTGAAGGCAAGACCTAACGTTTGGATATCTCTAGATTGCATAAACAATGACCCTCCTAAGATGGCACAGTTTACTGCAATAAGTGGTAAGAAAATACCAAGTGAGTTATACAGTGATGGCGAGAATTTCTCTACTACAATTTCCACCAGTTGTACCATTGTTGCAATAGTTGCAATAAATAATATAAACGATAAGAAACTTAAGTCATAATCTGCATACTCGGGACCTAACCACGCTAAAGCACCGTCACGTAATATGTACTGATCAAGTAACCAGTTAATAGGCACTGTTACCGCAAGTACAAATATTACTGCAGCTCCAAGTCCTACAGCAGTAGTAACTTTTTTTGACACCGCTAGGTATGAACACATTCCTAAGAATGTTGCAAATACCATGTTATCGATGAAAATGGATTTAAAAAATAATTCAATATGCTCTAACATATCTTTGATTTTATAGGTTTACGCTTTCGCGAAAGCGTGAAAATTAATTCTTAGTTCTCTTCTACTAAAGCAGGATTTCTTGATCTCTGTACCCAGATAATCAAACCTACCACAATAAGTGCCATAGGTGATAGCAACATAAATCCGTTGTTCTCATATCCTATACTGTACAGTCCTGTTTTTTCAATAGGATCTCCAAGTACTTTAAATCCAAGAAGTGTTCCTGAACCTAGGAGCTCTCTAAAGAAACCTACCATAATAAGTATCACACCATAACCAAGTGCATTACCTATCCCATCTAAGAATGATCTATAAGGCCCGTTTCCTAAAGCAAATGCTTCAAAACGCCCCATAATAATACAGTTTGTAATAATCAGTCCTACAAAGACAGATAGCTCTTTACTCAGCTCATAAGCAAATGCCTTAAGCGTTTGATCTACCACAATTACTAGCGTTGCTACAACGATAAGTTGTACAATGATTCGAATTTTTGAAGGAATCACATTACGTAAAAGCGATATTACAACGTTACCAATCCCGAGTACAAAAAGTACAGAAATTGCCATTACAATAGATGCTTTTAATTGCGCTGTAATTGCAAGTGCAGAACAGATACCTAATACTTGAATAGTAATTGGGTTATCATCTGCAAGCGGATCAAGTATAAGTCTTTGATCTTTTTTTGATAGTATCGCCATTATGCTTTGGTTTTAAAATCTTGAATAAATGGAACGTAATTCTTAAGTGTACTCTTAATCATTGCACTTACACCATCACCTGTGATAGTAGCTCCTGCAAGAGCATCTACTTTATTATCTTCTTTACGTTCGTTTTTTGGATCGTTATTACCCTTTGCTACAGTGATTCCAGAATATTGTGTCTTAGACATTATCTGCTCTCCTGTAAAGTCATCCATAAAATAACGCTCCTTGATATTTGCACCAAGTCCAGGCGTCTCACCTTTGTGATCAAAATACACACCTTGTACAATCAAGTTATCGTCTAAAGCAACGTAACCCCAGATAGCATCCCAAAGTCCTTTACCGTACATAGGTACAACATAAAACTTCTGACCATCTTTCTCACCTACAAACAGAGGCATCTTACGCTCATTTTTAGGTAATTTACTTTGCTTCTTCATATCTACAGTAAATGCCTCTTCACTTTGTGTGATTTTACCACTCTGTATAATGTAAGCTTCTTTGATGTATTTGTCATACTCTGCCTCTACCTTATCAGTAGGGATAAAGTTAACACCTCCTTCACCTTCAACATTCTCATTCACACCCATTGCATACAGAATGTTCTGTTGCTTTTCAAAGCGCTCATTTTCTTTAATTGCTGGCTTAAGACCTGTTGCAAGTCCTGCAAGCACTCCTCCTACTACAACTACCATAATAGTTGCAAATAGAATCGTATATCCGTTTCCGTCTGTCTTTGCCATCGTTATGCTGTTTTAAGTTTAAGACGTTTCATTCTCTTCTTCACATTCCCTTGAACCACGTAGTGATCAATAGTAGGAGCAAATACATTCATTAATAAGATTGCAAGGAATACTCCTTCTGGGTATGCTGGGTTAAATACACGAATCATGATAGAGATAAATCCTATTAAGAATCCGTAGATGTATTTCCCTTTGTTAGTTTGTGATCCTGTAACTGGATCTGTTGCCATAAACACAGCACCAAATAAGATACTACCTATAATAAGGTGTTGCCAGAAAGGAACACTCATTAATCCGTAAAACTTACTTGAGCTATCAATCCATCCTGCGTCAACTACACCATTAAAGATAAGCCCCATTACTAGCGCTCCTGCTATCGCAGAAAGTATGATTCTCCAGCTTGCTATCTTTGAAAAGATCAAAAATGCCGCTCCAAAAATGATTAAAAGCTTTGAAGTTTCTCCTACAGAACCTGGTATAAAACCAGCAAACATGTCCCAGTAGTCATAAGCAACAGTACTATTCTGTGCATAACTACCTAAGATAGTTTCTCCAGAGATTGCATCTGGCTGTCCAGCCATATCTACTGCTTGGTGTACCCATACTTTATCTCCAGACATCCAAGTAGGATATGCAAAGAATAAGAAAGCACGGATAGTAAGTGCAGGGTTAAGGATGTTCATCCCTGTTCCTCCAAATACTTCCTTACCTATTACCACACCAAAGATTACTGCTACCGCAAGCATCCATAATGGAATATCAATAGGAACAATAAGTGGCACAAGCATTCCCGTTACTAGGTAACCTTCTTCTACTTCATGTCCTTTTATAACTGCAAAAATAAATTCTACAAGAAGACCTACACCGTAAGAAACCACCACAAGTGGTAATACTGTCCAAGCTCCCATTGCAAAGTTATCCCAGTTCCAGAAATTTCCATCAAAGAAACCTACAGCTTTATACTCTGCTGCTGTTCCAGCTACCTCTGCAACTGCATAGTAATGCTGGTATCCAGCATTAAATATTCCAAATAACAAACAAGGAATCAATGCAATGATTACCGTGTTCATTGTTCGCTTTAAATCATCTACCGCTCTAATGTGACCACCACTATGTGTTGTCTCGTTAGGAGCGTATAAAAAAGTGTGAAGTGCGTTGAAAGCCGGAGCCATCTTCTTCCCTTCATACTTCATTTTAAGCTTATGTAAACTTTCTTTCATTCCCATAACTTATCCTATTTCTTTATACATAACATCTAATCCCTTTCTGATAATTTCTTGATGTGGCTGTTTAGACACACACATGAATTCAGTAAGTGCAAAATCTTCTGGAGCTACTTCATACATCCCAAGTGCTTCCATCTCATCTAGATCTTCTACCATACAAGCCTTAAGGATTTGCATAGGGTAAATATCTAAAGGAAAAACCTCTTCATAGTTTCCTGTTACTACAAACGCACGGTGCTCACCATTTGTATTAGTATCAAGATCATACTTTTTATTAGGCTGCATCCATGAGAACGTAAGTGCTCTAGATGGAGATATCTTATCAAAAACAGGCTTATTCCACCCAAAGAATTCATAATCATCTCCTTCTGGAATAGCAACAAACTCAGTTGCATAAAAACCTAAAGCTCCTTCTGGACTCACTTTACTACCAGTAAGTACATTACCAGAAATAAAACGATTATTATCTCCCTCTACTCCTGCAGCATATGCAAATGTAGAAACCTCTGCCCCTATCATTGTCTTATAATACTTAGGTGCTTTGATAGATGAACCAGATACAGATATTACACGTTGTGCATTAAACTTACCCGTAAGCAACAACTCTCCAATAATAGCTAGATCCTGTGCGGCAATCGTCCATACAGTTTCACCTTTATTAATTGGGCTCGTTTTATTTATTAAAGTTCCAACGTTCCCAGCTGGGTGTGGTCCTTTTACTGTATGAGTTACAACATCTTTAAGTCCAGAAAATATAGAAGAGCTTGCTCCTATAGATACATGAACACCTCCAGAAGTAAGCGTTGCAAGCGCAGAAACTGCTGCTTGTAAGTGCGCCTCCTTCCCTGCAAGAACAAAATCAAGGTCTGCAGCGAGTGGCCCTGTATTTAATCCAGAGATAAAAATCGCCTTTGGAGTTACTGTTGGGTTTGCAACAACATCATAAGGACGTTGCTTGATAAATGGCCAAACCCCTCCCTCAAGTAATCTCGCTTTCACCGCCTCTGCACTTGCAGATGCTCCTAAAGCTCCAAGATCACGAGTAGCACCAGCATAATCTGCTTCAATTACAATATCAGTAATCACACGGCGTGCGCCACGCTTGATTTCTGTAATTGTTCCAGCAACTGGAGATACAAATTTGATTTCTTCTTGAGATTTTGAGTAAAATATTACATCTCCAGCCTGTAGGGTCGCTCCTTCTTTTACGACCATTTTAGGGGTAATGAGATGAAAATCTGAAGGTCTAATAGTAATGGTACGCGATCTAGGCGCTTCAGAAATTGTTTTTTCTGCTTCGCCTACTAATCGGATATCAAGACCTTTTTTGATTCTGATGTCTTTTGACATATGTCAGTAGATTTATGTTATCTAAAATCCTCTTAAATTGAGGTTTGCAAATTTACATAATACCGTCCGTATTTCCGAGTGTGACTAAGTGAAAGTATTATTTATAACATTTCTAAATAATGTTTTACACGACTCATTAAACAAAGCTTCTCAAAACACTATATTTCAAACGTTTTAACCGTAAAAAATATCTCTTTTTAAGATTCTTGTTAAGCCTATTTGGCTCAGACTCCTCAAAATTAATTTTAAAATAACATCAAATTAAGGCGCACAATTCTTAAAAAGGAATGAAAATGCTTGCAATCTTACGTTATGCTCCATTGTTGAGATTCACTTCCCGTTATCACATTTTCGCGTAAGCATTATCATCAAACATCATCATTTGCCACACCATATCGATTAACGCAATATCTCGGCATCAAAATTGTTTATATTTGGTATCCATCCATGTTTTTATGAGACCATATTTCACCATTTTATTGATTGTAATTTCGCTGTCTGCTGCTGCTCAAGTAGCACAAGAACTTCCAGAACCTGCATTTATAAAAACTGTACAGTTTAATGAAAACAGTACTACCGGCACCTCGCTGCCTATTATAAAACTGGGGAGCAGTTTGCGACTTTCTTTTGACGATATTATAGGAGATGAGCGTGATTATTTTTATAAGATAACACATCATAATGCAGACTGGACACCTAGTAATCTCGTACGTTCTGAGTTTATGGATGGCATGGATAATGTGCGTATTCTCGGGTTTGAAAACTCGGTTGCCACTCTACAACTTTACACTCATTACGACCTAAGCATCCCTAACCAGATGACTAAGAGACTTACTAAAACAGGTAATTACCTCTTGAGTATTTATGATGAGGATGACAATCTTGTTTTCTCTCGTAAGTTTATGATTTTTAATCCTCAATATAGTGTGGGAGCAGAGGTTAAGAGGTCTCGCGACTTGAGATACATAGATAATAAACAGGTGCTACGCTTTTTCGTAGACTCTGGTGATGACCTCATTATCAATCCAAAAACTAATTTACATACCGTTCTCATCCAGAATAACAACTTAAAAACTGCTATTACAGGCATAAATCCTCAATATAATATAGGGAGCAAACTTGAGTATCGCTATGATCAAGAAACAGCTTTCTGGGGTGGTAATGAGTTTTTTAACTTTGAAAATAAAGATGTGCGATCTTCTACATTTGCCATACGCAGCATAGAGCTTAAAAGTCTTTACCACAATTATCTATACACAAGTCCCGCTCGTTATGATGAACCATACACTTACAATCCAGACATTAATGGCAACTTCTTAATAAACACCTTACAAGGTCGAACACCACTCACAGAGGCAGAGTATGTGTGGATTCATTTCTCTTTGCAGTATCCAGAAATTAACGAAGGACAGTCTATCCATATCTATGGAAACTTTAATAATTATGTAATCGACAAGAGCACTGCACTAACTTATAATGGTGACTCACGCCGTTATGAATTACCTTATTTACTAAAGCAAGGTTTTTATAACTATCGCTACGTACTAGTGAATGCAGATGGAAGCATAGAAGAAAAAAAGAATATAGACGGCAATTTCTGGCAGACAGAAAATGATTATCAAATATTAGTGTACTACCGCAGACCAGGTGGACGTTTTGATGAACTCCTAGGATATGGCACTACAAATTCTAGCCAGATTACAAATTAATCCTGTTGTAAACAGTTAGTATTACTTCTTTACGCTTTCGCGAAAGCGTATCCTTCTAAAAATCCTATATTTATATCGTGAAGGAAACAGAAATCAAATCAACTAGCCGAAAGGCAATGCGATATAGAGGAGTAGAGTGCTTAAACTGCAAGCACCCTCTAGAACTCTCCGACCGCTTTTGTGCATACTGCGGACAGATTAACACCACTAAGAGACTTACTCTCAAAGATTTTTTCAATGAGTTTATACTGAGCGTGTTTACTTATGATTCTCGTTTTAGATACACTGTAAAAGATTTATTGTTTAAACCAGGCACCATCACTAGGTATTATGTAGATGGCAAACGTCTTAAATATGCAAACCCTTTTCGGTTTTTTCTAAGCGCCTCTATTTCTTACTTTATAATACTAGCCATCATAGGCTTTATAAATGGTAATAATGACTTAGACTTCACAGATGATGGAGCCATCCAGTTCAATGTTGATGAAGCACAAGGAGATATTGACGCAATAAAAGCCATAACGAAAGACATCAACATAAATGAACTTCAAGACCTCAACCAAGAAGATGCAGATCTGCTAGAAGAAAGAATTAATAATACTATAGAAAATAGCGTCTCAAAACTTAAAGAGCGAAAAAAGACAAAGGACTCCACAAAGAGAGCCGTCAAGAAAGTTCCTTACAGCACCCGTTCTGAAGCCTCTATTGACGGGATGTATCTTTCTAAAATTGCAACAAAGGGCGAGATTTTTTATGATTTCTTTGAGTATACAGAAATAAGTGATCCAGTAACTGCTCTCGATAGTTTAAACTTTAGCAAGACTAGAACAAACATTTTTTTATATAGCAAGAATGAAGATATAAAACGTGTAAAAGATAATCCAGCACGTTTTATTAGGTTCTTAGCTTCTAAAATTCCCTTTTTCTTATTCTTTTTCGCACCAATTTTTGCACTCTTTTTGTGGCTGATTTATTCAAAAAAACGATTCAACTATATGGAACATCTAGTGTTCATATTCCATATCTTTAGTTGGGTCTTTCTAGTACTACTCATTGCCTTAATTCCAGACCTACTTATTGGGGATGAAATAGTTGCATCACTCCTACTTCTATTAGTAGGTCCTTTTTACTTTTACAAGGCACTTCGTAATTTTTACAAACAAAAACGAAGGTGGACGTTACTAAAATTTGTATTTTTAAATATCATATTCTATTTAGGAGCAACATTATTTGCCGTGATTTTCTTTGCAATCACTGCATTTTTATTTTAAGAATGGTACAACAAGTTACAAGAGGAATTAAAATTTCTGTAGAGACTACCTTTGAGGGTACATTTTATAAAAATCATAAAATGCGCTATGCCTTTGGCTACAAAATAACGATTGCAAATCAGAGTAAAGATAGCGTGCAACTTATGGCTCGTCACTGGAGAATAACAGATGCCCTTAGCGCACCAGAGACCGTTGCCGGAGAAGGTGTCATAGGTAAAAAACCTGTTCTTAAACCTGGCGAAAGCCACACCTACAGTTCTGGATGCTTGCTCAACTCTGCCTTTGGGGCAATGCAAGGTTTTTACCAAATGGTAAACTTTACTACTACACGTAATTTTAGAGTAAAAATCCCAGTATTTAAGCTGAGTGCACCGTTTGCTTTAAACTAATAGCCGAGAATTCTTGAGAAGTAAGCTCAAGGCGAAAATGTGAATTCCCCTGTTCAAGCGTACAAAAAGCACAATTACTATCGTATACAAAACGATAATTACCCATCACCGAAAAATCCTTTGGAAAAGTGGTCACACCCTCAAAATCCTGCTCACCAAACTCAGTAAATCTTCTAACAATGCCTTTTATCTCAGAGAGAATCTCAAGGTGAAAATAAGCACTACTACCTGTGCCCTCTAGAAAGTAAACGTTTTCTGGCAACACACCCTCATCTTCAACAGTGTATGCAGCGGGAACTCGTCTATCAAAGTAATTTGTAAGATTCTCGCGTAGCGCAGTTGAGTTATATGGAGCAATCACACCGTTAAGAACTTGATAAACTCCTTCTTCTGAAGCGCTTTTCTCAACATTACCTACGGTACTCGGTGTGAACTTCTTGTTACGCTTAAGGTATTTAATAATAGTCTTATCCTCTGTACTAGCTAGTATCGTCTCTGTAACAAAACGAGCGCAATTACTTCCTATTTTTCCAAAGGCTTTATAAGGAACACTGCCCTGATTTTGTAGTGAATGAATGTAAGCAAGTGCTTTCTCATAATTAATAGCCGAGCAAAGCGAAGCTACAAGTCTGCCTGACCCGTGCGTTTTTTCTGGATGTGCATCTAGCCAAAGCAAAAGCTCATCTAGATTTTCAAGTGTTCCACCCTCCACAATAACCGTTACGGGTACTTCAAGCTCTACATCTGTATTAGCTCCTCGCACACGCCCTTTTCCTTTGGGAGTAATATATCTTCCAAAATCAAAATATTGTGCTTTACCAGTCTTATTTTCTATAAGCACAAGTGCCGCATGACCCGCTTTAATGTGAGTACGTGTACCAAGACCCATCAATGGTAAAATTTTACACATGAGCTCATCAGACATTTTTACAAACGTATCTGGAAACGCGAGCACTATAATCTTCCCGTTATATATCACGCAGGTATCATTTCAAATTGAGCGGTGTGAACTTCTTCCTTTTGAAGGTCATTATACGTCATCACGCATGTATCATCTATTTTCTCCACCTGAGTAACACTTACTGTTTTTAAAAGTCCGCGATTGATTTGTAAGTCAACATGCGCATCTCCTTCTCCTGCTTTGGTGTGAAATTCAAACAAACTCTCTTTACTCCAATCTGTAGTTTCTTTAAATGCAGCAAACCACATACGACGTTTTTCTTTCATAGTAGCATCATATAAGGTAGATGAGGACCATATTTTAGGCTCATTATCTAATAATGTTATATGTGCTTTATCACCATCCCAAACTAATTCTGTCGCTTTGAGATCACCACTCCAATCTATAGCAACAATTGTAAAAGGTTCAATACCCTCATAATTGAACGTATCGATAGCCTCAGACAAATCGGCTGCCTTAAGAAGTTCTTTTACAACGATGCCACGGCTCATTCTGTAACTTTCTTTTCTCACGTGTATTTCAAAACCTCCGTTAAGCAAGCATATCATCCTATTTTTTTCGGAAATACCTATCCACGTTCCACCAGCGACGGCGTCTTTTGGGAATAGCATTTTTGTTCCATCTACATCATAAAAGTCTGGAGCGAGCGTAGTTCTACCCACCGCCTCATCACGATTAGACGTAAGAATGAACGTATTATTTTCTTTCGGAATATAAGTTACAGTGCACATTGAGGGATAAGTCGCAGTTTAATGGGTGAAATTACGAAAAAAAGAATGGTACGGTTTCCTTAAACATGTTTCTAAGTTACGCTTTCGCGAAAGCATAAAAACCCCACTTGTTACACTCTTGCCAAAGACCTGTATCATCCTATCTTAAATTTGTAACTTTACAATTCGTAAAAAACAAAACAAAAAAACATCATGGGAAAAGGATTTTTTCAAGTTCCAGTTGCTGTAAACGAAGAGGTAAAATCGTATGCTCCAGGCTCTCCAGAACGCGAGGCGGTAGCAGCAGCTTATAAAGAATTATTTAATGCACATACAGAAGTACCGATGTACATCAACGGTAAAGAAGTGCGCACAAAAAACACACGCACGATCACTCCACCACACGATCACAAGAAAGTGGTAGGTGAGTATCATCTTGCAGAAAAAACACATATTGATCAAGCAATCGCTGGAGCACTAGAAGCTCGTACAGAGTGGGCAGAGCTTCCATGGGAGCAACGTGCAGGAATCTTTCTTAAAGCTGCAGAGCTTATTGCAGGACCATACCGCGCAAAGATTAATGCTGCAACGATGATCAACCAGTCTAAGACAATCTATCAAGCAGAAATTGATGCTGCTTGTGAGCTTATAGACTTCTTACGTTTTAACGTGCAGTTTATGACAGACATCTATAATGAGCAGCCAGAGTCTACTTCTGGAGCTTGGAATAGATTAGAATACCGTCCACTAGAAGGATTTATCTACGCGATTACTCCTTTTAACTTTACCGCAATTGCTGCAAACCTTCCTGCTGCCTGTGCACTTATGGGGAATGTAGTAGTATGGAAGCCTTCTGATAGCCAGATGCTATCTGCTAAGATTATTCTTGACATCTTCCGTGAAGCTGGTGTACCAGATGGTGTAATCCAAGTTGTACACGGAGATCCTATCATGATTACAGATACAGTACTTGCAAGCCCAGATTTTTCTGGACTACACTTTACAGGATCTACACACGTATTTAAGGATATCTGGAAAAAAATAGGTGAGAATATTCACAATTACAAAACATACCCACGTATCGTAGGTGAAACTGGTGGTAAAGATTTTATCGTTGCTCACCCTAGTGCTCCTGCTAAGCAAGTTGCAACAGCAATCTCGCGTGGTGCTTTTGAATTCCAAGGACAGAAATGTAGTGCGGCAAGTCGCGGTTACATCCCTGCTTCTATCTGGAAAGAAGTAAAAAAGTACGTTATAGAAGATGTAAAGTCTTTTAAAATGGGTTCTCCAGAGGATATGACTAACTTCATTACTGCGGTAATACACGAAGGATCTTTTGACAAGCTCGCAAAATATATTGACCAAGCAAAAGAAGATGCAAATGCAGAGATCATCGTAGGTGGTGGACACGACAAGAAGAAAGGTTACTTTATTGAGCCTACTGTTATCGTAACTACAGATCCTAACTATACAACAATGCACACAGAGCTTTTTGGCCCAGTAATGACTATCTACGTATATGAAGATAAAGACTGGAGCGAGATGCTTAAGCTTGTAGACAGCACTAGTGAGTATGCACTTACTGGAGCAATACTAGCAACAGATCGTTATGCTGTACAAGAGGCTACTAAGGCTCTTAAAAATGCGGCAGGTAACTTCTATATTAACGACAAACCTACTGGAGCAGTTGTAGGGCAACAACCTTTTGGTGGAGCTCGTGCATCTGGAACTAATGACAAGGCTGGTTCTATGCTTAACTTATTACGATGGGTAAGCCCACGTATGATTAAGGAAACATTTGTAACTCCTACAGATTACAGGTACCCTTTCTTAGCAAAGAAGTAATACACTAAGACAACTACTAATGATAAAGCCCATTCTTTTAAAGAATGGGCTTTGTTTTTTTACATACTATGATGATTGGCTTACTGTATAAACCCTACTCCAGCTGTTGTATTTGTAATAGGGTCTATGATAATAAATGAGCCTCCTTGTTTATGATCTGTATAACGATCATAAAAAAGTGATTTGGCAAGTTTAAAATGTACCGTTGCAATTTCATTAATTGTTACTTCACTTGCGCCAGCTTCTGGTATAGAAAAATCTGTAGGGATAATTTCTTGTATTTGAGACACCTTTGCAAGTATGCGCTGCGTTGTATGCTGTAGCTCGTACTTTTTACCGGCCGTAAGCACCATGTCATCCATCCAGCATACGGTTGCTGTAAGCTCTTTGGTTTGTTGAGGCACTTCGGTAGACTTCACAATGACATCACCTCTAGTTACATTAATATCATCTTCTAGCGTGAGTGTTATTGAGTTACCAGCTGGCGCTTCTTTAAAAGAATCTTTGTAGCTGAATATATCTTGAACCTTTGAAGATTTTAAACTAGGCAGTACCGTTATCTCGTCTCCTACCGCTATTGAACTTCCATACACCTTACCCGCATACCCTCTAAAATCATGAAATGCATTGGTTTTTGGTCGTATTACCGATTGCACTGGAAAACGCATTGGCGTATCGCTAGCTGCTTCTGGAATTACATTTTCTAAATATTCTAAAATAGATGGTCCTTGATACCAGTCCATTTTCGCGGAAGCGGAAGCCACATTATCACCAGTAAGTGCACTTATAGGAATAAACGTTATCTCTTGATCTTTATAACCACTCTTTGCTCGAAGTGCATCAATGTCATTTTTAATACTATCAAAAACAGACTGATCATAATCTACCAAGTCCATTTTATTTACTGCAATTACCACGTGCTTAACTTGTAAAAGCGCATTGATAAAGAAGTGCCTAAATGTTTGCTCGATAACGCCTTTTCTAGCATCTATAAGAATAATAGAAACAGCAGCATTTGACGCTCCTGTAATCATATTACGAGTATACTCTACATGCCCAGGGCTGTCTGCTATAATGTAACTTTTAGTAGGTGTCGAAAAATAAATGTGTGCTACATCAATCGTGATTCCTTGCTCACGTTCTGCCACTAATCCATCTGTTGCTAGTGAAAAGTCTAGGTAATCATACCCTAACTTTTTACTGCTTTTTTCTATAGCCTCAAGTTTATCATCAGTAAGTGATTGCGTGTCGTATAACAACCTACCTATTAAAGTACTCTTTCCATCATCTACACTTCCAGCAGTTGCCAGTTTCAATACCTCCATAATCTAAAAATAACCTTGTTGTTTACGTTTTTCCATTGCTGCCTCACTTCGTTTATCATCTATACGAGCTCCACGTTCTGAAATACGGCTTACTTTAATTTCGTTTACTATCTGTTGGATGGTAATTGCCTCAGAAGCTACAGCGGCAGTACATGTCATATCACCTACGGTTCTAAAACGCACTACACGATCTTCTACCTCTTCATTGTCATCTCTATACACACAATCTGAAGCACTCCATATCATTCCGTCACGCTCAAACGTTTTTCTTGTGTGTGAAAAGTAAATACTTGGAATTTCAATTTGTTCTTGTTGTATGTAGCTCCACACGTCAAGCTCTGTCCAGTTTGAGATAGGAAAAACGCGCACGTTTTGTCCCAATTCTATATTACCGTTGAGCAAGTCAAATAATTCTGGTCGCTGATTTTTTTCGTCCCACTGTCCAAAATCATCTCGTACCGAAAAGATACGTTCTTTTGCACGTGCTTTTTCCTCATCACGACGAGCGCCACCTATACATGCATCAAACTTAAACTCCTCAATAGCATCAAGTAGTGTAGTTGTCTGTAGACTATTTCTACTAGCATATTTACCAGTTTCTTCTGTCACTTTCCCCTGATCAATTGCATCTTGCACATTACGTACAATTAAATTGAGTCCAAGTTCCTTTACTAAATCATCTCTGAATTTGATGGTCTCTGGAAAGTTGTGACCAGTATCTACATGTAATAATGGAAATGGAATCGCGGCTGGGTAAAATGCTTTTTGAGCAAGTCTCACTAAAGTGATGCTATCTTTTCCTCCCGAAAATAATAACACTGGATTTTCAAACTGAGCAACTACCTCTCTAAATATATAAATGGACTCACTCTCGAGTGCATTAGTCTTTAATATCTCTTTCATATGTCTCTCTGCTTAGAGATGTAAACCACATTCTCTATGTTCTAAAACTTTTGTTGGGTCAGAATAATTATGCTCATTGGGTAATTCATGATCTATTAAGTACTTGTCTAACTCACTATCTGACCAATAGTAAAAAGGGCTTACTTTAAGAACGCCATCTTTACTTAAACTTAAAATATCTAGATTATCTCTATGTGCCGTTTGCCCTTGTCTTAAATTAGTAAACCACACATCTGGCTTATGCACTTCCATAGCTCTACGGAAAGGCTCTAATTTCACCTGCTCTGTAAACTCTTTATGACTTTCATCTGTGACTGAAGGATTACCCATCACTACATCACGATGTGCACGTGTTTGTCGTGGCACATATAAATCAACAGAAAGCGCTAGCTGATTAATAACCTCTTCTGCGTGCTTATAGGTTTCTGGAGTATTGTAACCTGTATCACACCATACTACATTAATCTTATCAAACTCCTGAGAAACCACATGTAAGATGGCTGCCTCATAAGGTCTGAAATTTGTTGTTATTACAGGTCTTCCAGCATGTTCTAATGCCCATTTTACAACGTCTGATGGGCTTTGTGATTTTAAAGCACTATTAAATTGTACTATTTGCTCTTTAGTAAACTTCATTATTTTCCCCATTTTATTAAATTCCAAACACGCTCATGAAAAAAATAGAGCGCCATTTTTGATACTAATTCTACTGCCCCTATACTCAACGCTAAGGCTAGCGTACCAGTTACAAACCACGAAATTGCGATTGTATCAAGAGTCCCTATTGCTCTCCAGCTTATGGACTTCACGATACTGCGCATAGGTTTTTCTGCCGAGGCAGAGGTTTTCTCTTTAGAAGTATTTTTTGATTGTTTTAAAACAAGTGAATCGATAATCATTTCAGAATTATTTATTCCTATAGGATTACTAGGGTTAATCGGCAAATGTAAAATTATTAACTTAGGTTAACAAGAATAATTGTTGTTTTAAAGAAAAAAGCGAGTGAATAGAACTACGAACTAGCAGCCGCTACAAGGTCTGCAAGGGTGTTTTTCTCTAGAACGAGTAATGTATTGTCCCTTATTTGAATCATTAAACTATGAACAGCACATGCATCTTCATCTTTACAATCTGCACAACGTTCATAATAATTAAGAGATACACATGGTAGCATGGCAACGGGTCCTTCAAGTACTCTCATGACCTCAACCATTTTAATATCCTTAGGCTCACGTCGCAGTTGGTAACCACCTCCTTTACCTTTTCGGCTGGATACGAAGCCCGCTTTTTTAAGCGTAAGCATAATGCTTTCAAGAAATTTTTGCGAGATATTCTCACTTTCGGCAATGGTGCCTATTTGCACCAAAGCATCTTCCCGTTGTTCACGGGCAATGTATGTTAGGGCTTTAATGCCGTATTTAGTTTTTCGCGAAAGCATATCTAAAACGAAAGTACTAAAAAACTGCACTTAGAAATAGAGATATGAACAGTATATAAATGATAATATCACAATCATGTAAATTCCCATGACAACATTTCAATTAAAAAACAGCCGCTGCTATCTGTCTAATATTATCACTTTTACCCATAGAATAGTAATGAAGCACAGGGACTCCTGCGGCTTTGAGCTCCTTACTTTGCTGGATACACCACTCTATCCCTACTTGCCGAATTGCTGCAGCATCTTTTGCGTTTACAACTTCCATCACTAATGCATCTGGCACGTCTACGCTAAAGCGTTGCGGAATTAAATTGAGTTGCTTCTTTGTTGCCAGCGGCTTGAGACCTGGTATGATAGGTTTTGTAATACCTGCGGCTCTGCACTTATCTACAAAGTCGAAGTATTTCTGATTATCAAAAAACATTTGAGTTACCACATAACAGGCTCCAGCTTCTAGCTTTTTCTTTAAAAAATGAATATCACTTTCTAGACTTGGAGCTTCTAGGTGCTTTTCCGGATATCCCGCCACGCCTATGCAAAAATCTGTTTTTGCACTGTTCTGCAAATCTTCATCTAAGTAGGTACCGTTATTTAAATCAATGATTTGCTCCACGAGGTCTTGTGCATAGATATTCCCATTTTTATTGGGCTTGTAGTAAGTTTCACTCTTAACTGCATCACCACGTAGAGCCATCACATTCTCAATACCTAGAAAATCCATATCTATCAAAAAATTCTCAGTATCTTCTTTAGAAAATCCACCACATAAAACGTGCGGCACAGCGTCTACTTGATAGCGGTTTTGGATTGCTGCACAAATCCCCACTGTTCCCGGGCGCTTGCGCACTACCTTTTTCTCTAGCAACCCGTCTTCCCGTTCCTTATAAATATATTCTTCACGATGGTAAGTCACATCTATAAAAGGCGGCTTAAATTCCATTAATGGGTCTATATTATCAAAAATGGTGTTGATATTTTGCCCTTTGAGAGGTGGCAAGATTTCAAATGAAAAATCGGTTCTCTTCTCTTCTATTGCCTTTGCTATGTGATCTCTTACTTTCGTCATAATCTACTCTGCTATATTTGGGGTGAGCCATTTTTCCGCTTTCGCGAAAGCAATATTTTTGCGGCTCGCATAGTCCTTTATTTGATCTTCTTTTATTTTTCCTAGTCCGAAATACCTCGCCTCAGGGTGCCCAAAATAATAACCACTTACACTTGCCGCAGGCCACATTGCCAAACTTTCGGTAAGTGAAACACCAATTGATTCTTCCACACCAAGCAACTTCCAGATAGTCTCTTTCTCCAAATGATCTGGACAAGCCGGATAACCTGGCGCTGGACGTATTCCTTGGTATTTTTCTTTAATTAAATCTGTATTTGCTAGTGCTTCTCTGGTGGCATAGCCCCAGTGCTTTGTGCGTACTTCCTTGTGTAAATATTCGGCAAAGGCTTCGGCGAGTCTGTCTGCAAGTGCTTTAATCATAATGGCGCTATAGTCATCTAGTGCATCTTCAAACTCTTTTGCCTTTCTGGCTGTTCCAAATCCTGTCGTGACACAGAAGGCGCCTATATAATCTTGAATACCACTATCGAGCGGTGCTATAAAATCTGACAGTGAAATATTTGGCTTTCCTGCTGCCTTTTTGGATTGCTGGCGTAGCGTTCGGAAAATGACTCCTCCAGCTTCGAAAGGAGACTTTTTATCATCTTGCTTAAAGCCCCTTTCGGGGGTTGGGGGAATTATGATATCATCTTGATGGTTTGCATTTGCTTTAAATAGTCCAAAAGTCGCCTTGGCAGTAAGCCATTTTTCGGCAATGATTTGCTGGAGCATTTGTTGTGCGTCTGCAAAAAGTTCGCTGGCTTGTGTTCCTACCACCTCATCTGTCAAAATCTCTGGATACTTACCGTGTAAATCCCAACTTCTGAAAAACGGACTCCAATCTATAAAAGGCACCAGTTTCTTGAGATCTAAATGTTCCATTACTTGTACACCTAGTTGGTTTGGAGCTACAATATCTTCGGCTTTAAAATCTATTTGATATTTATTCTCCCTGGCTTGCTCAATCGTTACGTATTCTTTGATACGTTGTCTTGAGTTAAAATTTTCGCGAAAGCGTGCATACTCATCTTTTAATTGATCTTTAAAAAGGATACTTGAGTCTTTCTTTAATAAATCACCTACAATAGTCACTGCTCTACTGGCATCATTTACGTGTACAACAGCATTGTTATAATGAGTGTCAATTTTTACAGCGGTGTGGGCTTTGCTCGTGGTTGCACCGCCTATTAACACCGGTATCTTAATATCTAGACGTTGCAACTCCTTAGCTAGATATACCATCTCATCAAGACTAGGCGTAATTAAACCACTTAAGCCTATGATATCTACATTTTCGGAAATGGCTGTCTGAATGATTTTTTCTGGTGAGACCATTACGCCAAGATCAATAATCTCATAATTATTGCAAGCAAGTACTACAGAAACAATATTCTTCCCTATGTCATGTACGTCTCCTTTTACGGTTGCCATGAGTACTTTTCCAGCACTCTGACTTTGACCAGAGGTTCCATTCTTAAGTTTTTCTTCTTCTATAAATGGTAACAAATAGGCAACGGCTTTCTTCATTACTCTAGCAGATTTAACCACCTGTGGCAAAAACATCTTCCCACTTCCAAACAAATCTCCCACTACATTCATCCCCGTCATCAAGTGACCTTCTATCACTTTAATAGGAACATCCACAGATAAGCGGGCTTCTTCTACATCTTCTAGAATATAGGCATCTATTCCTTTTACAAGTGCTCTGGTGATACGACTTTGGATATCTTCTATTCTCCAGGCTTCTGCCTCCTTTTCTGTAATTTCTTTTTGGCCTACGGTTTCTGCAAATGTTAATAATCGTTCTGTGGCATCATCTCTTCTATTGAGAATTACATCTTCTACACGCACTAGCAAATCTTCTGGAATGTTATCATAAATCTCCAGCATAGCAGGGTTTACAATACCTATATTCATCCCGGCCTTTATCGCATGATATAAAAACACAGAATGCATAGCCTCGCGCACTGCGTTGTTACCTCTAAAACTAAAAGAAACATTACTCACCCCACCACTTACAGAACAATGTGGAAGATGCTCACGCACCCATCTCGTAGCCTCTATAAAATCAATGGCATTGCGTTTATGCTCATCCATTCCCGTCGCCACTGGAAAAATATTAAGATCAAAAATGATGTCTTCTGGTGGAAAATTGACTTCATTAACCAAAATCTCGTAACTACGTTTTGAAATCTCGATACGACGATTATAATTATCTGCCTGTCCCTCCTCATCAAAAGCCATGACGACTACGGCAGCGCCGTATCGTTTTATTTTTTTTGCTTGCTCTATAAAATGCGTCTCACCCTCTTTAAGACTTATAGAATTTACTACGCACTTCCCTTGTACGACTTGAAGACCAGCCTCTATAATTTCCCATTTTGAACTGTCTATCATTATAGGAACACGAGAGATGTCTGGCTCTGCAATGACGAGGTTTAAAAACTTAACCATCGCCTCCTTTCCATCAATAAGGCCGTCGTCCATATTGATATCTATAATCTGCGCACCATTTTCTACTTGATCTCTAGCTACAGATAGCGCCTCGTCAAATTTCTCTTCTTTTATAAGCCGTAAAAATTTCTTTGAACCCGCTACATTTGTACGTTCGCCCACATTTATAAAATTACTTTCTGGAGTAATTATTAGTGGCTCTAAGCCTGAAAGACGCATATATCTGGGAGTCACATTCATTATAGCTTACATTTTCTAGGTGTTACATTCTCTACAAGTTGAGCAATAGCTTTAATGTGAGCAGGTGTAGTGCCACAACAACCACCCACTATGTTCACGAGGTTTTTATCGATATATTTTTTAATCTGCGTCGCCATTTGTTCTGGTGTTTCATCATATTCACCAAAGGCATTAGGCAAGCCCGCATTAGGGTGAGCAGAAATCCCGTAGTTAGTAACATTTGCAATGGCTTCGAGGTGTGGTTGTAATTGAGAAGCTCCTAGTGCACAATTAAAGCCAACACTAAGTAGTGGAATATGAGAGATAGAAATCAAAAAAGCTACTGCTGTTTGCCCAGAAAGCGTACGTCCCGAGGCATCGGTAATCGTACCGCTCACCATAATTGGTATGCCTGAGTTGCGTTCTTCCTTTACTTCCTCTATTGCAAAAAGACAAGCTTTTGCATTAAGGGTATCAAACACCGTTTCTACAAGTAACATATCCACACCTCCATCTAGCAAGGCTTCTACTTGTTGTTTATAAGCTACTCTGAGTTCTTCAAAGCTCACTGCACGATAGCCTGGATCATTTACATCTGGAGACATGCTTGCTGTTTTGTTTGTAGGCCCTATACTTCCTGCTACAAATCGTGGTTTGTGCGGTTCTTTTTCTGTAAAAGATTGAGCAACTTCCTTAGCAATTTTCGCGGAAGCATAATTTAAATCATACACGTACTCCTCCATCTCATAATCTGCCATTGCGATAGTCGTACTTGAGAAGGTATTAGTCTCCACAATATCTGCTCCTGCTTCAAAATACTTGCGATGCACCTCTGCAATCGCAGCAGGCTGTGTGAGAGACAGCATATCATTATTACCCTTTACAGAGAGGTGAAAATCCTTAAAGCGCTCTCCTCTAAAATCTTCTTCAGAGAAGTTATATGCTTGCAGCATGGTTCCCATAGCCCCATCAAGAACCAAGATTCTTTCTTGTAATGCGCGTGTGAGTTGGCTTTTCATAATTGATTAAGAGCTTGAAAAATGTCACTTTTAATATCTTCAATATGTTCTAAACCCACAGAAATACGGATTAACCCATCAGTGATTCCTACGGCTTCACGCTCATCTTTTGACAATTTTCCATGAGTAGTACTTGCGGGATGACTTACGATTGTTCTAGTATCTCCAAGATTTGCAGTGAGGGAACACATTGTGATAGCATCTAGAAAGTCACGTCCATTTTCTAAACCTCCGTGTATCTCAATGGTAACAATATTCCCACCAGCTTTCATTTGCTTTTGAGCAAGTTTATGCTGTGGATGCGATGGTAAAAATGGGTAGCGCACCTGCTTCACTTTACCGTGAGATTCTAGCGATATAGCAAGCTTGTGCGCGTTTTTACAATGACGCTCCACGCGCACCGCTAGTGTCTCAAGACTTTTTGAAATTGTCCACGCGTTAAATGGAGATAATGCAGGTCCCGTTACCCTTGCAAATCGATATATTGTATCTATTAACTGCGCACTTCCCACGGTGATTCCTCCCATGGTGCGTCCCTGCCCATCCAGTAATTTTGTCGCAGAGTGTATTACAAGGTCTGCTCCATAGCGTATAGGCTGCTGTAGATACGGTGTTGCAAAACAATTATCTACTATAAATATGAGATTACGCTTTTGCGCAAGCGCTCCCAGACGTTCTAAGTCTGCAATTTCTGTAGCAGGATTTGTGGGAGACTCTACGTATATAATTTTTGTGTTACGTTGTATTTTTGAGGAGATCTCGTCTAGCTCAGTAATATCAAAATAGGTATGAGTGATTCCCCATTTAGGTAAATGTTTTGTAAATAATGTGTGCGTATTCCCAAAAATCGCTCTCGCCGAAAGGACATGATCACCACTATCAAGTAAGGCAGCAAACGTGCTAAAAATAGCACTCATCCCAGTGGCAAAAGTCACGCCTTGCTCTGCTCCCTCTAGCAAACAGATTTTTTCCACCAGCTCTGCACAGTTAGGATTTGTGTAACGGCTGTAGATGTTACGCTTTTTTTCTTCGGCAAAAGAGGCTCTCATTTCTTCGGCGCTGTCAAATACAAAACTCGAAGTGAGATATACCGGCGCGGCATGCTCTTGATGCACAGAGCGCTCAAGTTGCGTGCGTATAGCAAGTGTTTCTGGGTGATGCTTGCTCATTAATTAAGGCTTTGCGTTATTTTAATTATATCACTTAAAACACCTCTTGCCGTAACCGCTTTACCAGCTCCCGCCCCTTGAATCACAAGCGGCTGATCTCCATATGAAGCGGTATAAATCTCAAAAACAGCATCTGCCCCTTGCGTTTGACCTAGTGCTGTAAACTTAGATTCTTGTACTAGTTTTACCTCGAGTTCTTGCGTTTTGACATTGAGTTCTCCCACGTGACGTAGCACTTCGTGTTTTGAAAGTTTACTTTTACTCTCTGTAAAAATGGTGTCAAGTGTTTTTACGCTTTCGCGAAACTGTGATAAAGTAGTTTTTCCATTAAGTTCCTTAGGCACTAAAGATTGAATTTTTACATCTCCAAACTCCTTTCCAAGGCCTATCTCTCTACTTAAAATTAATAGCTTGCGAGCAACATCTTTCCCTGAAAGGTCTTCTCTTGCGTCTGGCTCGGTAAGTCCAAGCGCGTCTGCTTCTAGTAGTATATCTGAAAAGTCTTTATCTTCCTTAGAAAAATTATTGAACAAGTAACTTAATGATCCAGAAAAGACTCCTCGTATCTTATGGATCTCTTCTCCACTTTCATAGAGGTTTTTAATGGTTTCTATAATTGGTAATCCGGCTCCAACGTTTGTTTCGTAACCAAATTTCTTCTTATTAAGTGTAAGAGATGCTCTCAACTTTTTATAGAAATCGTATGACAGTGTGTTTGCAACTTTGTTTGCCGTCACGATATGAAAACCATGCTCTACGAGGTCTATGTAGTTATTTGCAAAGGTTGCGCTAGCCGTTACATCTACTGCTACAAATTCTTGTTCCTGCGTGTGCTCATTATCGTTTTGTTCTTTTATTGTTTTCGCGAAAGCGTAAATATCATCTAGCGTATAAGGCTGCGCTGCGGTCTCAAAATTAGAACTCCAACCAGAGGTGACGTTATCTTTAAATAGCGCCAACTTAGAATTTGCAATACAAAAAATGTTGAGCTTTCTATTTGTAGTTTTTTTATTAAAATCTGTGATCTGCGTGATGAGGGTGCTCCCCACATTACCGATCCCAAAGATGACTATATTTATTTGTGACATAACTGTTTTTGAAAAATAGGTTGTACGATAGCAGCGAGCTGCTCGTATTCAATTAAAAAGGCATCGTGACCATGGATGGAATTTATTTCATGATAGCTAGACGTAATTCCAGTTTCTTGTAGCGCAAGGTGAGTGTCATATATCTCATCTGCTAGAAAAAGTCCGTCGGTATCTATTGCGACAAGGTGCACTTTTGCTGTAAGTTGGCTCACTGCTTCATTAAAGCTTTGTTTACCCTTTGTAATATCTGCCGTAAGCAATAATTGATTCATTAATTTATAAGAAGCAATAGAAAATCGTTCTGATAATCGCTTACCGTGATGATCTAGCCAACTTTGAATATTATATAAAGAAGCTTCTTTTTTAGTGCGATTAAATTTTTCTTTAAAAGAGGCAGGCGTACGATAAAAAGTCATCGCATGGATGCGTGCATCATAGATAGGTTTCTGAGAATGATTTAATAAACTATCTTGAATGTGGCATTGCGCAATCACCCAGTCGGTCGCTTTCCAGTCTGTCGCTATTGGGATAAGATGGTCTGCAAGATTAGGCCTTTGTGTTGCAAGTTCCCAAGCAATCTGACCACCAAGCGAACCTCCTATAATGGCAAAGAGTTTTTTAATATCTAAATGCTCAAGTAAGGCAATTTGAACCTTTGCAATATCACTATTAGTAAATGCTCTATAATTAAGCACAAGATGATTTTGATTATTATCATAACCATTCCCAGGAATATCCATGGCAAGTATGGTATAGCAACTTGTGTCAATCGCTTTATCTACACCAATCAAGTCACTCCACCAACCGTTTTCTCCAGTTATAGAAGAGTTTCCCGTAAGCGCATGATTTACTAGCACGACAGGCGCTGTACCTAATGGCTCACCAAATAATTGATACGTGACATGTAAATGACACGTATATCCCGAGTGTGTTTTAAAATCTTGTAAATCAATGTGTAAAAGCATAGCCTATCTATAAGTTAAAAAAGGGAGTCCCTATGAATAGGGGACTCCCGCACTAATTAATTAACTAAGATTAATTACACTAAGACGTTTTTATCTACTCGCGCAAATGCTGCTACGAGATCTTCTTTTAAATCTGCTATATCCTCAAGACCTACAGAAAGACGTATTAAATCTTTAGTCACGCCTGTGCTTACTTGATCCTCATCACTAAGCTGTTGATGGGTTGTACTTGCAGGGTGAATTATGAGCGATTTACTATCTCCTATATTTGCTAGCAGTGAGAAAAGTTTAGTTTCATTTGAAATTGTTTTTGCACTCTCAAAACCTCCTTTTACACCAAAGGTCACAATCCCACTCTGTCCTTTAGGCAAGTATTGTTTTGCAAGGTCGTTGTACTTACTAGAAGCAAGACCTGGATAGTTTACCCATGCCACCTCATCACGAGTTTGTAACCACTCTGCAAGTTCAAGCGCATTTTTTGAATGTTTCTGCAACCTAAGTTCTAGTGTTTCTAAACCTTGTAAGATTTGGAATGCATTAAATGGACTCAAAGCGGCACCATGATCACGCAATCCTTCTATACGCACCTTAGCAATAAACGATGCTTCCTTAATCACATCCCAGTAAACTAGGCCATGATATCCTGCGGAAGGCTCTGTAAATTCTGGAAATTTACCGTTACTCCAGTCAAATTTACCTGCATCTATAATAACTCCGCCTAGTGCGGTACCATTACCATTTATGTATTTTGTAAGAGAGTGAATCACGATATCTGCACCGTGCTCGAATGGGTTGAGTAGCGCTGGTGTTGCTACGGTGTTATCTACAATGAAAGGGACTTTGTGCGCTTTCGCGAAAGCGGAAATACCTTTTAAATCTAATACATCAAGCTTAGGATTACCTAATGACTCTACAAAGAAAGCTCTCGTATTTTCCTGGGCTGCTTTCTCAAAATTTTTAGGATCTGAAGGATCTACAAATGTTGTTGTAATCCCAAAGCGAGGTAATGTCACACTGAGAAGATTCCATGTGCCTCCGTAAAGACTACTAGAAGCTACAATGTGATCTCCCTGCTTTAGTAACGTAAGTAAAGTCGTGTTAATGGCCGCAGTTCCTGAGGCGGTCACGACAGCTGCTAGTCCGCCCTCTATGTCTGTAAGGCGCTTTTCCAGCACATCATTTGTTGGATTATTGAGACGTGTGTAAATAAAACCTGGCTCAGACAGGTTAAATAGGTTTGCTGCATGGTCTGCATCTTTAAAAACATAAGCCGTGCTCTGGTAGATAGGCACCGCTCGAGTTCCTCCATTTGCTGCATAATCGTGTCCTGCGTGCAACGCTTTGGTTGCTAATTTTTGTGTACTCATTTTTCTCTTTTTTGTCCCAGTACTACTAGGATTAATTTTAGCCATTCACTTCGTGTGAACGGATTAAAAACAAAAGCCAAATATTTCCAATACGAACCCTTATCTCAAGGTCGAGGAAATGTTTAAAGAAAAATATTATAAGAAAAAACATAAGCGCATACCCGTGAGGTACTTGCTCGATGTTATCTATCCTCAAGTTTCGGTAATGAGCGATTCTTGGGTAGAATGTAGCACCTTCTTTCTAAGTGAAAGGGTTGCTAAGGCTTCATAGGGTCATTCCCTCAGCCTTTCTTGATAACATTTATTCTGTTCATTAATGCGCTTTCGCGAAAATCTGAACTGTCATTGAACTTTGTGAGCACAAATATTGTAAAAACAAATCTACAAAAACAAACTTTTTAGAATTTTTTTCTAAAAAGTTTTATTAAAACCACTATTTCAGTAAAATATTCAGCTTAAATTATTTTTACAGTATAATATTCTAATCTAGGTTATGAGAGCTTTAAATTTGCTCTTCAAATTTTCACAAAACAATAACATAACCCTACTAAATTGGTAGGATAATGGATTGTTTATATTATTAAAGTTTCTTTACCTTTGTGCCAAAATTACGAGGACAGATTTGACTGCTTGCAACCTCAATAAAAAATGGCTAAAATCAAACGTAAGACTTTAACGTTTCTTATGTTATGTTTCTACCCAGCATACGTCAAATCTACTTCTTGACAAAAAATTAAAAAATGGCTTACTTATTTACCTCAGAATCTGTTTCTGAAGGACACCCAGATAAAGTTGCAGATCAGATTTCTGATGCACTTATTGATAATTTTCTCGCTTTTGATCCGCAATCTAAAGTTGCTTGCGAGACCCTAGTTACCACTGGACAAGTAGTACTTGCTGGTGAAGTACGATCTAGTGCTTATTTAGATGTTCAAAAAATCGCTCGTGAAACCATTAACAAAATAGGTTATACGAAAGGTGAATACATGTTTGACGGAAACTCTTGTGGTGTATTATCTGCCATACACGAGCAGTCTGACGATATTAATCGTGGTGTAGATCGCGATACTAAGGAAGAGCAAGGAGCAGGAGATCAAGGAATGATGTTTGGCTACGCTACTAAGGAGACAGAAAACTTTATGCCACTGGCACTTGAGCTTTCTCATAAGTTGCTTATTGAACTAGGTAACCTACGTCGTGAAGATGACGAGATTACTTATTTACGCCCAGACGCAAAAGCGCAGGTGACTATAGAGTATAGTGATGAAAACGTACCTCAACGTATTGACGCTATTGTAGTTTCTACACAGCATGATGATTTTGATGAAGACGAAGCAATGCTAGGTCGCATACGTGGAGATATTCAAGATATTTTAATACCTCGCGTAGTAGGTTTATTACCAGAAAATATTGCAAACCTTTTTAATGATGATATTAAGTATCACATTAACCCTACTGGGAAGTTTGTAATAGGTGGACCTCACGGAGATACTGGTCTTACAGGTCGTAAGATTATTGTAGATACTTATGGTGGTAAAGGAGCTCACGGAGGTGGTGCTTTTTCTGGAAAAGATCCATCAAAAGTAGATCGCTCTGCTGCCTATGCAACACGTCACATTGCAAAAAATCTTGTTGCTGCAGGAGTTGCAGATGAAATTCTTGTTCAAGTTTCTTATGCTATTGGTGTTGTAGAGCCTATGGGCATCTTTGTAGACACATACGGTACTTCTAAAGTAAACTTATCTGATGGTGAGATTGCAAAGAAAGTTACTGTACTATTTGACATGAGACCAGCTGCTATTGAAAGCAGGTTAAAGCTACGTTCTCCTATGTATAGCGAGACTGCCGCTTACGGACACATGGGACGTACAAACGAAGTAGTTACAAAAACCTTCAAGAGCTTTGACGGTAAAGAAAAGAATATCGAAGTAGAATTATTTACTTGGGAAAAACTTGATTATGTAGAGAAAGTAAAAGAAGCTTTCAACCTATAGTTGACTTATATGTTTAAAAAAGGGAGCCTAATGGCTCCCTTTTTTGTTTTTGTGTTTTCATAATAGCGATGCGTTAGATTTATTATCACTCGCATGCGCTCACTGTTATGAGATTTCTCGACAGGCTCGAAATGACAAATGACATTCAATTACAATTACCCAGCATTCCCACTATTATCTGATTTATCGGCAGGCTCGAAATGACGACTGATTTCCAATTACAATTACTTAGTCTTCTCACTGTTATGTGATTTCTCGACAAGCTCGAAATGACTTAGATGTAATTACTCGAATACGATTTTATCTACTTCAATCTCAAAATCTGTAGCAGCTTTTGTATTTGAGATCAGTCCGAGGCGAATGATTGATGCTAGGTCATCTTTGTCTGGGTGACCTTCCAAAGGTTCACCAAGTCTATATGTTCCAAAATCTGAAAGATTGTAAGTGACAGTTTTCCACTCACCTTCTGTTATCGGCAAATTGATTCTATAATTCGGTCTCCAGAATCTTTTGTACTTATTGAGCGTAAGTGCAAAGTCTTGCCCTGTAGATTTATATCGCACAGTTACTTTGGTATATGGCGATAAGTCATAAGATTGATACGGAGTTCTCAAGGATGCAAAACCTCCATTATTCTCAAGACTTACGCTTCCGCGAAAGATGATACTTTCTGCAGATTGCTCCACCTCGCCTGTAGATAATCCTCCCATAACACCGTCCAGAACGACGAACCAGTCATCACAATTATCACAAGAGGTTCCAAAATTAAAAGAGAGTGTTGTCGTGTTCATAGTAGTTGTGATCAGTAAGGCTAAGAGATATTTCATAGCTTTTTTCTTTAAAGTTACGCTTTCGCGAAAGCTTAATCCTTCAATTTAAAAGACTTTTAACGAGCTAGATAGCCACAAGCCTTAGCATACTCGTTATAAATTATACTTCACCGTAAACATTGCGATTCTAGGTTGCACAAAATACTCTGTATTTGAGATTGTAAAATCATTTACATTGTTACTTGAAATGGTGTCCACATTCAAGAGATTTGTAGCCTGTATACGGAACTCCCACTGACTATCTGGCTTCTGGTAATACAAGTTTGCTTCTAGAAAAGAATACATATTATCAATCTCTGTACTATCATCATTATCATCATAATTATAAAGACTCCAGTCTGCACCTAATGTAAAGCCTTTACCGAAATTCCACTCTGCGTTTGCAAAAGGTCTGTTTGTAAAGAAGGTTCTATCTGTCACACCATTATCAGAGTTTGTGCTTGTAAAGTTGTAACCTATTTCAAAATTTGGCGCTTCTTTAAAATTTGTCTCTGCACTTGCTCTATAATTCTGTGTTAGGTTTTTTGTGTTTCTATCTTCACCGTTGATAATGTTATTAAGATCACTATAGCTTCCATTTGCACTCACGTTAAGTTTCCACTTCTTAAAACGTTTTGAGAAACGTGCGTTAGCACTTAATGTCTCATCTGCAAAGTTTGTGTTGTTTACTGGACTAGCTACTTGGTTTATCCCTACAAATGACCCAGAAGTCTTTATAGGATCTACTCTGCGAGAATAATTTACTCCTCCAAAGAGACTCGTAAAGTTGAACATGCTAAAGCTAAAGTAATTGATACTTGCATTGTGATAGATAGCATTTTCTATCTCTCTGTTACCACGATATAAACTATTGTAGTTATTAAATAATAAGCCTTCGGCAAAATTATTTACGTCTGTATACTGCGCTGTCATCTGGTAGTTTACTCGTAAACTTTTCCCTTGAGAGAAATCTAATACCGTAAATAAGTCTGGCAGTAGTCTCACATCACTATCTTCTGTTGTTGTGCCTAGTTGCTCACTCTTTGTAGTATAATTATGTAATGTCAATCCTGGAGTAATTGTAAAAATTCCCGTTTTAAGTTTATAGTGAAGTCCTACAAACACATCACTAAAGTTAAATGCAACATCGTTACCTATAATAGTACCATCTAGTGTCTCGGTAAGATCATCTACCGTTCCTGTTTCTAAAATTTGAAATAGATTAGAATTAAAGTCTTGGCGACTTAAGGTTGTTCCTGCAGTAATATTAATGTTACTCTTTTTATTAAGGATGTAATAGTAATCTAATTTTGCGTCTAGCTTATTGGTTTTGATATTTTTGTTTTGATTGATATCAAAAAGACCATTTGCACCAGGCATAAAATCGATAGCGCTTATTTCATTTGTCATATCTGCTGGGTCAGGCGCTGTAAATGGCTCTTGAGAAAGCGTAGCATTATAAAACGGATCTTCATCTTGATACAAATGCTGGATAGTCCCTGAGAATATGTTGTTCTCATCAAGTGTGTAGTACAGATTTACATTCTGATTGATAGAAAATGGTTCATTCTCCTTGTCTTGATCTACCACATCTTCTTGTACAGCTCCATCTCGTGTTACGATACTAGTACCGTCTGAAAATTCTGTTTGCTTGGACTTTTTTACGAGCACATCATAATCAAACTGCAAGTTTGCGTTAGGCTTATATACAGAACTCAGTTTTGCCATACCTAACTGATTGCGCTGATCTGTACTCTCATTGAAACCTTGTGTAAATCCCTGATTGATAAATGTATTTAGCGAGTTATTTACAAAGTTTGTCTTGTTATCTGAAAGTAACGCAAGACCGCTTATATCCCATTTCGGGTTAATCGTATATGTAAAGTTGGCCGCTGCAAAACCCGTTTCAATCTCGTTTGCACGATTATTTTGAGTGGTAAGAAAACCTAGACCACCATCACTTACATTAAAAGAAGTCCCACCTCGCTGATTAAAATTTCTAAAACCTCCGGTAAAATTAAAGTAGTCTCTAAACGTAAATGGAACCTCTCCTGTATTATTAAAATCTGTTATAATATTAATACTCCCTTTAGGGCTATAGTAAAATAGTTTTGCTTTACCTAAATATCTAAACTTCTCTCCATCACCAGCACCTGCTGTAAGATCTCCAAACCAGAAATTTGTTTTACCTTCCTTAAGACGTATATTAATCGCGACGTTATCTTGATCATTACCTAGACCTCGCATTTGAGAGACCTCATTATAGTTTTTAAGAACCTCAACCTTTTTAAGTGCATCTGCAGGGATATTTTTTGTAGCAAGTTTAGAGTCTCCATCAAAAAAATCTTTACCCTCAATCATCACCTTAGAGACAACCTTTCCTTCTACCTCTATCTGTCCATCATCATTAACCTCTATCCCTGGTAACTTTTTGAGTACATCACCTAGCTTTTTCTCATTTCCATTTGTAAAACTATCCGTGTTATAAACAATAGTATCACCTTTAATGGTAACAGGCATCTCATATACCAACTCCACATTATCTAACTGATTAGGATCTTCCTTTAACGTAAAGTCTTTAGTAATATCTTGGGCATCTTGAGCAACGTTTATTTCTTCATTTACAGATTGCAATCCCAAGTAACTCACTTTAATATCATAGGTGATCCCTGTAGTAAGGTCAAGGCGGTAGCGTCCTGATGCATCGGTAATACCATAAGATTCTAATGTACCTTCGGCTTTATTTGTAGCGATGATATTTGCTAATTCAAGTGGCGACCCTATTGAATCTTTTACAACGCCTCTAAGCGTTATAGACTGGGCAAAGAGCGTCAAGGGTAATGCGAGAAGCATTACCAAAATTATTTTTTTTAGTATCATTTGGATTGGTTGGATTAGTCACACCTGTTATCAAAAGATATAAGGTATGATCATTATATTGATTGATGTTATTGTTTGCTCGCTTTCATATTTTGATAAGCTTTTTATAATTTCATTAAAATGAAAGTCTACGTAATTTTAAAAACGTCTTCCTCCTTGCTGCCCTCTTCTATTACCTCCGCCAAAACGTTCTGCCATTTCTTTTGCTTTTTCTTCAACGATGACTTGGTATTCTTCCCTGCTCACTTCTTTCCCTTTTACAGGAGGCTCGATAGCAATAGGCTCCTTAGGATTAAGTACCACTTTTGTACAAAGGATAGTCGTATTGTTTGTGCTAAGCTCTAAAATGAGTCCTGGTAAACCACCAAACTCATCTGGTCCGTGACTCGCAGGGATCATAGGTGTGTACCAAGCAACTATAGTTTCTGTCTTAGGTTCCTCTTCTGCTATTTCAATGTCGCTTGTTGTACTAGCAGTAGCTGTACTATCTTCTTTTTTCTCACGATCTCTCTGCCCTTGTCTCGCTCCTCTTCCCATGCGACTCCACATGTTCTGCTCGATATTTCTAGTCGCTACCGCTTTAAAAACTGGATATTGCCCTATTACTTTACTCTCTTTTACGAGTTCCCAGTTTAAATTGTTTAAGGTGTCTTTTACTAAGAAAATCTTACCCATCATATCATTTTCACGAGCATAATCATTTGATGCACGGTTAGAGTAAATCCCTCCTTGAGTAAATCCTCCTCCAAAACCACGTCCACCTCCACCTTGTCCAGGTGCTTGAAGTTGTTCTTCCTCCTTATAGTAAGACTCGTCTTTATTAAAGCTCAGTGTATATTCCTTTTCTAAAAAGCTTTTCATGCGCTCTGCAATCTGTTTTTTACGAGCTTCTGTTAGTTGTTGCCCACCACGATTAAAGCGCGACATATCTATCGTAGTCTTGGTTTGGTAAGTTGCAACACCTTCTATTTTCTGTGCTTGAACGGCTGTACTTATTGTAAGCGTTACAAACGCAACACACAACCACTGAGATATTTTAAGAGTCATATTTCTAATTATTTATACTTTAGACTTTTAAAGTACCGCATAGTTTGAAAGGTATTCAAATTTTAAGAAAATTTTAAGAACTCTAGTTGCGTATGATTTCTGTGGTTGTAAACACACGACTACCATTCTTTCCTCTTTTACCTCCTTGACGCTCCATCATTTCGTCCATTTTTTCTTCTTGAATCTTATTAAATTCATCTTTGGTAACCTCTTTACCTTTTTCTGGCAGTACTATTTGCACTCCCTTTTTTGGGTTCAAAACTACTTTTGTACACATAAGTGAGAATTTACCATCACTCACTTCTAGTATTAAGCCAGGTAATCCCCAGTACTCATCCGGGCCATGATTTACAGGTATATCTAGTGTGTACCATGCAGTGATTGTTCTAGTCTTAGTCACAGACTCCTCCTCCTCTCCTGTCTCTTCATTAAAAGATGGCTGCTCATACTCTTCAGAGATAGTAGCTTTAAAACAAGTGTATACTCCTATGTTTTTCACCTCCTTTTCTAGAACCCATTCTGGTTTTTTGGGAGAATCTTTTATTAAAAAAAGTTTCCCCATAATTTCACTTTCTTTTAAAAGGAGGTTTTCTGCAAGATTGCGATATGTCACTCCTTTATCTCCGGTCACAGTAATGCTTATTCCATTTGAAGAAGGTGTAGGTACAGCAAGACTTTCTTCTTGTTGATATGAAGACTCTTTACCTTTAAAAGTGAGTATATACTCCTTCTGGAATTGCTTTCTTAATTGTTCTTCTATTTCTTTTTGCATTTCTGACGAAACATTTTTTGCCTTGTTTTCGTCTAGCTTTAGATCGATAGACCGTTGTGATTGATAGGTTGCTACACCACTTAATTGCTGTGAGTTTGCTTTCGCGAAAGCGCACATACATATAATTACCGTTATGATTGTTGTTTTCATCCTTATTTGATGTTTAATCTTTATTAATTTTTTAAATCACTTGAATGTTTGAGCTTTTTTAAAGCGGCTGCTAGCTCTTTTAACTTTGAACTTTCTTGAAGTGTAGTGACAAAGCTGCGTAAATTTTCTTTCAAACTTTCAAATTCTGGGATCTGGAGATCTTTAAAATTTTCAAGCGTAATCGTATCTTTTATGTGTATATGGTAAGAAACTTCAGGTTGATGCGTGCTGTCTTTAAATCTTCTTAATACACGCTTAAAATTGTCTGTAGTATCTTTTATTTTGTATGTGGTAGATACATTACTCTTGTAATGCTTGAGACTGTCCTTGTGAAAAAGAATATCTTCTTCTCCTATCTGTTTTAAACTTTTTACAAGCAACTTAAGTGAGCTACCCTCCTGTCTCTTTTCTGAAACAGTCAGAGTACTATCTTTTAAATTTATTGTGTTTTGAGCCGAAGTCACAGTAGCGACTAAAATAAAACAAATTGCAATAACCGTTTTCATAGATTTCATAATAGATTGATTTTAAAATGTTTGTTTATTGAACAGTACAAATATGGAGAAGATCATCGGCTATTTGAGTTAACAACCGTTAACGAGTGTTAACCGATTTGTTTTAAAGTTCCTTATAAAGCATCTTTGAATTATGAAATCAAATAGATACACTTATATCATTTATTCAATAGCCACTGTTATTTTCATAACTCTTGCTATACAGATCTATTGGAACTATAAAAATTATGAGTCTGGAAAAGAACAACTTAAAAGAGAAGTACAATTATCTCTCAATCAAGCAGTAGATGCTTACTACGAGGAAGTAGCTATTAGAAATACTTTAGGTTTATATAGTTCAGATGACACCCCAGACACTGACGGTATTAGAACTGGTATTTCCTCTTGGATAAAAAGCCTTGATACCATTAACAAACGTGTAACAGGTATCACAATAAATGACACCTCAAATGCAAATGGCTTTTTATCGATTCAAGGAGCCAGTCCTCATCAAATTGATAGTATCATAAATAAATCTAAATTAAAAGTTGAGGAGCGTTTTTCAAAAACCCTAGAGAAAGTTTCCCCTAATTCTTCTAGAAGAACGTCGTGGAAAATCACTGGTGATAATCAAGAGGTCGTTGATTCTTTATACAATAGAATCGAGCAAAACGTCTTAAGAAATAACAAGAAAAAAGGAGAAGGTGATCAAAAAGCCTTAGACTCAATCATTAGAGACACAACTCGTTTAAGTGCTCTTACAGATCTTACGACAAAAATTATTGTCTCTTTTAAAGATGATCAAATAGATGTAAAAAGACTTGACACCATTGTTGTAAATCAACTCAAAGCTATCGGTATTGATAGGAAAGCACATAGCCTTACCTACTCCCCAAAAGGGGATACTATAACTAAAGTAATCCCTGGATCACCAAAATATGTAGACCCAACTTATCAACTCAATGTTATCGCTACATCAAAACTTCTGCCATCAGAGAGTATTTTATCCGTTGGTTTTAATGATGTTACGTCCATTATCCTGAAACGTAACCTGTTAGGGATTTTACTCTCCTTTGTGTTAATGGTTGCAGTTATATCCTCACTGTTATACCTACTCAAAATTATACGAGAACAAAAACAACTCGCCGAGATTAAAAATGATTTTATAAGCAATATCACCCACGAATTTAAAACACCTATAGCCACTATAAGCGCAGCTATTGAAGGCATACAGCATTTTAACAAAGAAAACGACAAAGAAAAAACAGAGAAATACCTTGCCATGTCTACCACACAGCTAGGTAAACTTAATACCATGGTGGAACGCATTCTAGACACCGCAACATTAGACAAAGAAGATTTATCGTTGAAAAAAGAGCGTTGCAACCTAGTGGAAGTGCTTGAACATTTGATTAAAAAATATAAAGAAATTGCACCTGAGATTCCTATAACACTTAAAAGTTCAACATCTTCAATATGGGCTACGGTAGATGTTTTTCATCTAGAAAATGCTATTGATAATCTAGTAGATAATGCCACTAAATACGGTAAACCACCAGTAACCATAGCAATAAGTAATACAAATAGTAACATCCACTTGTCGATTACAGATACAGGAAAAGCACTTACAAAAGATCAAGCATCTCAATTATTTGAAAAGTTTTACCGCGTGCCCAAAGGAAATACTCATGATGTAAAAGGTTTTGGGATAGGACTATACTACACCAAAACTATTATTGAAAAACATAATGGTTCCATAGAGGTGTCTACTGTTCCACAAACTTCATTTAAAATTACAATTCCAAATGGTAATGACTAAACCTTATATCTTACTCGCAGAAGATGAGCCAGCACTTGGACTCATTGTAAAAGAAAGTCTGGAGAGTCGTGGCTTTAATGTAACACTCTGCACAGATGGTGTTCAAGCGATAAATCAATACCAACTTAAAAAGCCTGACATCTTAGTGCTCGATGTGATGATGCCTAAAAAGGATGGGTTTACTGTGGCAAAGGAGGTTCGTGAACAAGATGATGAGATTCCTATAATATTTCTCACTGCAAAGTCTCAAACAGCAGATGTGGTTGAGGGGTTTAGTATAGGCGGTAATGATTATCTCAAAAAACCTTTCAGCGTAGAAGAGCTTATTGTAAGAATTCAGAATTTACTACAACGTAAAACATTGCAACAAAAGGCTGAGGCTATTACCATCGGTAGTTATATTTTTGATTTCACAAGGCAAGAATTACGCTTTCGCGGAAGCGTACAAAAGTTAACCCATAGAGAGGCTCATTTACTATTTCATCTTCATAAAAATCGTAATGCCGTTCTAGACCGATCACTTATTCTTAAGAAATTATGGGGTGATGATGACTTCTTTTCTGCAAGAAGCATGGACGTCTTTATATCAAAACTTAGAAAAAAACTAAAGGACGACGCTACTATAGAAATCGTAAACGTACGTGGATACGGCTATAAGCTCATCTGCTAGTGTGAAGGCTTTGCTTGAAACATATTTACTAGAAAAAAGGTGCCAATCTTACGAGCTCTAAACTTTGCCATCTCTGCCAGTTCGCCCTCATATAGCTCATCTACCGTTTGTACCCAGTGATTAAGCCACACACCAAAGTGTTGCTCATTTATAGTGTAGCCTTCATCCCTATCTACACGTTTGTGCGTTTGTAAAGGTCTTCCCGTAAAAATCTTTTTAAAGAATAAATTGCCCTCCCAGAAATCTGTGAGATGCTCAAAGTGGTGTGGCCAGTCTGTAATGTGTTTATTAAAAATAGGTCCCAAATAAACATCACTACGTATCCGACCATAAAAAGTGGTTACAAGTGTATATACATCTTCTCTATTTTCAATATCCTTTTTCACCTTACAAAGGTATTAACTATAACGGCTAGATTTTTGTACTTTGCTCATTAATGCATAAACTGATTAACATATTACTTTTGCTTGCCACCA
Source organism: Dokdonia sp. 4H-3-7-5 (assembly GCF_000212355.1). Classification (NCBI taxonomy): domain Bacteria; kingdom Pseudomonadati; phylum Bacteroidota; class Flavobacteriia; order Flavobacteriales; family Flavobacteriaceae; genus Dokdonia; species Dokdonia sp. 4H-3-7-5. Next base: position 862,241 of record NC_015496.1, read on the forward strand.
TCACGGTAACTAGCCAGAATTACACCTTAGAAAAGATTAATGAGGTGACACTCGATACTGATGCCTTTATAGGTGTTGATCCTTTTAATGCGCTGTACCATATCAAAAATGATGTTTTATATAAAGATGATGTTAATGAAGGTTATCAATTTACAGCACTACAGCTAGGTGCTATCACTTCGGTTGATATTCTTAATCCTCTTAAAATAAGTGTGTTTTATGAAGCTACAAATACCGCAGTAATACTAGACAATACATTGAGTGAGATTACCCGCATTAATTTTTCTGCCATAGATGACTTTAGAAACATAAGTCATGTTGCGACAAATGGTGATAGACGTTTATGGGTATTTAATACAGACCTACAACAACTTGAGATTTTTGACTGGAATACAAATCAAATAACCACACAATTTCCACCTATGCCAGTGAACGCTATAACGGTAGCAACTAATTATAATTTTGTATGGGTAGGAAATGAAACTGGGTTATTTCATTATAATAACTATGGAAGTTTTTTAAGTAAAAAAGACTTTAATGACATTACACTCATTTCCCAAAGTGACGGTGCTCTTATCTTGCTCTCACAGGGTAAATTACACTATAAGCCAAAAGAATCTAATGAATTTATAGCATTGAAAACTCCAGATTTTACCATAAAACAACTTTCGTTGAATGGCGAAATCCTGTATCTTTACATCGGTCAAAAGTTAGCTGCTTTCCGACTAAAACTTCCTAAAAAACCTTAACATGCACATTGCAATTGCCGGTAACATCGGAGCAGGTAAAACTACCTTAACTAAACTTTTATCTAAACATTTTAAATGGACTCCGCAATATGAGGATGTAGTGGATAATCCATATCTAGATGATTTTTATAATGAGATGGAACGCTGGTCTTTCAATCTTCAGATTTACTTTTTAAATAGCCGTTTTAGACAATTGCTAGACATAAAAGATAGTAACAAAACGATTATTCAAGATCGTACTATTTATGAAGATGCATTCATCTTTGCTCCTAACCTTCATGCGATGGGTCTTCTTACTAATCGTGATTACAACAACTACAAGTCTCTATTTGACTTGATGGAAAGTGTGGTAGATGCACCAGACTTGATGATTTATTTACGTAGCTCTATTCCTAACCTAGTATCACAAATACATAAGAGAGGGAGAGATTATGAAAATTCTATATCTATAGATTACTTAAGTCGTCTTAATGAACGATATGAGGCCTGGATACATGGTTATAAAAAAGGGAAGCTTCTCATTATCGACGTAGATAATATTAACTTTGTAGATAATCCTGAAGACTTAGGAGATATTATTAATAGAATAGATGCCGAGTTAAACGGTCTTTTCTAGAGTTAAAACAACATTACTACTTGCTTAATTTCAGTTATTTACACATAGAAATGTATTTCTATACATCTGTAAAATGCTTTTCTAATTGAATTAAATAGCCTAGTTTTGCGCCTTGAAAAACTAACAAATATTATGAAAAATCTTAAATTTATTTTAATCCTTGCTATTTCCGTAATGGCTATTTCTTGTGGTAATGATGATGACGGTACACCAGCGGGACCTACATTAACTCCAGCACTTCTTGAAGGAACATATACCTTCACATTTTTTGAAAGTGAGGAGGTAATAGAACAGCAAGTAACAGGAGGGACGGCTACGACAACTATCACTGAGGTAGGTGACACCTTTGGATCATCAAACATCGTTTTTAACGCAAACGGAACTTATAGTACTAACTTCCAATACCGTTTAACAACAACTACTCAACTAGAAAACAACGACCCAGTAGAAGAAACTGAAATAATTGTCGATTCTGATACAGGCAGTTATACTGTAAACGATGCAGAACAAACAATAACTTTTGACGGTGATAGCACAGGTGATGTGACTTTATTTAACAATAGCCAATTGAGAATAGAATTTATGGATGTAGACGTAAGTACAGATAGAACATCTACAACAAATCAAGAATTACGTTTTGAAAGACAGTAGTCACAAAGCAATTTAACAACACACAAAAACGGCTACTTTATGTAAAGTAGTCGTTTTTTTTTCTATTATTTTATAAGCCCTATGGACCTTGCATGCTCCTCTGCAAAAGCACTTTTTTCTACTAGTACCGCAGTAGTAGTCTCATACTGACTCAAAACACTCTTAACTCTAAGCACCTTTTTCTTGTGCTTTACACTACGCAAATACACAGCTATTATTTGTTCTGGGTATTCTTTAGCCACTTCTAGATAAATATCTACATCGTGCTCTCCACTATCTCCTATAAGTACAAACTTAAGATTAGGATATGCATTTAATATATTTCTAATCTCATGCTGTTTATGAGGCTTTTCTGGTTTTGGCGTTTTTTCAAAAGGACCACGTAGATCTCTCAATAAAATAGGGCCTTTGGGGAATTTTTGATTTCTTACAAACGACTCGAGATAACTATATAAATTCCACGGACTGTTACTCACGTAAAACATAGGATTTGCATCTTGTCCAGATTTCCCTCTATGTAATTTTCTATAGAGTTCTGGTGCTCCCTCCAGCGAAGTGCGCTTCCCTACATTTTTAAAAAACGTATTTATAATAACCCTCCATTTTAATAAAGAGGCAACACCAGTGTGTAAGATAGTGTCATCTATATCGCTTATCACCCCATAAGAGGCTGTCTCTGCTGGAATAAGCATCTCAATAGGAAATCTGTTCTCTCCTAGCACAGTAATTCCCTTTTGGACATCATCAAAACTTATCACCATTTGTAGCCAGCCTTCATCATTTGCTATTACTCCTAGCCCATCAACCTTTTCATCAATTTTAAAATATCCTTCGGTATCTGTAATGGTATAAAATGACCTATTGTCTGGCAGTGTCACCTTTAACTTTGTATGTCGTAACTCATCACTATCAAATTGCTTGTAAGCATTTTTTAGAGTAGAGAGAAAGCTTGTTTTCTTAAGATCTACCCCCTCATGCTCAAGCGCTCTACCTATTAAATACAAGTGATTTGATGATCCGTAAGATTGGTATCCGTCTATCTGTATGGGATCAGACTTTGATGAAAAAAACATAGTTTGTGGTTTTTTATAAAATTACGCTTTCGTACTTCGGCAGGCTCAGCATAAACTTCAGCACACTGAAAGCGTAAACTTAAACAATACAAAAAAAAAGGCGTACACATAAGATGGTACGCCTTTTAATATTTTAGGTATGGATTTTACTTTGCTGCTGTAATATCTTTTACCTCCCCTCTTGCAGGATAATCTTTTTTCATAATAAAATCAATCCCCCCTAGAAGGTCATCAAATTGCGGTCTTGCAAATGGCATAGACTGCACTGATGAAAAGAAAAGTGTTCCGTCTGGCTTGATTAGAAATAGTCCAGGCTCTGTAAAGTAATCTGGTTCCTTATCTGAAACTGCTTTAGAAATATACAATCCGTACTCTCTAGCTTTTTCTAGTGATAAGTTATATCCAATAGGCAGTGATGGAACGTCCCAATCTTTCCCAGCTATTTTTGCACGCTTTTCTGTATCTCCACTTATGGCAATTACATTTATTCCTCGCTCCGTAAATTTATCTAATTGTGACGCCAGATCCTCAAGCTGTGCTTTACACACTGGACAGTGTAATCCTCTATAAAAAATAATGAGTGTAAAATTTTCGGCATTCTGCTCACTTAATTTCCAATTTGTATCATTTATTAAAGGCACTTCTAGTGAAGGTACTTTAGTCTTAGGTAATATCATAATCTTGTTTTTTATAAAAATACCCGAGATGAAGGTTAAAGTATATTAATATGACAATAAAGGTTTGTTAAGAAATTATATTACACACACTATTATACCTCCATACCAATTAGTTATAAAAAAGCGAGCCTAATTGGCTCGCTTTAGTTTTGAATTGCCTAGATGTTAGTTTCTTATTTCATTTTCATAGTCATCCATTTGCTGTTTAACCTGAGCTTCTGTACCCGTAAATTCCTTTACCTCTGTAGTTACATCCCCGTTATCATCTGTAATAGTGGTGACTGTTCCTACAAATTGTCCATTTTGTTCGGCTATGGAGAAGCGTACTTCTTTTTGTACCTCTCTAGATTCTACTATACGACCATCTTGAGTAATCTCAACAACGGCTCCATCTTGAGTAGTAATAGTAAGCCCATCTTCACTATGACCACCTAAAATAGGCGCAATTACTAAACCTATAAGGCAGGTTAATTTTATTAATATATTCATAGATGGTCCAGAGGTGTCTTTAAATGGATCTCCGACTGTATCACCGGTTACAGCAGCTTTATGAGCATCTGAACCTTTATACGTCATCTCACCATTAATTTCGACTCCTGCTTCAAAAGATTTTTTTGCATTATCCCATGCGCCTCCAGCGTTATTCTGGAAGATCGCCCATAGCACACCGCTTACGGTCACTCCAGCCATATAACCGCCTAACATCTCTGCAATTGCTTTATGCTCCATGCCAAATAACATAGGTAGAAAGGCTATGACTAATGGAAAACCTATAGTTAGAACTCCAGGAAGCATCATTTCTTTTAAAGAAGCTTTGGTAGAAATAGCAACACATTTATCGTACTCTGGCTTTCCAGTACCTTCCATGATACCCGGAATCTCTCTAAACTGTCTGCGTACTTCCTCCACCATTTCCATGGCTGCTTTACCCACCGCATTCATGGCAAGGGCAGAGAATACTACGGGTACCATACCACCCACAAATAACATTGCAAGAACAGGTGCTTTAAAAATATTAATACCATCTATATCTGTAAACGTTACATAAGCTGCAAATAAAGCAAGTGATGTAAGCGCCGCAGATGCTATAGCAAAACCTTTTCCTGTAGCTGCTGTAGTGTTACCTACAGAATCTAAAATATCTGTTCGCTCACGTACGATAGGCTCTTGCTCACTCATCTCTGCGATCCCTCCAGCATTATCAGATATAGGCCCAAAAGCATCTATTGCTAGTTGCATTGCCGTTGTTGCCATCATGGCAGAAGCTGCTAGTGCTACACCATAAAATCCTGCAAAAGCATATGATGCCCAAATGGCACCTGCAAATAATAGCACGGATGGGAATGTAGAAATCATACCCGTTGCAAGACCTGCAATGATATTTGTTCCAGCTCCTGTGCTTGATTGTTGTACAATTTTAAGAATAGGTGACTTACCTAAGCCCGTATAGTACTCCGTCACAGATGATATAACCGCTCCTACGACTAATCCTACGATGGTTGCATAAAAAACACGTATAGAAGATATTTCTTGTAACCCTTCTCCAAAGAATTCCATTTGCATATTTTCTGGAAGCATCCACTTACAAAGTGCGAAACAAGCGATAGCAACTAATACTATAGAAGTCCAGTTACCTATATTAAGTGCGCCCATCACCTCGGACTCTTTTGCATCGTTAGTTTTAATTTTTACGAGCATAGTACCTATAATAGAAATAATGATCCCTACACCTGCTATTGCCATGGGCAATAGAATAGGGCCTATTCCTCCAAAAGCATCGGTGATGCTTCCCCCCATATCTTTTATCACATAGTTCCCAAGAACCATTGCCGCAAGCACAGTAGCTACGTAAGAACCAAATAAATCTGCTCCCATACCAGCAACATCTCCTACGTTATCTCCCACATTATCTGCGATAGTCGCTGGATTACGTGGGTCATCTTCTGGTATACCTGCTTCCACTTTACCTACAAGATCTGCACCTACGTCTGCTGCTTTGGTATAAATACCTCCTCCTACACGGGCAAATAGAGCGATAGACTCTGCTCCCAGTGAAAAACCTGCTAGCGTTTCAAGAACTACCGTCATATCCATTGTATTAGTCCAAACACCTCCCATAAAAAAGTGAAAGAAGAAGATAAAGAACGCCGTAAGTCCTAATACTGCCAGGCCTGCAACTCCTAGACCCATCACCGTACCTCCACCAAAGGAGATTTTAAGAGCATTAGGCAGACTGGTTCTTGCAGCTTGCGTAGTACGCACATTTGTTTTTGTGGCTATTTTCATTCCTATATTTCCTGCAAAAGCAGAAAAAACAGCGCCGCATATAAATGCGATTACAATGAGCCAGTGTGTAGTGGGAACTACAAAGGATACAATTGCAAGTAAGACACTTACAATAATCACAAAAATAGTGAGTAGTTTATACTCTGCATTTAAAAAAGCTAGCGCTCCTTCATAGATATGATCAGAAATCTCTTTCATCTTACCGTCTCCGGCGTCTTGTTTCATTACCCAAGATTTTTTTACGAGCATGTAGATCAACCCGAGTAATGCTAGTGCGATAGGCACGTAAATCATTATTGATTCCATATATTATTAGGTGTTTTTATAAGGGATTCTTAAATAAATCCTTAAAATATTTAACAACTACTAATGTAGGAAATTAGATAGAACAAAAAAAACAGCTTTTAAGGCTGTTTTTTTAACTATTCTATACTGTAAAAAAGTATCTATTTGATAGTAACTTCTTCTACAGGAATATCAGATTCTTCGTAACGTTCGATACATTTTTGGATAATATCTTTTGCTTCATGAACATCTCCCCATCCTCCTACGTCTACTTTCTTTTCTTCAAGATCTTTATACACTTGGAAGAAGTGCTCAATTTCTTTTATTAAGTGTGGATTACAATCAGAAAGATCTGTAAGCTTACTAGCCGAAGGATCACTTACAGGTACACAGATTACTTTTTCATCTGGTCCTTTCTCATCTGCCATGTGAAATACTCCAATAGGCTTTACTTCGATTACACAACCTGGAAAAGTAGGTTCTGTAACTAACACTAATACATCAAGAGGATCACCATCTAGCGCAAGAGTTTCTGGAATAAAACCATAATCTGCTGGGTACATCATAGAAGAGAAAATCATACGATCATAACGCATTCTCTTTAATTTAAAATCGTACTCATACTTGTTACGGCTCCCCTTAGGAATCTCTACTAATACGTCAAATGTTGTTACTTTATCTGCTGTCATAATATATTATATTTCAAATCTCTTGTACTTAAACACATGAGAAATGTATCAATTAAATCACAATTTCTTAAGCTTACACTTTATTAAACAACTGCATAACAACCATTTACTTTAAAACATATTTCTTAAGGCGTGCAAAAATACGCTGAAATAGCGATTTAGCCAAATATTGGTGCGTTAAGATTAGGTTAGGTGTTTAAAAAAAACTCGCTTTTAAAAAAAGGCTAACAAACTATCCTACAAGAAGTCTCCCCTTAAAAATAAAACCCAAAACTACCCGTCACTCCTATCTTCCTCGCATCTGGAACAGAATTATAATTTCCTCTAAAGTTAAGATCAATACGGAACACCTTAAAAATATTACCCACTCCTACACTATACTCATAATATGGCTCTACAGATGGCGCTATCATGCTCGGAGTAATCGCAGTGACGGGTTGTCCTTCTTCAAAAAGTAAACTCTCAAATGCTGGACGGTTTAAGTCAATATTCCCTTGAGAGATATTACCTATCACCCCACGGACGCTTACAATCTCGCGTAGATTCAAATTTTTAAGTAATGGAATACGATTAAAAATACGTCCTCCAAAATTGTGTTCTAATTGTAGCGAGGCATACTCATCTGTAGTAAACTCATAAAAGTTAAGCTGGCTAAAGGTATTAAAGATTGAAAATAACGACTGGTTACCTGGTACTGGACTTAATAGCGCTAGTGGCACCTCATCAAATGTTTTACCTATTTCTGTAGAGGCTGTTAATGTGCCAAGACCTCCTATACGAATTGCCTTCCTTGCAGAAAATTGCACTTTATCATAAGCAAAATCACTATCAAGTGTTCCTTCTAGGCCACGTGTATAACTTGCATAAAAACTTGGGAACCACTCATTAGTTACTCTACGCTCTACTCCAAACCCTGAAGTTTTCTTTCCTGGCTCCCAGATAGTGGTAAGAACCACTTCTGCTTGTTTTAACTCACCTGTAGTAGTTGTCTGCGTAGCATCTGTAAAATAATCGAGGCTAAAAGTTTCTGAAGCCGACTCTAACGTTCTCAAAGAGAAGTCGGCTCTCACTTGAAGGTTGCGCACAATCTCTACCTCGGCTGCGATATTTGCCAGCTTGATAGAGGTTAGTTTATCATTGGTCGCAGTATTCACTAGTGATGACGAGGCTAGATTTCTTCCAAGCACGTCTCTAGATGTCGTAAGACTCGCTCCTATTTGCTCCACGTCTTGTCTATATCCACCAGAGACGATAAATCTACTTTTCTTATCTAGCAGCCATTTTCCTGAGATTCCAAATTTTCCTTTTTTATCCTTAAATCCGTATGCTAAAAACCCTTCAAGTCTCCATGGATCATTCTGTGAGAAATATGTTCTTCCTCCTGTGCGCACACGTAGTCCTTCTACCTCATTAAACCCAAAGGTTGAAAATATAGGCCCGTAATCAAAGTTTAAACTTGGAATCTCATAGTATCCAGATGCAAGAATGGATCCTAGGTTGTAAAGGTTTTTAAATTTCTTTACCGTTTTTAAGGTGTCAAGCATCTTATAAACTCCTAGCTCATCTTTACTAAGTGCCTCTTTTCTATTTTCTTGCCAGAACTCATCGCTACGATTAAAAACATCCTTATCGTAGTTATATACCTGTCTGTCATAAAAGTCCTTTTCTAGCTTGTTGTCAAAATTATGGTTATCGTATAAGGTAGTGCGCTTACCGTACATACCTCTAGACTCCTCTTTTTCGCGCAAAGCGAAATCAGATAAGAAATAATCTCTTGAAAGTAAAAAGGTGCTATCATTTACGATATCAAATTCTTGCTCCATGTAAATCTCTTTTACCCAGTTTACATTAGCACTTTTAGAAAGCTGCATATTAATTTCCTTAATAGCCCATGTAGAGTCATTCACCCAGAAATCTCCTTTAAAGGTAAGTTCGTTTTTACGTCTAGGGTAGTAGATGATGTTATAACACCACTTATTATTGATGTAAGCACTATCTGCAAGTACGTAATTATAGGTTTGGATACCTGTACGAGAAATTGGACTGGTAAAACTCTTGTCAAAAAACTGTAGGTAGTTGTCATAGATATCATAATCACTATATAGACTTTTTACAAAACCTATAATCGTTTGATTCTCACTAAAACCACTGTTTTTATTTCCTTCTAGAATCTCCTTTTCTTTATTAATTTCATTATCACCATATACTTTTGAGAATGCCTCATTTACAAAAATAGGCAGGTAGGTTTTTCCAGTAATACGGCTCGTGTCTGTTTGCTCAAATATGAACTCCATCCCTCTAAAGATGCGGCTATTGATAAGCGAACTATCAATAGTGTTGAGATCAAACTCTAGCTTTTCATACTTGTCATAAGCATACTGCTTGTACTGTCTTAATCCGTTCTGGCGTTTATTTGCCCATATTTTACGAAGTATATCTACCGCTGGGTTATTTTTCTTATCTGTCTTTCCTGTAAATATGACTACCTCGTCTAGTGCTCCTGCCTCTTCCTCTAGCGTCACTTTCATCTCATAATTCACCTTCTCACTTAGGTCTATCACCTTATTTGAAAAGCCTATAAAAGAAAATCGTACTTGATTCCAAGTCTGGTCAGACTCTAGGTAAAAACGTCCATCCTCATTGGTTATCGTCCCTTCATTAGACCCCACAAATATGACATTTACAAAAGGCAGACCATTACCATCTGCGTCAAAAATCTCACCACTCACTTTGGTTTGACCAAATAAATTTGCAGCGCAGAGCATACTAGCAATAATGATTAAAAAATTATATTTCATAATAAATAATCTATGAGGATAGCCTATAAATTGGGGTCATCATCAGTTTAACATTATATAATGTCAAGACTCTGACATCATATTTATCACAACCTTACTTAAGATTATAATAAATTAAAAAATCCCTTCCGGTTAAGAAAGGGATCAAATATGGTTCCGCTTTCGCGAAAATATTATTTATACATCACCTTTTTAACTGCATTTACTACATCGTCGCTGTTAGGCAACCACTCTTTGAGTAATACTGGTGAGTAAGGCGCAGGTGTATCTGCTGTATTTATACGTTGTATAGGAGCATCTAAATGATCAAAACAATGTGCTTGTACTTGATACGTAATTTCTGTTGAAACGTTCCCAAAAGGCCAAGCCTCTTCAAGAATCACTAGTCTGTTTGTTTTTCTTACAGATTCAAAAATAGCTTCCTTATCTAAAGGTCTTACCGTACGTAAATCAATAATCTCACAAGAAATTCCTTCCTCTGCAAGTTGATCTGCCGCTTTGTAAGCTTCCTTAATAATCTTTCCAAAAGAAACGATAGTTACATCTGTTCCTTCACGCTTAATATCTGCAACACCTATTGGTAATACATATTCTCCATCAGGCACTTCTCCTTTATCACCATACATTTGCTCCGACTCCATGAAAATCACAGGATCGTTATCACGTATTGCTGCTTTTAAGAGTCCTTTTGCATCATAAGGATTAGAAGGCACTACTACCTTAAGACCTGGCGTATTTGCAAACCAGTTTTCAAAGGCTTGAGAATGTGTTGCACCTAACTGTCCTGCAGATCCTGTAGGGCCACGAAAAACAATAGGGCAAGGAAACTGACCACCAGACATCTGTCTAATTTTGGCAGCGTTATTTATTATTTGATCAATTCCCACTAAAGAGAAGTTGAAGGTCATATACTCAATAATAGGACGTAATCCTGTCATTGTACTACCCACACCTATTCCTCCAAAACCAAGCTCTGCAATAGGAGTATCAATAACTCTATCTGCTCCAAACTCGTCTAGCATTCCTTTTGACGCTTTATAAGCTCCATTATATTCTGCTACCTCTTCACCCATTAAATAAACAGATTCATCACGGCGCATTTCTTCGCTCATTGCCTCACAAATGGCTTCTCTAAACTGGATTGTTCTCATAGTATATAAACCGCTCTAGCGGAAATTTAATTAAGGTCTCTCATAACTAGAAGAAACACCTTATTAATATTGTATTCTTTTAACAAGCACAAAAATAAGCATTTCCAAAACCTCAATAAATTACATTTTTGTAAAATTTTACTATGCACGCACAGTAAATTATACTTTTTTGTGTTATTTTTGTTACGAAAACGAAATAGTTTAGGATTACGCTTTCGCGAAAGCGTACCTTTATATAAAATATAAATTCTATGAAAATATTAGTGTGCATCAGTCACGTACCTGATACGACATCAAAAATTAACTTCACAGACGGAGATACAAAATTTGATACTAACGGTGTTCAATTTGTAATCAACCCAAACGATGAGTTTGGATTGACACGTGCTATGTGGTTTAAAGAAAAACAAGGAGCCTCTGTAGACGTGATTAACGTAGGAGGACCAGAAACAGAACCTACATTACGTAAAGCACTTGCAATAGGAGCAGATACTGCCATCCGTGTGAATGTGGAAGCAAAAGATGGTTTTCAAGTAGCAAAGGAACTTGCAAAAGTTGTTCAAGATGGAGGGTATGATCTAGTTATAGCTGGTCGTGAATCTATTGATTACAACGGTGGTATGGTACCTGGAATGCTTGCTGGACTTACAGGAGCAAACTTTGTAAACACATGTATATCACTAGATGTAGACGGCACGGCTGTTACTGCGACTAGAGAAATAGATGGCGGAAAAGAAACCGTAAAGACTTCGCTTCCTCTAGTAATAGGAGGTCAAAAAGGTCTTGTAGAAGAAAGCGATCTACGTATTCCTAACATGAGAGGAATTATGATGGCTCGTAAAAAACCATTAAGCGTAGTAGAACCTTCTGGAGCTGGAACCGAAACAAATGCTGTTTCTTTTGAAAAGCCTGCACCTAAAGGGGCTGTAAAACTTGTAGAAACAGTAGACGAGTTAATCGACCTGTTACACAACGAAGCAAAAGCTATCTAAGTTAACTTATCGAAAGATAGGAGACTTTTTAATCTAATAATAATCCCAAAAAGCAAAACTTAGAGTTTGGCTATTTGGAAATTCTTATAAATATGTCAGTTTTAGTATATACAGAATCAGAAAACGGAGTGTTTAAGAAGGCTTCTTTAGAAGTTGCTTCTTATGCAAAAGGAATTGCAGATATGATGGGAACATCTGTAACTGCAGTTGCCGTAAATGGTGGAGATACTGCACCATTGGGAACTTACGGAGTAGATAAAGTTCTTAACATAAAAGACGCAAAGCTAGATGCATTTAATGCTGCAGCTTATGCAAAAGGAATCGCAGCCGCTGCAAAGGCAGAAGGTGCTCAAGTAGTAGTACTTACACAGAGCGCAAATGCTAAGTATCTTGCACCTCTTCTTGCAGTAGCGCTAGAGGCAGGATATGCATCAAATGTAGTATCACTTCCAGAAAGTGCTTCTCCATTTACTGTAAAGCGTACAGCGTTTACAAACAAGGCTTTTAGCCACACGGAAATCTCTACTGAAATTAAAATAGTAGGACTTGGGCAAAACGCTTACGGTCTTAAAGAAGCTTCTGGAGCTGCTGCAACAGAAGATTTTTCTCCAGAGCTTGGAGATTTTGGTGTAGAAGTACAATCTGTAGATAAAGCAACAGATAAAGTGTCTATTGCAGATGCAGAAGTTGTAGTATCAGCAGGTCGCGGACTTAAAGGACCAGAAAACTGGGGGATGATAGAAGAAATGGCAGATATTCTTGGAGCAGCAACAGCTTGTTCTAAGCCTGTCTCGGATTTAGGATGGAGACCTCATGGTGAGCACGTAGGACAAACTGGTAAGCCAGTAGCATCTAACTTGTATATCGCAATAGGAATCTCTGGAGCGATACAGCACCTTGCAGGGATTAACTCTTCTAAAGTAAAAGTAGTAATCAACAATGATCCAGAAGCTCCTTTCTTTAAAGCAGCCGATTATGGAATCGTAGGTGATGCTTTTGAAGTTGTCCCAGAACTTAACGAAAAATTAAGAGCGTTTAAAGCTGCAAATAGCTAGATAACGACTCCCTAAAATAAAAAATGAGCTTAAATATTTCTTTAAGCTCATTTTTATTTAACCCCTTTCACACTGTAAATCTGATAGATAGCTGCTATTTTTAAGAGTCCAACTCTAGACAGATAAACTTCTTTACTTGTGCAGCCTTTTTCCTATTTTTGCAACTTATGAGCTTAGTGCGTTTAAATATAAAAGGAATATCCTACAGCCAGACTCAGAATGGAGCATATGCTTTGATTCTCACTGAGCAAGGAGGAGAGCGTAAATTACCTATAGTTATAGGAGCCTTTGAGGCACAATCTATTGCAATCGCTTTAGAAAAAGAAATTAAACCACCTCGTCCTCTTACGCACGACCTGTTTAAAAATTTTGCAGATCGCTTTGATGTGGTTATTAAACAAGTGATTATCCATAAACTTGTTGATGGCGTTTTTTACTCTAGCATTATTTGCGAGCGTGATAACATTGAAGAAATAGTAGACGCGCGTACTAGTGATGCTATATCACTAGCCTTACGTTTCCAAGCGCCTATTTTTACTTATAAAAACATTCTAGACAAAGCAGGGATCTTCTTAAAGGGAAACACAAATCCTGAAGAGTTTACAGAAGATGACGAAATCCTAATGGATGAAATCTTATTAGAAGACGAGACATCTTCTAGCGATAGTGATTATAACAAATTGTCACTTCAAGACTTACACGATAAACTTGATCAAGCGGTAAATAGTGAGGACTATGAAACTGCTGCCCAGTTAAGAGATGAAATCTCAAAACGCAACTAACTTACTTATTATATGCGCAAATTACTACTTACCCTATTGGTATTATTAAGTTCATTTACCGCATTTGCGCAAGAGGCACCTCAAGCCATTATAGATGTGGTTCCGTCTCAAGGGTTTTCTCTTGAAAGCTTAGGACGTGGTGTTTTAGGGATGTTCTCGCTTATACTAATTGCCTTTTTATTTAGTAGTAATCGCAAAGCGATAAACTGGAAAACAGTAGCCGTAGGTCTTGCCTTCCAGCTTGTTATTGCCGTAGGAGTACTTAAGGTTACTTTTATAGAAAAGATTTTTGATTTTATTGGAGGAATATTTGTTGCTATATTAAACTTTACGCTTGCTGGTAGTGACTTCCTCTTTCAAGGATTAGTAAGTGACACGTCTACCTTTGGGTACATTTTTGCTTTTCAAGTATTACCTACCATTATATTTTTCTCTGCTCTTACCTCCGTCATGTATTACTTTGGAGTAATACAAAAAGTGGTAAAAGCTTTTGGATGGTTGCTTTCTAAGTTATTAGGCATCTCTGGAGCTGAAAGTTTAAGTGTTGCAGGTAACATCTTTTTAGGTCAAACCGAAGCACCTCTTTTAATTAAAGCTTATTTAGAAAAAATGAACAAGTCAGAGATTCTACTTGTTATGATAGGGGGTATGGCAACTGTAGCAGGAGCTGTGCTTGCTGCATATATAGGATTTCTAGGTGGTGAAGATGAAGCTTTACGTCTTGTGTTTGCAAAACACTTACTTGCTGCTTCTGTTATGGCTGCACCTGGTGCAATTGTGATCTCAAAAATATTATATCCTCAAACTGAAGAGGTAAATACAGACGTAAGTGTATCTAATGATAAAATAGGTGCAAACGTACTTGATGCAATTGCAAATGGAACTACAGAAGGGCTTAGACTTGCGGTAAACGTAGGAGCAATGCTTCTTGTATTTGTTGCATTTATTGCAATGGCAAACGGAGTTTTAGGTTGGATAGGTGAAATCACCACAATTAATGATTGGATTGCAGAAAATTCGGCATATCCTAAGCTTTCCCTTGAAGCTATATTAGGAACTATCTTTGCCCCTCTAATGTGGCTGATAGGTGTTGCAAGTGAAGACACCACAATGATGGGACAACTACTTGGAATCAAACTAGCAGCCAGCGAATTTGTAGGATACATCCAGCTAGCCGAATTGAAAAATACTGCAAATGCAATTCACCTCAACAATGAGAAGTCTATCATTATGGCTACTTATATGCTTTGTGGTTTTGCAAACTTTGCTTCTATTGGTATTCAGATAGGTGGTATTGGATCTCTAGCTCCTGGGCAGCGCACGCAGCTGTCTCGTTTTGGCTTAAAAGCTCTTATAGGAGGCTCTATCGCTTCATTAATTTCGGCGACTATTGCAGGGATGATTATTGGTTAAGAAACCACATCCATTATTGTAAAAAATAGATTTTCTTTTCGTTTATACAAGTCCGCTTTCGCGAAAGCGTGCCTATTCATTGTGCCTTTTTTTAAATCTTAGTTTTAATAAATTAACAGCGAGATTTTCAATATACCATGAAAATATAGTAACTTATAGTACTAAAAAGACTTCTTGCGAATTCAATTAAACTCATTGCTATGAAAACTATTTATAATGTTACCAAATTAGCTTGGGGAAGTATGTTCATGCTATTCCCATTACTCATACTTGCTCAAACTTCCACAACAAACATCACAGGATCCATTAACGACCGCGAAACTAGGCAGGCTATAAGCGGAGCGACTATCACGCTAGTAGGCACAAACATAAGTACCATCTCAAATACCGAAGGAGATTTTGCTTTAAAAATAATGGAAGCCACAACTAGTCCTTCCCTACTTATTGAAGCCTTAGGATATAAAAACAGCATACAAGATATTACAGATGTTGATGATGATATTGACATACGCCTATCTCCAAAGAGCGTAGACCTAAGCGAGGTGCAAGTTGTGGGATATAAATCTGCCAAAGAACTTGTAAAAAAAGTCTTTAATAAGAAGAGAGAAAACTACATAGATGAACCGCTTAAGATGACGGCATTCTATCGAGAGACTATCAAGAAAAAGAACAAAAATGCATCACTAGCCGAGGCTGTTGTCTCTATCCAAAAGGAAGGATACATAAGCAACAAGGAAGACCAAATACGCTTACTTAAATCAAGAAAAAGCACAGATTACGCTAAGCTAGATACTATTGCTTTAAAACTGCAAGGAGGCCCTTTTAGTACATTATACGTAGATGTAATGAAGTATCCAGAATACATCTTTACACCAGAAACCATGGAAGCTTATAATTTTAGTTTTGAAACCCCTACAGAGCTCAATGGAAAAGATGTATTAGTAGTGGGCTTTGAACCAAAACCAAATATAGTAGGTCCTTTATACACTGGTCAACTCTATGTAAGTGCCACATCGCTAGCATTACAAAAAGCAACATTTACTCTAGACTTGGCTAACGAAATTGAAGTCAATAAAATGTTTGTAAAAAGCAAACCCAATGGCGTTCGAGTTAAAGCTAGAGACATCTCTTATGAAGTAGATTATCGCGAGAAAAATGGAAAATGGTATTACGGCTATGGGAAAGCAAATTTATCATTTGAAGTAAAGAAGCGACGACGACTTTTTAAATCAATTTATACACTCTCTTGTGAGATGGCAGTAACAGACTGGAAAGTAACCTCAGCCGATGCATTTAGTAAAGATGGAGAGATATCACCATCAATCATCATGGCAGATGAAAATCTAGGCTTTGGCGATCCAGAATTTTGGGGAGAATATAATGTGATTGAACCCGAAAGATCTATTGAAGCAGCCATAAAAAAGATAAAACGAAACCTAGAAAAAGATGATAATTATCGCGCTTCTCTAGGAGGTAAATAATCTCATATTAATGTAAAGCAACTTTTTCAAGACCTTCTCAGCCTTAATTGAGAGGGTCTTTTTATTGTTATATTTGTATAATTATATTCAAAATAAACAGATACCAGTAGTTCACTAGCTCTTCTTACTTTACAAAGAACATAATAGCCATTTATGAAACAATATCACGACCTCATCAAACATGTCTTAGAAAACGGGAATCAAAAAGGTGACCGCACAGGTACAGGAACAAAGAGCGTTTTTGGGTATCAAATGCGATTTGATCTCTCTGAAGGATTCCCAATGGTGACAACTAAGAAATTGCATCTCAAATCTATTGTATACGAACTGTTATGGTTCTTACAAGGAGATACAAACATCAAATATTTACAAGAAAATGGTGTACGTATTTGGAATGAATGGGCAGATGAAAATGGTGATCTTGGTCCCGTTTACGGATACCAATGGCGCAACTGGAATGGTGATGAGATTGACCAAATAAAAGATATTGTAGAAACTCTTAAAACAAATCCTAACAGCCGTAGAATGCTCGTGAGCGCATGGAATCCCTCTGTGATGCCAGACACCTCGGCATCTTTCTCAGAGAATGTTGCAAATGGTAAAGCTGCGCTTCCACCATGTCACGCTTTCTTTCAGTTTTATGTTGCAGATGGCAAGTTGAGTTGCCAGCTATACCAGCGCAGTGCAGATATCTTTTTAGGAGTTCCATTTAATATCGCAAGTTATGCGCTCTTTACAATGATGATGGCTCAGGTTTGTGGTTATGAAGCTGGAGAGTTTATACACACCTTTGGAGATGCTCATATCTACTCAAACCATATGGAACAAGTTGAGCTTCAACTCTCAAGAGAATTCCGTACTTTACCTACATTAAAAATTAATCCTGACGTAAAGGACATCTTTGGCTTCACTTTTGATGACTTTACATTAGAAAACTATAATCCGCATCCACATATTAAAGGAGCAGTGGCTATTTAATCCCCAAATTAACCCACCTAATGAAAAAAATATTATTTGTATTCGCACTTGTAGCTGGAATCACAACAATGAATGCTCAAGAAGGAGTTTACATGAAAAAGTCTACCACACTGAGACTTGAAGAAGTTCCTCCTACGTGGCCTGGTTGTACTGGATCTATAAATGACAAAAACAATTGCCTAAGACAAAAGCTTGCAACACACGTTGTGCGCAATATGAAGTTTCCAAGTGATTATCAAAAAGGTGCACGTGTTGTAGTAGATATGCTTATTAATAAAGAAGGAAAGCCTGTAGTCAATAATATAACTGGTGGCACTCCCGGAATGCAAAAGGCTGTAAAAACAGCAATTATGACTATCCCACAATTAAAACCTGGAAATATAGGAGGGACTCCTAAGGAGAGTAAGCTCAAACTTCCATTTACATTTTAATGTGCGTTACCTCCTATTAAGCTTAGTTTGTGCATGTACATTTTTTTCACAAAGCGCTCATGGACAAACTAAAAAAGACATTTCATTTACTATAGTAGACACTCCTCCTAGATATCCTGGATGCAAGGGAGCAAATTCTAACTTTCTCAAGGAATGTTTTCGCAACAAAGTTGAATCTCTTATTGCAAATAATTTTAATTTCAAACAATTTGAGGCACTTCTACCTAAAGGAAATCACAGAGTTTTTGTTCAATTAAGGATTTTAGAGGACGGCACTTATGACCAACTATCTGCACGCACACCTTATAAGTCTGTAGAAAAAGAGACACTCAATGTTTTATCAAAATTACCGCGTTTTGAAGGAGCGATGCATAACGACAAACCTAGAAACGCACTATTTGCTACAGCATTTACTGTTGTTGTAAACGAAGGCATTACAGCTACAGAAGACGATAAGAATTAGATTTCTTACACGCTTAGCTATTATAAGGAATTACTCCTGTTTTTTCGTTTGAGTATCTCATCCTGCTCATTTAACAAACATTTATTACGTTATTCTTTCTGTCACGGGCTTCTCACAAGCACGGCATAGTAAAAACCCGTAAATTTATATGACTCATAAAAGTCATATATATGATTGCTATAGAAAACCTTGTCGAATTCTTTATTGAGACTCGAGCACACACAGAGAACATCTGTAAACCACTAGAAATTGAAGATTACGTTGTGCAACCCATTGCAGACGTGTCTCCCCCAAAATGGCACCTAGGCCATACGACTTGGTTTTTTGAAGAATTCATTCTTAAGCATCATAAGCAAGGATACACCCTTTTTAGTGAAGACTTTGCATTCGTATTTAATAGCTATTATGAGAGCGTAGGAAAAAGAGTGGTGCGCACAGATCGGGGCAACCTATCAAGACCAACGGTAGACCAAGTATATGCATACCGTAAATACGTCACTCAAGCACTCCAAGAGCTACTTGAGGAAGAAATTACACCCACGGTAAAAAAGCTACTCACTATTGGCATACACCACGAGAAACAACATCAAGAATTACTTGTTACAGATATTAAATACATTTTAGGCAACAATCCTCTTACGCCTATTTATGGTGGAGAATTACGCTTTCGCGAAAGCGAAAAAGAAACACCATCAAGCTTCATCTCTATTAGAGAAGGAGTTTATGAAATAGGTCACACAGGAAAAGAGTTTTGTTACGATAATGAATTAGGCCGTCATAAAGTATACTTACACGATTATGAAATATCAAACAAACTAGTAACTAATGGTGAGTGGATAGCATTTATTGAAGCTGGAGGTTATCAAGAAACACTCTTATGGCATGCCGAAGGCTGGGACTGGGTAAACACTAACGAGATAACTGCTCCCATGTACTGGCATCTAGTAGATGATAAATGGTACCAATACACGCTCAATAATGGATTACAAAAAATTAATCCAGATGAGACACTTGTTCATATCTCCTATTACGAAGCATTTGCTTTTGCACAATGGAAAGGAATGAGGTTACCTACAGAATTTGAATGGGAGGTCGCTAGCTCCCAACTAGACTGGGGTGATCGCTGGGAATGGACAGAAAGCTCATACTTACCTTACCCTGGCTACACTAAAGAAGAAGGAGCACTAGGGGAATATAACGGGAAGTTCATGGTTAATCAAAAAGTCTTGAGAGGTGGCTCTGTAGCCACGCCAGCTAAACATACAAGACATACCTATCGCAATTTCTTTCAGACCGGATTACGCTGGCAATTTACAGGATTACGCCTCGCCAAATAATATTGAAAGTATTTTTAAAAACACACGACATAAACGTCTATGACGACCAAAACTACTACCATCACATCTGCATTTAGTCAAGAAGTAACAGAAGGGCTCACCTCCTTCCCGAAGTTCCTTTCTTCAAAATATATCTATGATAAAAAAGGCGATAAGCTTTTTCAAGATATTATGGCAATGCCTACTTACTACCTCACAGACTGTGAGTTTGAAATTTTTGAAACGCATAAGGAAGCGATTTCAAAAGCTTTTACAGATAGCAAAGGTTTTGACCTTATAGAACTGGGCGCTGGAGATGGCAAGAAAACTAAAGTCCTTTTAAAGCACTTAATAGAAAGAGGAGATACCTTTGCATATTTACCTATAGATATTAGTCAGAATGTGCTGGATGGACTTAAAAAAAGTGTAGAAAGAGAAATACCAGATATTGTCATAAAACCTCAGCAGGGAACTTATTTTGAAGTCCTTGAAGATGTTGCAGGATACAATGAACGTAAGAAAGTAATCATGGTACTAGGTTCAAACATAGGGAATCTACTACACCCACAGGCTATAGATTTCCTTACAAATATCCAGAAAGCAATGACCCCAGGAGATTTGCTTTATATGGGGTTTGATCAAAAGAAAAATCCGCAGACTATTCTTGATGCTTATAATGATCCAGAAGGTATCACTGAGGCATTTAATAAAAACTTACTGCACCGCATAAATAATGAAATGGATGCAGATTTTAATCCTGATAATTTTAAACATTGGGAAGTTTATGATCCAGAAACTGGCACTGCCAAAAGTTATCTTGTAAGTACAAAAGACCAGTCTGTTACAATAAAATCGCTAGACCTTAAAGTAGATTTTACGGCATGGGAAACCATACATACAGAGATTAGTCAGAAATATGATGATAACATTGTAGAGTGGCTAGCTAGTGAATCTGGACTTGAGATAGTCAATGAATTCTCTGACAGCAAAGCTTATTATAAAAACTACTTATTCAAGAAAAAATAAATAGTTCAATAAGTACAGAAGCAACTTCTCAAATTTTAAAAAAAAATATTATGAAAGCAATTTGGAATGATCAAGTAATAGCAGAAAGTAATGATACCGTTGTAATTGAAAACAATCACTACTTTCCTCATGATGCTATAAAGAAAGAGTTTTTTACATCAAGTGAACTGCAAAGCACCTGCCCATGGAAAGGTGTTGCTTCTTATTACACCGTTACCGTAGATGGAAAAGAAAATAAAGACGCCGCTTGGTTTTATCCAGAAGTGAGCGAACTAGCAAAAGGAATTAAAAACCATGTTGCCTTCTGGCGAGGGATACAAGTAGTTGATTAAAACAACTTGTTTAAACGATATAGAAAAAGCCACTTCTTAATAAGAAATGGCTTTTTCTATGTACTATAACTCAAGGACACTATTTTCTGTAGCAGCATAAGGATTATATTGAAAACGATCTGCTTCTGCTTCATTTACCCACTCACCGTCTACTACATAGCGAAACTCGTAAGAACTCTCTGTAGGAATGTCAAAAGTTCCTTTAAAAGTTCCATTCTTTAATTTCTTAAGAGATGTAGATGTGTCCCAGTTATTAAAATCACCAGCAACAGCTACAGTACTTGCGTGTGCTGCAGGTATTGCAAATGTAACTTTACAAACAGGTTTTGTTTTTAAAAATTTCTTTGTGACTGCCATAATAAGAGGTTTAAAAATACACCCAAATATAGCAGGATATTTACTTAAAAAACATCATATCAATAGTTTAACCTTATTTTTACGATATAACAATTTTGGGAGCTTTAAAATTAAAAAGCCACAAAGCGAAAACGTTTGCACTTCCTAAAAGTGTCGTAATTGTTTATCGAACATCACAAAGTTAGTACTGTATTAATCGTAAACTCTACACGCAACCCTTATTTGATGCTACACAAGAGCTAGCAATTTATTGAGATCTTCTTCTGTATTAAAATAATGAAATCCTACCCGCACACCTTCACCTCGTGCAATAGTTATTATTCCTTCATCCCTTAATCGTGCGACAAGCTGGTCATTTCCCTTGATATTAAAAAATGAACCATGATCTACTCGATCTATAATTTCTTTTGAAATAAGTCCTCTCTCGGCAAAGGCTTCTTTTGCTTTAGCGTTTATAGTTTTTACTTTTTCATCTATGGTTTTCATACCTAGCTGTCGTATCACATCGATGGCAACTCCTAAGCTTCCATAGTTAAGTGTGTCTTGATGACCTGGCTCAAACCTTCCTAAAAAACTACCCTCCTGAGGTTTGTACTTTCCTTGTATAGAATTAAAACCTGTAGTTCTAGGAGCTACACGCTCTGCTACAGACTCTTTAAATAAAAATAATGCATTACCATATCCAGCATTCATCCACTTGTAAGTACTTCCTCCTATCACATCAAATGCAGAATTATCAAAATCAAACATTTCGGTGCCTAGATATTGCGTAGCATCAGCAAAAAATAAGGTGTCGGGATATTTTGACTTTAACTCTTTAAGGAACTCATGATTGATTTTTATACCAGATAACCACTGTACCATAGAAAATGCAAATATATCTGGTTGCGCTTTCGCGAAAGCGGTTGCTATCTCCTCCTCAATAGCACCCTTAATTTTTATATAACTCTGGTCAAAGTCGCGACTCTCAAAAGGCCAGTTTACCGAAGGGTAATCTCCTTCTAAAAGAAGTACTTTTTTATGCGTTGTTATCCCTTCTATAAGCGTGTTGAATCCGTAAGAAAAATTAGGCACAAGTGCGACTCTGTTTGCTTTACATGAAAAAAGCTTGCCTACCTTTTCTCGTACGCCTGTGAGCACTTTTGCTTGATTCTCTTTAAGTATACTACCCTGTATAAGAAAATCGAGATCATGCTCTTGACGCCACTCCATCACAGGCAGTGATAATAAGCCCGATGCCGCAGTGTTGAGATATGCGTACTGTTTTAAAATAGGAAAGAGTTTTGCAAAATTTTTCATAAGCTATTTACTATTGACGCTCAAAATGGCTAATTTTATATAACCATCTAAAGGTCGCATTTTATGTCACTATTTTCAAAGAAAACTACTACTTCTATTGACCCTGTTCAAAAAGAACTTATTGAAAACGCGCAAGCACGCGTGCGTCAAAAGAAGAATCTCTATAGACACTTTGTTACATTTCTTGCTGGCGCAATCTTACTTATTGTTATTAACCAAGTACTTCATGTAGGTGAAGAATTTAAACCATTCCAAAGGCCATGGTTTGTGTGGGCAATACTTATATGGACCTTCTTTTTCCTCATACACCTTATAAACGTATTGCTCATGAGCAAGTTTATGAATAAAGAGTGGGAACAAAAGCACCTCGATAGACTTGTTGCCAAACAGAAAGTACGCATAGCAGAGCTGGAAGAAAATGTCGCTTTATCAAATCCATTACCAGAAAAAAAAAGTCCATTAATGAGGGGGCCATCCCTACCACTAGACAACCAGAATACGCTCCTATGATAACGATGATTGCTGCAGCTGCAGAAAATAATGCTTTAGGAAAAGATGGTAACATCCCTTGGCATTTGCCAGACGATTTTAGACATTTTAAGCAATTAACCACTGGGCACCACATTATAATGGGACGTAAAACGTGGGAATCTTTCCCTAAACCATTACCTAATCGCACGCACATAGTGATCACTCGTGACGTAAATTATAAGGCAGAAAATGCTATTGTAGTACATTCTCTTGAAGATGCACTAGCTTACAGTAAGGATGAAGCTCATACTTATATTATAGGTGGTGGTGAGATTTACAAATTAGGGATGGACTATGCCACACACATAGAACTCACACGCGTTCATAATGAATTTGAAGCAGATGCTTTTTTCCCAGAGATTAACACAAACCAATGGGAGTTAGTAAGCAGTGTTTTTCACGACGTAGATGATAGACATAAAAATGGGTTTACGTTTCAAAGCTGGAAAAAAAGCTCATAACCCTGTCTTATAGTTTTAACGCTTTCGCGAAAACGTAATAACAACAGGTATCTTCTAGGTTTTGTATTTTTACGCCAACTAATGAATTCTAATTTATGAAAGCATATATATTTCCAGGACAAGGAGCCCAATTCTCAGGAATGGGTCTAGATATTTTTGAAAAATACCCTCTTGCACAGAACCTTTTTTTAAAGGCAAACGATGTATTAGGTTTTAATATTACAGATGTAATGTTTGAAGGGTCTGCAGAGGATTTAAAGCAAACTAACGTTACACAACCTGCCATATTCATCCATTCAATTGCTATTAAAACAGTGATGACAGATTTTGAACCTTCTATGGTTGCTGGTCACTCTCTTGGGGAGTTCTCTGCACTAGTGGCAAGTGGTGCGTTAGACTTTGAAGATGGTCTTAAACTAGTAAGTAAGCGTGCTCAAGCGATGCAAAAGGCATGTGAATTACGACCTTCTACTATGGCGGCCGTTTTAGGTCTTGAAGATCACGTCGTAGAAGAAGTTTGTAATGAAATTGCTGGTGTTGTTGTAGCAGCAAATTACAACTGCCCTGGTCAGCTTGTTATTTCTGGTGAGGTAGAAGCGATTAACAAAGCTTGTGAGGCTATGAAGGAAAAAGGTGCACGCCGTGCTCTAGTGCTGCCAGTAGGTGGTGCCTTTCACTCTCCTATGATGGAGCCAGCTCGTGAAGAACTAGCAGCAGCGATAGAGAATACAGTTTTTAAAAACCCAGTATGCCCTATTTATCAAAATGTGACTGCTAGTGCTGTTACAAGTGCTAGCGAGATTCAAAAAAATCTTATCGCACAGCTTACTGCTCCTGTAAAATGGACACAAACTATACAACAAATGATTGCCGATGGCTCAACGGATTTTATAGAAGTAGGACCAGGTAAAGTTTTACAAGGTCTTATGAGAAAAATAAACAGAGATGTGACGGCAAGTAGCGCAGCGCTTCCAGAATAAAGTATCAACACATAGCCATAAAAAAACCAGCCCTAGGGCTGGTTTTTTATTGTCTAAAAATTACAATGTCTTAATACATTATAATTTTTGTAAACTATATATAAATTAGTTTACTGCTTTTTTTACAGCATCACCAGCTTTATTTGCAGCATCTCTAGTTGCATCTGCAGCATCGTTTGCAGCATCTTTGGTTGCATTAGCAGCATCGTTTATAGCATCACCAGTTGCATTCGCAGCATCTTTTGCACCCTCTACAGTTGCATCGGTAGCGTTTTCGATAGCATTTCCAGCTTCATTTGCAGCATCGCCAGCAGCATCAGCAGCTTCACCAGCGGCATCTTTTACAGAGTTTCCTGCGTCATTAAGAGCATCACCAGTTGCATTTGCAGCGTTTTCAACAGCATTTCCAGCCTCGTTTGCTTTTTCTTCCATTTCTCTACAAGAAACAGCTCCTACGATTAATGCTAAAGCAGCAACATTTAAAATAAATCTTTTCATAATTGAAATTTGTTTGGATAATTAGATGCGCGAATTTAACATAATTTCACATTCTCATAGCATGATAGCTCTGTATTATAAGCTGATTATCGACTAAATGCAAAATTCTTAGGTAATATGTCAATATATTAACGATTTAAGAAAAAACTTGATTTGGAATGCATTTCTTGAATTTTTCTAAAAAAATTAATAAAACAATTTATGGTAGGAATTATTCCTAATTTTCATACATTTACCCTATGGGCATAAATGATTTACCTTCAGAAATACGCAGATTTAAAGAAGTACGCGAAGATCACGACTTCACACAGGCAGAATTTGCAGATAAATTAGGAATAAAAAATAGCACGGCAGATATAGAACGTGGTAGAACAAAACTATCTGGACAAGTTATTACTGAGCTATTGAGACTCTTCAATATCAATCCATTATGGATTTATGGCTATAGCAAGCAAAAACATCTCAATACAGACAAAAGTGATGTAAGTCCTAAGGTTGTTGTAGTCGATAAAGATGATAATGAAAACATGGTGCTGGTAAATCAAAAAGCAGCTGCCGGATATCCTAATAATATTGCAGATGTAGAGTGGTATCAAAAACTACCAGCCTTTGATTTTCCTATCCCACAGTATCGTAACGCTACTTACAGAGGTTTTCAAATAGAAGGCGACAGTATGATGCCTAGTTTTAGACCAGACGATTGGGTACTTGCAAAAGGAGTAGAGAGCTTAGACTATGCTAGTGATAATAAAGTGTATGTCATTGTCTTACAAGACGCCGTAGTTGTAAAGAAACTACAGAAAATGCCAGATTCCAAGAAGGTGCTATTAATATCTATAAATGAAGAATATGTGCCTTACGAAGTAGCGGTAAGTGACATTCAAGAAATATGGCAGGTAAATAGTAAGCTCACTTTTAGTCTTGACGAAGGAAGTAGCAATAGTTTACTCAAAGAACTGCAGCAATCAATGCTAGATCTTAAGGCACAGATGACACAATTTAAAGCATAAAAAAAGGTCGATAACTCCGTGAGCTATCGACCTTTTACAATATAAACTTGATAATTAGTTATCAGTTTTTACTTTTACCTCTCCGTCCTCATCTACTTTAACCTTAGTTTCAGAACCGTCTACGCCTTCTACCTTTAATTTGTAGCCATCATCAGTATCTTTTTCCTTAGTTACGTCACCTTTAGCCTTTGCTTCTTCAATAATAACTTCGGCTTCAGTTTTTTTCTCTTTACAAGATGTAAATGATACCGCAAGGATACCAAGAGCCAAAACTCCTATTTTTAATGATTTCATAATTTTAAATTTTGGTTGTTAAAACAAGTGGTTATTAGACTTAATTATCGTCTGTACCACCAGTTCCTGTATTTTCTTTAATCTCGTCAACACCTTCTTCTATAGCATCTCCAGCGTCATCCATAGCGTCCTCTACATCATCCATTGCATCTTCTACATCATCATTGTCTGTAGATACTTCCACAGTTTTATTCTCTCTACAAGAAGTAAGTGTAAATGAGGTTCCTAAAAGAGCTACAAGTGTTAGACTTAAAAAAATTCTTTTCATTTTAAATAAATTAAATAGTTAATTAAGTGATATACGAACGTGAGCGACTTTTAGTTGTCGTCTCCTATTTTTTCTATCTCTTCGTCAATTTCCTCATTTACTTTATTATCTACTTTCTTTGCTGCTCTTTCTAAAATGCCTTCATTGTCTCTTTCAGTTTCTACTTGGACCTCTTTAACAACTGTAGTTTCTTTTACCTCAGTCTCTCTACAGCTTGCTATTGTAAACGATGCAATTAATAGAGCGATGAGTGTGATATTTCTTGTTTTCATAATTTGATGGTTGTTTAGAGTACAAATGTATATTAGTTATACATCCATAAACATAATTTATAACCAATGTTTTCTAAATCATTCGTTAACTTTTGAATATCTAGATCTTTTATAGATAAAAACTGTTAATTTTATTTTATGGATTTTAGAGACACTTACAATTTCTTAGAACAACTACAACAGAACAACTCAAAAGAGTGGATGGATACTCATAGAAATGAGTATCATCATATACGAGACAATCACATCAAATGGCTTAATCACTTAAATGACCAACTCGCGCAATTTGATACTGAGTATTTTGACACCCCAGGTAAAAAAGCAATCAATCGCATCAATAACAATTTGATGTTTCATCCTAACAAACCTATTTACAAAAATCACATAGGTGCCGGACTAGACCAGAAAACAAAACAAGGAGATTTTTATATTGAAATAGGTCTCAGTCAGAATTTACTAGCAGGAGGTTTTTGGAGGCCTAAAAAAGAGATATTACAAAGTATACGCGAAGCCATAGATTATAATGGTGAGGAGTTAAAAGCTATTATTAACAAACCTAGTTTTATAAAAACCTTTGGTGGTTTATGGGAGGACGATAAACTTAAAACAGCTCCAAAAGGATTTTCAAAAGAGCACCCACACATAGATTTATTAAGAAATAAAACGTTTGCAGTAGAAGTGACACTCTCACAAGAACAAGTACTAGCAGATGATTTTGAAAAAAGAATTATAACAGTCTATAAAGAGATGCTCCCCTTTAGAAGATACTTAAGAGAGGCTGTATCTATAGTAACTTAGAAACCGTCATTTAGTTTTGAGTAAACTAATTACTCAAGTAGTCAACAATCGCTTTTGTGGCACCCGTATTACTATTAATAAAGTGTCCCGCAATCATCCCTGTTTGCGCTCTAAATTTTTCATCTAAGATTAATTTGGATAAACGCTCATCAAATTCGGCCTGATTAGTTACGGCATAAAGTCCTGCGAGTTGCTGTAGCTTTTTTGCTTCCGGAAACTTATCAAAATTGCCTCCTGTAATTATGGGTACACCAAAGGTTGCTGGCTCCAGAATATTATGCAGTCCTGTAGTTCCCATCGCTCCACCCACGTAAGCAATATCTGCATAGCTATATATTTTAGTAAGAAGACCTATAGTATCTATAATCAATACATCGCAAGACGCCAGTGACGCTGCACTCATTTGAGAGTATAGGACTACTCTGCCCTTAATACTTGAGGCTAGCAACGCAATTTTATCTGGCTTAATTTCATGTGGTGCTATTATGAATTTTGCTATTCCTTCATTAAGATTAATAAAATTTACAATCACATTATCATCTTCTGCCCAAGTACTGCCGCATACTACACATGTTTTGTCATTCTTAAAAGTATGAACAAAATCTAAAGTGTTATCCATTTCAATTTGATGACTTACTCTATCATATCTGGTATCTCCGCTTACGCTAAAATTTTTAAATCCCAACTTCTGCAATGCAATAGCAGAATCTTCATTTTGTAAAAAAAAGTACTCAAAGCTCTTTAATGATGGCGTCATCCACTTTCCATAAGGCTTAAAAAATGGCTGACTCTCCCTAAATACCCCTGAAATCAAAAACGTACGAATTTTTCGGCGTTTGAGTTCGCTTAAATAGTTCGGCCAGAATTCATATTTCACAAAAAACACCATCTCTGGAGATACTATATCTAAAAACCTAGAAACATTTTTTGGGGTGTCAAATGGCAGGTAAACGGTAGCTTTCGCGAAAGCGTTATTCTTTTTAATCTCATAACCAGAAGGGGAGAAAAAGCTTATTACCATCTGGTGTTCTGGATACTTCTTTTTTAACTCTTCAAGAACGGGCACTCCCTGCTCATATTCTCCTAAAGAGGCTGCATGCATCCAGATAGTAGGCTTGCCAGCTATGAGTTCTCGTTTAAGGGTTTTCAAGGTGTGCCTACGCCCAATTATAGACTTTTTAAGCTTTGCATTAAAAAAACCAGCTACTGGAATTAGCGCTTGAATAAGCGTGATTAAAAGAGAATACAATTTATGCATGGTTTCAAAAATAGTGCTTTGTTCTATAAATAGATTGTTAAGCGGTTGTAGTTTTTGTAATTTCGTTTTGTGTGAAAAATCACATGTATTCATAACTACACTTGCAGGGTTGCCACTTGCTTCCCTCCCACTATACGATGAAAAAAATCCAAATGGTCGACCTTAAAGGTCAATATGCACAGATCAAAGAACGCGTTGATAGCTCAATCATGGAGGTGATTGAAAATACCGCTTTTGTAAACGGACCGGAAGTACACGCCTTTCAAAAAGAACTAGAGGAATACCTAGGGGTAAAAAATGTTATTCCTTGTGCAAACGGCACAGACGCTTTACAAATTGCTATGATGGGCCTAGGTCTAGAGCAAGGTGATGAAGTAATCACTGCAGATTTTACATTTGCCGCTACTGTAGAAGTTATCGCGCTTTTAAAGCTTACACCGGTACTAGTAGATGTTGACCCTGTAAACTTTAACATCGATATTGAAGCCATAAAAAAGGCAATTACTCCAAAAACTAAGGCAATAGTACCTGTGCACCTTTTTGGGATGGCAGCAAATATGGATGCCATTATGGATCTTGCTAAGGAGCATAATCTTTACGTAATAGAAGATAACGCACAAGGAATAGGTTCTACATTTACTGGCCGTGACGGACAGAAAGTTAAAACTGGTGGTATAGGACACGTAGGTACAACGTCTTTCTTTCCATCTAAAAACCTAGGATGCTACGGCGACGGTGGTGCTATTTTTACAAATGATGATGAGCTAGCTCACACCATTAGAGGAATAGTAAACCACGGTATGTATGAGCGTTATCACCACGATGTAGTAGGTGTTAATAGTAGGCTAGATTCCATACAAGCTGCGGTACTTAGAGCAAAATTACCTCATTTAGACAGTTACAATAAGGCCAGAAGAGATGCTGCTCGTAAATACACTGCCGCTTTTACAAATGAGCCTAAAATTATAACTCCATTTATATGTGACAGCTGTGATTGCCACGTCTTTCACCAGTACACACTTAGAGTAAATGATACAGATCGCGATGCGCTAGTAAAACATCTTAATGAAAATGGTATTCCTTGTGGAGTGTACTATCCAATACCATTACACAGCCAGAAGGCGTATAAAGACACTCGCTATAATGAGGCAGACTTCCCAGTGACTAATGCTATTGTGAAGGATTGTATCTCCTTACCTATGCACACAGAACTAGAGGATGATCAAATTGCATTTATAACTAAAACTATTATTGATTTTGTAAATAAATAAGCTATGAAATACCACCTCTCTCTACTACTTGTCGTATTTACAAGTTTTATGCTATCAGGTCAAGAAACCCTTCTCCATTGCGGGAAACTGATTGACACAGAAAATGGAAAAGTTTTAACCGAACAAACAGTAACCATTTTAGGCAATAGCATTATAAAAGTTGAGAAAGGTTACGCTTCCGCGAAAAGTGGCCAGACCATCATTGATCTTAAGTCAAAGACAGTAATGCCTGGCTTTATAGACATGCACGTGCACGTCGAGAGTGAGACCAATCCGAAACAATATCTGGAAACCTTTACTAAAAATGAAGCAGACGTAGCTTTTACTGCTGCCGAAATTGCAGAGAGAACACTCATGGCAGGATTTACTACTGTACGAGATTTAGGAGGAAGCGGTGTAAATGTATCTTTAAGAAATGCTATAAATAACGGCACAACGAGAGGTCCACGCATCTTTACTGCCGAAAAGGCTATAGGAACCACTGGAGGTCATGCAGATCCCACAAATGGCTTTAAAAAGGTTAATATGGGTGATCCTGGTCCGGCCGAAGGAGTTATTAATAGTGTAGACGATGCTAGAAAAGCAGTAAGACAACGCTATAAAAATGGCGCCGACTTAATAAAGATTACCGCAACTGGTGGAGTACTTAGCGTGAGTAAGAACGGAGACAACCCACAGTTTCGCCAAGAGGAGGTAGATGAGATTGTGCGCACCGCCAAAGAATACGGAATGCACGTCGCTGCGCATGCCCACGGAAAAGAAGGTATGCAACGCGCTATCAAAGCTGGTGTACAAACTATAGAACACGGCTCCTTTATGGATGAAGAAACCGTAAAACTCATGAAACAACATGGAACCTATCTAGTGCCTACACTATCTGCAGGAAAATATGTTGCAGCTAAGGCAAAAGTAAAAGGATACTATCCAGACATTATTATTCCTAAGATTGAAAAAGTAGATGCTACACTTAAAAAGACATTTACCATGGTTGCACAATCTGGAGTAAACATAGCTTTTGGAACAGATGCCGGAGTATTTCCTCATGGAGAGAATGCAAAAGAGTTTCGCTACATGACAGAATATGGATGGTCACCTATGTTCGCTATCCAATCTGCTACCATCACAAATGGAAAGCTATTAGATATGGAAGGTAAGTTAGGGGTAATAGCTGCTGGTTATCTTGCAGACATTGTAGCAACAGATGATGACCCAACCCGAAACATAGCAACAACAGAAAGTGTTTCTTTTGTTATGAAAGATGGTGTTGTATACAAGCAGTAAAGACATATAAGTAATATTAATTGACACACATTTTCTTAAGAGTTTAAGAAGCTCGACATTACCCATAAAAAAACCTCGCTCATTACTGAGCGAGGTTTTTTTATAGTTATAGACAGATTTTATTTTGCCATTATAATAAATTCTGACCTTCTATTAAGCTGGTGCTCTTCTTCAGTGCACTCTATTCCATTAGCACACGCATTTGTAAGCTGCGTTTCTCCATAGCCGCGACCTGTGAGTCTATAAGCTTCAATACCTCCTTGTTGCACAATATAACGTATAGTAGATACATTTCTACGTTGAGAAAGTTTCATGTTATAAGCATCTGGCGCACGACTATCTGTATGTGATCTAACGTCAATTTTTAACGCAGGATACTGTTGCATCACTGCTATCACCTTCTCAAGTTCAAGAGAGGCATCTGGACGTATATTTGACTTATCAAAATCAAAATAAATAGGATTAAGTTCTAATATTTTAGAAAGGTCTCCACCTATATCAAGTCTGGCGTCTGGCTTAAGATACAGATCTCTGTTAATAACGCCTCCAACATCCGTACTAGTTGTTAATATCACTTCAAATGGTTCATAATTATCCTTTGTACCTCGCACCACATAAGTTTCATTACAATTTACATCACTAAAAGTAAAATTCCCTAGATCATCACTTGTTACCGTTGCTACAACTTGGTTTACCTTATCTCTTAATGTCACTGTAGTTTGAGGAAGTATTTCATCTGTCTTTACATCTCTTGTCGTACCTACAATATTCTGAGCACAATTAGTTAGGATCTTTCTATCTCTTGTAAAGCTATAAATATCATCATTGCCTAAACCAGATGCTCGGCTTGATGAAAAATATCCAGTTCCTCTAGATTCGCTTAAAATAAGTCCAAAATCATCTGCACTACTATTAACAGGCTTTCCTATATTATATGAAGCTCCTACCTTACCCTCATCACTTAATTGCGTAACAAAAACATCTAATCCTCCAAGACCTATGTGGCCATCTGTGGCATAAAACAATTTGTTGTCGCTACTCACAAAAGGGAAGGTTTCTCTTCCTTCTGTGTTAATCTCGCTTCCTAGGTTTACAGGTGCTCCATAAGTGCCATCTTCATTTATAGTAGACATCCATATATCACTTAATCCTTTTGTTCCTGGCATATCTGATGCAAAGTATAATATTGAACCGTCAGGACTCAATGCAGGATGCGCTGTAGAGTACTCATCACTATTAAAAGGAAGCTCTTCTGGAATGCTCCATGAACCGCCTCGTTTATAGCTATGATATAGTTTTAATTTTGTAGTTCCATCTTCATCTCTTTTGAGTTTTGTTTTTTTACTGTAATTGTTACGCGTAAAATACATCTCATCTCCACTTTCTGTAAAGACAGAGCTACTCTCATGATAAGGAGTGTTTATATTTTTTGAAAATTTTTCAATAGTAGGGTTTTCACCTTTTGCGTTATCTACAACATATAAGTCTAAGAAAGGCTGATTATTCCAATCGTGGATGTAGTCACCAGTGCTACTCTTTCTATTTGAAGAAATTACAACTCTTTCACCAAGAAAGCTTGGACTAAAATCTTGCAATTCTGTATTAAAATTAACCTGCTGTATAGCATATCTTCCAGACTGTGCTTCTATTTCCTTGAGATAGTCACGTTCCTTTTCAAACATTTCCCCTCGAGTATCTGTACCGCTCATTTGTACGAATACAGCCATCATTTTATCTGCCTTGTCGTATTTCTTTATACTTTTAAGTGATTGCGCGTATCTAAAATAATACTCAGGTGCGATATCTCCTCCTGTCGCAATTAACTTTTCATACCATTGTACTGCATCTGCATAGTCTGCTGTAAAATAATAAGAGTCCCCTAGTTTTGAAAAAACCTCTGGAGAGGTAAATCCTCTATTTGCAACTCGTAAGTACAAATCACGTGCATTTACGTATGCAAATTCTTCAAATTTTTCTCCTGCAACTTTAACCTTACCTTCTTGAGCATACCCAAGGGCACCACCAAAAATGAAGGATAAAATAATTATATAGTGGAATACTTTTTTCATAAATATGTGTTTTAAAAATCTTCTACTTACAAAGAATTAAAAGAAACGTGGAGATATTAATTGCTTAGGCTGCTTAAATACTTCAAACCTTAAGAACACTTCATAACTACCATTATTGAATTGTTGTAGCTCTGTGGTCTCCCTATCATAAGCAAATCCTATCATTAAACTATCTGTAATCTGGAAACCTACCAGACCACTTAATGCTGCACTCCATCTATATGCAAGACCAAGTGTTAATTTATCATAGAGTAACGCATTTGCAGTTACATCTACTTGTAGTGGTGCTCCTTGAACAGCTTTTACAAGTCCTGCAGGCTTGAATTTGAAGTCTTGAGTAATATCAAATACGTATCCCGTCGTCAAGTAATAATTGATTCTCTCACGTGCTAGAAACGTCGAGTTTGTGCTGTTTGAGTTATCACTGTCGTCAAAGTGTTCTGTACGCAATAAATTAGGAGCACTTAATCCTAAGTAGTACTTATCTGTATAATAAAACATACCAAGTCCCACTTGTGGAGAAAATTTATTATCAATATTATTTTGAGCCGTAGCTAGATTATCCCCATTTTGAAATGGGTTTGCCTCGCTGTAATTAATATCAAGTAAATGTACACCTCCTTTTAATCCAAAAGCTAGCTTTCCCTCATCACTGGTAGGTATTGTATAGCTAAAATCTACATCTATATATGTCTCATTACTTATAAATATCTCATCATTAGTAATATTTAAACCAAGTCCTACACGTTTTGACTCTCCTACTGGAGAATGTATGGAAACCGTTTGCGTTCTAGGAGCTCCATCTAGACCTACCCACTGACTACGATGTAATCCTAATACACTTAGACCTCCCCTTGCACCGGCATAGGCTGGGTTTATACTCAATGTATTATACATATACTGCGTGTACTGAGCATCTTGTTGTGCTACTGCAGTTTCAGTTGTAAGACCTAAAACGACTACTGCCAGGGCTACTATGGCGATGTATGTTTTTTTCATAGGTGTTTATTTAATTTTGGTACACTTTCTTTTTTGCTTTCGCGAAAGCGTACCAAATATTATTGTTTTATTATCTATTAATATATAATGGTCCTGCCAGTTGCTTGAGTGAACCAGCATCATTTGTGTAGTCAAGTACATAATAATATGTACCTACGGGTAATAACCTGTCTTGATCTACCACTACACGTCCATTAGACTCTCCTCTGAAGTAGACGTTATCTTGTCCATATCCGTCTGCATCCCAAACAAGTACTCCCCATCTATTATAAATGCGCATCTTATTGTTAGGAAACTGCTCAATCCCTCTTATTACGAAGACATCGTTGAGACCGTCTCCATTAGGAGTCATAATATCAAAGACTTCTAATCCGTCTGTTGCATCTGGATTTCCATTATTTACTTCTAGGAAGTCTGGAATACCATTATCATTCTCGTCACCTAATTCATTACCGTTTAAGATACCGTCACCGTCACAATCACCATCAAGGAATTCTAAACTAACATCGAGTGTCTGGCTACCTACTTCTAAACTACATGAGTTATTAGGGTCTGTTCCATCCAATCCTTCTCTACCATCAGAAACTCCGTCACCATCTGTATCAGGGTTAGTAGGATCTGTAGTGTTACCGTTAGGATCTGAAGGAGTAAGCGGATTATCTATTCCAGTAATCTCCTCTTGATTAGTCAACCCATCGTTATCACAATCTGCATTGTTAAACGCTGATGTTGTTGTTACAGTTTGGCTATCAACTATTAAATCACAAACATCAAATGGATCTGTACCATCTGCTATCTCGTCTCCATTAGTTACACCATCGCCATCACAATCAAGGCTCGCAAAATCAGTATCCATAGGCAATGTCACACTGTCTATTAAGAAATCACAAGGACTGTTAGGATCAGTACCATCTTCTGCCTCGTCACCATCAGAAACTCCGTCACCATCTGTATCAGGATTAGCAGGGTCTGTTGTATTACCATTAGGATCTGCAGGAGTATCAGGATCATCAATTCCTGTAATTTCTTCTGCGTTAGTTAACCCATCGAGGTCACAATCAAGATCATTCCACATTTGAGAAGGATCTAGAGATTGACTACTTACTTGTAAATCACAAGGATCATTTGGATCTGTCATATCTCCAGCTTCATCACCATCTGTCACACCATCACCATCCGTATCAGGATTTTGTGAATCTGTTGTGTTACCATTTGGATCATTTGGAGTTGAAGGATCATCAATTCCCGTAGTCTCCTCATTGTTAGTAAGACCATCCATATCACAATCTGCACTGTCATAAGCAGCATCAGTCATTTCTGTCTGATTTGCTACTACTAAACTACAGTTGTCATTAGGATCTGTACCATCAAGTGCTTCTTGACCATCTGTTACACCATCGCCATCGCTATCAATATCTAATGGATCTGTAATATTACCATCAGGATCTCCAGGCGTGGTTGGATCATCGATTCCAGTAAGTTCCTCACCGTTATTTAATCCATCCATATCACAATCAAGATCATTCCATGCCATTGTCGCAGTAACTGTCTGACTTGCAATCTCAAGCGCACAAGGATCATTTGGATCTGTCATATCTCCAGCTTCATCACCATCGGTTACACCATCACCATCCGTATCAGGATTTTGTGGATCTGTTGTATTACCATTTGGATCATTTGGAGTTGAAGGATCATCGATTCCTGTAGTCTCCTCATTGTTAGTAAGACCATCCATGTCACAATCTGCACTGTTATAAGCAGCATCAGTCATTTCTGTCTGGTTTGCTACTACTAAACTACAGTTATCATTAGGATCTGTACCATCAAGTGCTTCTTGACCATCTGTTACACCATCGCCATCGCTATCAATATCTAATGGATCTGTAATATTACCATCAGGATCTCCAGGCGTGGTTGGATCATCAATTCCAGTAAGTTCCTCACCGTTATTTAATCCATCCATATCACAATCAAGATCATTCCATGCCATTGTAGGAGTAACCGTCTGACTAGCTATCTCAAGCGCACAAGGATCATTTGGATCTGTCATATCTCCAGCTTCATCACCATCGGTTACACCATCACCATCCGTATCAGGATTTTGTGGATCTGTTGTATTACCATTTGGATCATTTGGAGTTGAAGGATCATCGATTCCTGTAGTCTCCTCACTATTAGTAAGACCATCCATATCACAATCTGCACTGTCATAAGCAGCATCAGTCGTTTCTGTCTGATTTGCTACTACTAAACTACAGTTATCATTAGGATCTGTACCATCAAGAGCTTCTTGACCATCTGTTACACCATCACCATCAGTATCAATATCTAATGGATCTGTAATATTACCATTAGGATCTCCAGGCGTTGTTGGATCATCTATTCCAGTAAGTTCTTCACCGTTATTTAACCCATCCATATCACAATCAAGATCATTCCATGCCATGGTAGGAGTAACTGTCTGACTAGCTATCTCAAGAGCACAAGGATCATTAGGATCTGTCATATCTCCAGCTTCATCACCATCTGTTACACCATCACCATCCGTGTCTGGATTTTGTGGATCTGTTGTATTACCATTTGGATCATTTGGAGTTGAAGGATCATCGATTCCTGTAGTCTCCTCACTATTAGTAAGACCGTCCATATCACAATCTGCACTGTTATAAGCAGCATCAGTCGTTTCTGTCTGATTTGCTACTACTAAACTACAGTTATCATTAGGATCTGTACCATCAAGTGCTTCTTGACCATCTGTTACACCGTCACCATCAGTATCAATATCTAATGGATCTGTAATATTACCATTAGGATCTCCAGGCGTTGTTGGATCATCTATTCCAGTAAGTTCTTCACCGTTATTTAACCCATCCATATCACAATCAAGATCATTCCATGCCATGGTAGGAATAACTGTCTGACTAGCTATCTCAAGAGCACAAGGATCATTAGGATCTGTCATATCTCCAGCTTCATCACCATCTGTTACACCATCACCATCCGTGTCTGGATTTTGTGGATCTGTTGTATTACCATTTGGATCATTTGGAGTTGAAGGATCATCGATTCCTGTAGTCTCCTCATTGTTAGTAAGACCATCCATATCACAATCAATACTATTCCATTCACTAGTAACGATAGTTAAATCTTGATCCATAGCATTATAAGAACAAGGATCGTTAGGATCAGTACCACCATTTACTTCATCATCATTTGAAACACCATCACCATCACAATCTCCAAATCCTTGTCCATTACATTCGTCAAAAGAAACAGAAACCTCTGTTGGATCACTTATATTCCCATCATTATCCATTACTGTATAAGCGATAGGTGCTGGATCTTCTACAGATAATCCTGTACAAGTAGCATCTGGAATACCCGCAGCAGTACAAGGTGTAAAAGTAATTGCACCCGTTACTGGATCTACACTCCAAACTCCTACTCCAAGTTCAACTAGGTCATCACCAGGATTTGTTGTACCTACAATCTGTACCGTGGTTGGATCTACTACATCTCCATCAACATCATTGGCAAGTACATCTACCACTACTGGAAGACCAGTGTCATTACCAGCACTCACATCCGAGGTTGCAACAGGAACGTAATCAATTGTTACCGTAGCCACATTTGATGGATTACCATCATTATCATCTATCGTATAACTAGCAGGACTTGTTGGATCATCGTTAAAACCAGCCAATGGTATAAAGCTAATTTGACCCGTTGTTTCACTCACTTCCCAAGCTCCTTCGCCAGGTACTGTGTATCCTATAATATTACCATCTGCATCAAGTACCTCCATCGTAGCTCCTACTGGAACTACTAGGCTCACGCTCGTTACATCTAAGGTTCCATCAGGATCTGCATCCACTCCAAAACCATTATCAGCCGTTGGATCTAAACTTACCGTTGCACCAGGTGTATTTGCTAAACTCTCATCATTTTGAGCCACTGGTGGCTCTGCATCATACATCACAGATACCGTAGCTGCATTAGATACATTACCATCATTATCATTTATTGTATAAGTAATGTCTTGTGGATCTTGGGTAGATACTCCAACACAACTAGCATCAGGAACTCCCGCTGCACTACAAGGAGTGAAGGTAATCGCTCCACTTACTGGATCAACACTCCAAACTCCTACGCCAGGCTCTACTAAATCATCTCCAGGGTTGGCAGTTCCCACGATTTGTACAGTCGTCAAATCTAACGTACCATCAGGATCCATATCATTTAATGCAACATCAATAAGCACTGGATCTCCAGTCATATTATTAACACTAGCATCATCCATTGCAACTGGTGGCTCTGGAATAAAACTCACACTTACACTTGCAGGGTCTGTAACATTACCTTCATCATCCGCAACTACATACTCAATATCGGTAGGGTTTGCTGTGAATATCTCAGGACAATCAGGTAATGAAACTACTGTACAAGGAATAAACGTGATGGCTCCACTTACTGGATCAACACTCCAAGTACCTTCACCAACAACCACTAAGTCTTCTCCAGGATTTGCAGTACCTACAATCTGTACCGTTGTAGGATCTACTACATCTCCATCAACATCATTGGCAAGTACATCTACCACTACTGGAAGACCAGTGTCATTACCAGCACTCACATCCGAGGTTGCAACAGGAACGTAATCAATTGTTACCGTAGCTGTGTTTGATGGGTTACCATCATTATCATCAATGGTATAACTCGCAGGACTCGTTGGATCATCGTTAAAACCAGCTAATGGTATAAAGCTAATTTGACCTGTCGTTTCACTCACTTCCCAAGCTCCTTCTCCAGGAACTGTATATCCTATAATATCTCCATCTGCATCAAGAATCTCCATCGTTGCTCCTACTGGAACTACTAAGCTCACGCTCGTTACATCTAAAGTACCATCAGGATCTGCATCTACTCCAAAACCGTTATCAGCCGTTGGATCTAAACTTACGGTTGCGCCAGGTGTATTGGCTAAACTCTCATCATTTTGAGCTACTGGTGGCTCTGCATCATACATCACTGATACCGTAGCTGCATTAGATACATTACCATCATTATCATTTATTGTATAAGTAATGTCTTGTGGATCTTTTGTAGATACTCCAACACAACTAGCATCAGGAACGCCAGCTGCACTACAAGGAGTGAAGGTAATCGCTCCACTTACTGGATCAACACTCCAAACTCCAACGCCAGGCTCTACTAAATCATCTCCAGGGTTGGCAGTTCCCACGATTTGTACAGTCGTCAAATCTAACGTACCATCAGGATCCATATCATTTAGTGCAACATCAACAACCACTGGATCTCCAGTCATATTATTAACACTAGCATCATCCATCGCAACTGGTGGCTCTGGAATAAAACTCACACTTACACTTGCAGGAGATGTGACATTTCCTTCACCATCAGCAACCACATACTCAATATCGGTAGGGTCTGCTGTAAAAATCTCAGGACAATCAG
The DNA here is from genome assembly GCF_000212355.1 of Dokdonia sp. 4H-3-7-5. NCBI lineage: Bacteria > Pseudomonadati > Bacteroidota > Flavobacteriia > Flavobacteriales > Flavobacteriaceae > Dokdonia > Dokdonia sp. 4H-3-7-5. The sequence goes on from NC_015496.1 coordinate 902,606, forward strand.
GTAATGAAACTACTGTACAAGGACTAAACGTGATGGCTCCACTTACTGGATCAACACTCCAAGTACCTTCACCAACAACCACTAAGTCTTCTCCAGGATTTGCAGTACCTACAATCTGTACCGTTGTAGGATCTACTACATCTCCATCAACATCATTGGCAAGTACATCTACCACTACTGGAAGACCAGTGTCATTACCAGCACTCACATCCGAGGTTGCAACAGGAACGTAATCAATTGTTACGGTAGCTGTGTTTGATGGGTTACCATCATTATCATCAATGGTATAACTCGCAGGACTCGTTGGATCATCGTTAAAACCAGCTAATGGTGCAAAACTAATCTCACCATTTACAGGATTAACCTCCCAAACTCCTTCACCAGGTACCGTGTACCCTATAATATCTCCATCTACATCCGTCTGAACCATCGTTGCTCCAGCTGGAACTACTAAGCTCACGCTCGTTACATCTAAAGTACCATCAGGATCTGCATCTACTCCAAAACCGTTATCAGCCGTTGGATCTAAACTTACCGTTGCGCCAGGTGTATTGGCTAAACTCTCATCATTTTGAGCTACTGGTGGCTCTGCATCATACATCACTGATACCGTAGCTGCATTAGATACATTACCATCATTATCATTTATTGTATAAGTAATGTCTTGTGGATCTTGTGTAGATACTCCAACACAACTAGCATCAGGAACGCCAGCTGCACTACAAGGAGTGAAGGTAATCGCTCCACTTACTGGATCAACACTCCAAACTCCAACGCCAGGCTCTACTAAATCATCTCCAGGGTTGGCAGTTCCCACGATTTGTACAGTCGTCAAATCTAACGTACCATCAGGATCCATATCATTTAATGCAACATCAACAACCACTGGATCTCCAGTCATATTATTAACACTAGCATCATCCATTGCAACTGGTGGCTCTGGAATAAAACTCACACTTACACTTGCAGGGTCTGTAACATTACCTTCATCATCCGCAACCACATACTCAATATCTGTAGGGTCTGCTGTAAAAATCTCAGGACAATCAGGTAATGAAACTACTGTACAAGGACTAAACGTGATGGCTCCACTTACTGGATCAACACTCCAAGTACCTTCACCAACAACCACTAAGTCATCACCAGGATTTGCAGTACCTACGATTTGAACCGTTGTTGGATCTACTACATCTCCATCAACGTCATTGGCAAGTACATCTACCACTACTGGAAGACCAGTGTCATTACCAGCACTCACATCCGAGGTTGCAACAGGAACATAATCAATTGTTACAGTAGCTACATTCGATGGGTTACCATCATTATCATCTATCGTATATCTAGCAGGATGCGTTGGATCATCGTTAAAACCAGCTTCTGGTGCAAAACTAATCTCACCAGTTACAGGATTAACTTCCCAAGCGCCTTCACCAGATACTGTGTATCCTATAATATCACCGTCTGCATCCGTCTGTACCATCGTTGCTCCAGCTGGAACTACTAAACTCACAGTCGTTACATCCAAAGTACCATCAGGATCGGCATCAACTCCAAAACCATTGTCAGCTGTTGGATCTACGCTTACCGTAGCCCCAGGTGTACTCGGAGTACTTACGTCATTTTGTGCTACTGGTGGAACAGCATAAGCTGCACTTACTGTGGCAGGAATTGTCGTATTACCTTCATTATCTGATACTATATAAGAGATGTCCATCGGACTACCTTCAAATAATCCTGCACAACTAGCGTCTGGAATTCCAGCAGCAGTACAAGGTGCGAACGTAATCGCTCCACTTGAAGAATCAACAGTCCATACTCCTACTCCAGGCTCTACCAAACTTGTCACAGGAACTCCCGGATTTGCTGGGTCTATTATCATTACAGTAGTTGGATCAACAAGGTCACCATCAACATCATTTGCTAATACATCAATTACAGCGTCCATGCCAGGCATAACGTCAGTAATCTCATCTACTGTTGCAATAGGCACATAATCAATTGTTACAGTAGCCTGATTAGAAGTATTACCCGCATTATCATCTATTGTATAAGTGGCAGGAGATGTTGGATCATCATTAAAACCAGCTACTGGTGCAAAACTAATCTCACCGTTTACAGGATTAACTTCCCAAACTCCTTCACCAGGAACTGTGTACCCAATAATATCGCCATCTGCATCCGTTTGTACCATCGTAGCTCCAGCTGGAACAACTAAGCTCACGCTCGTAACATCTAATGTACCGTCAGCATCATCATCTATTCCAAAACCATTATCGGCGGTTGGATCTAAACTTACTGTAGCTCCTGGAGTACTCGGAGCACTTACATCATTTTGTACCACTGGTGGAACACTAGGAACTGCTCCTTGATTATTTGCATCTGTTGATAAATCTTGATTATTGGCAGTATTCGGATCATCTTGATCTGCTTCTACAGTCGCACCATTTGAAAAGGCTCCCTCACTATCAATTGTTGCTGTAACTGTTATCGTCACATCATTAGCAACACCTGCAGCAATACTTGCTATAGTACATGGGAATGCTGTACATCCTCCTCCAGATACATTTGTAATAGTTAAGTTTTCAGGAATATCTGTTACAACAACATTTGTTGCTCCATCAGGCCCTGCGTTACTTACTGTTAATGTATAGGTCACTGTACCCCCCACTACATAAGGACTACTATCAACCAATACTTTATCAATACTTACATCAGCCTGCGCAATAGTAAGCGTCGCTGAACGAGTTTCTGTAAAACAAACATTATCATCATGAGTAACTACAACAAAATACTCCGTAGCATCTAAGCCTGTTACATCATTAACCGTTAAAGCATTTGTATTCTCGCCACTATAATTAGTATCGGCTGCAGTAATAAGAGTTCCTGATGTATCTGGATCACCTATGTACCACATATAGTTTATTCCGGCATTTGCATTTCCAGGAGTTCCGTAATCTGGAACACCTGCTGTAAATCCAGTCGAATTATCTGCTGTTGCCGTAATTGTAAACGTAGCAGACTCACCAGTTGTAGCCGTTTGGTCGGCAGGTTCCATTGCTGTAACATTAACTTGTGTTGCTACAATTTCATTTCCGTTTGCTCCATCATAACCTCCAGTTGCAGGAGAACTTCCTATTACTAGCCCATCACTATCTACCATAGTTGGTATTGCCCCCAATATTCCATCTCCGTTTGGATCAAGACCTCCAGACTCTAAAACATCACTACAGCCATCACCATCTGAATCTAAATCAAAACAATCTGCAATACCATCATTATCTGTATCAGGATTAACAGGCGCCACAAAAATAGTTGATTGAGGGAAAAAATTCCATAACATTACCACAACACTGCCTAAGTTTCTACTATCAAAAATATATTGAGAAACAGTGGTTTGAGGATTATCGAATGTAAATATTGCAGTATGTCCATTAGGAACACCTGTCATATTAAGTAATACGTCTGAAGTGCTATCGTCGACATTAACTAATGTTGTAAAACGTCCTACGTTATTGAGAACATTATTCCCATCTTTATCAGGTATAACAAAAACTCCTACATCATCAATTTGCGCATCATTTACAGTTACAATTGCACCACCTGGATTGGCAGTATCTAATGGGTCAGTATTTATCGACCATACCCCACCTTCGCTCCATGCATAGGCATCTCTGACATCTGTATTATTTAGCGGTGCGGTCAAACTATTGATATTGTTAATGCTCAAACTTGGGATTTGAAAAGGAATAATTGAATTTGTACTAGTCCAAATAAGTTCTACAAATTCATTATCGTTAAGACCAGTAGCGCCATTACCAATCAATCCAGTAGTTAGGTTAAAAGTCGCTGCATTATTCTGACCCGCAGCTTCAACCGTCTGAGGTCCAATATAAATATCAACTGAATAGTTTCCCGACGCATCAGAAACTCTCAATCCAGAAGAGCCACTTGGTATAGTTCCACCTCCTGGAATAAATGCTGATGGAGGTATAGCTGAAATTTGATTGAAAGCAATCGGTGTCCCAGGTTGATTACACCCCTCAGCTACATCTAGTATTCCATCATTATCATCATCTAAATCATTTTCATTTAATACAAGGTCACCATCACAATCTGTAGCAGTACCAACACATTGACCATAAGAGGACAATGTAACACAACCAAATATCGCAAGAAATACAATCATCTTTTTTGAGATAAATGATAATTGCAACTTTTTAATCTGTCCGTAAGGAATAGTAATTTTTCCCATATATATAAATTATAACTTAATTTAACTTTTAATAGAATCTGAGGCTTAAACAAACATCAGATATTAGACTTTTATCTACGTTATCTTAATATCATATTAAATTTAAAAGTAGAACTTCTTTAATCACTTAAGCAAAACTACATGATAGTCTTAAACTTAACTTAAATATAAGCACTTTATCGATTAATTTGATCCCTTTGTAGATAATATACATGTATTTTTCGACCAAATGCACTTTTCTATGGACGAGTGGTATATCACTTGTAAAAATTAATACACTTAATATCAGTTATTTACCAATAATAGCTTTTGACTTTGGCATAATTACAGGTTTTTTCTTACAGAGACAGGATGTAAATATTGATAAAAACAATGCTTATCCCTGCGTATACTCTCTAACTATAGTGATTAAAATAGTTTTAAAAAAAACTAGGAAAACTCTTTGCTAAAACAAGAAAAAGATTAAATTTGCATCCGCTACGAGAAATAGCGTCGTTCTGATAGAATGCAATGCGAAAGTAGCTCAGGGGTAGAGCATCACCTTGCCAAGGTGGGGGTCGCGAGTTCAAATCTCGTCTTTCGCTCTAATTTGAAATTATAACGCTTTCGCGAAAGCGTATAAAAATAAATACCAATTTTTCACGTAAGTGAAAATGCTCGAGTGGTGGAATTGGTAGACACGTTGGACTTAAAATCCAATGTCCATTAGGACGTACGGGTTCAAGTCCCGTCTCGAGTACAAAAGGCTTCCACTAGGAAGCCTTTTTTATTTTTATATATTTCAACAATGGCAACAGTCTACATACTTTATTCTAAAAAGATTAATAGATACTACATAGGGAGTTGTTTAGACTTAGACCAGAGAATAAAAGAACACGCAACAAACAGATACAAAGGGTTTACTACTAAAGCTCAAGATTGGGAGATATTTTTTGAAATAACCAATTTAGAATATCAACAAGCACGGAGCATCGAAAAACACATCAAGAGTATGAAAAGCACAACATACTTAGTGAATATCAAAAAACATAAAGAAATAGCACAAAAACTAGTTCAAAAATATAAGTAACGGGTTCATCCCGATAGCTATCGGGACCCGTCTCGAGTACAAAAGGCTTCCACTAGGAAGCCTTTTTTATTTTATAGTGTTTAATTATTCTTCTAAGAAATAGCGCCACCTTTCTTTTTAACGAGCATTCTCTTTATCTCATTGAGCTTCATGAGCGCCTCTACTGGGGTAAGGGTATCAATATCTATATGTAAAATCTCCTCTTTAATATCTTCTAATAATGGATCATCTAGATTAAAGAAACTAAGCTGCATTTCTTCTTCGCCAGCTTCCTTAAGTTTACCAGTGAGCTCCTCACTTCCATGAGATTTCTCTAGCTTCTCCATCATTTTTGTCGCTCTACGTAAAACCTGTTGGGGCATTCCCGCCATTTTTGCAACATGGATACCAAAACTGTGAGCACTACCTCCTGGAACTAGCTTACGTAAGAACAACACATTATCCTTAAGTTCTTTTACCGAGACATTGTAGTTTTTTATGCGCTCAAATGTCTCGCACATCTCATTAAGTTCATGATAATGTGTAGCAAATAAAGTTTTAGGCCTACCTGGATGCTCATGTAAAAACTCACTTATGGCCCAAGCAATGGATATCCCATCATAAGTACTAGTGCCACGTCCTATTTCGTCTAGTAGGACCAGACTGCGGTCACTTAGGTTATTAAGAATACTTGCCGTCTCATTCATCTCTACCATAAAAGTACTCTCACCCATAGAGATATTATCACTTGCCCCTACTCTTGTAAATATTTTATCTACAACACCTATATGTGCTGCTTGCGCTGGCACAAAACTACCCATTTGAGCTAGCAAGACAATCAAAGCGGTCTGTCTTAAAATGGCACTCTTACCAGACATGTTAGGCCCAGTAATCATAATCATTTGCTGATCACCACTATCTAAATACACATCATTTGTCACATAAGCCTCACCTAGCGGTAGCTGCTTTTCTATTACGGGATGTCGCCCTTCTTTTATATCTATTGCTTGTGACTCGTCTAGCGTAGGTCTCACATAATTGTTTTCTCTAGCGAGCTGTGTAAAGCCTAACAAACAATCTAGTTGTGCTATCTGGGAAGCATTTGCCTGTACTTGAGGAATAAAACTACTCATCCAGTTTACAAGTGCTGCAAATAGTTGCTGTTCTATGGCTTGAATACGCTCTTCGGCTCCTAAAATCTTTCCTTCGTATTCCTTAAGCTCCTCAGTAATGTATCGTTCTGCGTTAACTAGTGTTTGCTTTCTTATCCACTCTTCTGGTACTTTGTCACGGTGGGTGTTACGCACCTCTATATAATACCCAAAAACATTATTTGATGCTATCTTAAGCGAGGTAATCCCTGTACGCTCAGTCTCACGAGCTAACATTTTCTCTAGATAATCTTTACCTCCTTGAGATAATACTCTTAATTCATCTAGTTCGTTATGAAAACCAGCTGCGATTGCTCCGCCTTTTATAATAGAAACTGGAGCCTCTTCTTTAAGTGTTTCCTTTATTTTATCACGTAGCACAACGCAGTCCTGAAGTTGCTCGCCTATGATGTTGAGTGACTCATTATCGGTATTAAGAGCAAGTCCTTTTATAGGAACAATTGCTTCTAGCGAATTCTTAAGTTGTATAACCTCTCGCGGACTTATTTTACCTGTAGCAACTTTACTTATGAGACGTTCTAAATCTCCTATTTTCTTAATGTTAGACTGCATTTTATCAAATATCTCTCCATTATCTGAGAGAAAAGACACCACATCATGACGCCTTTCAATTTCATCAAGACGTTTGAGTGGTAAAGCGAGCCATCGTTTGAGTAAACGACCTCCCATTGCAGAGGTCGTCTTATCTATTATATCTATCAAAGTAATAGCCTTAACACCAGAAGCCGAGTTATATAACTCGAGATTTCTTATAGTAAAGCGATCCATCCACACGTAATCATCTGCCGCAATACGGCGTATTCTTGTGATGTGCTGTAGTTTATGATGTTGGGTTTCTCCTAAATAATGAAGCGCTGCACCAGCCGCAACTACACCTTCAGACAAGTGTTCTACACCGAAGCCTTTTAAGGAATTAACGTCAAAATGCTTGTGTAAAGATTCTGTAGCATAATCTATATGAAACACCCAATCTTCTTGGTAAAAAGTATGATAATCTGAGCCATATGCTTCTAAAAATGCCTTCTTCTGCTTCTTACAAACTAGCAGCTCGCTAGGTGCAAAATTTTGCAATAATTTATCTACATATGCTATATCCCCTTGTGCAGTAAGATATTCTCCCGTGGACACGTCCAAGAATGCCACACCTACTTTTTCTTTATTAAAAAATACAGCCCCAAGGAAATTATTTGTCTTAGCAGAAAGAATATCATCGTTCATCGCAACTCCCGGTGTCACTAGTTCTGTCACCCCACGCTTAACTATTTTCTTAGTCTGCTTTGGATCTTCTAATTGGTCACAAATAGCCACCCTACAACCTGCCTTTACAAGTTTGGGTAAATAGGTATTTAAAGAATGATGTGGAAAACCAGCGAGCTCCGTACGATCTCCACCATTATTACGACTTGTTAATGTAATATTTAAAATGGCAGCTGCTTTTACAGCGTCTTCTCCAAAGGTTTCATAAAAATCTCCTACTCTAAAAAGCAATAGCGCATCTGGGTATTTAGTTTTAATACCATTATACTGCTGCATTAAGGGGGTTACTTTTTTCTTAGCCAAATCATATATTTTAAGAAAAATAAAAGTACGCTATTCTATTGGGTTGGCTTTCTCAAATATGATCAGACTTTCTTAGTTTTTCCACATTTTATATACACGCTTTCGCGAAAGCTTGAAATAAAGCCTTTTAAAAGCATTTCACACTACACTCAAGGATAGCGCTTAAGAAATTTAGGATTCCTTTTCAAATAAGCCTAATTGAAGCCAAATTTAATAGATTTTAATTATGACTACTCAATTTTTAATAAGAAAAATCTAAATCAGCTGTTTTTATTATGAGAGTACTTATTTCTTATCATTATTTTTTTTAAAAATTAAATGACACTTACTCAATAAACTTATTATCAAATGATTAATCTTATATGATTTGAAAAGTTCTCAAAATAAAGCTGATTTATTTGAGAAATCAAGATGATGATTGGCAAATTCGCTTATTTCGTGTAATTTTTAGAATATTATTAGCATATAGTTAAATATTAGCCTAATAAGTTAAATATTATTTATAATTTGGATTGTAAACTAAATCAAAGAACAAATGAAACAAAAGTACCCATTACTCAAAATGGCTTATTTCTTGTTGTTTTTAATTCCTTGCGCCCTGATGGGTCAATCTGTTGTAACAGGAGTTATTAAAGACGCTGGTAATAATCCAATTCCCTTTGTCAATGTTATTGAAAAAGGAAGTTCAAACGGAACTACATCAGATTTTGATGGTAATTACTCCATCACCTTAAATGGTAATTCTGGAACCTTAGAATTTTCATATCTAGGGTATGCAACACAAGAACAAGTGATTTCAAGCTCACAAACATTAAATGTAACTCTAGAAGAATCTTCTGAGTCACTAGATGAAGTTGTTATTTCTGGACTAGCATCTTCAGTAAAGAGATCTAATGCCGCTAATGCTGTGGCATCAGTCTCAGCAGAGCAAATTACTGGTACCACACCACCACCTACATTAGATGGAGCGCTGTATGGTAAATTTGCTGGAGCACTCGTAAGCCAGAATTCTGGAGCACCAGGAGGAGGGCTTTCTATTAAACTTCGTGGAGCTACTTCTATCCAAGGTAACACACAACCGCTTTATATTGTGGATGGTGTTTATGTAGATAACTCTTCTATTTCTGCTGGTCTTAATGCAGTTTCTGCAGCATCGGCTGGAGGAAGTGCTTCAAACCAAGATAACCCTACAAACAGAATAGCAGATATAAATCCAGATGACATTGAAAATATCGAAATATTAAAAGGAGCATCTGCTGCTGCTATATATGGTTCTAGAGCTGCTGCTGGGGTTGTTATTATCACAACTAAGAAAGGTAAAGCTGGAGAAACTCAGTTTAAATTTGGTCAATCTTTTGGGTGGACACAAGTAACAAGGCTTTTAGGTTTACGTAATTATAATGAGCAACGCGTAGAGGATAGCTTTGGTGCGGAAGCTGTGCCGCTTTTTGTAGCCGCTAGAGATGAAGGAAGATTAGTAGATTATGAAGAAGAGATTTATGGAGAAAAAGGTCTTATAAGTAGAACTAACTTTAGCATGAGCGGTGGAGATGTAAAAACTCGCTTTTATGCTGGGGTTACGCACAGTAATGAAAATGGTATTGTAAAAAACACAGGTTATGAAAAGACTTCACTTCGTCTTAACTTAGATCACAGAGCTACAGACTTTTTAAAAGTATCACTTAATACAAACTATATCAATTCAAGATCTAACCGTGGTTTCTTTAATAATGACAACTCAGGTACCACTATTGGTGTGACTTTAACGGGTACAACTCCATGGTTACAGTTATTTCCAGATGAAAATGGTGTTTACCCAGATAATCCTTCAGGAGCATCAAACCCTTTACAAACTAGAGACAGAGTAACTAACAGAGAGATTGTAGATCGCTTTATTATTGGTGCTTCTGCAAATCTAGATATCTTCAAAAAAGAAAAATCAAGCCTTGAATTAATTTTACGTGGAGGTTTAGACACTTACGGACAGAAATCTAGAGCTATTTTCCCAAAGGATTTACAATTTCAAAAACCTGCTAATGGTGGACAAAATGGAGTTGCTGTGCAAGGAGATACTCAAAATAGAAACTACAATCTAGCAGCTTTCTTAGTACATAATTATAGAACGGATAATGATTTATCTTTTAGGACTCAAGCAGGTGTTACAAGAGAGTATTTTGACAGAAATTCTCAACTTATTACTGCAAGTGGACTTGTAGCTTCAGAAACTAATGTTGATCAAGCGGCTAACACTGGAACTAACCAGTTTAGATTACTTCAAGAAGATGCTGGGTTCTTTGTACAAGAAGAAATCAATTTTCAAGATAAGCTTATAGGAGCGATAGGATTAAGAGGAGATAAATCTTCAAATAATGGAGATGCAAACGAACTTAACTATTACCCAAAAGCATCACTCGCTGCAAACTTTAATGAGTTCGATTTCTGGAAAGAAGATAGCTTTGTAGACAAGTTCAAACTTCGTGTAGCTTATGGAGAAGCAGGTAACTTTGCTCCTTTTGGTGCGTTATTCACATCATACACTTCGTTTTCTACAGACGGTCTTTTAGGGATAAGCCTTGTAGGCGTACGTGGAGATGGCGACTTAAGCCCTGAACGCCAAAAAGAATTAGAATTTGGTACAGACCTTAGTATTCTTGATGGTAAAGTAGATTTTTCTGCAACATATTATATTAAAACTGTTGATGACTTAATTCTTAACTCTGCATTACCTCCATCTTCTGGATTTACGAGCGAATTTGTGAATGCAGGTGAATTGCAAAACAAAGGACTTGAACTATCATTAAATAGTAATATTATTGAGTCAGAGGATTTTGTGTGGAATGCTAGTGTAAACTGGTTTAAAAACACTTCTAAAATCACTCGTTTAGATGTTGACCCTTTCAATGTAGGAGCCTTTGGAGCGACACTTGGTACATTTAGAATTGAAGAAGGTTCTAGCGCTACTCAAATAGTAGGAATAGGCCCTAACCCTGGTGCAAATGGATTCCAGAAATTTGGAGATTCAGAGCCAGATTTTCAAATGGCATTCAATAACAGTCTTCAATACAAGGACTTCCAATTATCATTTTTATGGCAATGGAAAAAAGGTGGTGACAACATTAATTTAACTACATTATTATCTGATTTAAACGGTACTAGTGCAGATTATGATGATTCTGGACTTGATCCTTCTGGAGCTCTTGCAAATGGCCCATATAGAGTGAGCCAGCTTGGTTCATCTGCAGATGTATTTGTAGAGGATGCATCTTACTTAAGATTGCGTGAAGTGGGATTATATTACACAATACCTACAACAACTTTAGAAAACTTCTTAGGAGGAAATATAGATAACATTAAAGTAGGATTTTCTGGAACAAACCTAATCAACATATTTGATTACAACAGTTATGATCCAGAAGTTTCAAACTTTGGAGGTGGAGGTATCTTTACAGGTGTAGAGGTTACGCCTTTCCCATCATCAAAGCGTTTCTTATTTAATCTCGCTGTAAACTTTTAAAATAAAAAGATGAAAAAATATATAACTAAAAGCTTACTTGCACTGAGTATTTGTGCTGGGCTTTATTCTTGTGACGTACAAGAATATTCAGACTTAAACAACCCCGAGGTTGATGCCTTTGAAGACAATCTAACTCGCGGAGACTTACAAGACCTAGTGGGCGGAGTGCTATACAGCTCTCGCGTAGGTCTGGGAACTTACTTTGATGATTGTGGCGTTATAGGTAGAGAATACTATAGATTCTCAAGCTCAGACCCTAGATTTACAAGTGATTTACTAGGTGGAGAAAATGCCGTTTTAGATAACAATACCTTCTATATCACAACCCCATGGGCTGCAAGGTATAGAACCGTAAAAAACGCCAATCTTATCTTAGGATTCATTGAAGCACAAGATCTCTCTGCCATATTTACTAACGAAGAGCTTAGTGCAACAAGAGGATTTCTTAATACAATGATTGCACACGAGCTACTGCTCAACCTTAATCTTACAGATGATGGTGGTATACGTATAGATGTAGCAGATGAGACTAATCTAGGACCTATTGTTTCAAAAAGTGAAGCGTTAAGCTTTATAAAATCAACACTAGATGCTGCTGCCTTAGACCTAAGTGCTGGTGGTGATGCCTTTCCATTTGTACTTTCTTCTGGCTTTGGAGATTTTAATACTCCAGCAAGCTTTAGCCAAGTAAGTAATGCGCTTGCGGCACGTGTAGCTGCATATCAAGGCGATTTTGCTGGTGTACTATCATCTCTTGAAGATTCATTTTTAACACTAGATAATAATGAATTAGATTTAGGTGTTTATCACAACTTTTCTCAAGACCAGACAGATATTCTTAACCCTATGTTTTTTGCTCTCAACTCATCTACTGCAGGTGCACGTATCGCACAACCATCTTTTATCACAGATGCCGAGACAGATGACCAACGTCTTGACAAAGTTGTGCTTAGAGAATCTGCTCTTACTCTAGATGGTCTTACTGGAGAGTATGATGTGTTTAGATATACTAGTAACGTAGACCCTATTCCAATCATACGTAAAGAAGAACTACTCTTATTATACGCAGAGGCAAACATTACCATTAATCCTATGGAGGCAGTTACAGCTTTAGATATCATACGCGAAAGCGCTGGACTGGATCCTTATGCTGGAACTACAGACCCTACAGAGCTTACAGATGAGATGTTGACACAACGTAGATATTCTCTATTTGCCGAAGGACACAGATGGATCGATGTACGTCGTTACAATCGCCTTGACGAGTTACCTATTGATAGAGCAAATGATGATGTATTTTCTCAATTCCCAATACCACTTACTGAGAACCAATAAGTAACACCTAATTCATTCAAACCCTCTCAATAGATATTGAGAGGGTTTTTTTATGCTTTCGCGAAAGCGTAATTACTCATTAAAAAAGCGCATTCAGCTTATTGCCGAATGCGCTTTTCTACACTAATTAACTAACTAATTACTTATGCTGCTTCTGGCAGCTCTTTTTCTTCTTCTACCGCATCTTTACCACCTCGTATTTTAAATTTAATACGATATACTATGTAGTATAGTAATGGTACAATAATAAGCGTTAAGAAAGTCGCTATGATTAATCCGTAAATAACTGTCCACGCTAGTGGGCCCCAGAAAATCACGTTATCACCTCCTACATAAATACCTGCATCAAACTCTTGGAACAACCCAAAGAAGTCAATGTTAATACCTATTGCAAGTGGTATCAACCCAAGTACCGTGGTTATCGCTGTAAGTAGTACTGGGCGTAAACGTGCACGACCACCTTCTATAATGAGCTCTTGCATGGTCTTTTTATCAAGCATTTGCTTTCCTTCCAGATCTTGTGCTACTTCTTTACGATCTACAAGTAGCTGTGTATAATCAAGCAATACCACTCCATTATTTACCACAATACCTGCAAGAGATATAATTCCCATCATGGTCATGATAATTACAAATGGCGACCCACTTATGATAATCCCACCAAACACTCCTATAAAACTTAAGAAAATGGCTATCATAATGATGATAGGCTTTGATATGGAACTAAATTGAAATATCAATAAAAAGAATATCAATGCCAGTCCGCCAAAAAATGCACTTACTAAGAAATTCATTTCCTTTGCTTGCTCTTCGATTTGACCTGTATAGTTTACCTTAATATCCTTTGGTATTTCGTCGAAGTTTTTCATCTCCTCTTGTACAGCAGCTACTACCACACCTGCATCTGTAAAACCAGCGGCAAGGTTAGAATATACTGTCACTACACGCTTAGAATCTCTGTGCTTTATCGCACTAAATGAAGATGTGTTTCTTGTAGTGGTTACTGCACTTACAGGTACTTCTTTTACTTGCCCCGTAGCAGGATCTCTAAAAGTGATGTTCTGATTAAATAAAGCCGACTTATCATATCGCTGCTCTTCATTGAAGCGCACGTAAATATCATAATCTTCCCCATCTTTTTTATAAACCCCAGCTTTATCACCAAAGATAGAACGACGTAGTTGCAGCCCTACTTGACCAGTAGCTACACCCAGTTCTCCTGCCTTCTGGCGATCTACAAGAACTTCTGTTCCTGGCTTCCCTCTATTTACATTAATCTTAAGCTCATCTACTCCAGGAACGTTGCGGCTATTAATATAGTTACGCATCTTTTCTGCTGCGATGATGAGTTCTTGATAGTCTTTACCTTCTAGCTCTATGTTAATAGGATATCCCTGTGGTGGTCCTGCAGCATCTTTTTCTACAGTAATCACAACTCCTGGATATACACCTCTCACGGCATCTTGTACCTTAAAACGGAGCTCTTCACTATCTGCTTCATTACGGTACTTATACTCACGCATAGTCGCCGTAATTTTTGCTCTGTGTGGCATCTCAGCAGCGCTTCCTCCATCTGTTTGTGGGTTACCTGCACCTTCGCCTACTTGTGATACAGAAGTTTCTACAAGTGCATTGTAATCTTCACCTTCTAAGTATGCCTCATCATTAAAGACTTTGAACACACGCTGCTCTATCTCTTTAGTGATTGCATCTGTCTTTGTAATTGCTGTACCTTCTGGATACTCAATATAAACCGTAATCTGGTTAGGCTTATTATCAGGGAAGAATTCTATAGCTGTACGACCAGCACTTACAGAGCCTCCAAAAGCCATAAAAGTCAAAATAAGCATTAAGAAAATCCCAGCTACAAATCCTATAGGTTTATAGCCTCTAATCGCCCATCCTAAGAATCTCTTATAAACATCTTCTAGCCACGTTAAGAAACGTTTTTGAAAAACATCGGCAGCACCTTTAAGTACGTATTTATAAATCCACATAAAGATGATGGTAGCAATAACAAGGCTTCCTAGTCCACGTATGCTTCCTCCTAAAAATAATATCATTAACCCAATAGGCAACATGATGAGTGAGGTGCGGATAAGAAATTTTCGCGTAAGCGCTTTCTCATCTGTTTTCATAAACTGTGATACGAGCATCGAGTTTATAAAGATTGCCACAAATAATGATGACCCTAGTACCACAGATAATGTGATAGGGAAGTAAATCATAAACTGCCCCATAATCCCTGGCCAAAGTCCTAATGGCACGAAGGCAGCTACCGTAGTAAGTGTAGATATAATGATAGGGAATGCAATTTCCCCAATACCTTTTTTGGCCGCTTCTATACGTCCCATTCCTTCTTCGTCCATGAGACGATACACGTTTTCTACTACCACAATACCGTTATCTACTAGCATCCCAAGTCCCATAATAAGGGCAAAGAGAATCATGGTATTCATGGTATAACCCATCAAGTTGAGGATCATAAAACTCATAAACATAGACATAGGAATTGCAAACCCAACAAAAAGTGCATTTTTAAATCCTAAAAAGAACATAAGTACACCTACCACGAGAATAATACCAAAGATAATATTGTTTACAAGGTCGTTTACTTGGTTTTCTGTCTTTGCACTCTGATCATTTGCTGTACGCACAACCACATCCGGAGGAAACACCTCTGCCGTAGCATTTGCTATAATCTCGTTGATTTGCTCAACGGCTTCAATCATGTTTTCACCAGAACGTTTTTTTACGTCTAGCATCACTACCGTCTCACTTATCTCTTCATCATTTACCGTATCTCCTTCATATAATGTGAGATCTCTAGCATAGGTAGTTTTGTCCTCTTCAGAAAAAGTCACCTCTGCAATATCTTTAAGATACACAGCACCATTATCTGATTTGATTACAAAGTCTTCGAGCTCTTCTGGGCTCTGAATTTCTCCTATCACACGAATGTTACGACGTTGCCCGCTACTCACAAGGTTACCAGCAGATAGGGTCATATTTTCATTTCCTATAGAAGCAAGTATGTCATTAAAACTTACTTGAGCAGCTATCATTTTATACACATCTACTGCTACTTCTACCTCACGCTCTTGCGCACCACGTATAGTTGCTTCTTTGATTTCCTTAAGGCTTTCTATCTCATCCTGCAGGTACTCTGCATATTCCTTAAGCTTTATAGTAGGGTAATTACCAGATACGTTTACATTAAGAATAGGTGTCTCCTCAGAGATACTTAGGTCAAATACGTTAGGCTCTACCTTTGCATTGTTAAACGTAGGCCAGTCTTCATTTGCTGTTTCTGAGTCTACCTCATCCTTTACTCGTTGCTTTGCCTCCTGTACATCAACTCCTTCCTTAAATTCTATGGTGATGATTGCATAATCTTCTTGCGAAGTAGAAAGCACCTCAACCACATCTGACAAGTTCTGAAGTTTATCCTCCAGCGGATCTACAATGAGACGTTCAATATCCTCTGCGGTGTTCCCAGGATATGGTGCCGAAATATAAATTTTAGTCTCATTGATTTCTGGGAAATTCTCACGTGCCATACCTAAGTATGCACCCATTCCTAAGGCCAGAAACAGCGCCATAAGAACGTAAATAATGGTAGGATTATCAATCGCCCAGCTGGAGATTGCAAATTCCTTATCTACATTTTTCTTTTTCTTATCTGTCATCGCTTAGTATGTTAAGATTTTTACCGCTTGGTTGTCTTTTACAGACCTTGCTCCTTCTACAATTATTTTATCGCCTACTTCTACTCCAGAAAGCACTTCAATGCGATCTCCTTGAGATTTACCAGTAGTAATTATTTTTTGCTGCGCTATCATTTCGTCCGCTTTCGCGAAAGCGATATATACAAATTGCTCACCGTCTGCATTTTCATTAATTACATTGAGAGGGATTAAAATCGCGTTATCTGCTGTATAATCGTTAATAGAAAGTCGCGCAGTAAGGTTAGGTTTTACCTTACCATCTTTATTAGGAACATCTACTTCTATAGCAAAACTTCTGTTTGATGGTTTAATGTAATTACCAGTCTGACGCACAGTAGTCTCAACCGTTTCTCCTAATACAGGAAAATCTACTTTTACCTTTTTACCGGCAGTTACTGTAGGTAAGTAGCTCTCAGGAATCTCTGCAGCTACATACATATTGTCAAGATTTACAATTCTAAATAACGCCATTCCTGGAGCAACTACCGTTCCTTGGTCTGTAATTACTTGGTCTATCACACCAGAAAAAGGTGCATTTACAGTAGTCTTACCCAGCTGACTTCTAATTTGACTCACCATGTTTTGTGATGATTCATATTGAGTTTTTGCTTGTAGGTATTGGATTTCAGATCCTATTTTTTGATCCCATAAACGTTGCTGGCGTTCAAAGGTAGTTTTGGCAAGTGCAAGTTGTGATTCCATTTGTGCTACTTGACTTCCTAAACCTCCATCATCTATGCGAGCTAGTGTTTGTCCTTTTCTCACACGTTGCCCTTCCTTTACAAGGACTCTAGAGAGCGTCCCTTGGTATTCTGGATAAATAAGCACATTTTGCTTAGTCTCCACATTACCTTGTACTTCAATAAAGTGATTAAACAAAGTATCTTTAACCGTCATTGTAGTAATAAGCACCTCTTTCTTGTCTCTTGGTGTTTTTTCTTCTAGCACTTTTTCAATTTGTGCAAGTTGATCATTACTAGTTGTTATCTCTGCCTTAAGTGCTTCTTTCTTAGCTTGAAGCTCTTCTACTGAGCCAGACTCTATGAGTGCTTCTACAGATTTTCCGCTAGTGTCTCCTCCACAAGAAACGAGTGCGATACTTAAGATAGCAAGTGTTATATATTTTTTCATCATTGTTTATTTCTGGTTGGTACTCTATTAAAATTCCTTGTTAAGAAAACTAGTTATTGGTATAATTAGGCACATTAAGTATGGTCTCAAGATCTGCCTTTGTTGTGATTATTTGCAACATTGCTTGTAGCAACTCCTGTTGCACTTGATAAAGCTGTGTCTGAGCTTGTCTCAAATCAAAACTAGTACTTAAGCCTTCTCTAAATTTTACTTGATTTTTATTCTCGATACGCTCTGCTAGCGTGATATTCTTAAGAGATGTATTGTAGTTATCTATGGCAAGCTCATGATCACTTTTGGCAGATGCATATGCAAGTTTAATTTGCTGTTCTGTCTCCTCTTTTTGAGTTTTGGCTTGATCTAGCGCTATTGCCGCTTGCGCAGTTCTTGCATTACGCATACCAGAACTGAAAATTGGAATGTTCAGTTGGAAACCGGTAATAGATTGCGGAAACCACTTCTCGTCACTATCAAAGAAGTTAAACTCGTTACGCCCTGCAAATGTTCCTACATTTATAAAAGCACCTAGTGTAGGCAGCGCTTTACTTTTTTCAAGTTTAAGTTCGAGCTCACGTTGTTCATTAAGATTATTTGCAATCTTGTAATCTACATTTTGCTCTAAGTTTACCGTATCATTAAGAAGTCCTAATGCAGGTAATGCTAGTCCTTCTAGGGTTTGCGTGAGCACCGTTTCTTCATTTACATCAATCCCTATTGCTAGGTTAAACATTTGCTTAGCAATGGTTACCATACGCTTTGCATTTGCTCGTTGATTCTGAAGTGATAAAAACGTAATCTGTAGTTGCTCCACATCCTCCTCCTCTGCAAATCCATTTTTAAAAATGATTCTAGTTTCCCTGAGGTTGTCTTCTAATGTCGCAATATTCTTATCTAATATTGCCACGCTTTCCTCTGCAAGTAGTACTCCTCCGTATGCATTTATTACACCCTTACGAACTTCTAGCTGCGTTTTCTCGTTTGCATTTTTAGAAAACTCAAGAAATGTTTTGGCAGCTTGTAATCCTACAAGGTATGAACCATCAAAAATAAGCTGACTTAATGTTGCCGTTGCAGTAGCATTCTGTTGTGTTCCAAAAACTACAGGAATAAATGTCCCAGGCTCACCACCCGTAAATTCTGCTGGAATAAGCTGTGTAGGCTGTTTTATCTGGTAGTTATAATCTAAGCTTGCGCTTACCTGTGGTAATCCACTGGCGGTAGTTTCCCATTTTTTCTTAATTGCCTTCGCGATGTCTCGGCGGCTATTAATAGCTGTATAATTGCTATCTAAAGCAAAGGTTACAGCCTCTTCTACGGTAAAACTTCTAGTTTGTGCTATTGTTGCAACACTTACTAGTAATAATATCGCTATCGATAATCTCTGTATCATTAGTTGTGGTTAGATTTGATGAGTTTATTTAAAATTTTTCTTCCTTTAGGGGTTACAATACCACGTATGTGATACTCTAGATACATATCATGTAAATCTGAAACGGGGAAAACAGATTTTGGAAAAATAGTTTCATCCTTAATTCCAGTCATTCCCGTGAAGTAAATACTTACTACAAATTCTACACTGATATCACTTATAAATAATCCTTGCTCTATTCCTCTAAGTACATTTCTAGTCACACTACTTTTCATGTAATCATATTGACTCTTTCTAAGGGTCTGATGTATTTTAGGGTAGTACTTTTGAAGCTGATACATAGAGGACGTGCGCTCGCCATTAATATGCTCAAGTACATATTTTTTAATATCATATAACTCTTCTATAGGATTTAACTCCCGTTCAAAAATGGTATCTATTCCTCCACATACATTTGTAAACATTTGCATAGCGCTTGCCGAAACTATCGCCTCCTTATTTGAATAGTAGCTATACACTGTCTTTTTTGACATACCCATCTCTCGGGCTATATCATCCATTGTTATGCTCTTAAACCCCTGGCTTAAAAACAACTCTGTGGCAGTATTTAATAATTGATCTTTCATATTTCGAGCGCAAAAGTACGTAGGAAACTTTTAAAGTTTTTATAGTTTCCAATTTATTTACATAAATTTTAACAGTTGTAGGGATTTACCATACGCTTTCGCGAAAGCGTAATAGGGCATAATCACCTCTTATCACTTATTTTTACAAAAAATTGCAATTCATGCGTAGCATACCAGAATACACAGAGGTATTTATTGATTATTTAAATAAACACACCTTAGAGAAAGAGCCAAAAAATTTATATGACCCTATAAATTATATACTAGGCTTAGGAGGTAAGAGGCTGCGTCCTGTACTTACACTTATGGCTTGTGAGCTGTTTGAAAAAGACCATGCTATCGCCCTTGATGCTGCCCTAGCCATAGAGATCTTCCACAACTTTTCATTAGTCCATGATGATATTATGGATGACGCTCCACTGCGTCGAGGTAAGGAAACTGTTCATGAAAAATGGGATATAAACACTGGAATCCTTTCTGGTGATGCAATGCTTATAAGAGCGTACCAACTCTTTGAAAATTATGAAGGTGATACCTTTAAAGAACTTGCAAAACTCTTTTCTAAAACGGCAATTGAGGTTTGTGAAGGGCAACAGTATGACGTAGATTTTGAGACTCGTGACGATGTTACCATCCCAGAATATATGAAAATGATTGAGTACAAAACAGCTGTACTCGTGGGCGCTGCTCTTAAAATGGGAGCTATAGTCGCTGGTGCTTCAAAAACTTGTCAAGAAGCAATTTATAATTATGGACGTGATTTAGGTCTCGCATTCCAACTACAAGATGATTATCTAGATGCCTTTGGCGATCCAGAGAGTTTTGGGAAGCAAGTGGGCGGTGATATTATAGAAAATAAAAAGACCTTCTTATACCTTACTGCACTTATCAATTCTGATAAAGATGATGCACAACAACTAGAGCATTTCTTCTCTATCTCACCAGCAGATCCTGCAGAAAAAATTGAAACCGTAAAGCAACAGTTTCTCGACTCGGGTGCCGCAAAAGCTACAGAACAAGAAATCGCCAAATACACGCAGAAAGCATTTACAGCACTAGATAACGTTGATATCTCTGAAGATAAGAAAGAGGTATTGCGCCTTTTTGGAGAGAGTTTAATGAAGCGTACTTACTAAGAAAACGTAATGCTATGGTAATGCATTAATTGCCCTTACTCTCAAACTTAATCCCACGCTGTCTTTAACAGGGAGCACGGTAATCTTAAGCTGATTTCTTTCTAGTCCCTGACTTATAAGATATTCTCCTACCTCCCTAACTCTTGCCTGAGCAAGGCAAGCATCTGTGGTGTCACTGGCACTTGATGAATAATAACTTTCTACTTCTAATGAGAGCTTTCGTTCCAATAATAAACGCACTCGTTTATTAATGTAATGTTTATCATAATTAGATAATCGCGGATCCATACTATCACTAAGAATCTCTAAAGTTTGATATTCTTTCCACTCACAGAGTACCGCTTTCCATAGTTTATCTTCTCCTCCACCGTCACGTGAAAGGTAGCAAACCCCTGGTTTTGGGTTAGGAGGACCAAGCGCTATACTTGATTTTGCATTTTCTTGCCCCATCAAAATAGTAGCAGAAAAGCAGAGTAAAAAACTAATTATCAATCTCATAGCATAAAAGTACAATTTTATAAGACTCTCAAAATTTCCTTAACATTCATTTGTGGCATTTCAATTGCTTTATCTTTACTGTAAATCAATCTATTGTGAGATATTCAATTTTTTTATTAGTACTAGCAATTTCTATTAACTCTTGTGCCCAAGTGACCTTTACTCCACAAAGCGTGGCAATAGACGATTCTCTTAATATTGCCATTATCCAAATACCTAAAGGGACCACAGTAACAGATGGAGATTTCCAGATTAATGGGCTATCATATACTCTTAATCTCTCTAGTCAAGACGCTATTTACACTGCTTCTCACCTATTAAAGCGTGGCGATACTACGTATAAAACATATCTTACTTTATACCCACTTATACAGATAGATGCTCCACAGGGGATTGTAAATGAGCCTAAACGTATGGCAACAATCTCTTATGCAGATAAAGACACGCAGTTTACAAGTTATGCAGGGATAGAACTGAGAGGAAGCAGCTCTCTTGTGTTTCCTAAAAAAACCTACGACCTCAACTTTTATAAAGACAGCCTAGGTTTTGAAAATCAAGATTATGAACTTGCAGGTATGCGCAGTGATGACGACTGGATTCTGGATGGGCTTTACAACGAACCGCTACGTATGCGTTCTTACCTCTCTCTCAATTTATGGAATGATATTTACAAACCGCATTATCTAGATAAAGAACCAACAGCCAAAGCTGGCGCAACAGCAGCCTATGCCGAGGTTTTTGTAAACGGGAGTTACCAAGGCATCTTCTTACTACAAGAACAAGTAGATCGCAAACTGGTACAAGTAAAAAAGAATCGTGGCGACACGGTGCGTGGTGAGATTTTTCAAGGGGCGCGCTACCTAGGCGCTAGCTCTTTTGACTCCATACCTCCTAAAAAGAATTTCTTAGCAAGCTGGGGCGGTTATGATATTAAATACCCTTCTGACACTAATACTCCGTGGGATAATGTGTACCCGTTTACAGACTTTGTTGTGAATAGTGATGATGACGCTTTCGCGAAAGGAATTTCAAAACAATTTGTAATCGATAATGCGATTGATTATTTCCTATACATTAACGCTGTGCGCGCACCAGATAATTTAGGTAAGAATTTATATCTCATACGTTACGACGCAGGAGAACCTTACTTCTATGCGCCCTGGGACCTAGATGGGAGCTTCGGGACTATTTTTAGTGGTAAACGAATAAAAACCACTGATGATTTTCTTACAAATGGTCTCGTGAGAAGACTTATAAAAACAAATGCAGATGATTTTAATACGCGTTTTAAAGAACGATGGAAAACACTTCGAGCTCAAGTATTGAGTCAAGAAGAACTACTCACTAGGCAACAAAATGTATATGAAAAACTCTCGTCACATCTAGTTTTTGAAAGAGAACAGCTGGTATGGAAAGATTTTAAATCTGACCGAGAAGGGCTAGACTATATGCAACAATGGACTAAAGAAAGACTTGCGTTTCTAGACGATTATATTTCTAAACTCTAAATTACTCATTTGCAAATTGGTTGATAATAGATAAAAAGTCAGCTCTGTTTTTGACAAAATCTAACTCTGAAATATCAATAATCTTTACATTGAGATTATGTTGAGTCTTTATAAAATCTAGGTATCCTTGATTTATTTTTTCTAAATACGTAGGATCAATACTCTTCTCATAACTACGACCACGCTTATTTATGTTCTTAAGTAAACGCTCTGTATTTTGATAAAGGTACACGTATAAGTCTGGCTGCGGCATATCCTTATACATCATCTCATGGAGACGTTTGTAAAGCAAAAACTCCTCCTCTTGTAATGTTACCTGTGCAAATATGAGCGATTTATAACGATCATAATCTGCGCACATAAAATCCTTAAAAAGATCATATTGTCCTAAATCATCTAGTAGCTGCTGGTATCTATCTGCCAGAAAAGACATTTCTAACGGAAAGGCAAATCTATCTGGGTCTTTGTAAAACTTAGGCAAGAACGGGTTGTCTTTAAAACGTTCAAGAATAAGCTTTGCATTAAACTCATCTGAGATCATCGTGGCGAGGCTTGTTTTTCCCGCTCCTATATTTCCTTCTATGGTGATATAGTTGTAACTACCTAAATCAATACTGTCTTGTGGTTTCTTAAGCCATTTAGCCTGTTTTGTAAGAATACCATCATCGTTACAAGCTTCTAATAACTCTAAATAAGTGACTGGATTTTCAGCTGTAGATAATGCCTCACAAACCTCATCGCCTGCGATATCTGCAAGTGGCTGTAATACAAACAACCGCTCTTGCATATGCTTATGAGGAACCGAGAGTTGCTCTGAAAGCTTTACAACATCGTCATAAAGCAATATGTCTATATCTATTATTCTTGATTGATAAGCTGTTCCTTCCTTTTCCTTACGACCTAGTAATTGCTCTATAGACTGTGTCGTGTCTAAGAGTTTTTTAATAGGTAGTGATGTTTCCATCCTTACCACACAGTTGTGAAAATCTGGCCCATCAAAACCCCAAGCAGGACTTTGATACACAGGAGAAATTTTTACAACCCTACCTACACGCTCAAAAAGCAATTGTATTGCTTTATCGAGTGCTTCATAAGTGTTTCCTTGATTACTGCCTAATGATAAGAATGTGGTATGCAAAGATCTAGCTGTTGAATTACGAGAATAACATTTCACAACAAATTAAGGAAATCAAAATCACAATGCGCTAATTTTGAAATTGAAGTTATCAAGAAAATGCAACTACCCTCTAAATATTTAAATACAAAGGATTTACAACTTGCTTATCGCATTTATGTCATTCTAGGTGCTCTCTTTATCTGTGCATTAGTTGTGTCGAATTTAATATTCCAAAAATTCTTTTCGTGGGATTTTTTCGGAATCTACACCTTTGAGATTTCGGTAGGGATACTTCCCTACCCAATAACCTTTTTAATTACAGATGTCGTAAGCGAGATTTATGGTAAGAAAAAAGCAAACCAGATGGTTACTGCTGGTATTTTTGCCTCATTATTTTCGCTCTTAATCGTTTATGTAGGTAACGCTGTTCCCGCAACAAGCTGGTCTCCCGTAGACGACACGCTATTTACTAAGGTTTTTGGAGTCACTGCACTAGCAGTTTTTGCAAGTATGATTGCCTATCTACTAGCACAATACGTAGATATTCACATCTATCACTTTTGGAAACGCATAACTAAGGGTAAACACCTTTGGCTCAGAAATAATTTTTCTACGTTTTTTTCTCAATTTATAGATACATTTTCGGTCCTTTCTTTACTCTGTACCTTTGGACTCATTGAGTGGCAGTTGTTTGGAGGTCTTCTTTTAGGAGGTTTTCTCTTTAAAGTGATTGTTGCCGCTTTAGACACACCATTTTTATACTTAGCCGTAGGATTATTTAGGAAGAGATTTGAGCTAGAGGAAGGTGAGGAACTAAAGCTACCTATTTAGGAGGTTGTTTACAAGAATTACAGATACGCTTTCGCGAAAGCGTACTAAAAACAAAAAATATTACAATAAAAAAGGATGTAAATCCTACTCGAAAGAGATAACTCATATTATGAAAAAAGCACTAAAAATTACAGGTATTATACTTCTCGTTATTGTGATACTGCTTGTAGCATCACCTTTCCTTTTTAGAGGAAAACTAGAAGGCTTACTCAAGAAGACCATTAATAATAATTTAAATGCACAGGTAGAGTGGTCTTCTCTCGACCTAAGCCTATTTAGGAGTTTTCCTGACGCTACGGTTATAGTAAACGACTTTACGGTAATTAACAACGCACCGTTTGCCGGTGACACACTTGCTAGTGGTAAAGAATTACGCATTGAGATGGGTGTTACTCAACTCTTCAAAAACACAACAGATGAGCCTATTGCTATAGATGCACTATCACTTCTAGAAGCAAACGTACACGTACAAGTAGACTCCTTAGGCAATGCAAATTATGATATTGTAAAACAGACACCGACTACAGAGACTACTACTGAGGAGAGCTCAGAACCTTTTGTTTTTAACTTACAAGAGTACAGCCTCATAGACTCAAAAATAATTTATGATGATCGCTCTACACAAACCCACTTAGAACTTACGGAGGTAAACCATACTGGTTCTGGAGATTTTTCGGCTATTGAGAGTGAACTTGATACGAAGACCCACGCTGTAGTATCTTTTGATTATGGTGGCACACACTATCTAGACGGACACGAGCTCGACCTAGAAGCTGTAATCCAAATGGAGCTAGAAAAACAGAAGTATACTTTTAAAGAAAACCTAGCCAAAATAAATGAACTTCCCCTAGAGTTTAATGGTTTTGTAGAACTTCTAGAAGATGGTAATCTTATGGACTTATCGTTTAAAACGCCTTCATCAGATTTTAAGAACTTTCTAGCCCTCATCCCTAAGGAATATAGAGCAAATCTCGACGGCGTGGAGACGAGTGGCGATTTTCGAGTAAGCGGAATTATAAAAGGAAAAACAACGGAGACTAACATCCCAAATCTTGATATTGAGATTGTGTCTAACAATGCTTCTTTTAAGTATCCAGACCTGCCTAAAAGAATGAACAACATCAATATAGATGTAAAGATTAAAAATGATACAGGCATCACAGAACTTACTTATATTGAGATAAACGACTTACGTTTTAAAATTGACCAAGACACCTTTACTGCAAAGGGAACGCTCAAGAATTTGATGGGTAATATGCTAGTAAATCTAGACCTAGATGGTGTGCTAGATTTGGGTAACATTGACAAAGTCTACCCACTTAATCTAGACCAACCACTACAAGGGAGACTTGTTGCAGATGTGATGACGAGTTTTGATATGAACTCGGTTGAGAAGCAACAGTATCAAAATATAAAAAGCTCCGGTAACGCTACGCTTAGTAACTTCACTTACAGCACTCCAGAACTACCTAATCCCATTGCCATACAAAATGCAGCTGTAAGTTTTAAAACAGGAAATATCACGCTTAACTCATTTGCTGCAACAAGTGGGACTTCAGATATAAATGCAACGGGATCTATTGAGAACCTCATCCCGTTTGTAATGTCTAAGGAAGATTTAAAAGGGCGTTTTGATGTTACCTCAAAGGTGTTTAACCTTGATGATTTTGCGACTAGCACAACAACCACATCTGGCACTACCCAAGCGAGCAAGAGCTCAAGCGACACAGCAATAAAAATTCCAGACTTTCTTGATGCCTCTGTAAACTTTAATGCTACAAAGGTGATTTATGATGGTCTTGAACTTAGCAATACTAAAGGAAGTGTGACCATTGCAAATGAGCAGGCATCATTAAGCAATCTCAACTCTGGCATCTTTGGTGGTGCAGCGGGGCTCTCTGGCTCTGTCACCACACGTGATGGTGCTCCTACTTTTAATATGACTGTAGATTTGAGCAGTATAGATATAGACCGTTCATTTAAGGAGCTAGATATGCTGCAAGGACTTGCTCCTATTGCAAAAGCACTACAAGGGGCGCTCAATACTAAAATACAATTACAGGGACAGCTTGATGATAATTTTAGCCCTATACTTAGCACCATTTCTGGAGATGCATTTGCCGAAATTTTGACTGCAGATGTAGATGCAGATAAGATGCCGCTTCTTAATCTCCTATCGCAAAAACTTGATTTTATAAACCTTGACGACCTTAAATTAGACAAGCTCAAAACCAGTCTTACATTTAATGATGGCCAGGTGGCTGTAAAGCCATTTGATTTTGACGTAAAAGGAATTAATGTGCAGGTAAGCGGTGGACATAGCTTTACAAACGAGATGAACTACACCCTCAACCTTGATCTTCCTGCAAAATATCTAGGAGGAGATGTAAGCGGCTTACTTTCAAAACTCACAGATGCCGAAAAAGAAAATATCCATATAGGCGTGCCTGTTTCCCTTTCGGGAAATTTTACTGCGCCTAAAGTAGACCTTAATCTAAAAGCAGCTACCACAGCACTTACTAACCAGATTATAGAGATCCAGAAGCAACGCGCAAAAGACAAAGTAGAAGATAAACTTACTGATGTGTTAGGAGGTCTATTAGGTGGTAACAAAACAACACCAAACACTACTGCGACAGATAGCACAACTACTGGCACACAAACCCCTCAAAACACCACCACAACCCCAAAAGCCGAGGATGCCATTAAAGATGTCGCAACGGGAATATTAGGTGGTCTTTTGGGGAAAATGAAAACAACTAAAGAAACGGTGAAGGATACGGTTAATTAATGATGTAGTAACTCAAGTTATGATGTGACATATTAATTCTCTGCTTTAGCAAAGGCAGGGTATTACCCCTCATCATCCACCTTAATCTCGTTGAGTTCTTCGTTTTTATACTTGGCATAGTCAAAGCCACTTTGCCACCATATTTTCATCTTTTCTTTGTTAAAAATCAATGAATTTGTGGTGAGTACTGTAGGCGTATAATAGAAGTTAATTATTGCCTCTTTTTGATTTGCTGCATACTTACCTATGGTGATGTTTTGCTTCTCAATACGGTCCATCATGAAACCATGAAGGTTACTAAGCAGAGAAAAAACATTAGTAGAAGGGAGGTTATTGTAATAAGTAACTTCTGTTTCAAGTATGATTACATCGACCTCTGTTGCACCGCGCTCTACGGCTTCCTTAATAGGTACTAGCGCGCCAAAACCACCATCTGCATACTCACATCCGTTTTTTGACGCAAGACTCATAAAAGGGATGTAATTACACGACATCCATACCCAGTCACAAAAATCTTCGTAAGTTTCTTCTTTACTAGATTTATACTCCGTTTTATGAAGTGAGAGATTTGAAACAGTGACTAGCACTTCTTTGCCACTATCTTGTAGTTGTTTATAATTTTCCCTTGTAAAGGTTTTTTCTATAAGTTTTCTCAACTTTTTACTTTCTCCAAAAGTCTTAGAGCCTTTAAGAAAATTACGCAGTACACTCCAGTGATCAATAGCGATGGTTTGCTCTCCCCATTTATCTTTTTTAATTACAAATGGACATACATTAAAAATGGCATTCTGATTAACAGAAGTATACACTTCTTTTATCTTTTCGATGTTTTGAAGTGCAAGATGTGGCACTAGCAAACTGCCTGTAGAAGTTCCCACCAGCATATCATAATCCTTACCCATTTCTTGCATAAGGTATTGGGCTACGCCTCCGCCAAAAGCGCCTTTACTTCCTCCTCCTGAAATGACTAATGCTCGCATTGTGGGTTCTCTTTGAGCTCAGAAAAATAAGGTTTTTAATTAAGAAATAAGTGTTTTGTTGAGGTACGCTTTCGCGAAAGCGTTAAAAGAAGAATACCCCACCATCATTTGTTTCTCCTTTTTTTCCTAGCGTATTGAACTTCCAACTTAGGCTAAGCATAAAGTATTGCTCTAATACGGTGCTCTGTACATCTTGTATAAAGTTTGCATTTGCAGTACGCCTTGCGTTTGTATTTTGATCTAGTACATCATACACTTTCAAGGTTGCGGTAGCGCGCTCTTTGGCAAATGAATAAGCAAGTGTCGAGTTCCAAAACACTGCACTTCGCTGAAAATCTGATGCAATGTTTGGGTTGTAATTATAGTTAATATCATTGCGCCATTCCCAATTTTTGGGAACAAACAAAGCCGTTCCCAATGAAACATTATGAGATATGAAATCTTGATCTTCAAATGCGTCTAGACCAAATTGAGTTTTTGAAATCGAGATGTTATAACTAGGCCTAACCTCAAATAACTTTTTCCATGTGTATGTAAAATTTATACGTGGCGTAAGTGATCTCGTTTTACTAGCATATTGCACTTCGTTATTAAAGTTTACGTTACGTCCAAAGTTCGTGTAAATACCTCCGCCATATTTTATACTACGTAAGGAATCTATTTTTACATTCTTATTATAACCTCCTCCTGCTCCTACGCTATAATTACCATTTACGTTTACATAAGTAGTGCGACTTACTAGGTTATTATCTATGGTCGTTTTACGCACAATAGCATCGTTTGTAAACCTTCCATTTCCATTGAGATACCACCCTCCTCCTTTTTGGAAATCATAATTATTAAATCCTCCATAAAAATTGTAATCATTTGATGGAGCAAGGTTAGGATTACCTTCCACAATATTAAGTGGGTCTGACACATCTACAAATGGATTGAGCTGCGTGACTTCTGGAGGTCTGTTGCTCTTACCTAAACTTGCATACATAGATGCTTTAGGGCTAAACCTGTAATTTACGTACGTATCAAGTTCTAAAGCTTCAAAATTTTGTTTGATATCTAGTTCTGGGCGCAAGTTGTCGTTATTCTCTAAGGTGCGAAAAACGTATCCTGCACTTACGTTTACATTTAGTTTCTCATTGTCGTAATTAAGTCCGAGCTTAGGCGTTGTGCGCGAATTACGACCTTCAAAGTCTGTACTTAATTCTTGATTGAGAATAGCATATTGCTGTGTTACCTCATCAAAGTCAAAGGTGCTTCGCTTGCGCTTTCTACTATCGCTACGGTGACCAAAATCTACATCAAGGAATAACTTTTTGGCAACTAAAGGAACTCTATATGTGAGGTTGAGATTATAACCGTCAAGTTTAGTTTCTCCATCTGTAAACTGATTACGATTAATTACTGACGGGTTATCGCCAAATATCTCTGTGTTTGACACTATAAAGTCTTCACTCTCTTGTCTATTGATTTCGTTTTGTACACGTGCTCTCACATAAGCTCCTTTGTCTCCCCATTTCTTGGTAACACTTAAGGTGTTTTCAAAATTCTTCCCCTCGTCTGTTACAAAGTTGTTTGTTGCCGACTCATTGATTCTCTCACCGTCTTCATTAAGTGACTCCTCTGTACGGCGGAAGCGCGTCTCACTATTTGCAAAAGAGAATTTGGGCTTGATATTAATGAGTAGTGTAGAATCCTTTTTAATATTGATAGTGGTATTAATACTATGGTTATCTGAGTTTGAGTCATTACGAGAATCACTGTTTGTAAAAAACCGTCTGTCTGGTAAAATATTCTCCCGCTCTACACGAGTCTCATCAAAAGAGTTTGCAGCCGAGTAGAAATAATCCATATTGGCATCAAATCCTTTTGCATACTCATCTGTATAATTTGCTCCTACACTGCGGCTATTTACAATTCCTTGTCCACCTCCAAAGCTCCTTCCGTCAATACCAAAGCTTCCGTTGCCATTAAAGTAAACGCTTCTTCCTCCTCCAAACATTTTTCTTATCTCTCCAAAACTAAACCCAGCTGAGTTGATATTGTTACCACCAGCAAGCACGCTGATGCGTCGCTCGTTATCAAAAGCATTTACAATACCTGCATATTCAAAACGATTATCTGTCCCACCACCAGCAGCCACTCTACCAAAGACTCCTTTATTTTTTTCTTCTGAGATAGTGAGATTGATAGTCTTACTCTCTTGATCACCATCTTCGCCTGCAAAAGCCTCATCGTCTGTCTTAGTATCTACTACTTGTATTTTCTCTACGATTTCTTTAGTGAGGTTGCGCGTAGCAATCGTAGGGTCATCGCCAAAGAACGGCTTACCATTAACTAGAATTTTATTTACTTCCTTACCATTTACTAAAATCTTGCCGCTTTCATCTACCTCAACGCCTGGCAGCTCCTTAAGCAAGTCCTCAATATTTGCATCTTTCTTAGTTTTAAAAGAAGAAACATTAAACTCTAACGTGTCTTTTTTTACGGTTACCGGAGCTCTACTTTTTACAATAACTTCGCCCAAGGTGTTTGTAGAAGGTGCTACCTCTATATCTCCAAGCACAATATCACCCGTACTTAAATCTACATTTTTTGTAAAGTTCTCATAACCCAGAAAGGAGATATTTACACGTGCATCTTTCTCTTGTGCGCGACCTTCTAGTTGAAAAAACCCCTCTTGGTTTGTAATCGTATACGTAATGAGTGTACTGTCTTTTACGGTCTCTAAAAATACCGTTGCTGCTTCCAGCGTTTGTTTTGAATCCTTGTCTTTAAGAGTTCCAGTAATTGAAAAGTTTTGCGCCTGCATAGCTACAGATAAGAATAGCCCTATCGCAAGGAGTACTAGTTGATTAATTCGCATTATAAACAGCTGATTGATTGATGTCTATCAAATAAACAATGATTACTTCCAAATGCTATGCTTCTAGTGGGATTTTAATAAAAATTTAACACGCTCTTCTCTTGGAATCTTAAACACATAACAGATTATTAACTCATACAAGAATAAGAGTGATGTAAGTTTACATCACTAACCCTTAAACCAATTATCATGAATAAAATCATTAAAGGACTTATTGCCGCATATGGCGCAAAAAAACTAGGTGGTGGATGCATAAGCACCATCATCATCTTTTTTATTATTTTTTGGCTTCTAGGGTTACTTGGCTAACATTCGGGAGATGTATTACAGGCTGCAAATAGCCATTAGGAAACTATTATAAATAACAAAAGCTATCAGATGTCTGATAGCTTTTTGTTTTATGTTTCGTTTTCACGAAAGTGTACTTTTAATTATTTTTTTCTAAAATAGATAGAAATAGGCACTCCTGAGAAGTCGTAAGCTGCACGAAGTTTATTTTCTAAGAATCTTCTATACCCTTCTTTAAGATACTGTGGCAAGTTACAGAACAACGCAAATTGAGGTTGTGGTGTAGGAAGTTGCATACAGTACTTAATCTTCACATATTTACCCTTAATTGCTGGTGGCGGGAAGGCTTCTACTAGCGGCAAGAAGAACTCATTGAGTTCACTTGTTTTAATACGCTTCGTTTTGCTTTCATATACCTTTACCGCAGTTTCAATTGCTTTAAAGATGCGTTGTTTCTCCAGTACAGAAATAAATACAATAGGTACATCTGTAAAAGGCTCTATCTGTTGTCTGATGTGCTTTTCAAAATTCTTCATAGTGTTGGTCTCCTTTTCTACAAGGTCCCACTTATTTACAAGAATCACGATTCCTTTTCTATTACGCTCTGCTAGCCAAAATATATTTTGAACCTGACCATCAAAACCTCTTGTTGCATCTACTACTAGTAAAATCACATCTGCGTGCTCAATAGCTCTTACAGATCTCATTACTGAGTAAAACTCAAGATCTTCTTTTACTTTTGCCTTACGGCGTATTCCTGCCGTATCGACAAGGTTAAACTCAAATCCAAAGCGATTGTACTTTGTATCCATTGCGTCACGAGTAGTACCAGCGATATCTGTTACAATATATCTGTCCTCACCTATCAGTGCATTAATAAAAGATGATTTTCCTGCGTTAGGACGACCTACTACAGCAAATCTTGGTAATTCATCTTTTTCCTCCTCTTCTACTTGCTCTGGAAGAGCTTCAACAACAGCATCGAGAAGATCTCCAGTCCCACTACCATTTGTAGCGGCAATGGTATAATAATCACCTAGTCCTAAGTTATAAAACTCAACAGCATCTGCTGCTCTTTTATTATTATCTACTTTATTTACAGCAAGGAAAATAGGTTTTTTTGATCTGCGAAGTAGTTTTGCAACCTCTTCATCCATACCCGTTACACCGTGCTCTACATCTACCATAAAAATAATAGCATCTGCCTCATCTATCGCAAGTTCTACTTGCTTATCAATTTCGGCTTCAAAAACGTCATCACTTCCTACTACATATCCTCCTGTGTCAATAACGGTAAACTCGCGACCGTTCCAGTCTGTTTTTCCGTAATGACGATCACGCGTCACTCCACTTACGGCATCTACAATCGCCTCACGACGTTGCACTAGACGATTAAAAAAAGTAGACTTCCCTACATTAGGGCGTCCTACGATAGCTACTATGGTACTCATTGTAAATTTTTTAGGTGTGCAAAGATAGCGTTAATCTACAGTCTTATGCATTTAAATGATTGTTCTCTTTATACCAACATTTTGGAAAGTAAATTTCTTAAATACTAAGGATATGATAAACTCTTGTCAATACATATGGATATAACGTAGCTTTGCTATCTGCTATGATCATTATCGCATACATACTTACACTTTCTATAGGACTTATAGGAGCCATAATTGCCACGCTACCACCTAGCGCGACTAATCTTGCTGTTGTAAAATACACAAGTGATAAAAATCTCACTAAAGGACTCCACCTAGCATATGGAGCTGCGCTAGGAGAGATCATAATCGCTGGACTAGCGCTTGCTTTTGGCGTGCTTGCGAAGAGAATATTTGAAAAATACGAGTGGATACAGATTACTTTTATCGTTATCATGATAGCTGTAGGGGTCTATTTTCTTATTAAAAAGAATACAGATAATGATAATGACTCATCTAGTAGGCCTAAACGATTTATCAATGGTCTTTTATTAGGCGGACTGAACATCCCGATGTTTATTTACTGGACTGCTATATTTTCTATAAGTTCTAGGTATGTTATTTTAGATAAAAACTCCCCATGGCTACTCATCATATTTTTCTTAGTCGGGGTTTTTGCTGGTAAATTTGGACTGCTTTATCTCTACGGTAAAGCTAGCGAGTATATGACTTCAAATTTTTCAAAGTTCAAGGGAACGCTCAATAAAATTATAGGTGTTGTTCTTATTGTTGCCGGAGCAATCCAAGCCATCAAACTCATAATCGATTAAAATTTTAATTATTAAAAGTAAGCTTTCTCAAAAGTGTACCACTAAGTGCTTATGATTCTTACAGCATTACTTCTGGGCATTATGACTACCATTTTGGGAGCACTTCCTCCTGGCGCATCAAATCTTGCTGTAATAAAAACCTCTCTAAATGAATCTCACAGAGAGTCATTAAAAATAAGTTATGGTGCTGGACTAGGAGAAGTATTACTAGCCTTTATAGCATTTTCCTTTGGCATGATTGTACAAGATTTTTTTGAGATGAATCTTTGGGTACAATATGTAGTTGCTGCAGTTCTTGCAACTGTTGGGCTTTACTTTGCTCTTAATAAGAAAGAAAGCACAAGGCCAGAAAGAAAAAAA
This sequence comes from Dokdonia sp. 4H-3-7-5, assembly GCF_000212355.1. Classification (NCBI taxonomy): domain Bacteria; kingdom Pseudomonadati; phylum Bacteroidota; class Flavobacteriia; order Flavobacteriales; family Flavobacteriaceae; genus Dokdonia; species Dokdonia sp. 4H-3-7-5. The sequence goes on from NC_015496.1 coordinate 936,958, forward strand.
TCATCTAAGTATCTTCTAGGATTTACTCTTAGTGTTATCAATCCACCTGTTCTTATTTATTGGATTTTAGTGTTCTCTCTACTAGGCAGGTGGTTATCAAGTAATGAATCACACTCAGCTTTATGCATCACATTATTCCTTAGTGGTGTTTTTATAGGAAAGGTTGTGACACTATACGGTTATAGTAGATTTGGCACTCATATAAAAAAAAAGCAACATTCATCAGGAAGTAATATTAATCGCTACATAGGTATTACGCTCATAATATTGGCCTGTATGCAAGTCATTAAACTCACTGTTACTTAAGAAAGTACTTCTAAGCGTATTACATATCCTTCCCAGCTACGCACATTAAATACGGTATCATCTTCAAAAATGAGATACTGTCCTTTAATCCCTTTTAGAACACCTTCATAAGCCGGAGTTTTATCAAGATTAAGAGTTTTTAATTTTTCTGGATATTTATCTACCGGAAAGTGAATGTGAGTTTCTTCATTGCTAGCTATAAAATACTGCTGTGCCTCTTCTGGTATATATTTTTTAAGCGCATCCCTATACTCTGTGAGACTTAAGTCTTCTATATCATTTTTGAGCATCTTGCGCCAGTTAGTCTTATCTGAAACATGCTCTTTTAGTGCTAGTTCTGTTATACCCGCCAGGTATCTATTAGGCACTTCAACAATCTCTACTGCTTCATGAGCACCTTGATCTATCCACCTTGTAGGAACTTGGGTCTTACGAGTCACTCCTACCTTTACATTACTTGAGTTTGCTAGATATACAATATGTGGTTGTAGCTGCACCTTTTTCTCATATTCTAGATCTCTCTCTTCTTCGTCTAAATGGGCTTTAGAAAGCTCAGGCTTCATGATCCAATCGGCAGCTTGTGGGACTTTATAAAAGTCATCATAGCAATACCCTTGACGGAAAATCTTTTTATTTTCGCCACAAGCCAGGCATTCGTATTTTACAAATTCCATATGCAACCTTTTTCCTAAGAGTTGATTCATTTGTATGAAGTCACCATCCATTACTAAATAGTAATTTATAGGATCTGTGTGCTCCGTTTGCATTTTTCTAAGGACACCTTGGTATTGCATTTAAGAAAACTTTGATTACAAAATGTGGGGAAATAAGGTTAAATTAGCTTTCGCGAAAGTAATAACCTATCCCGTTATATACGTGTAAATATACCAACTTTATGGCTATCCCTTTAGTGCATTCCATTGCTTCTTGGTTCTTAAAAAAACGCATTCACCAGATGGAACTTTTTATGAAGTACCCCTCTGAGGTTCAAGAAGAATTGCGCACTAAACTCATAGAGAAAGCAAAAGATACCGAGATAGGCAGGGCTTATGACTTTAAATCAATCAAGTCATATCGTGAGTTTGCAGATCGCATTCCAGTAACCTCATATGAGGAAAATCAAGAATATATAGAGCGAAGCCGTAAAGGTGAGACAAACATAATGTGGCCTACACCTATAAAATGGTTTGCACAAAGTAGTGGTACTACAAATGCTCGCAGCAAGTACATTCCTGTAAGCCCAGAATCACTTGAAAACTGCCACTATGCAGCAAGTAAGGATTTGCTGTGCATGTACCTCAATAATAATGAGGGGTCACAATTATTTTCTGGCAAAGGACTAAGGCTAGGCGGCAGCAAGCAGTTGTACCAGGATAATGGAACTGTGTATGGTGATCTTTCGGCTATATTAATTGATAATATGCCTTTCTGGGCAGAGTTCAGCAGTACACCAACTAACGGGGTTTCCCTGCTAAGTGATTGGGAAACCAAGATGCAAGCCATTGTAGACGAGACTATCCAGCAGGATGTAACTAGCCTGTCTGGAGTACCTTCATGGATGCTTGTTTTGTTAAATAATGTTCTTGAGACTACGGGCAGATCAAATTTACTTGAAGTGTGGCCTAACCTTGAGGTGTACTTTCATGGAGGCGTAAGTTTTGACCCTTACATGGAGCAATACCAAAAGTTGATCCCGTCTAATTCATTTAAATATTACGAGATTTACAATGCCTCAGAAGGATTTTTTGCCATACAAGGTCAGAATGACTCTAAGGAATTATTGCTCATGCTCGATTATGGTATTTTTTATGAATTTATACCTATGACTACCTATGGAACTCCTGGGCAAAACGTGATACCGCTTACAGAGGTAGAAGTAGGAGTAAATTATGCGATTGTTATCACTACAAATGCAGGGTTGTGGAGGTATAAAATAGGCGACACCGTAAGATTTACAAGCACCAGCCCATATAGAATTAAAGTTACGGGGAGAACAAAACATCACATCAACGTTTTTGGAGAAGAGCTTATAATTGAGAATGCAGAAGAAGCACTCAAGAGAGCGACAAGCGAGACAGGTGCCGAAATAAAAGACTATACCGCCGCACCTATATTCATGGAAGGAAAGGAAAAAGGTGCTCACGAGTGGATTATAGAATTTAAGAATCCGCCAGATGATATCGCACTTTTTAATCACAAACTAGACCTTGCACTTCAAGAAGTAAACAGTGATTATCAAGCAAAGCGTTTTAATAACACCACCTTAAACGCGCCCACTATCCACAGCGCGAGAGAAAATCTATTTTATGACTGGCTCAGAGAAAACAACAAACTTGGAGGACAGCATAAAGTACCTAGATTATCAAATAAGAGAGATTTTGTAGAAGCACTGCTTGAACTTGCATAATATCAATCAAGTTTTAAAAAAGATCTCACACAATAAACTTCATCACTAACCGAAATCGTTGGTTTTTTTACGCTTTCGCGAAAGCGTACTCACCACAATACATTCTGTTTCTAAAACCTAAAATGCTCACTCAAAACCATAAAAAAAGGCACTCACAAGAGTACCTTTTTAATCTATTTATCTGACCTCATTATTATGAAGCTGCTTTCAATTTTTTGAGCGTAGATTTATTCAATTTACCCTCTGCGTACGTCTTAGTCACATTCAGCGATTTCTCGTCAGAACTAGGAAGATCAAACATAGCGTCTGTAAGGATAGCCTCGCATAAACTACGCAATCCTCTTGCGCCAAGTTTGTACTCAATAGCTTTACCTACCATATAATCCAAAGCTTCATCTGTAATGGTAAGCTCAATATCATCCATACTAAAAAGCTTTTTATATTGCTTTATTATAGCATTTTTAGGCTCTGTAAGGATAGCTCTTAGCGTTCCAGCATCTAATGGGTCCATGTGTGTCAATACTGGCAGACGACCTATGATTTCTGGTATAAGACCAAAATCTTTAAGATCCTTAGGAATAATATATTTAAGCATATTATCCTTCTCTACTACATCTTCACTTTTACTAGCCACAAACCCCATTGCTTGCATATTTAAACGCTTAGAAATGTGGCGTTCAATACCATCAAAGGCTCCTCCAGCGATAAATAAGATATTCTCTGTATCTACCTCAATAAACTTTTGATCTGGATGCTTACGTCCTCCCTTAGGCGGCACGTTTACTACGGTACCTTCTAATAGTTTTAATAACGCTTGTTGCACACCTTCTCCACTCACATCACGAGTAATAGATGGGTTATCACTCTTACGAGCAATTTTATCTATCTCATCTATAAAAACGATTCCCCTCTGTGCTTTTTCAAGATTATAGTCAGCTGCTTGTAAAAGACGTGTTAGTATACTTTCAACATCCTCACCTACATAACCTGCTTCTGTAAGCACTGTAGCATCTACAATAGCAAGAGGCACATTAAGCATACGAGCGATTGTCTTTGCGATAAGTGTTTTACCAGTTCCTGTTTGTCCCACCATCACGATGTTACTCTTTTGGATCTCTATATCATCATCTGTCGCAGGCTGTAATAATCGTTTGTAGTGATTGTATACCGCTACAGACATTACTCTTTTTGTAAATTCTTGACCTATAACGTACCCATCAAGAAACTCTTTAATTTCTTGTGGCTTTCTTAACTTAAGCTCTCCTTCAAGATCATTTGTAGCAACATCCTTAGACTCTTCTATCACAATACCATGTGCTTGCTCGATACATCTATCACAGATGTGCGCGTCAAGCCCAGCAATTAGTAAGCTAGTCTCCGGTTTTTTTCTACCACAAAATGAACATTCTAAATCTTCCTTTGCCATTTTATTTACTGTTTTGAGATATTATACGCTTTCGCGAAAGCATAAACCTCATTAGTCTCTCTTCAATATTTCATCTATCATACCATACTCAAGCGCTTTATCTGCTTTCATCCAGTAATCACGATCACTATCGTTATATACCTTATCGTAATCCTGACCAGAATGCTTTGCGATAATATCGTAAAGTTCCTTTTTAAGTGTCAAGATTTCCTTTGCAGTAATCTCGATATCTGATGCTTGACCTTGTGCTCCACCCATAGGCTGGTGAATCATCACACGGCTATGTGGTAAACCACTACGCTTACCTTTTGCTCCTGCACAAAGTAATACAGCTCCCATAGATGCTGCCATACCTGTACAGATGGTAGCAACGTCTGGCTTAATAAACTGCATCGTATCATAAATACCTAGACCAGCATACACACTTCCTCCTGGAGAGTTGATGTAAATCTGGATATCCTTATTTGCATCTGTACTTTCTAAAAATAGTAACTGTGCCTGTACAATATTTGCAACCTGATCATTAATTCCTGTTCCCAAGAAAATGATGCGATCCATCATTAAACGAGAAAATACATCAAAGATAGCGATGTTCATCTGGCGCTCTTCAATGATATTAGGAGTAAGGCCCTGTGGCAACATACTCGTAATAATTTTATCGTAATAATTAGAGTTTACACCCTGATCTTTGATTGCAAAATCTTTAAATTCTTTTCCGTAATCCATATTTTTATAGCAATATATATTTTAAAAAAAAGCGTTTTACCTATACAAGTAAAACGCTTTAAAGATACTTATTATCTAGGAAGTATTCTAATTGTAAACTTCCTTAACAAATTCGTCAAAGGTTACTTCCTTCTCCTTAAGTTTTACATTTTCTTTAAAGAACGTAAGCATTTTCACATTCATAAGCTGCTCAGATAAACGCTTTACCTCTTCTTGATTACCAAGGATACGTGCTGCGATATCTTCTAGCTCCTTATCTTCAGGGTTCATCTGACCGTATTGCATCATCTGCGATTTGATCATATCTTTTGCGTAATCTTTTAATTCTTCAAAAGTTACTTGAAGTTTATTATCTGTTACTACTTTCCCTTCTATAAGTTGCCATCTTAGGCCTTTTTCAGAACGAGTAAACTCTTCTTTTGCCTCCTCCTCTGTCATAGGCTTCTCACCACTAGACTGTATCCATCTAGCAAGGAATTCTGAAGGAAGATCAAACTTAGTTTCATCTATAAGACGCTCAGTAACGTCATTCATAAGTTGTTGATCGCTCTGCTGTACAAACTGGCGCTCTCCATCTTCTTTAATCTTTTCTTTAAGCTCTGTTGTACTTTTTACAACATCCTTACCAAATAACTTATCAAATAACTCTTGATCAAGGTCTGCTTGCTCACGCTTGTTTGTTTCGGTTAGTGTAAAAGTAAGTTCTGCATTCATTTCTTTTGCTTGATCTTCAGAGATCTTTAAAGCCGCTTGGTAGGTTCCAGGCTCAGAAAATAAACTTTTAGTTTTTAATGTAATTACATCACCAGGTTTTGCCCCTACTAATGCATCTACATTCTTCTTTCCTTTTACTTGCTCTATTTCAAAAGTCGCTTGGTTATCAATTCCTGCTTCTTCGTTTACAAAAGTACCAGTGATTTCACTATTCTTTGCAACTTCAGTTTGAGAAACTAGCGTACCATATTGCTTTCTTATAGTAGTGACTTGGCTATCCACCATCTTGTCATCTACTTTGATTTTATAACTTGTAACGGCTTTCTTTGGCGTAAGATTTACATCAAACTTAGGAGCCATTCCTAATTCAAATTCAAAATTATAATCATCTGTATCCCAATTAAAACCTTCTTGGTTTTTAGGAAGTGGATTACCTAACACATCTAGCTTTTCTTCCTGTAAAAACTTACCTAAAGCTTCTTGAAGTATTTTATTTACCTCATCAACTCTTACAGCTGTTCCGTACTGCTTTTTAATCATTCCCATAGGGACATGACCTTTTCTAAAACCAGGAATATTTGCCGTTTTACGGTAGTTTTTAAGGATAGACTCTACTTTCTCGTTATAATCTTCTTTAACGATTTCTACCTTTACTACTGCGTTCAGGTCGTCTATTTGCTCTTTTGTAATATTCATTATGATGTAATTTTGAGGGCGCAAAAATACAATATTTTTACGAGTACAACAATCTTTTAAGATGTGCTTAACTAGCTCTTGCTGTCGTCTTTAATAAGTGAAAACAATATACTTTGAAAAATACTAAGTAAGATACTAAAGAGTAATGCCACCCAAATACCACTCACCGAAAAGCCTCCTATAAAGTAATCTGCTATCAATATTATGAAAGCATTGATGATAAAAAGGAACAAACCAAAGGTCAAAATCGTTACCGGAAGCGTCAGTATAACAAGTATAGGTCTAACGATAAATTTAAGTAATGCTAATATTATAGCGACAATAATTGCCGTCACAAAACCATCTAAAGCAACACCTGGAAGCAGCTTTGAAAGCATCACTACCGCCACAGCTGTTAGTAAAATTTTGATTATAGATTTCATAAGATTGAATTTTAAGGGTTACGCTTTCGCGAAAGCGTAAATTTACACATAAAAAAAGCGCCTTTAATAAAGGCGCTTTTTAGATATTTTAATTAAACCGATTTTAGTTTACATCATTACTTATCGTTACCGAAGCATAGCCTCCTATATCTACTCCTGGAATCGTTGATCCATAAGTACTATTAATCGCATTAATAACCGCATTTGCAGTAAATGCATAACCTCTAGGCGTTGGATGTACTCCATCTAAAGAGAACGCTCCTCCTGTCACAAATTGTGAAGAAAGAATACCTCCACTAAAAGCCACACCACCATTTGCTACATTTTGTAGCGCAGTTCTAGCATCTACGTAAGCAAGTCCATTAGCATCTGCTAGGGCTTGGATTGTTGCATTGTATTGTGTTTGTGCCGCAGTTACCAGTGCTTGCTCTTGCGTAGTAAGCACAAATTGATCTTGTAATGGTCTAGACACACCGTTTATTGCTAATAATCCAGCTTGTTCTACAGGAACACCTTGAGAAACTAAAAATCCTACATAAGCCTCATCTATAGTTCCTAAAACTCCAGCAGTCGTAAGCGGGACTAAGTCATCATTTGTAGTCTGACGTAACTGAGATAATAAAGCAGCTGTAATAGGATCTAAGTTAAAAGGTGCTCCTTGGACCATAGTTGAAATATCAGTCAAATCTTCATCCTGAATAGTGATAAAGTTTGATCCAGCACTAAAGTTAATTTGACGAGCAGCAGCTTCTTCTGCTGTAATAACCCCAAAAGAAGCAAGTCCTGGCAATACTTGCGTGTTATAAGCTGCAAAACTAGCATTAAGTGTTGCTGCGGTTTCTTCATCTAGCGGTATTGCCTGTGACGGAACCGTAGTAAAGAAAGGAATAGAAGTTACATCTGGAATGTTTACTAATGCCCCCTTTGCTCCCGTACTTGTAAGTGCCGCTACTTCTTGAGCATATACACCTGCAAATAATGTAGGATCTGTAATATCGTTAGGACCATAAGTGGTCGCATCAGGGTTTCCTGTTTGATCTGCACCTGCTCCGCCTGATGTTGCAAAACCTAAGATATCATTGTTACCTATCCATAAAGAAAAGAATGTTGGGTTTGCTGCAAGGGCTTCTGCCATTACAGTCGTGTTTGCTGAACTAGCAAAACGAGCAAAATAAGGGTTTGCTTGACCTGTAGCTACACCAGCAACATTACCGTAACCTGGTGCTACAAGGTGAAAGCTTTTTGCTCCTGGTACACCTACGTTATTAAATGGTCCCGCAACAATGTTTGAAACCTCTGTAGTAGGAGTTCCCGCAAGACGTGCAGGTCCTGGGTTGCCATCTGCGTCTGTAGCAAGTACAAAACGATTTTCTGTAATTTGCATACCTCCTAAAGTAAGTCCACCAAGGTTATCGCTTACTAGTGGTTGAGAGAAACTACCTCCTCCTGCAAGCGCAAACTGTTGCGCCATAATGTTAGGATAAGAGTTTTCTTGACCTGTGATGTACAAAGCTCCATCTGCAAAACCTGCAGTAAGAGAGTTTCCTACAGAAACGTAGCTTGAGAAATCTGCACTACCACTAGTGTAAAAATCCTGATTCTCTGTAATATCGTTGTCAAATTCTGGCTCACAAGCAACTAATCCAAGTGCGAGTGCCGGAAGTGCTATATAATTGAAATATTTTTTCATCAATGCTATTTTTATAATTTATAACTAAGACCTAAACCTGGTGCAAATGCACTTGATTTATAAGTTCCTCCAAAAGGAACACGCTCTCCACCTTCTACATAAGAATCGTAAGAAGCATCAATTTCCTTAAATGTTAAGTAAAGGAAAGAAGCGTCAATTGCTAACTTATCTGTTACATTATAAGTAAATCCTCCTGTAAATCCGTAAGAATCGTTACGTGGAGTTTCTGGAGCAAAGAAACCATCTTGTACTGGAGACTCATCGAAGTAAGCACCTCCACGAAGAACAAATTTAGAACTCACATCAAACTGAGCACCTAGACGGTAACTTGAAGCATTCTTATAATTACGAGGGTTTATAGACTCTAAAGCAAGAGAGCCGTCTGTGTTAAGGAACATAATGTCTAATGCTTCATAAGCATCCCACTCTGCGTAGTTCCAGTCAAAGTTAAGTGTCCACTTATCTGATGGCTTGTAAGAAACTCCTACTGTCCACTCAGCTGGTAAAGGTAATGTTGCTGTAAAATCATAAGTTCCATTTGCAATAGGAGCAAGCGGAGAGTTAGGCACATTTGAGAATACTGCATCACCATCTCCTTGCTCTACATCGATATCGATTCTAGACCTGTAGTTAACACCAAATGACCACTGATCATTAGGAGTAATCATAGCTCCTACAGAAAAACCAAAAGCAGTTAGACCTTGAGAATCAATCGTAACATTTGAGCGATTACCATCAATATCTGTAAGGTTACGAGTAAGATTACGATTAAAGTTTACGCCTCCAATAGCTAGGATAGGCCCTCCTCCAATACTTAAGTCTTCAAGTAATTTTACAGAAACTAAAGGCTGCACAAAAATAGCCGAGAGATCAATATTATTAACTAAATGTGATCCAGACCAATCTGTAGGATACTCTACCGTACTTCCGTAAGGGGTATATACAGCTAGACCTACTGCTAGTTTTTCACTCACGTTATAACTTGCATATAAATACAAAGGCGTTCCTGTAGGACTCTCTGTTTGTGAAGTTTGCCCAAACTCAGCGTTCTGGAACTTTACATCAGAGAATACACCAAAACCTCCTACGGCTATATTCAATTTTCCTTCTAGATGAACTAGACCTCCTGGGTTAAAGAATGCAATCTCTGCATTATTAACCATTGCCACACCAGTGTGACCCATCGCTAGACCGCGTTGTCCTTGTAAACTTACACGGTATCCACCGGCATACGTTACAGCACATACGAGTAGTAGCACAACGACACTTAATACTTTTTTCATAATTTAATTTAGGTTAAGGGAAATGTGTTATTCTTAATAATCCTCCCTCAAAAATACAGTATTTATAAGGGATTCATAGTTTTATTACCAATTTACTATGCATACATAGTAAATTTGCTGAAACAATGTTATAAAAAATTTATCACTTCTTTGTAAAAATCTTTAGGATTTTCTGCATGAAGCCAGTGACCAGCGTTTGAAATGGTAGTTAATTGCGCTTTCGCGAAAGCGTTATAAAGACCTTTTTCATCCTCGTTAAGAATATAATTAGACCTATCTCCTCTTAAAAAAAGCACCTCTCCTCCATATGAAACTCTGTCTGGAAGTGCTTTTCCTATTTGTTCTATATTTCCTATAAGCGCTTTGAGGTTCATTCTAAAACCAAGAACGCCCTTTTCTTTCCAATAAAGGTTTTTGAGCAAAAACATTCTCGTACCATCATCTGTAATATATTGCGAAAGAAAATCATCTGCTCCTGAACGACTCGTCATTGCTGGAGCATCATTTGACAAGGCAGTTAGTCCCTCAAGAATGGTCTGATGATGTTGTGGATATTGTTTTACACCTATATCTGCTATGATTAATTTCTTTACCATATTTGGATGTGTAGTGGCATAAAGCATAGCAACCTTACCTCCCATTGAGTGTCCAAGCAAATAGAATTCTTCAAGTTCATTTTCTAAACAATAAGACTTGAGGTCTTCTACCATTAATTCATAGCTAAACTCGTCACTGTGAAAACTACGACCATGATTACGCTGGTCCACAAGGTGCACTTGAAAACCATCTTCTGCAAATTGTTTTGATAGTGTTTTCCAGTTATCACCCATCCCTAGAAAGCCGTGTAATATGACGAGAGGCTCACCTTCCCCTATGATATTAGAATGCAACATGAATTATTGAAGTTTTTTAAGATAAGAAGTTATCACTGTTTCAAAACCTAGATATAAAGACTCTGCCATCAACGCATGACCTATAGAAACCTCTAGCAAGTCTGGAATGCTATTATGAAAATATTCGATATTATCTAGTGACAAATCGTGCCCAGCATTAATCCCTATTCCTATATCACTTGCATGAAAAGCGGCAGCGATAAATGGCTTTATAGCTTCTTCCTTATTAAGCACGTAACCATCTGCATAGGACTCCGTATACAACTCGATACGATCTGCACCTGTTTCTTTTGCACCCTCAACCATTTCCAATACTGGATCTACAAAAATTGAGGTTCGGATTCCTGCTTCTTTAAACTCTTGAATTACTTCTTGCAAGAAGCTTTTATGTTTAATGGTATCCCAGCCAGCATTACTCGTAATAGCATCTACAGCATCTGGAACGAGGGTAACTTGTGTAGGCTTAGTCTCGAGAACTAGGTCTATGAACTTCTGGATAGGATTACCTTCTATATTAAACTCTGTAGTAACTACATCTACAAGGTCTCTCGCATCTTGATATCTTATATGGCGCTCATCTGGACGGGGATGAATGGTTATTCCTTGAGCACCCATTTTTTCAAGGTCACTCGCTACTTTTAATAAATCTGGAACATTACCTCCCCTTGCGTTACGTAATGTAGCAACCTTATTTATGTTTACACTTAATTTTGTCATAGCAATATGGTATTATTTGATATCACAAAAATACAAAGAGACCGCTGCTAGGCGGTTATTTTTTCATTATTTTGCAGTATGACGTTAACAGATTTCATTATAAATGATATTTCTCCAGTTTCTGAAAAGCAGAATATAGGTGAAGTGCAGTCTATTTTTAGTCAAACTACTTACTCTCATGTTCCTATAGAACGAGAAGGTGTTTATGTAGGATCACTACCTGAAAATGACACACATTGTCTAGATGCAGATACTCCCATAAGTGAATATAGCCACGGATATGAGCAATTTTTTGTGCGTTATGACACAAACTGGCTAGACGTACTTGAGACTTTTGCACAACATGGTTCTAACATGATGCCAGTGCTAGACGAGAAAAACACATATTTAGGCTACTATGAGTTAGAAGATGTAATGAGCTTCTTTAACAGCACTCCTTTTATAAGTGAGCCAGGAAGCGTGGTAGTAATAGAAAAAGGCATCCAAGATTACTCTTTTAGTGAAATAAGTCAGATTGTAGAGTCTAATGATGGCAAAATCTGGGGAATGTTTATCTCTAGAATAGAAAATGACGTTGCCGAAATTTCGATAAAAATTGGTAGATCAAATTTTAATGACATTCTCGCAGCCTTTAGAAGGTATAGCTATAATGTGGTGTCTAGTCACCAAGAAGATACCTTCCTGACAGACTTAAGAGAGCGCTCTCAGTACCTAGAAAAATACCTTAATATCTAATAGATTATGAAAATTGGTATTTACGGTCAGTTTTATCATAAAGAAGCGGGACAATACATTCAGCAACTTCTTGATATTCTTGACAAAAAGCAAGTAGAAGTTATTATAGAAAAAAACTTCCTTAAACTCATACATGAGAATGACGCTATTGAAAGAGACTACAATCATTTTTCTACGTTTAAGGAGTTAGACAACAGTTACAATCTTTTTGTGAGCATAGGTGGTGATGGAACCATACTTAAGACAGTTACCTACGTAAGAGACCTTAACATCCCAATAGTAGGTATTAACACTGGGCGATTAGGTTTTCTAGCAACCATCAAGAGAAATGACATTGAAGCTTCTATTGATAAGATATTAACTGGAAAATATACCATCTCTAAAAGGAGTTTGCTGCAAATCACTACAAGTAAACTCTCAGAAGAAATAGGGGAACTTAACTTTGCACTTAACGAGATTGCGGTGAGTAGAAAAAACACTACTTCTATGATCTCGGTAAAGACTAAGCTTGATGGTGAAGACTTAACAAATTATTGGGCAGATGGACTTATTGTTGCAACTCCTACAGGCTCTACTGGATACTCGCTTAGCTGTGGAGGCCCAGTAATCACTCCGCATACCTCTAGTCTTATACTCACACCTATCGCTCCGCATAACTTAAATGCAAGACCACTAGTGATCCCAGATAACACGGTAATAGAGCTTAGCGTTTCTGGAAGAGAAGAACAACATTTGATTTCGCTTGATTCCCGCATAGCTACACTAGATAATGAGACCATTATCACTTTGGAAAAGGCGCCATTTGAAATAAGCCTCATACGATTGGAAGGAGATAGTTTTTTAAAAACACTTCGTCGCAAACTCCTTTGGGGAGAAGATAAAAGAAACTAAACAATATTTATGCGTTTAATGTGTTTTCTGTAAGGGCAACTAGTACGTATTTAATTACGCTTTCGCGAAAGCGTAAACTAACCGACAACATCTTAGCAACCCCTAATTGCTAGTACCAACACAGAATTGTTATATTTGCAAACTTTTAACGCTATATGAAGTACTTGACGATTATTTTGATCGCCATTTTTTGGAATACTAAAACACAAGCTCAGACTTATGAAATAGGAGGGTTTTTAGGAGGATCTAATGTTGTAAGTGACATAGGGTCTACTAGCTACTTTTCTCCAAATAAGCCTGTTTTTGGCGCTATTTTTAAGTGGAATAGAAGCTCCAGACATTCATTTAGATTTACAGCACTGTTCACAGAGTTGGAAGGAAGTGACGAAGATAGCCATGAGGCTAGGAGACAGAGCAGAGGATTATCCTTTACTAATAGTCTTCAGGAGGTTTCATTAGGCTTAGAATATACCTTTTGGGAATTTGACATGTTTAAAGATCGTAACGCAAACGCGCCATATTTATATACTGGTCTTACAGTCTTTAATCAAGAAAATATTTCAAATATAAATGGTGTTACAGCGAGTGGAAACGCGCTAGACGTTGCAATTCCAATAGTATTAGGTTATAAAGTAGCAGTAAATAGTAAGATGGTCATAGCTCTGGAAGGTGGTGCACGTTATACATTTACAGATAATATAGATGGCAGCGATCCTGCGGGAGAAGATGCGCTAAGTTTAGGAAATAAAAATAATAATGATTGGTATGTATTCACGGGATTAACCGTGAGTTTTACCTTTGGCCGTAGACCTTGTTACTGCGGATTTTAATAATATAATGGACGTACTTGCCCAGATTAATAAAGAAAAGTTACCCCAGCACATTGCCATTATTATGGATGGTAATGGTAGGTGGGCAAAAAAACAAGGCCTTCTTAGAGCTGTAGGTCACAAGAAAGGGTCTAAAGCAGTAAGAGAAGCGGTAGAAGCGGCAGCCGAACTTGGTGTACCTTACCTAACCCTTTATGCTTTTTCTACAGAAAATTGGAATCGCCCTAAGGCAGAAGTAGACACGCTCATGAATCTTCTTGTATCTTCTTTAAAGAAAGAAATTTCTACTTTACAAGACAACGATGTTTCCCTCAACACTATTGGTAATACGAGCTCTTTACCTAAAAAAGCGCAAAGAGAACTCAACGAGGTTATAGAAAAAACGAAGAACAACAAAAGGCTTAAGCTCACACTTGCATTAAGTTACGGAAGCAGAGAAGAACTAATAAAAACTGTCAAAGAAATAAGCGATAAAGTTAAAAATAACCTAATTTCGCCAGCTGAAATAGATGAATCTTGTATAAATGAGCATCTTTACACCCATGATATGCCGGATGTAGATTTGTTAATTCGTACGAGTGGAGAGCAACGAATTAGTAATTTTTTGTTGTGGCAGATAGCCTATGCTGAGTTTTATTTTACAGAAATATTGTGGCCAGATTTTAGAAAGGAACATTTACATGACGCTATTTACAATTATCAGAAAAGAGAACGAAGATTTGGAAAGACAAGTGAACAAATTAAATAGTGCGTCTACTTTTTCAAAAGTGACAGGCAAATGGATGATTTTTTTAGCCCTTTTGAGCTTCACTTTTGCACAAGCGCAAAGAGAATTACCGCTAGATCCTGAAGTTAAATATGAAATTGCAGACATCAAAGTAAGTGGCGTATCCACTTATAATGAGAATACCGTAATTGCATTTACAGGATTACGTGTAGGAGAACAGATATTTCTACCTGGACAAAAGATTACAGACGTAATCAAAAAACTATGGTCGCTAGAACTTTTTTCAGATATTAATCTATATGTTACTGATATAAATGGAAATAAAGTAGACTTACAGCTAGACATCAAAGAAGTCCCAGAGCTTAATGAAGTAAGATTTAAAGGAATTAAGCAGAAAAAAGGGGCTAATTTTATTAAGGACAACGGACTTAATAAAGGGGCTAAGGTTACAGAAAATCTAGAAACTACAGCTAAAAATTACATTGAGAATACTTACAAGAAAAAAGGATATCTTAACTCTAAGGTTTTTATCAATACTGTTCCGACTGCAGATAGTATAGGTACAAATAAAGTCAACATGACTGTAAATATTGATAAAGGTGAGCGCGTAAAAATAGCCGACATCAATATCACAGGGCGCGAGAAGTTAAAAAGAGGAACTCTTTTAGGTTCTATGAAAAAAACCAAAGAGAAAAAAATCTGGCGTGTATGGAAACGATCAAAATTTATCAAAGCAGATTACGAAGAAGATAAAGTTGCTCTTATAAATAAATATAAAGAAAAAGGGTACCGTGATGCACGTGTAATATCTGATACCATTATTAAAAATAATGACAAAAGTATTACTCTTGAAATTAATGTAGAGGAAGGTAATAGATATTACATAGGTGATATCGACTTTATAGGAAACTCTGTGTATACAGATGACCAATTAAGCCGCCAACTAGGACTATTTAAAGGAGATGTGTACAATGGAGTTCTGCTAAAAGAACGTATACAAGATGATACAGATCCAGATTCAGACAACATTGCAAATCTTTACCAAAATAGTGGTTATCTCTTCTCTAATATTAATGCAGTAGAGACAAGTGTCCAAAATGACACTATTGATTTTGAAGTACGTATTTCAGAAGGAAAACTCGCCTATTTTAACAAGGTAACTGTAAAAGGTAACGATAAAACTAAGGATAAAGTAATTTATAGAGAATTACTTACAAAGCCTGGGCAACGTTATAGTAAAGATGCAGTAGTAAGAACAATTAGAGAGCTCGGACAATTAGGATTTTTTGACGCACAACAACTCACTCCTAATTTTGATAATTTTGACGCTGTAGCTGGTACAGTAGATTTAGAGTACAATGTAGTAGAACAAGGTGCCAGCCAGATAGAACTTCAAGGAGGTTTTGGCGGTGGTGGTTTTGTAGGAACACTTGGACTTTCTTTCAATAACTTCTCTATTCAAAACATATTTAATAAGGATGCATATCAGCCTCTTCCTATGGGAGATGGTCAGAAATTCTCTTTAAGAGCACAAGCAAGTCAGTTTTTTCAGACATATAGTGCTTCACTTACAGATCCATGGTTCGGAGGGAAACAACCAGTGCAATTTTCAACCTCTTTTTCACATACGATACAGTATCTATTTACAGGAATTAATAGTGGTAATGCTAGCGATCGTGTTGATAGAGACAGAAAGTTTTTAATTACAGGTGGTTCGATAGGGCTTTCAAAACGTCTTTCTTGGCCAGATAGGAACTTTTTCCTTTCGCATGCTATAAGTTTCCAGCACTTTGATTTACAAAACTATAACACTGGCCTTTTTACCTTTGGTAATGGATCATCAGAAAACTTAGCATATACTGTAGGTTTAAGTCGTCAGGAAGTTTTTGGTGGACGTATTTTCCCAACTGGTGGATCAGAAATAAGTTTTACAGCAAAACTTACACTACCGTACTCTGCTTGGAACGGCACAGACTACAAACAACTTGCTGCAGATCGCGAGGTAGCTGTGGAGAATCAAGATAGTGACGAGATAGGCCGTATTGACCAAGAGCGTTTTAATTGGCTAGAATATTATAAAGTGAAATTTGATGGTAAATGGTATACTCCGATAGTCGGCAAATTTGTCCTACAAACGGGAATTGAATTTGGATGGCTTGGAGCTTATAATCAAGATAGAGGCGTACCTCCATTTGAGCGTTTCTTCTTAGGAGGAGATGGACTAGGTGGTTTCTCACTAGATGGTAGAGAGATAGTGAGACTTAGAGGTTATCCTAATCAAGCAGTGACTCCTATAGATAGAGGAGCCGCACTTTCTAGTACGAATCAAGCTAACGATGGTGCAACTATTTATAATAAATTCAGTTTAGAACTACGCTACCCTATTTCATTTAATCCTCAGGCCACTATTTACGCATTAACTTTTGCAGAGGCTGGATCATCTTATGACAATTTTAGAGACTATAACCCGTTTCAATTGAGTAGATCTGCTGGGGCAGGAATTCGTATATTTATGCCAGCCTTTGGTTTATTAGGATTGGATTTTGGATATGGATTCGACCCAATTCCTGGTACTGTAGGAGCAAATGGATGGGAAACACACTTCATTATTGGTCAGCAGTTCTAATTTTTGGCACGATTATTTCTAATGCAATTCTGAAATTATGAAGACACCTGTTTTTCTTTTACTAATCGCAACAATGTTGCTATCTACTTCACTAGAAGCTCAAAGAGCTAGTGGCGTACGTATAGGATATATTGATATGGATTACATACTTGAAAATGTTCCTGAATACCAAGAAGCATCTACACAATTAGATGATAAAGTAGGAAAATGGAAAGGTGAGATTGAAACTAGACTTGAAGAAGTTGCTGCAATGAAAAAGCAACTGGATAATGAAAGAGCGTTACTCACAAAAGAACTTATTGAGGAACGCGATGAAGAAATTACTTTTGAAAGAGATCAAATACTAGAATATCAACAGAAACGTTTTGGACCAGGTGGAGATTTAGCTATCCAAAGAAGACAGCTTGTTGAGCCAGTACAAGACCAAGTATTTAACGCTGTACAAGAAATATCTGCAGCAAAAAAGTTTGACCTTGTCTTTGATAAATCATCAGACTTAATGATGTTATATACTGCAGACAGATTAAACATAAGCGACCAAGTCCTTAGAAGTATTACTAGAGCTGCAAAACGTAATCAAATCAACAGTAAGAAAGATGAAAAAGATTTTGATATCGATGAGGCAAAAACGGTTGAGCAAGATAAAGCTAGTCAAGAAAGACAACGAGCAATAAACGCAAAGACTGCCGAACGTGATGCAGCACTTGAAGCCCGTAATAAAGATAGAGAAACGCAAAAAGCAGAACGTCAAGCGGCTTTTCAAGAGAGAAGAAGATTATTACTTGAAGAACGCCAGCGCAAGAAAGACTCTATACAAGCTGTGCGTGAAGCAAGGACAACAACACCTAGTGGCAGGGGCACGCCAACATTAGGCACGGATCCTGCAAATGCTAAAGCAGCCAAAGAAGCTGCAATTGCAGATAGAAAAAGAAAAAAAGATTCTATTATTGCTGTAAGAAAGGCAAAAAGAGATTCAATTTTAGAAGCAAGGAAAAAGAAAACTACGCCTCCAGCACAAAATGGAAATGACGGAGACGGTAGATAACCCTTATTAATTATTACACTTAACTCAAATTAGATTAAAATGAAACAGTTTACAAAAGTATTAGCAGCGATTGCACTTATCGTAGGAATGAGTAGCGCTATGCAAGCACAAAGCAAAGTTGCACACATTAACTCACAGTCTCTTGTAGAAGCTATGCCTACATATAAGAATGCAATGTCTGAGCTAGAAAAGCTACAGAAATCATATGACACAGAAATTTCTGCAATGGGTGCAGAGCTTCAAAAAACATACGAGCGTTATAACCGTGAGGCAGAAACTCAAACTGATGAGGAAAATGGAAGACGCATGCAGGAAGTTCAAGAAACTCGTACTAACATTGCAAAGTACCAACAAACGGCATTACAAACACTTCAAACTAAAGAGCAAGAACTCATCAAGCCTATCATTGAAAAAGCAAGAGTAGCTATTCAAAAAGTTGCAAGAGCAAAAGGATATGACTTCGTACTTGATTCTACACCTGGAGCTGGAGGAGTTATCATGGCAGATGGTTATGATTTAATGCCAGATGCAAAAGCTTCTTTAGGAATATAATTTTAAAATATTCTTTCGCTTAAGCGAAAACAAATATTGAAAACTGCCCTTTTTAAAGGGCAGTTTTTTATTTTAGATACATGCAACACAAAGGTAACATTGGACTTTTTGATAGTGGTATAGGCGGCACTTCCATCTGGAAAGAAGTAGTCACACACCTACCGTATGAAAACACCATATACCTTGCCGATAGTAAGCATGCTCCTTACGGTGCAAAATCAAAAGAGGAAATAATTGCGCTATCTGTAAAAAACACAGAAAAGCTTATACAACTAGGCGCAAAAATTATTGTTGTTGCTTGCAATACCGCAACCACTAACGCCATTGACTACCTCAGGAAAAATTATGACATCCCATTTATAGGTATTGAACCAGCTATCAAGCCTGCGGCACTCAATTCTAAAAATAAGACCATTGGTATTCTAGCGACCAAAGGAACGCTAAACAGCACTCTATTTCAAGATACTTCAGAAAAATGGACACAGGGAACTAAAGTTATAGAAGTTATAGGAGAAGGCCTCGTACCGCTTATTGAGAGGGGAGATCTTGAGAGTTCCGTTTTAAAAGAACTTCTTAAGTCATATGTAGCTCCTATGATTACCCAGAAAATCGATTATCTGGTTTTAGGATGCAGTCACTATCCATACCTCATCCCGCTTCTAACTGAGTTATTACCTGAAGAAGTTACTATCATAGATTCTGGACTAGCCGTTGCTCGCCAGACTAAGTCTGTTCTTACAGAAATAAAAGCCTTGGAAACTGCAACGACTGGAAATCATCAATTATTTACAAATGGGGATCCCAGTATTTTAAAAAAAGTATTAGTACGCTTTCGCGAAAGCGTAACACCTCCACTTGATATCACTATCAAGAAACTTGATTTTTAGTCGGATTAATTATTGAAAATACGTGAGTAAGTTTGCTTTTTGACTAGCAGAAACCATCACTTCTTTCCCGCTACTTAATACGACGCTTCCTCCTTTACCCTTTTTATAGGCGGTGATTTCATTTACGTTCACTAAATATGATTTATGAACACGTGCAAATCCAAAATCTGTAAGCGCATCTTGAAAAAACTTTAGTGTTTTACTTACCAATTTCTTCTCGTTATTTTTCAGGAAAATCTCTGTGTAGTTATCATCTGCTTTGCAATATAAAATATCTTGTGCAGATAGTACTTCAAAACCATCTTGTACTGGGATAGTAATTTTACCCTGCTTATCAATGGTATGTGCAGTGAGCACTTTATTATCTAAAGCATTCTCTTTTGTCTTGATCTCACTTACGTAATCTACCGCCTTAATGAGTTCATCTATTGAAACTGGCTTTAGTAAATAGTAAGATGCGTGCGTATTAAGCGCGTCCATCGCATACTGATTATATGCCGTTACAAAAACCGTCTCAAAACTACGGTCGCCTACTTGCTCCAGCAAATCAAAAGCATTTCCCTTAGGCATCTCTACATCTAGAAATACCAAATCAAGTTCATGATTTCTTATGAGTATCAACGCTTCATCAACATTTGCTGCCTCACCTACAATATCAACTTTAGGGCAGTACTTAGTGAGATAGTTACGTAAGATCTCTCTACTAGTCTCTTCATCTTCTACTATAATGGTTTTGAGCTTCATGTATTATACTTTTTTAAGCGTGAGCGTCACTTTTGTTCCTTCTCCTGAATCAAATACATCAGAGACAGTGACAGCGATACGATCACCGTACATCTCATTGAGAATGGCAATTCGCTTTTTAATATTTCCCATCCCCTTAGATTTTTGTTTCTTTTGGTTCTCAGTCTTTAATGCTTTACTACGTGTACGTCCTACTCCATCATCTGAGACGGTTATCATTGCCGTATTTTCATCCTTTTGATCAAAACTAATGCGCAGCATACCTTTCTCTTCTTTGTAACGCATTCCATGCCACACAGCATTTTCTACATAGGGCTGCAATAACATAGGCGGAATCATAAAAGAGCTTACATCTAGCGCTTCATCTACCTCTATCTCATAATCAAAACGATCTTTAAATCTAAAATGCTCTAGCATCGTGTACCTCTTGATAAGATCTATCTCGCTAGATAGCGGTATAAAATCTTCCTCACTATTCTCTAGCACGGCTCTCATGAGGGTAGAGAAATCTGAAAGATATTTATTTGCCGTACGCTCATCATTAGTAGCTATAAAACTATTAACCGAGTTCAACGCATTAAAAATAAAATGCGGATTCATTTGTGAACGCAAACTTTTAAGAGCAAGGAGGTTATTTGCATATTGCTGCTTCTTACTACTTCTATACATAGAAAATGCCGTAAGTAGCAATAATGCTGTAACAAGTATGAGAGATCCAATAATTACTTTTTGCCTGGTATCTCTAGCCTCTACAAGTTCTTGTTCTTGGAAAGCAAGCTGATATCGATTTTCATTAAGCTGTCTGTCTTTTTCAAGACTAATAATTCTATTCTGCTTTTCGGTAATGTCCTTTGCAAAGCGTGTTGCTTGAGAGATTTCTTGCTCCTTGCGACTATAACTAAGGTCTACAATGTTTTTGTATGCTTCGTAAGCTTCCTTTGCTTTATCGATATCGCCCTTATCACGATATACTTCAGAGAGTCTGCGTCTTGCATTTTTCTCGACTACAATGTCTTCCTTATCACGTGCTTCTTCTATACTCTTCTCTAAAAAAGGAATAGACTCTTCATATTTATTTTGTGCTGCCAGGGCAAACCCTATCTTGTAGTTTTGCTTTTGGACAGTGATCACATCATCATTAGCTATAGCATCTGGTGCCACAAGATTAATATCTTCTATAGCAGATTTACGCAGTTCAATCTCTGCATCATAAGATTTATTCCTACTATAATAATCTGCTACTTTTGTCTTTGCTCTTACAGCAGACTCTGTTTTTTCGATATTAGATAACTCGGCAGCCTTAGAGTAATTTAAAGCAGCTGCTTGAGGCGCACCTTGTTGATCATAAGCATCTCCTATCTTTGTATTAAGCCTTGCTGCGTCTGATGGCTTTTGAAGTTGGGTGACTTTTTTCTCCACCTCTTCATAATTTGTAATAGAAGTTACATAGTCTCCAGTTGCAACATAAGCATCACCTAGTCCTTCCTTTACAGTTATTTGTTGTGTTGCAGTAAGATTCATCTCTGCAAGCCTGGTGTATAATCTTATACATTCCTGATAGTTCTTATTATTGTAATATGCCTGAGCAAGCGCAATTTCTACTGCAACACTTGCCTCATTTTTAATGCTCAACTTATAATTAGTCACCGCAAGATCGTACTGCTTCCAGTGACTATAAATATCTCCCAGTAATTTAAAACTTTTAGCTCGTTCACTTGTTGAAATGGTAGGGACAGAAAGTGCTTGTGCAACTTTATCAACCCCAGCAGCAGCATTTTTTTTATAAATCTGCCTTGCTTGATTAATGAGGGAGTTAAAAGTAATAGGTGGCGCTTGAAGATCTGAAACCTCCTCAAACTCCACTATTTTTTCTATAGGTCGCACCTCTAATTTTATGCGTTGTTGATCCTTTATCGTATAAAATACCGTCTCAAAATCTTCACTACGTATTACAAGCTCATCACCTACTTTGGCGGCTATTCTAAATTCACCATCACTCCCTGAGGTGGTGTAGGCCCCACCAGTTACCTCTACATTTGCCTTGGCAACAGGCTTCATATACTCAGTATCAAGTATACTTCCCTTCAATGTAAAAACTCTATTAGTGCTCCTACTAACCGCCTCACGTTCTTGTTGTGCAAAAGCTGTATACGATCCTAATAAAAGAATAAGTATAAATAATATGTTATTTCTAGTTTTCATTGTATTCAAACTTACTCTAAAAAAATAGCATCTTAAAATCATAAAAGAAGCAAACACGCCTATTTTCATGCTTTTACGTACAAAAACGTTCCTTTTACTAATCATCTAAGGTCGTTTACTCATTCATACGTCCTATTCCCTCATTCTACCTAAAATTTGACTTTTCATAATGATAATTTTAAACTCTATTCATCATAAAAATCAGCAAATGAAAACTCTTTTTATCCTAGCAATTACACTAGCTATGCACAATGGACTACTCGCAACAAACTTACATGGGGTTGAGTACGCTTTCGCGAAAGCGGAAAAAAATCATATCCCATCTTTTACAAAAGATCCCGTTCAAAATACCATTAAAGTAGCTCTACTTTTAGATACTTCTAATAGTATGGATGGTCTTATAGATCAAGCACGAGCACAATTGTGGGAGCTAGTCAACGATCTAGCAGAAGCTAAGTGCGGAAATGAAAGCCGTCCAGACCTTAAAATTGCACTTTATGAATATGGAAATGACAGGCTTAATGCTAGAGAAGGATATATACGTATGGTAAATTCCTTCAGTACAGATCTTGATGAAATTTCTAAAAACCTCTTTTCTCTCACAACAAATGGAGGTAACGAGTACTGCGGTAATGTGATTGAAAATTCGCTTAACCAACTAGAGTGGGGTAAAAATAAAAATGACCTCAACCTTATTTTTATAGCAGGTAATGAGCCTTTTGATCAAGGCCCAGTGCGTTACCAAGATGCTGCCAGCAATGCCTGCGGAAAGGATGTCACTATAAACACAATTTTTTGTGGTGATTATAATGAAGGGCTCAACACAAATTGGAAAGATGGCGCATCACTTACTCAAGGAGATTACATAGCAATAAATAGTGATCGCGCTACTGTACACGTACCATCACCATATGACGATAAGATCTTACAAAAGAATGAAGAGCTTAACAAAACCTATGTAGGATATGGAAATCTCGCCTCATCTAAGCTTGCTCTGCAAAGTAGTCAAGACAGCAATGCACAATCTTATGGTAATGCAAATGCTGTAAAAAGAGCAGTAAGTAAAAGCTCTAGACTATATAAAAATACCAGCTGGGACCTTGTAGATGCGATGGAAGAAAATGAAGCTGTGGTAGTAGAACTTAAAGAAACTAGCCTACCTAAAGAACTCAAAGGAAAAACCGAAAAAGAAATAAGAAAGTATGTCTATGAGAAAAAGAAACAGCGAACAAGAATACAAGGGGAAATTGCCAAGCTCAACATTAAACGTAAAGAATTTCTTGAATCTAAAACCAATACTAAAGATAATGAATTGCGCAATGCACTAGTAGACGCTATAAAAAAGCAAGGTCATGCAAAAAACTATAGCTGGGAATAATCAACACAAAACACTCATTATAAACACTTTGCATGACACAGCATCTGCAAGGTGTTTGACTTTGTGATATTCTTAACGTCTACATAAAAACCTCTCACCGTATAACTAAGAAGTAAACACTAAACTAAACACTTATGATTATTTCAAGAGTTACAAAGAATACCCTACTTATTGCAATGACCGCTGGAGCACTTACCTCTTGCGTTTCTAAAAAGAAATACACTCAACTTCAATCTGAGTATGACACTACAAAAGTTACTTTGACTAAAACTAAAGTAGAAAAAGAGGAAATAGAAGCAAAATATGCAGCTATAGAGCAACGTGTAGATGATTACAATACTAAAATCAATTCTCTACGTGACACTAACGTAGATTTGCAAGCTTCTAACGATGCTAAATTTGAAATTACTACGAATGGTACTGTAATGTCAGAAAACACAAAGCAGAAGTTAAGAGCAGCACTCGCAAATGTAGATCCTAGTGAACTAGCACAAGCACAAACTCTAGAGGACTCTATGAATCTTGCAGTTTCTCATAAACTTAAACGTAACCTTAATAAAGATATTTACGGCGCCAATGCACTTGATGATATTAACATTGACATAGATGATACTGTAGTACAGATTTCTATTTCAGATAAAATGCTATTCCGCTCTGGGAGTTATAGAGTAAGCAAGGAAGCAGATGCTCTTTTGAGACGTATTGCTGCCGTTGTAAATTCCGAACCAGCTGTAGAAGTAATGGTAGAAGGTCACACAGATAGCCGTACTGTAAAGAAAGGTTCATACCTCAAAGACAACTGGGATTTAAGTGTACAGCGCGCTACAGCAATCGTACGTGAGCTGCAAACTAAGCACAATGTAGATCCATCAAAACTAATTGCTTCTGGACGTAGTAGCTATGTTCCTTTAGTAGAAAATGATAGTAAAGAGAATATGTCAAGAAATAGAAGAACGAGAATTTTAATTCTTCCTAACCTTGATAAATTTCTAGCACTAATGGCTTCAAATGAATAAGAGCTATATTCCTTTACAGTTAGCAAACTAAAAAATCCCCCGCCATAACTGGCGAGGGATTTTTTACATTTTAAACTAGATTATTTAACCGAATGCTAGTTGATAGCTGGACAGTTACAATCATAAGGCTCTTTATTTTTACCAAGGTTGATACCAAGTGTGATCTGATGAAAACCACCATTAGTAAGCACTACTGAGTTACTTTGATATGAATATGTATAGCCTAACATAAAACGATCATACATACCTCCTACAAAAGGTGTTACATATTGAAGTTTTTGAGTATCTACAGATTCACCATTAGTAGTAAATTCTGCTCCGTCAAAACTTCTTCTATAAGAAAGTCCTCCCCATAATCTACCCCAGTCTGTTTTATAATATGCCTTACCGTTTACATCTAAAGTAGCTTCTCCTGTACTATCTGTTGCCTGAAACATCACTGATGGTTCAAAACTCCATTCAGAATAATTAGGAGAAATCGTATATGCCATAGATAGTAGATAACGACGTTGGTTATTTGGCTCAAAATCCTCACTAAAGATATCACGCTTCACAGGGATTGCATTCTTAACGGTAAAGTGCGTTGAGAAATTTAAAAAATTGTAAGACATTCCAAAGTCTATATTCAAGTAAGAATCACTCTGCTCTATACCAGCTATAATAGGATCAAAATCTGTAAGATCAAAGCTAGTTTCATCAAGCTTACCTTGAATAATTCCTGCACTTATCCCAAAAGAAAGCTGATTTAAATCTACATAGTTACGTCCTAACATTAAGTGATATGCAAACGTAGCATTCACCCCTTGTTGAGAAAAATAGCCATTACTATCATTAAATAGAACACCGCCTACCCCTATATTATCTCCTACTCGACCATTTAAACTTACTGTTTGAAGTGCTGGAGCGTCATCTACACCTGCCCATTGTGATCTAGCGGTCCCTCTTAACTTAGTAGTTTGAGAAGCTCCAGCCATTGATGGATGAAGTAAATATAAATTATCTTGTAAATAATCAAGATATACTGGAATACCTTCTTGCGCCATCGCAAACTGTGCAAAAAACAATGCTATTAGAAAGTAGGATTTCTTTAAACTCATGGACTTTTCTTTTTCTATACGGCTACAAATCGAAGGAATAATGCCTCGTACGACTGTATACTTTTAACTTGAGTAAAATCTATAAAAGACAATACTTCCATAGCTCTCAAATATAGGACTTTTTACAATACCTCACGCCATATAACTCCCCAACTACGACACACATACCCTCAAAAATGGCTATTATTTATTAGTGAATGAACTATATCATGAAGTACACAAAGCATAAATATTCATAAAGCCATTACCTATACTTTATATACCAAGTACGCTCCATCTTCCATACCTTTGTAAAAAAATTATCAATGTCAACATATAGTATATCTGTAGAAGGAACTTCTAACCCTGCTATTAAAAAATTTCAGGCAGATCAGTTTCTAGTTAATCATAACAGCTACGAATTTAAAAATATAGATGAAGCTGCAAATTCGCCGCTTGCTCAACAGTTATTTTATCTTCCATTTGTAAAGACAGTATATATCACTCAAAACTTTGTTGCTATAGAAAAGTACAACATTGTAGAGTGGATAGATGTACAACAAGAAGTTGCAAATCAAATAGAAGACTATCTTAATGACAATGGACTTGTTATCATAGAAGATGTTGCTGCAAAGAAAATACCGGTAACAGTTTATGCAGAGTCTACACCTAACCCATCAACGCTTAAATTTGTTGCAAATAAAAAGCTTGTAACTACAGCTTTTGAGTTTAAAAGTATAGATGACACTGCAAATGCTCCTATGGCAAAGGCTTTGTTCCACCTTCCTTATGTAAAGGAGGTTTTCTTTGATGAAAACTATATTTCTGTTCAAAAATATGATGTTGCAGAGTGGGATGAAGTTGTTACTGAAACTAGAGAGTTTATACGTGATTACATTCAGGATGGTAAAGAAATTGTAACAGCAGCTCAACTTAAAACACCACAGCAAGCAGAAGCAATAGCCGAAGAAAAGTTTGAGACTTTAGACGATATTTCTAAGGAAATAGTAAATATTATTGAAGAGTATGTAAAACCAGCAGTTGCAAGTGATGGTGGTAATATTATGTTCAAAAACTATGATCCAAAAACACAGAACGTCTCTGTGATACTTCAAGGAGCTTGTAGTGGATGTCCTTCTAGTACATTCACACTTAAAAATGGTATAGAAAACATGCTTAAGCAAATGTTACCTGGAAAAATAAATATGGTAGAAGCTATAAACGGCTAACCGTCTTCCATTATATTAAATAAAAATGCCCTTTACAACATTAATGTAAAGGGCATTTTATTTGTGATCTGAACCACTATTTAAAAGCATTCTCGCCTGTGATATCTAAGCCTGTTATCAGAAGGTGAATATCATGTGTTCCTTCATAAGTAATCACACTCTCAAGATTCATCATGTGGCGCATGATACTGTATTCTCCAGTAATTCCCATACCACCTAATATCTGTCGTGCTTCGCGAGCAATTTTTAAGGCCATTTCAACATTATTACGTTTTGCCATTGAGATTTGAGCAGAGGTTGCTCTATCTTCATTTTTAAGTTGGCCTAATCTTAGCGCAAGCAATTGCGCCTTTGTAATCTCTGTGATCATCTCTGCAAGCTTCTTTTGTTGCAGTTGGAATGCAGCAATAGGCTTCCCAAACTGGATACGCTCTTTTGCGTAGCGCAACGCAGTATCATAACAATCCATTGCAGCGCCTATAGCTCCCCAAGCAATACCATAACGAGCCGAATCAAGACAACCTAACGGCGCGCCTAATCCGGATTTATTAGGTAATAAATTTTCTTTAGGAACTTTTACATCTTGAAAAATTAATTCTCCTGTAGCACTTGCTCTGAGTGACCATTTATTGTGTGTCTCTGGAGTAGAAAATCCTTCCATTCCTCTTTCTACTATAAGTCCGTGTATGCGCCCTTCTTCATTCTTTGCCCATACTACAGCCACATCACAAAAAGGACTGTTTGAAATCCATAATTTGGCTCCATTGAGAAGATAGTGGTCTCCCATATCTTTAAAATTTGTCACCATTCCACTAGGGTTAGATCCGTGATCTGGTTCTGTAAGCCCAAAGGATCCCATAAATTCGCCAGAAGCTAGTTTTGGTAAAAACTTGTTACGCTGCTCTTCAGAACCATACTTGTATATTGGATACATAACTAGTGATGATTGTACAGATGCAGTAGATCGTACACCAGAGTCACCACGCTCTATCTCTTGCATGATAAGACCATAAGAAATTTGATCTAAGCCAGCACCACCATATTGTTCAGGAATATAAGGACCAAAAGCTCCTATCTCTGCGAGACCAGGAATGATTGATTTTGGAAATTTTGCATCTTGTGCAGCTTGTTCGATTATAGGAGAAACATCTCGCTTAACCCACGCACGCGCAGCATCTCGTATTAACTTATGTTCTTCGGTAAGAAGGTCATCTATATTGTAATAATCGGGAGCTTCAAAAAGATCTGGTTTCATAGCATATATTTTAGCAAAGTAAAAATAACGAAAACGTTTTCACTGCCCAAAATTCCTACTACATTTTGAGATAGAAGTCTTTAACTAGAGAAATGTAGTCATCTGTATAATCTTGACGTTTATACTCAATAGTAAGTTCTGTGGTGTTTGGTACGCTTTCGCGAAAGCGGAACTCCATCAAACTCCTTTTAATAGGCGAAGTTGGGTTCCCCTTTACTCGTGTAATTCTAGAGGGAAATAAACCAGCACGAGAACATAACAATATAAAGTCATCCTCCCTTTCATGAGGAATAATCACACTAAACGCCCCATCTTCTGATAGTAACTTTGCCACGGCACCTACGAGTAATTCAAAAGGCATTGACTCTTCTAAGCGTGCTTGTTCTCTAGCTTCTATAGCTGCTCCATCTTTAATAGAACGTGAACGCTGCAACGCTGTAGACTCATCATTGAGCGTTTCCATATAAAAGGGTGGATTGCAGACAATGAGGTCGTACTCATCATCTATCTCTGCTGCAAATTCGTATAAATGCGCATGATAACAAAAGAGTCTGTCTCCCCACACACTATTTTCAAAGTTATCTGCGGCCTGCTCATAAGCGCTATCATCTAGCTCTACAGCGTCTACAGTCATAGCATCACTGCGTTGCGCAAGCATTAATGCGATAACACCAGTACCAGTGCCTATATCTAATATACTATCTGGATACTGAGCCACTGAAGTCCAAGCGCCAAGCAATACACCATCTGTGCCTATTTTCATAGCGCAGCGATTTTGGGCTACCGTAAATTCTTTAAATTGAAAAGGTTTTAAAGACATCTACAGGTATAGATCAATCAGTCCATCAGGAAGTTCGAAGTGCATTTGCTTGTTTTCGCGGTCTACTTTCTTGATAAACTCGTCTACCATAGGTATAAGCACTTGACTACCATCTCTGTCAATTTCAAAAATAGCCTGCGTGTTACTATCGTTTACATATGTGATTGTACCTATCTCACCAAAGTCTTTATCTACGGCAGTAAATCCTACTACCTCATGGAAGTAAAATTGATCTCCCTTTAACTCAGGTAGTAAGTCTAGTGGCAAGTACAGACCTGCGCCTATCATATCATCTGCATCCTCTTCTGTATCTATATCTTCAAATTTTACTCGAAGTAAACTAGATTTATGTAACTGAGAAGACTCTATAAAATATGGTACAAGACTAGGACCAAAATCAATAAACACAGAGTCCATGTCTACGTATATTTCTGGTTCGTCAGTATCAAGTTTAGCAAGGAGTTCTCCTTTAAAGCTATACTTTCTAACTATTTTTCCGAGGTAGAAACAATCTTCTTTTTTCATAGGGTGTAAAAATACGGGATATCTTATAAAAAGACGTAAAAGTTAATCGATAAGCAATCTCACATTGCCAGCATATTCTATAAGAGACTTTGCAAGCAATTAAGTGGTAATAAACATAGACCATAAAAAATGCCCCAATAATTAAATTAGGGCATTTTCAAAATGTTGCGAAAGCATTACACTTCCACTAGCTTTTTTTACTCTTCAGAATCTGAAGCTGCTGCTTCACCTTCTGCAGGCGCATCTTCAGTCTCTGCAACCACTTCTGGTTGAGCTGCTGCGATACGAGCCTCATTTACAGCTTTTTCAGCTGCAAGAGCTTCTGATTTTGCTTTTTCTTCTGCTTGAGAAAGATTTCCTTTCTTAGCTTCTACTTTACCAGCTTTCTCCTCTACCCAAGCATTAAATTTTTCTTCTGCTTGCTCTTCAGTAAGTGCACCTTTACGTACACCACCAGCTAGGTGATTTTTAAGCATTGCTCCTTTATAAGAAAGAAGACGCTTTGCAGTCTCAGTAGGCTGCGCTCCGTTTTGTAACCAAGTTACAGCAAGATCAACATCAAGATCAATTGTTGCTGGGTTACTGTTAGGATTGTAAGTACCTATTTTCTCTAAGTATTTACCATCTCTCTTTGCGCGAGCATCTGCTGCTACAACCCAGTAAAAAGGTTTACCTTTCTTACCGTGTCTCTGTAATCTAATTTTAACTGACATAAAAGTTAATTTGTGGGGTACCCGACCCCGTTTTTAAATAAGTCTGCAAATATACTATAATTTTTCTGGCACTCATCACGTTAAATCTTTAATATAAAGTACTTTTGCCCTCTATTTTTGAATTTTGATTATGCGTAATTTTCTTTTTGCTCTCATCTCTATTATCACATTTATTTCTTGTAGTACCATAGAAGATAACACACCTGCACTTCAAGGGGTGCGTGATACTGTGTTACTGCGCACTCAAGACAGTCGAGCAATCTTTAATGAAGACGGTGATTTATTAATACGTGGAGAACGCGGTGCAGAGGTAATAAGCTTTCAAATAAAAAATCAAGCGCAGACTCAAATTACATTTGGCGGTCAGAATAATCCTAGTATCGCAACCTATATAGATGAAAATGGCAAAGTATTCACTACTGAGTCATCACAAGCCAGTGGTTTATTAGACTTTTCATTTAATGGAAGCAGTGCGGTGACTGGTAATTTTAAATTTACTGCATTTACTCCATCTTTTTCAGATACTGTAGTATTTAGTAAAGGTGTTGTTTATAGAGTACCTATCCTTACTCCAGTAGTAATTCAACCAGAAATTGAGGATGTAGATGATAATTTTGAAGCTCTTATCAATACAACGGTTTTTAACTCAATAGTTATCAATCATGTTGTCTCTGGTAATGTTCTTACGGTTTTAGGCCGCACATCTTCAACAAATATAGCGGTAAGTTTTCCTCTTAATAGCAATCCTGGCACTTACAA
The DNA here is from genome assembly GCF_000212355.1 of Dokdonia sp. 4H-3-7-5. NCBI lineage: Bacteria > Pseudomonadati > Bacteroidota > Flavobacteriia > Flavobacteriales > Flavobacteriaceae > Dokdonia > Dokdonia sp. 4H-3-7-5. The sequence goes on from NC_015496.1 coordinate 968,248, forward strand.
CATAGGATCTAACCCTGATTTTTCTGCCGCTTATACAACTCCTTCTGGAATCTCAAATGCCATATCTGGTGAGATTACAATCATAGCAAATGATCAAGAAAACAATATTGCTGTTGGAACATTTAGCTTTATGACTGCTGAAGGTTTTTCAATTACCGACGGTTCATTCACCATCAATTACTAGTGTACTCAACAATGCGTTTCTCATTTAATGCGTAACTAATTTTATAGGCATCTGCTTTCATCTTATAGCCTCTCGTTCTAAATTAAAATGATTTTCTCCACTAGGTAGCTATCATAATTATCTAACAACTACCCGTATCTTAGGCTAAGAAACCTAAATTATCAAGAAAGACTGTTTACTAACTTATAACCATTCTGTTTTACCAGTGCTACTTTCCATTGCTTCCCGCCTTATCATACTATTAAGACAATTAACATCGATTTACGTTAAAAGAAGCCAATTATAAACCGTTCTGGTTAAAGGTAGTTAAACTACTTCTGTATAGTGTTTTATGCTCATATCTTTACATCAATACTAACAACAAAAACACACATTATGAACTATACAGAAGAAGTTGCAAATAAATTAAATAGTCTATTAACTAAGTCATACGATGCAGAAGCTGGATACAAAAAAGCAGCAGAAAATGTAAAAAATCGCGGACTAAAAAACTTTTTTCAAAACCGTGCACAAGACAGATATAACTTTGGACATGAAATTAAGGAAGAAGTAAGAAGTTTTGGACAAGAAGTAGATAAGGGAACAAGCTTCCAAGCAGATATGCACAGAGCATGGATGGACGTAAAAACTGCCTTTTCTACAGATGATGACGAGTCAACACTAGAAGAAGCGATTCGTGGAGAAAAAGCTTCAGTAGAAGCATATAATGAAGTGCTAGCAGAGACGTCCCTACCTAGCTCAACGAGAAGTATACTAGAGAAGCAACGCAATAGCATTCAGAGTGCATTAAATGAGGTAAAAACTTTAGAAGAGTGGGCATAAGCAATTTATAGAGCTTATATAAAATTTAAAATCCAGCCATAATGGCTGGATTTTTTTTGTGCATAAAAGTTGATAACTCATAGCCGTAATCTCATGTAAAAAGCACTAAAATGTAGTACTTTTCATATCCACTTTTTCTACGCCTATGTACCTTATTTTTGACACCGAAACCACAGGACTTCCTAAAAACTGGAATGCTCCACTTACAGACTCAGATAACTGGCCTAGAGCGATTCAAATCGCTTGGCAGTTACACGATGAGATGGGTAACGTCATAGAGCATCAAGATTATCTTATCAAGCCAGATGGATTTGATATTCCTTATGATGCAGAGCGCATACACGGCATCTCCACAGCACTTGCCGAAAGAGACGGAATTGAACTTTCCGAAGTACTCTCAAAATTTAATATTGCACTTTCAAAATCAAAGTATGTTGTAGGTCAGAATGTTGGTTTTGATACAAATATCATGGGAGCCGAGTTTCACAGACTCAACATAGGTAATGATCTTCAAGAGTTACCAGTGCTAGACACTTGTACAGAAAAAACAGCGACATTGTGCCAGCTACCTGGAGGACGTGGTGGTAAATTTAAATTACCTACGCTTACAGAATTACACAAACACCTGTTTGGCGAAGGATTTGGTGAGGCGCACAATGCCACGGCAGATGTGGAGGCAACTACTCGTTGCTTTCTAGAGCTTATACGCCAGCGAGTTTACACAAAAGAAGAGCTAGACGTTGCGCCAGATTATTTTGAAAGATTCTCTCAATCTAATCCGCAGCCTATTACTTTTATTGGGCTTAAGCACATAAATCTTAAGAAAGCTTCTGCAAAAATTGCTCAAGCGCTCGCTGCTCAAGATGATACTCCAGAAATTTCTAAGGCAGAGATAGAAGAAAATAAAGAACAACTTTCTGATGTAAAGTTTGCTCACCTTCACAACCACTCTCAGTTCTCTATATTACAATCTACTGCGAGCGTTCAAGATATTGTAAAAGCCGCTGCACTACATAAAATGCCTGCTGTCGCTATGACAGACATGGGTAACATGATGGGGGCTTTTCACTTTACAAAAGCGGTAAAAAGTCATAACGCTTTCGCGAAAGCGGAAAATGCAAAACTCACAGAAGCAGGAGAAGCAGAAGAGCATGTACCACTTAAAGCCATCATAGGTTGTGAGTTTAATGTATGTGTTGATCACAAAAACAAGAGCCAAAAGGACAATGGATACCAGATTGTCATTTTAGCCAAAAATAAAAACGGATATCAAAACCTCTGTAAAATGGCTTCTATAGCCTACACAGATGGTTTTTATTACGTTCCTCGTATAGACAAGCAAGTTATTGAGCAGTACAAAGAAGATCTTATTGTACTTACCGGAAATCTATATGGTGAAGTGCCAAGTAAGATTCTTAATGTAGGAGAAAAACAAGCCGAAGAGGCCCTTATTTGGTGGAAAGAACAATTTGGTGACGACCTTTATGTTGAGATCATGCGTCACGGGCAAGAAGATGAAGATCGTGTGATGCCTGTTTTAATTACGCTTTCGCGAAAGCATGATGTAAAACTTATCGCGTCTAACAATACATTCTACATTGATAAGTCTGATGCAGATGCGCATGATGTTTTATTATGTGTAAAAGATGGTGAAAAAGTAGCCACCCCAAAAGGTCGCGGTAGAGGATATCGTTTTGGATTACCTAATGACGAATACTACTTTAAGAGTGCAGATGAGATGAAAACGCTCTTTGCAGATGTACCTGAAGCCATTCTTAATGTACAGGAGGTAGTAAATAAAATCGAATCTTACGAGCTTGCTCGTGACGTACTTCTTCCTGCATTTGACATTCCAGAAGAATTTGTTTCTCCAGAAGATGCTATTGACGGAGGAAAACAAGGTGAAAATGCATTTCTGAAACATCTTGTTTATGAAGGAGCAAAAAAGCGTTACGGAGAAGAACTCTCTGAAGAAGTTATAGAGCGCCTAGACTTTGAGCTAGATGTTATTGAAAAGACGGGTTACCCTGGATACTTTCTGATTGTAGAGGATTTTATACGAGAAGCTCGTAATATGGACGTTTCGGTAGGTCCAGGACGTGGATCTGCAGCGGGATCTGTGGCAGCATACTGTTTATGGATTACAAATATTGATCCGCTTAAGTATGATTTACTTTTTGAGCGTTTCTTAAATCCGGATCGTGTAAGTATGCCCGATATTGATATTGACTTTGATGATGAAGGTCGCGGGCGAGTAATGCAATATGTAATTGACAAATACGGCGCAAATCAAGTAGCACAGATTATCACTTACGGTACTATGGCTGCAAAGTCATCCATACGTGACACCTCCAGAGCACTAGATTTATCCCTAGGTGATGCAGATAGAATAGCTAAGCTCATCCCTACGATGAGTAAGCTTAGAAAGATTTTTGGTAAAACAGATGCAGAGCTACGTAGTGCTTTTAGGTCTGACGATTTACCTAAAGTTCAAGAACTAATTACACTAGAACAAGCAGATAATCTTGAAGGGCAGATGCTACGTCAAGCAAGACAGCTTGAAGGATCTGTGCGTAACACGGGAATTCATGCCTGTGGGGTAATTATCACACCTAGTGATATTACAAATTTTGTTCCTGTAGCACTTGCAAAAGATTCTGATCTCTACGTAACACAATTTGATAACTCCGTCGTAGAGGAAGCTGGGCTACTTAAAATGGACTTCTTGGGTCTGAAGACACTTACTTTAATAAAAGACACTGTAAAGCTCGTGAAGTATCGTCACGACGTAGATCTCGATCCAGAGAGTTTTCCTCTTGACGATGAGAAAACATATGAACTTTTCCAGCGTGGTGATACTGTAGGTATATTTCAATATGAATCACCTGGGATGCAAAAGCACATGCAATCGCTCAAACCTACCGTGTTTGAGGATCTAATTGCAATGAATGCATTATATCGTCCTGGGCCTATGGAATATATCCCATCTTTCGTAAGAAGAAAGCACGGGGAAGAAGAGATAGAATATGACCTTCCTGCCATGGAAGAGTATCTTAAGGAAACGTACGGTATTACTGTCTACCAAGAGCAAGTAATGCTACTTTCTCAAAAACTAGCCGACTTTACAAAGGGTGAGGCCGATGTACTTCGTAAGGCAATGGGTAAGAAGCAAATTGCCGTTCTTGATAAAATGAAGCCTAAGTTTATAGAGCAAGCTTCTGCGAAAGGGCATGACCCAGAAAAACTAGAAAAAATCTGGAAAGACTGGGAGGCATTTGCCGCTTATGCATTTAATAAGTCACACTCTACATGTTATGCATGGATTGCATACCAAACTGCATACTTAAAAGCCCACTACCCTGCCGAGTATCTAGCTGCTGTACTATCTAATAACATGAACGACATCAAGCAAGTTACCTTCTTTATGGAAGAGGCAAAACGTATGGGTCTTGAAGTATTGGGTCCAGATGTAAATGAATCTTTCAGAAAATTTACGGTAAATGACAATGGTGCTGTACGTTTCGGTATGGGTGCCGTAAAGGGTGTAGGTACCGGAGCCGTCGCGACTATTGTAGAAAATAGAAAGGATGGAAATTATAAATCTGTCTTTGACTTTGCTCGTCGTGTAGATTTGCGTGCTGCAAATAAAAAAGCTTTTGAAAGTCTCGCTCTTGCTGGAGGATTTGATGAACTAGATAGAAATACACACCGAGCTCAATTCTTTAACCATGATGGTGATGGTATAACTTTCTTAGAAAAAGCAGTAAAATATGGTGCGCGTTACCAAGAAAATGAAAATAGCTCACAAGTAAGTCTTTTTGGAGAATCAAGCGAAGTCCAAATACCAGAACCCGAAGTTCCTCCATGTGAAGAATGGGGAACAATGGAAAAACTAAAGCGCGAGAAGGAGGTAGTAGGAGTTTATATCTCTGGCCACCCACTTGATGACTTTAAAACAGAAATGGAGACATTTTGTAATGCGACTGTTGCGCACTTTAGTCAGATGGAATCTTTTATAAATCGAGAGCTCACCTTTGGCGGTGTAATCTCTGATGTACAACATCGCGTTTCCAAAAATGGGAAAGGATGGGCCGCTTTTACTGTTGAAGATTTTACAGATACCTTCGAGTTTAGAATGTTTGGAGAAGAGTACCTCAAGATGCGTCACTTTTTAATTCCTAATAGCTTTATACACGCAAAAGTGTTCATAAAAGATGGCTTTACAAATAGGGAAACTGGAAGAAAAAGTGATCCAAGAACGCAGTTTAATAGCATCCAGCAACTGCAGGATGTGATGGAAACAAATGCTAAGAAACTAACCATTAATATTGACATTAATGAAGTTGCAGAAGCTCGTATTGAAGAAATAAAGGATATTCTTGACCTACATGTAGGCGAGGCCAAACTTCACTTTCAAGTCTTTGAACCACTTGAAAAACTCTTTGTAAAAATGCCTAGTAAACGCATGAAAGTAAAAATTTGCCAAGAGCTTCTTGACACCTTAGAAGAAAATAGCGTTCATTATAAATTAAACTAATATGCTAAGCACTTTGTAAAATTTCTTTAGATGACTGAGATACAGCCTCTCTTCTTATTTTAATGGTAACTACATCTCTGTGGCAATCTCCATATACTACATAAGTAGCAGTGTGCACAGCAGAGCTATGTTTTCTATTTAATGAACTATGGTGAATTAAAAATGCAGCATAGTTAGGGTAACGCATGAATTTGCACAGCGACTCGATTATTCTTGATTTTGGGGTTAGCTCTCCCTCATCATTTTCTTTATAATGATTGTAGTAATTTAAAAGTGTTCGTCTTGACACTTGAATTTTGTAATCTTCCCACAATACATCTACTAAATAATTTGCCCATTGGGTTTTTGTAGCTGCTGGTGTTTCTGCATTTGCTTTTGCAAAGGCAGATAACACAATTTCTCTGTACATCATAACGCCTTATTTTTTGGTAAACATCTTTTATGGAATTTCTTTTCCATGAAATTTCCACACACATTAATCTCCTAATTGTTTATTTGTATAAACAATTAGTTTACAGCCATTAAGGTACGTCAAGTCGATAAAATTATATAAAGGAAATACGTAAAAGACTACGCTTTTCTTGAAAATAAATAATTGACTCTAACATTAAATTTCACCAAACCGCCCAAATCAATATTGACTTCACTAAAAATTATTTCTAATTCTAAAATTTACAACACTATGAAAACTACACTTTACTTTTTACTACTAGCTTTTTTTACTATAAATTTTTCATCATGTACTCCAGATGAAATAAGTGATAGGAGCGATCATATTGAGCGAGCAACCGATGTAGGAGGAAATGAGGAAGATCCAGATGATAGCGGTGAATAAGAGGTAAATTAAACGGTACGCTATTTTACTAATTTTGTATTTTAGAGGAATGAAACGTGATGTATCATTCCTCTTTTTAATTGTTTTATTTTGCTCAACTTCAAGCCTTAGTTTTGCATCAAACGTATCGCAATTAGATAGCATAATTAAGTACAGAAAAATAAGTGAAGACAAGAAGTTATCGATAGGTGAAAGGATTAAAGCTATAGATAGCGCGATATACCTAGCACAAAACGCAACAGACTCAACATTACTATCTCAACTTGCCTATAAAACTAGAATCTATAGTAATGGAAAAGATTACGATAGTGCCATTACACAAACTAGATTACTACTAGATAAGTCCAAAACATTAAACAATGCATATTATCAAGCTATAGCATACAATAAACTAGGCTGGTATCTCAATGTAAAGCAAGAACCTATACCAGCTTTTACATCTTATGTAAAGGCCATTGATCTCTTTGCAGAGGTAGGAGATAGCTTAAGTGTTATCAAGGTTTCCAAAAGAGCAAGCTTTATTCAAGCAGATCAAGGAGATTACGACGGAGCAGAGTATACAATAGTTAATGCTTTAAAATATGGCGATGCTGTAAAAAACATATCAGAATTAGCATGGCTCTATGATATTTTAGGCAGAGTATATCGTCAGCGTGCACTTTGGGAAGAGGCTGTAAACTATCATAAAAAAGCACTACAGTTTGAAGATAGCCCCGTATCGAAAGCTTCATTGTTGAATAATTATGGATTGACTTTAATACTTGCAGGTAATTTTGAAGAAGCGATTATACAACTTGAGATTGCTCTTGGATATGGAGAAGTAATAAGCAAGAATACGAGACTAAGACTTTTAGATAACTTTGCTTTCGCGAAAGGGAAACTCGACGATCCAACAGCTATTAGCCTTCTTGAACAAGTGTTATTATCAAGAGGAAAAATAAATGACATAGATGGAGAATATGCAAGTAATATGCATCTCTCAGAAATTCACAAAAGCAGAGGTAATAATGAAAAGTCACGGTTCCATGCACAAGAAGCATATGACCTTGCATTAAAATTAAACAACCCACAAGCTGTTATTAAAGCGCTCGATCTTTTAATTCCCGTCACAAGGAAATCTTCCTCTTTATTTGAAGAATATGTAGTTTTATCAGACTCCCTAAAGAATGCTCAAAACAAAGCCAAGTTTGAATTTGCTAAGCTTCGTTATGATGTAGAAAAAGCAGAGGAGAGAGAATCTATTGCGATACAGTCACAATCTGCTAGTAAACAAAGAGAGGAAACGGCTGTGAGAAAACGTAACTGGGCCTTAACAGCACTTCTTGGACTTGGTCTACTAGCCTTTTTCTGGATATTATATCAAAAAGAGCGCTCAAAGAAACAACGCCTACAAGATCAATACAATACTGAGAAACGTTTGGCCAAAAAACTCCACGATGAGTTGGCCAATGAAATTTATTTAGTCATGTCACAACTGGAAAGTGACACCACCACACCTCAAGTATCCGAAAAATTAGATCATATTTATAAGATGAGTAGGGATTTATCTAGAGAGACGCAACCCATACAAACAGATAGCACATTCCCCAAGGCACTATCTATGAGTTTGCAAACATATATCACAGCGCATAGAAAATTAATTTTGAAAGGCCTAGAATCTGTGCAATGGGACTTAATAGCTCCTACAAAAAAAGTGGAAATTTATCGTGTTTTACAAGAGCTTATGACTAATATGAGGAAGCATAGCAAAGCCTCCTTTATAGCATTAGTTTTTAAACACGAAGACAATATTCTTACTATCAATTACAGTGACAATGGAGTTGGAACAACATTATCACCAGATAAGCGAAATGCTGGACTTAATAATATTGAATCTCGAATAGATGCTATAAACGGTCAAATCACTTTTGAATCTAAGTTGAATGAAGGATTTAGAGCAGCACTTACTGTTACTACATAACTAATATTTATGTTTAAAAAAATATTAATAGCCGAAGATATAGATAGCATACAGCTAGGCGTATCATCTATAGTAAATCAATTTAAAATTCCTACCATCACGCATGCCCAATATTGCGATGATGCGTTCTTATATTTTAAAAATAGTCTAGCAGCAAATGAACCCTACGATTTACTCATTACAGACCTATCATTTAAGGAATCTCATCGCAAAGAGCGATTAACTTCAGGAGCAGATCTTTTAAAAGCCCTAAAAGCAGAGTACCCCTCTATTAAAGTCATTGTATACACCATGGAAGATCACCCTCAAAGATTCGTAAACCTTTGGAATACTAGACTTATAGACGCTTACGTATGCAAAGATCGTCATGGACTAGAAAACCTAAGGGAGGCCATGGAACTAGTTTTTAAAAATGAAACTTACATTACTCAATCACTAGCAGACACAGTAAAACAAAAAAATCTTGTCGAACTCGATAACTATGACATGGAACTCCTCAATCTTCTAGCAAAAGGGGCAACACAAGATGAGATACAATTTCATTTTAAATCTAAGAACATGAAGCCCAATAGCAGAAGTTCCATAGAAAAAAGATTAAGGGAACTGCGCAATGAATTTGGGGCAAAAACCACCATTCATCTCATAAGAATACTTGCAGATTTACATCTTTTGTGATTTTTTTTGAAAAAATTTAGCCCAAATAAAGGAAATGCGTAAAATTTTATCTCCATCCACTACTATCTTTATAACACCCTACAGTTTCTCTTCCAAGAGAATAATTTTATTAAGTACATGTAATTGATTTTTTTGGAAGAAACTGCGTGGCATAATTTGATTATGCTAGTGTGATTATTTTACGGTCCCCCAACCAAAAAACACCTTGTCGATGTACCGACAGGTGTTTTTTTTGCAAACAAAAAAGTCTGCTCGAAAGCAGACTTTTTTGAAAATTTAGATGATATCAGATTACATTTCTAATGCCTTCTTGATATCTCCATTCATTAATATATTGATAGGATCTTCTAACGCCTCTTTTACTGCTACTAAGAATCCTACAGATTCTTTACCATCGATTATACGGTGATCGTAAGATAATGCTACATACATAATAGGCGCTACAACGATACCACCGTCTATTACAACAGGACGCTCTACAATGTTGTGCATTCCTAATATTCCAGATTGTGGTGGATTGATTATAGGAGTAGATAACATAGAACCAAATACACCTCCGTTTGAGATAGTAAACGTTCCTCCTGTCATTTCATCTACTGTAATCTGTCCATCACGAGCTCTTATTGCAAGTCTCTTCACTTCGCTTTCTACACCTCTAAAAGAGAGGTTCTCCACATTACGCATAACAGGCACCATTAAACCTTTTGGTCCAGATACAGCGATAGAGATGTCTTTATAATCAAAAGTAATCATCTCCTTACCATCTATCATACTATTAACAGAAGGATACATTTCTAATGCTCTTACTACAGCTAGTGTAAAGAAAGACATAAATCCAAGTCCTACACCATGCTTCGCTTTGAAGTCTTCTTTGTATTCCTTACGAAGATCAAAAATAGCCTGCATATTTACCTCATTAAAGGTAGTAAGCATTGCAGTGGTATTCTTTGCCTCTACTAGACGCTCTGCTACTTTACGACGTAACATTGATAGCTTAGTACGAGATTCTCCACGAGCTCCAGGTCCAGGAGTTCCCATAGATGGTCTTGCATTTACAGCATCGTCCTTAGTGATACGTCCATCACGACCTGTACCTGTAACAGTTTTAGGGTCGATATCTTTTTCTGCAAGCACTTTCTTTGCGGCAGGGCTAGCAGATCCAGATGCATACGTTTTTTGAGTTTCTGCAGGAGCTTTTGCTCCAGTGTCTGCAGTTTTTGCTTGTTCCTTCTTAAGGTTCTCTTCTACATTTGCATCACCACCACCTTCGTCACCACCTTCATAAGTAGTAGTTGCTGGAGCCTCTGCAGATGTATCAATAAGACACACAACGGCACCAACCTCAACAGCATCACCTTCTTCGGCTTTAAGGGTAATTACTCCACTTGCTTCTGCAGGTAGTTCTAAAGTTGCTTTGTCACTGTCTACTTCGGCAATAGCCTGATCTTTTTCTACATAATCGCCGTCTGCAACGAGCCATTGTGCGATTTCAACTTCTGTGATGGATTCTCCCGGTGAAGGGACTTTCATTTCTAAAACCATAGTTGTTATAATTACGCTTTCGCGAAAGCGGAGTTTAATTCATTATTTTCTACAAAAATCATTTCAATTATCTCTGTAGGCTTTTACTACTTGTTCCTTAAAAAGAACTTTTATTTTAATGTTGCGTCAAAAACGCTATCTATTACTTTTTTATGACGTGCTTTTGATCTTGTACTACTACCTGCAGCTGGTGAAGCATACACGCGGCGTGAGGCTACTCTAAGTTTTACTTGCTCAAAATTCATAAGCATGTAACCCCAAGCTCCCATATTCTTAGGCTCTTCTTGTGCCCATACGTAATCTGTTACATTCGGGTAGCTAGCAATAATCTCTTCTAGTTGTTTTTGTGGTAATGGGAATAGTTGCTCGATACGCACTAACGCGACATCTTCACGCTCATTTTCTGTACGTCGCTCTAATAAATCGTAATAGAACTTACCTGTACAAAATACGAGAGATGTAACCTTCTTCTTATCTACAGTTACATCATCAAAAACTTCCTGGAAGCTTCCAGTCGCAAGTTCTTCTTTACTACTTACTACTAGAGGATGTCTCAATAATGATTTAGGTGTAAAGACAACGAGTGGCTTTCTAAAATTCCACTTCATCTGGCGACGTAGCAGGTGAAAAAAGTTTGCTGGCGTCGTTACATCTGCCATGATTAAGTTATCTGTAGCACATAGCTGAAGATAACGTTCCATACGAGCACTTGAATGCTCAGAACCTTGTCCTTCATATCCATGAGGCAATAACATTACAAGACCATTCTGTGTCTTCCACTTAGACTCTGCAGCGCTTATGTATTGATCTAACATAATCTGAGCACCATTTGAAAAATCTCCAAACTGAGCTTCCCAGATTGTAAGCGTTTTTGGAGATGCCATTGCATAACCATAATCAAAACCTACAACACCATACTCAGAAAGTAGTGAGTTGTAAATATCCATTCTACCTTCAACACCTAAGCGATTGTGAAGATTAATCTCCTCAACATCATCTTCTGTCTTAATAATAGCATGACGGTGAGAGAACGTCCCACGCTCTACATCTTGACCAGATATACGCACATTAAAACCTTCTTCCATTAATGAGCCATAAGCAAGTAACTCGCCCATACCCCAGTCTAACTTATTAGTCTCTCTATATTGTTTATTACGGTCTGCTACAATACGCTGTATCTTACGTATAAATTTTTTATCCTCAGGGAGCTTTGTAATACCATCTGCAATGGTATCAAGCTTTTTCTGATCATAAGTAGTATCGATAGGAGCAAGAATATCTTCTCTACTACCTAACTCATACCCTTCCCAGTCATCTGCAAGAATCTCAGTAATGACTGTTTTATCTTTTTTACGAGACTCCTCTAGATCTTCTTCTAGATCGTCTTTATATTCTTTTTCTAGTTGCTTTACATGACCATCTTGTATAACACCTTCTTTGATAAGGCGCTCAGCATAGATATCTCTTGGGCTTGCATGTTTAGCAATTGCTTTATATAACAATGGCTGAGTAAAACGTGGCTCATCACCTTCATTGTGTCCATACTTACGATATCCTAAAATATCTACAAACACATCACGACCAAATTTCATTCTAAAATCCAATGCAAATGCAAATGCATGACATACAGACTCTACATCATCTCCATTTACGTGTAGTACTGGTGACAGTGTAACTTTACCTACATCTGTACTATAAGTAGATGATCTTGCGTCAAGATAGTTTGTTGTAAAACCTACTTGGTTATTTGCTACAATATGGATAGTTCCTCCAGTACGGTAACCTTCTAACTGTGCCATTTGCACAATCTCATATACAATCCCTTGCCCAGCTACTGCGGCATCACCGTGTATTGCTATAGGTAATATTTTCTTTTCGTCTCCACCTAATTGATTATCAATCTTAGCACGAGACATTCCTTCTATTACTGCTCCTACAGTCTCGAGGTGAGACGGATTAGGCGCTAGATCCATACGGATTTTTTCTCCTTTACTGCTTTCGCGAAAGCTCGTCCAACCCATGTGATATTTTACATCACCATCAAAAAGTTCATCTTCTGCATATTCCTTACCGTCAAATTCTGAGAAAATTGCCTCCGGCGATTTTCCGAAGATATTTGCAAGAACGTTAAGACGTCCACGGTGAGCCATCCCCACTACAAACTGTTCGATTCCATTATCTGAGCCACGCTCGATAAGCGTGTCTAATCCAGGAATCATAGCGTCAAGTCCTTCAACAGAAAAACGTTTTTGACCTACATATTTAGAATGTAAAAATCCTTCAAAAGAAGCTGTTTGATTAAGCTTTTTAAGAATATGTTTTTTCTCTTCGGCAGAGAATTCTGGGTGATTATCGTTTTTGTTAAGCCAGTTTTGTATCCACGCAATCTCTTCTGGGTTGCGTATATACATATACTCTATCCCGATGTGATCGCAGTAAATAGCTTCAAGGTGATTAACAATTTCGCGTAAGCTAGTTCTACCTAGACCTAAAATAGATCCAGCCTCAAACTGTAAAGTCATATCAGCTTGTGACAACCCGAAGTTTTCTATTTCAAGAGTAGGTGCGTACTTACGACGTTCACGCACAGGGTTTGTTTTCGTAAAGAGGTGACCTCTGTTACGATAAGCATCAATCAATTTTACAATTTGAAACTCCTTCTGTATTGCTTCTGGAATAGCAGCTGGAGTTGTTCCTGAATCGTCAGAAACTGGCTCAGCATTCTCCATTCCAAAGTCAAAACCTTGGAAAAAAGCGCGCCAGCTAGCTTCTACACTATCTGGATTTAATAAATATTGATCGTAAAGCTCAGCAAAGTGAGCGGTATGTGCGGCATTCAGAAATGAAAATCTATCCATTTGATATTTTTGTTCTGCGTCATGAGACAATAGAAATGCAAAAATACAATAATTAACATTTTCGCCCATATAATCCTTATATTTATAACACTTAATTATGATACGATTAACAATGAGAGAGAGAATTTCCTGCGCTATATTAATATTGAGTTGCCTGTTTTTAGGAAACAATATTCTTGTTGCCCAACAAACCACTACGACCCAAAAAAGTGATTTCTGGAGTAAGGTCCGTTTTGGTGGTGGATTAGGATTAAATTTTGGAAGAAACAATACTAATATTACAGTGGCACCTAGTGCACTTTACCAACCCAATCAATATGTAGCTTTTGGACCAGGGCTTAATTACACGTATCAAAAATTTGGAGATTTTAAAACAACACTTGTGGGAGCAAGTGCTATTGTAATTTCAAATCCCCTTGATTTCTTACAACTTTCTGGAGAGTTTGAGCAGCTTCGTGTTTTTCAATCTGTATCTGGACAACCAGATATTCCTAACTCTTGGAACACTGCCCTTTTTCTAGGTGCGGGATACCGTCTCAACGTGGGAGGAAATAGCCTAGGCGCTATCGGGGTGCGTTACAATGTGCTTTTTGATAATGATGATTCTGTTTATGCAGATGCATGGCAACCTTTTGTGAGAGTATATTTCTAAAGAGACTTTTATAACAAGTCGTTTTTGCTAAGTTTGCTTGACATTACATGCAAGCTTTATTATGATACGAAAACTTTGCTCTTTCTTACTACTCTCAGCACTCTGTGTTCTCAATTCTTGTGGTTTCTCATCAGAAACTAAAACTCCAATTATAGAACTAAGCGACGCAAATGAGCCTTTCGTAGGCAAAATTGTTCTTGAAAATATTGAAGGCAACACAAAAACCGAAGTTACATTTCACATTGATGTAAAGAGTATACGAAGAGAGCAAACTCACCAAGGCGGTGATGGCTTCCTAGGCGATAAAGCTGGTATCATCGTAAATTATGATAAGGACCAAGTTATCTTATATAACACATATGGAGGAGCAAAATGGACAACATACACTATTGAAGGGTATAAAAATGCATTAGCTAGAGACACCTTCCCATACACTCCTATTGTAGCATCTTACGATTATACCTATAGCTTCTTAAACGATTATACTGCTATTGTCGCAAAAGAAAATGCACTAGAGATTGAATCTCTCCAACTTGACTATAAGCTATACAGCAATCTTAGTATCCGTCAAGAGAATTTTGATACCGATGAGATTAAAGTAAGACGAGAAATGATAGCATTAGTTTTTCCTAACATGCCAGAAAATGTGCACTTCCCATTACTTTTTAAGGTCTCAAAAAACACTGGAGATAATGGGATTGACAATAAAACTAATCTCTCAGAAAAGGGATGGAAAGACAAGATAACCCAAGTCTTTAATGAACTAAACACCAAAGAAAACAAAGTAAAAAGTATACAGCGTAGCGAGGTAGATCCTTCTTTATTTGAGTTTAACGATACAGATTTTATTGAAACGCGTCCAGAATATTTTTTCCAAATTTATAGTGGTGGAAGCTCTTGGGGAGATGATTAACGAAAGATTATACCTCTAACATACTTCCCACAACCACATTCCATTCTTTAATTTCCCATGAAGAAACGATGCCGTTTTGTACATAAGGATCTTTAAAGATAAATTCTTCTATGAGGCTTTTATCAGACACTTTGAAAATTAAGATTCCTTGGTCTGCTGGGTTTTCCGTGGCACCACCTAGTAATAAATAGCCAGCAGCAACTGCTTCTTTTGCTAGTGTAAAATGGTCTGGGCGAAAAGGCGTTCTTTTCTCCAAATAGTCCTCAACGTATTGATATTTGAGAAGGTAATGCTTCATTAGTTCATCATAATTTCTAGAAGACCTATTGCAGCCTCACTAATTTTTGTTCCAGGTCCAAAAACTGCCGCAGCACCAGCATCAAACAGAAATTGATAATCTTGTTGAGGAATCACCCCACCTACAATCACCATAATATCAGGCCTACCTAACGCCTTCAATTCTTCAATTACTTGAGGCACTAATGTTTTGTGACCTGCAGCAAGTGATGATACTCCCAGAATGTGAACATCATTTTCCACCGCTTGTTTTGCTGCTTCCTTAGGTGTTTGAAATAACGGACCAATATCCACATCAAACCCTATATCTGCATATCCAGTTGCTACTACTTTGGCGCCACGGTCGTGACCGTCTTGCCCCATTTTGGCAACCATAATTCTTGGACGGCGTCCATCTTGTTCGGCAAATTGGTTTGCGAGTTGTTGCGCTTTCGCGAAAGCGGGATCTTGTTTCATCTCTTTACTATATACACCACTAAAGGATTGGATTTGTGCTTTGTGTCTTCCATATACATCTTCCAGCGCATCTGAAATTTCTCCTAATGTTGCTCGCTCCTGTGCAGCTGTAACCGCCAGCGCAAGTAAATTATCATTACCCGTGCGAGCCGCTTCTGTAAGTGCTTCGAGGGCTTTTTTTACATTTTCGGTATTACGAGCTTCTCTAATGTCTGCTAAACGCTTAAGCTGCCCTTCTCTTACTTTTGTATTATCTACATCAAGAATATCTAGGTGCTCATCTTCTGTAGGTCGGTATTTATTTACTCCTACAATAATATCTTGAGCACTGTCTATACGTGCCTGTTTTCTAGCTGCAGCCTCTTCAATACGTAGTTTAGGAATCCCTGCCTCAATCGCTTTAGTCATTCCGCCTAGCTCCTCAACCTCTTCAATAAGCTCCCAAGCCCTTTGAGCAATATCATCTGTAAGTGACTCTACATAATAACTGCCAGCCCAAGGATCTACTGTTTTTGTAATATGAGTTTCTTGTTGTAAGAATATCTGTGTGTTTCTAGCAATACGCGCAGAAAAGTCTGTAGGTAAGGCAATAGCCTCATCTAAGGCATTTGTGTGCAAACTCTGTGTGCCTCCAAAGGCAGCTGCAGCTGCTTCAATGGTAGTACGAGCCACATTATTAAAAGGATCTTGTTCTGTAAGGCTCCACCCACTTGTCTGACAGTGCGTTCTAAGCGCTAATGATTTAGGGTTTTTAGGATTAAATTGCTTTACAATTTTTGCCCATAGCATACGTGCTGCACGCATTTTGGCAACTTCCATAAAGTGGTTCATTCCTATTGCCCAGAAAAAAGATAATCTTGGCGCAAAGCTATCAATATCCATTCCTGCAGCGAGTCCAGTTTTAATATACTCTAGACCATCTGCAAGTGTATAAGCAAGTTCTATATCACAAGTAGCACCGGCTTCTTGCATATGGTATCCTGAGATAGATATACTATTAAATTTAGGCATGTTTGCAGCCGTATATTCAAATATATCTGAGATAATTCTCATTGAAGGAGTAGGTGGATATATGTACGTGTTGCGCACCATAAACTCCTTCAAAATGTCATTTTGTATGGTTCCAGAAAGTAATGCTGGATCCACTCCTTGCTCTTGTGCTGCTACAATGTAAAACGCCATAATAGGTAACACGGCACCATTCATAGTCATGGACACAGACATCTTGTCTAATGGAATCTGATCAAAGAGGATTTTCATGTCCTCTACAGAATCTATGGCAACACCTGCTTTGCCTACATCTCCCACCACACGCTCATGATCACTATCATAACCGCGGTGTGTAGCAAGATCAAATGCAACCGAAAGCCCTTTTTGACCAGCAGCGAGATTACGGCGATAAAATGCATTACTATCTTCGGCAGTTGAGAAACCTGCATACTGACGTATCGTCCAAGGACGTCTTACGTACATAGTACTGTAAGGACCTCGTAAATTAGGGGCGACACCTGCGATAAAATCAAGATGCTCTAATCCTTTTACATCGTCCTTTGTATAGCGAGACTTTACATCAATCTTCTCTGCAGTTGTAGTAAGGTTAACTTCTGCAATTGAAGATAAATTTTCTTCTTGAGAAGAAAGTGTGATATGTTGAATATTTCTTCTACTCATTACTTTCTTTTATAGGAAGCTCAGTCATAGTAAGCTGTTGATAATAGGTATCTAAAGCAACATATAATGCTGTATATCTATCTGTTTGAGATTTATATGCAAAATTTCTCATTCGAGAGTTAAATAATTTTGGATCCATTGTGTTGGATTCAACAAGCGCTTCTATCATAAGAGCAAGCTGCGGATCTTCTATATTCTTAAGGACACAAGGAATATTACTATACATTAAATTACTCTTTAGACCTCCATCTTTTATAATCCCTGCTTTCACAAGCTCTTTTCTTATTGCCAAAGTGTGTGGTGTAGCTAGTCGCTCATATTCTGCATCTCCTGAAAAACCCACGTAAACAAAATTTGCGTACGCTTTATTCCTCAATCGTGATTCTGGATCATAAGCACTAATAATGTCTTGTTCGAATTGATACAATGCTTCGTTTAGCAGTGCATTATTTTGATTTTCACAATTAATTATCTGTTCCTTATCTGCGTGTTTATATTCGAGAGAAGACTGGTCTTCACATGACAACACTCCTAATACAATAGCTATCGCAACGCCAAGGCTATATATTTTTTTCATATGATTACTTTTCTGCTTTAATGCGTTCTTGTTCTAATGATTCGGCTAGGCGTTTTGGAATTATAGGCTCAAGCAATGTTTTACGAGGGTTAATTTTTACAAAAGGATAAATTTCTAACTCACCTTTCATAACGTCTTTTGGATTAGGGTGCTTATTTGTTCCTAGAAGAATGAGCTCTCCTTCGTCAAACTTAGCCTGCTCCTTTGCAGCACTTTCTTTTATCTTTCGTTGTATGGTTCCTTCTTTAAGTTGTCTCAAAAATCCTCCTTGCGCTTCTATATCTTTATAAAGCGTAAGTGCTTTTTCAGCCAATTGCGAGGTAAGCTCTTCTACATAATAAGAACCATCTGCAGGGTTTTGAACTACATCAAAATAGCTTTCTTCTTTGAGAACAATGAGCTGGTTACGAGATATGCGCTGTCCAAAGTTATTGGTCTTGTGATACAATGCATCATACGGCATATTTACCACCCAGTTTGCGCCACCTAGCACAGCACTCATACATTCCGTTGTGGTGCGCAGCATGTTTATATTATAATCATAAATCGTTTTATTGCGTCTTGATGGGTGCGCTATAATGTTAATAGCTGCATCCGTATAATTAAATGCAGATAATACTACAGCGGCAAGCTTTCTGAGCGCCCTTAGCTTTGCAATTTCAAAAAAGTAGTTAGTTCCTACCGCGACTTCAAAAGTGACAATATTTATACTAAGCTTCTCTTTTTCACAATGGTTTAAATATTCGGTAAGATGTGCCATACCGTAAGCCAGTTGCTGTACCATGGTGGCACCAGCATTTTGATATGAGGTTGTGTCTACAGTAAGTTTGTTTTCTTCTCCCTGTAATAAACTACTTACTATATCGTGATCATTTTGCAAGTTGTGATACCAGTTACCATCAAGTGCAAGATGATTGATTATATCAAGCTTTGTGGTGATATGATACGCTTTCGCGAAAGCGTGAAAACTTTTATAAAAATCTTCATCAAGAAAACTGAGCTCAAAGTAAAGAGGGATATCTTTGTGCTTTAAACCTTTAAATAACTGCTCAAGATCAAACAGCGTATCTGCCTGAAAGTAAATAGCCTCTGCACCGCTCTCTATAGCTTTATTTGCCGATTGCGCAGACTTAACCGCATCTACAATAAATATTTTCTCCCCAATAAACCATTGTTCGGGAGCTTCAACAGCTACTGATTCTTTTATTTCATCACTGTGATAAAAAGGTTTTACATGTATTCCTTCTAGACTTTGCCAAACAAGCGTCTCATTGTAGTCTGCACCCTTCAGGTCAAACTGTATTTTTTGCTTGAAGGCTTTTGCCGAAACTGCGTCAAACTCTGAAAATAAATTAGTCTTCATTCTCTGTAGATAAACTATCTTGATATTCAATTATATAAATCTCCTCATTGTCCCTCTTCATAAGGTATTCTTCACGAGCAAACCTTTCTAAACCTGCGCTATCTTTAAGTTGTAAGATTTGTGCATTATCCTTTGCTATTTCTTTTTTAAAATAAGCTCTATTACCTTCTAGCTTGTCATATTCTTGATTAAGCTCTCTGTGCAACAGATATGAACTTCCATCAAAAAATAGCATCCAGACTATAAAAATGAAGAAAATGAGCAAATATTTATTACTCATTATTCTAAACCATTTTTTCTGTTTTAGCTCCTTGATGTTCATTGTTGTAAATATAACAAAACCTTAATGTAATCGTTCGTTTATGATACTACGAACGATATCTACAGCCACTGTATTGTACCTATTATTAGGTATAATGATATCTGCAAATTCCTTTGTAGGCTCTATAAACTGCTGGTGCATGGGTTTCAATGTAGTTTGATATCTATTTAACACCTCATCTAGATCACGACCACGCTCTGCAATATCTCTCTTAAGACGGCGTATTAAACGCTCATCACTATCTGCATGCACAAATACTTTAATATCAAAAAGATTACGAATATTAGGGTCTGTCAAAATAAGAATTCCTTCTACCACAAGCACATTCGTAGGACTTGTAAGCACAGTCTCATCAATGCGATTATGCGCAACAAATGAATACATAGGTTGTAAAATATTTCTTCCTTCTTTGAGCTCAACAAGGTGTTGACACAGCAAAGGAAAATCTATTGCATTAGGGTGATCAAAGTTCACCTTCTTACGATCTTCCATCGATAATGCAGAGAGATCTTTATAATATGAGTCTTGAGAAATTACTGTTACTTGTCCTTCTGGAAGATCTGACACAATCTGATCTACAACGGTAGTCTTACCACTTCCGGTACCACCGCCTATTCCTATAATAAGCATATAATATTATTTTGAGGTAAAGGTACTATTTACGGATTAGTCTTTTATGAGAGGTTTCAAAAAATCAAGAATAATAGTAAAAGCTCAACCATCGTTTTTGAGCAAAAAAAATCGAAGGCTTTAAGAAAGCCTTCGATTTTTACAATTATAAAGTATTGTATTATTTACCCTTAAATATTTTTACCTCTTTACCATTACTGTAAAATAAATCTTTGGTAACAGGATCATAGTCATAGACTGGTTTATTAGTATCAACGGTGATTTTATCTAGCTCCTCACCAGTTTCTTTATCTACACGAATAAGAAGCTTCTCTCCATTTTCACCTTTTGCAAAAATGATAGCATACACATCTGTCTCTTGCAGTGCATTGTATCTGTCTTTTACAAACTGACTACCAATATTTCCTGCTATGAAACCTGCTTTTCCTATCTGTCTTGTCTTTTCGTCAAAACCTATTTCGCCAACTTTAGTAAGCTGCTCGTTTCCATTTTCATCTCGTGTAACTTGACTAATCTCAACATTTGTAGTGGCTACGGCACCAGCTGTTTTTACCACAGACATGGTACCTTTCAATAGTTTCCTGCCAAATTCACCTGGTTGCTTGTATTTATTATGAAAAAGCACTTCTCCATCTTCTTTTACACCAATCACTTCACTCTGTCCAGAAATAGATACGTTATTAGGAAAAATCTCCATGCTCGTAATTAACTTCTCATCTTTGAGTTTAAGCTTTGCATAAGGCTTTGGTCTTTCAGTTGAGTTTTCATTGAATCTATATAACTTTTCATCATTGTAGATTACAAAATCACCTGTGTTCTCGTCAAACTTTGCAACCGTAGGTCGCTTTTCGTTTAGCTTCAAGTTCCCACTCCATATTTTCTTTCCTGTATTGTAGTCTACCATATTTGCATAGGTAGCTGTTACATAAAGTACTTTTCCGTTTTTTGTTTTCTCTAAGAAAAAAACTGGATCTTCATCATCATCACAGATTTTTACATCCTTCTTCCACTTTTTCTGCCCGTCCTTATCGATCAACATCATCTCGTTGTCATACACGTAAAGAAAATCTGTTCCCTCTGGGATTACAGATTTAATATTCTTTCCTTTAGGATCTTTTTCCCACACTTTTTCTCCTGTCTCAAAATCATAGAAATTAAATCCCTTATAGTGTGCTAAGAGCATTTTATTTTTCCAATCTTCAAAAAGAACTAGCTTCTTTGTTTTAATAGGGTCTTCCCACACTGGACTTCCATCTTGTGCATTCTTGAGATATAACAATGACTTCCCTGCAAAGAAACCTTTAGACTCATTTAAAAGCACATACGTTGCATCTTGATTAGCATTAAAACCTGCATAATCATTCTCTTCTGCACTCCACAATAAACTACCAGACTCATTATCTAACACATAAAATTTAGATTTTGCTAGTAAGAAAATTTTATCTTCTATAAGCTCTAACTTATCTGTAACTCCTGTTTGATCCTTCCCTGCTGCTGCTGCGAGCTTCGAAAAAACAGTTCCAAAATTTTCTGAAACTTCTGTTTCCCATTGGTACGTTTCATTTTTAAGATCATACTTAGCAATCACTAAGCTTTTATCTTTCATCCCTCTTAATAGCAGTGCATTTTCGTCAAAAAGATATTCTGATTGAAAAAAGAAAACATCACTATCATCTGATGCAAAAATCACATTTCCATCAAAGCTATTTATAATATAAAGTCTGTTATCAAAAAACTTCTGAAGGAAAGGCGTGTCTGGTATCACATCAAAACCTGATCCTTTTCTGTTTGTACTAAAAATACTTTCAACAGATAAGTCAGCATTTAATAGCGCAGACGCGCTACTCGCTTTTGGTATAGGAGTTACCCACAGACTCTCATCTGTATCTGGGTTATACGCATTTAAATTTGTACCGTCAGAAATAACTACAATACCATTAAAAGGCACAATAATTAAGTCCGTGACTTTTCCGTCAAAATCAAGTGTTTCATCTGCAGCTCTTTGCGAAAAGACTGAGCATGATAAAAATAATAAGACAACAAGAGTAAGTTTATTCATATTTATAATTTTGTGGGAAATTACTGAATAATACTTAATAACTAGAAAGTTTTTTTACGCAAAAAAAAAATCGGCCAACTTTTAAAGTTGGCCGATTTTTCTATTACGCTATTAAGAATAAATAACCCTATTCTTCCTCGCTATTTCCTACTTGCTCCTCATATTCTGGATATAAAAATGCATTGTAAGGAAATCTTGTTACGTGAATCTCTCTTACTCGTTCGTAGATTTTCTTTCTGAACTCCTCAAAGTTATTTTTGTTAAGTGCAGATATAAAGATAGCATCACCATTAGTACGAGACATCCATGTTTCTTTCCACTCGTCAAGTGTGTAATGCGCACCAGTGCGCTCTACCATAAGATCCTCATCATCATAAGCCTCTGCCGTATAAGCATCAATCTTATTAAAAACCATAAGCGTAGGCTTGTCCATACTCTCAATCTCATCAAGAATCTGGTTTACAGCATTAATGTGATCTTCAAATTGCGGGTGAGAAATATCTACCACATGCAGTAGTAAATCTGCCTCACGCACTTCATCAAGCGTACTTTTAAAAGAATCTACTAGCTGTGTAGGCAACTTACGTATAAATCCTACCGTGTCTGAAAGTAGAAAAGGAAGATTCCCTACCACCACTTTACGTACGGTAGTATCTAAGGTTGCAAAAAGTTTATTTTCGGCAAATACTTTACTCTTACTTATTACATTCATGAGAGTACTCTTACCCACATTCGTATAACCTACGAGAGCTACTCTCACAAGTGCACCACGATTACCACGCTGCGTAGCCATTTGCTTATCTATAGTAAGCATCTTCTTTTTAAGCAAGGTAATACGGTCACGCACAATACGTCTATCTGTTTCAATCTCTGTCTCTCCAGGTCCACGCATACCTATACCTCCACGTTGGCGTTCAAGGTGTGTCCATAAACCTGTAAGTCTAGGCAACAAATATTCATACTGAGCAAGCTCCACTTGTGTGCGTGCATAACTCGTTTGAGCTCTCTGAGCAAAAATGTCAAGTATCAAATAGGTGCGATCTACAATCTTACATTTTAAGATTGCTTCTATGTTACGTTGTTGTCCAGGAGTAAGTTCGTCATCAAAGATCACAGTACCCACATCGTGCTGCTCTACATATGCAGCAACGTCTTCCATCTTCCCTGTCCCTATAAAAGTTTTGGGATTAGGTTTTTCTAATTTTTGAAAGAAACGCTTTAAAACTTCTCCTCCAGCTGTGTATGCTAGAAACTCAAGTTCGTCAAGGTATTCCGTCATTTTATCGTGTGATTGCTTTTGGGTAACTAGCCCCACCAGCACACACTTTTCATAATCTATTTTTTCTGTTTCGATCATATTAACAAAGGTAGCAAATGGATTGCAGTCTTTTTGACTAAATTGTAACACTCATAGACACTATTCATTATGGAGGATGATTCCGCTTTCGCGAAAGCGCAACAAGAAAAAATACAATGTGCAGTAGGCTTTTACAACCTAGAAAATCTTTTTGACACGACAAACAACCCAGAAACGCTAGACGACGACTTCACACCGAACGGTTTTAAGGAGTGGAATAGCTATAAGTTTAATAAAAAAATAGCCAAACTATCAACAGTCATCTCAAACATAGGAAAGGAGGACACTAAGACCTCACCTTCTCTCCTTGGCGTTGCCGAAGTGGAAAATAGATCCGTACTAGAGTCTCTTATTGCGACAGACAACCTCAAAGATGAAGGTTATGACATTGTTCATTATGACTCCCCAGATGAGCGCGGTATTGATGTTGCTTTATTGTACAAAAAAGCAGACTTTAAAGTCACGGCAAGTGAACCCATCACACTCTACCTAGAAGCCGAAGAAGGTGGCAGAGATTATACTCGTGATATTCTTTATGTACAAGGAGAACTTTTAGGAAATCCTGTTCACATACTAGTAAATCACTGGCCTTCCCGAAGATCTGGTGAGAATGAAACCTCACAAAAGCGCATTACAGCAGCACAGCGCAATAGGGAAGTTATTGATAAACTCATGAATGAAGACCATAAAGTGAAGATTATCATTATGGGCGATTTTAATGACGGGCCACACAGTGAAAGCGTAAAAAACAACCTTGTTAAAACGGAGTTTTACAACCCAATGCTGTACTTAGGAACAAGATATGAAGGAAGCTTAAATTATAGATTTGAGTGGTTCATTTTTGACCAGATAATCTTTTCAAACAATTTTGTACAGCTACACGAAAACACACTTCTTTACGAGAAGTCAGATATTTACAATGACTTTTTCCTCACTGAATATGAAGGGAAGTTTAAAGGAACACCCTTTCGCACCTATGCAGGAAAAAGATATTTAGGCGGCTATAGTGATCATTTTCCTGTGTATAGTATTTTATCTAAAAGACCTGAATAAAAAGATTTTTAATTTGCTTTAATTTGAATCTCGTCAAGTTCATAAGTACCGTCAAAACTTGCATTTCCAGATCCGTTATATCTAAATGCAACATAGCCAGTACCTGTGACACAGGAGAGATCAACAATACCGGAGTCAATCCAGTTTCCAAAGAAATCATTATCTGCTACAATATCTGCTGCTGCTAGGACATCCCAAGTAGAAGCAGCAATTGTTGTGACATCACCATCCCAGTCGTTAGAAAAAAGGATGGTCAACCTACTGCCGTCTGCAAAGCTATTTGATGTTCTAAATCGCAACGTTTCTCCCGTATTTGATGTAAAATCTAACGGCGGAGTGATTAACCAAGACACCGTTCTTGCATCTCCAGAAAAAGCAGATGCAATTCTCGCAGACCTACCCAATGAGGCATTCTGACCAGTACTCGTATAAGCTTCCCATGCTTGGGTTCCTTCTTCATGATAATTAGTCCAGCCATTACCCATTATAGGGTTGTTATTAGTTTGAGTTTCAAAAAATTCTTCAAATAGTATGTTCTCTCCCATTCCACTAGCTGGGCCGCAATCTATTTCTACGGGATCACAACGGTCTGTCTCATCAAAAATAAGGGCTTCTGGATTGTTAATTGCAATATTGTAGGTGTCTCCAAAAAAGTTACGCGTGAGCACTCCCGATATACTCCCACGTCCATCGGGCAGCAATATGGATTTAAAATTTGCAAAGGTACTTGTACTTACAATAGTAGATTGTCCAGTGGCGCAATGCACCAGTTCTCGCTCTCCATCAAACTCATCAAGAGGTTCTCCCGCGTAGGTAACACTCCCATCAATGACATCCTCCTTTATAAACTGAACATCTGTGAGCTTGACGAATATATTTTCTAACTCATTACTAAAGTCTTCTATAGTCACCTCCAGCGGAATTATCTCTTCAATAATGGCTGATCTCTGCATAAAGCTAAACTGTGCTGGCGCTGGAATTTTATCTAGATTATCTGTCATGCCCAGCGTTAATACTCCGTTGCTATCTCCTATCCACAAACCTCCTATGGCTTGATTGTTTAGCGTTGCATTACCTAGCTTTACAAACACCTTGCGACCCACTTCGTAATACGTAAACAATGGACTTTCGTCAATGAGTACGCGGACGCCTGCCGTAGGATTATTTGCTTTATCTTGTATGATGAGCTCCTCAAACCAGTTTCCAGAGGCATCACTACTTATCACAAAACCTTCTACATAACGATTGGTTTCAGCAAGATCAAGTCTAAATGTGCTACGTAAGGCTGTAATATCTGCCTCGCTAGTAGCATTGATACCAAGATTATCTGCTTCAATCAAAACAGCTTGCTCATAGAGATTTACTAGTTGTGCGATGGTGATTATTTCTCCATCTAGATCTGGATCTGTGATTTCAAGTACTGGTGTTGAAAACTCATCATCATTTACGCAACTTACAATTAAGAAGAGTAATACAACAACTAACAGTTTCTGGAATAATTTCATCATCTTAATTTTAAAGTTAGAATCTAACGTAAGCATTTACGTAGTACGTGGTTCCTCTTCCAAAGAATAAACGATCTCCAAAAATGGGAGTCGCTCGCTCAGATTCTTCAAGTTTTGACCTATAATTTACCCTACGAGAATCCTCAAAGCCTGCCGTAATATAATTTTCATTGAGTACGTTGTTTACTGTTGTAAAAAAGCCGACAAAGTAACTTCCTATCCTCCAAGACTTCCCTCCTATAATATTTACGAGATTATAGCTATCTATTTGTGATTGCCTAAGCAAACCCTTAGCCACCTCCGCATCAAAGTCGTTGAATGGTTGACCGTCTATGTCTTGGTTAAAATTTGCTGTACGTGCTAGATTACTAATGTCTATGTAAGCATTAGAAAAGCGATTTACCGTAATGCCAAAATTCCAAAAATCTGGATCTCTATACTCAAGACCTAATTGATAGGCTCTTTCTGGCCCTCCAGCAACATGCAATTTATTGAGTACAACTTTGCCACCTCCAAAGGTTTGAGGCCCATCAAAATCATCAGAGGTATAGTAAATATCTGGGTTATTTGTATAGGTAAATTGACCTACAGATGCAGCTGCCTTCAACTTAAGTGTAGGTAGTACCTGCGCCTCTATGCCTATCTCAATACCTATGTTTTGCCGCTCAACATTGGTAAGTACTTCTTGTACAAAAGATGCCTCCGTTTGCGCTATTGAATTTTGAGTAAAAAAGAATCCTAAATCAGTTCCATTTTGAAAGCCTGTATAAAACCCAGTAACACGTGCTTTTACAATAGGGGATCTATAAATATAGCTAACATCAACACTTTGTATTTGCTCTGATGTTAGGTTATTTACTACATCATTATTTTGTCTAGCATTGCTAAAACTATTTCTAATAGAAGGAGCAGTGGTATAGTAAGCTCCGTTTACTGTTACTATATGTCTACCTGTAAATTTATAAGTCGCACCTGCTTTCAATCCTCCATCTGTAAATGAAAGTTTCTCACTTAGTCCAAAGGAATTCACACCCACAAAATTTCCGTTCTCAAATAATCCCTCTCGCTGATAACTTGTATTACTTGCCGTACCAGAAATAAAGAAATCTGTATCCTTAAAAGTAAACTGTGCTTGAGCAAATCCGCTTATTGTACTTGAATTAATATTATAGTTATACTTATACCGATCTCCTACTTGAACAATTCTGTTAGGGTTGCGCACATCACTCTGTGCGAGATCGCCTTCTTGACCATCCTGACTCTCGCTTACGGAGAAATTATCTATGTCAAGAAATCCCTCACCTCCTAGTAAATCACTTACCTGTGCATAGTTTTCACTCTTCAAATCTCTATAAGAAAGATTTCCATTTATGGTAATTGCATCCGTAAGCTGAGAGTTCAAAATCATAATTGCAGACATTTGCTTATCTCCCACAACGTCATCTTGAAGAATTATTTTTGAGTTACCTCCTCCTACATTAGCCTGATATATGGATTCCCAGTCTAGCTGACCATCATTTATGAAGTCTTGTTGCAATACATATGCTGTTTGAAAATCTCCCGCAGTAGGGCTTGGATCTTGAAGTGCAAAACTGGGCAAGAGCTGATAATAATTTGGTGCTGGATTTCTAAGGCTTCCGTTATCTATTCTACCACTTTTTATGGTGCCTACTTGATACCCTAAGTTTGTATTAATACTTGTCTTATTACTTATATCCCAGTAATGATTAATCATAAATACTGGCTCTTCAATCTTGCGCATTCTACCATTTCGCTGCTCTCCATTTTGCAAACCCCAATATGGATTATAAGTGCGTCCTTTAAGATCAACTTGTTCTTGTGTAAGTGAAGAAGCTCGACCACGCCGATTAGGCGTGTAAAAAGAAGAAAAATTAAGACTGTGGTTGTCATTAATTTTCTTCTCTACAGATAGGTATATGGAGTTTGCATCATATAAAGTGCCATCTTGAAAACCTTCTTTGCCAAAACGACGAGACAACAGCAGACTGTAAGCCCATCCTTTCTGAGATAACCCAGAGTTGTAACTTCCCATTAACCGCCCTTGATAAGAAGCACTAGCTGCGGCATATGAAATCCTACCTCCTTTTCGCTCCTGTGATGCTCGCATGATGATATTTGTTACTCCAGCCAGTCCTCCAAAGCTATATTCATTCGCTTTTAAGCCTTGGGTAAACTCACGGTTGCGTTGCGCGTCATTAAGGCCGCCCCAACTTCCCCATTGAGGCCTACCGTTAAACTGTTTATTCATTTCTATCCCGTTTATAAGTAGCTTACCATTTGCATTATCCAACCCTCTTGGTCGGAAAAAGGTAGCGCTCCAATCAAATGCTGCAGCGCTCAAAAAAGCGTCTCGTCCAGCAGTTAATAAGCCTGAGGTATTAAAAGTCTCTTGTGTATCATCGCTATTAAAATCATTATCTGATAACGAGATTAACCCTATCTGCCGCTGCTCTTCAGTAATATCAATGTCAAGGGTTATTATAGGAAGTTTTAAAATTCCTTTAGCTTTTATAATGACGGGCAGTCTCTTTGTAACAAAACCATTTTTTTCAACAATGAGAATTTGATCTCCATACAACTCGATATTATTGTACACAAATACACCAAGAGCATCAGTTTTTACATTGCTATTTTCTCCTTGAATTATTATACTCACATCGGGAATCGGCTGTGAAGTAATGGCGTCTATTATCGTTCCTTTGAGTTGTGTTTGAGACCATAAAACGCCACTAAACAATAAGAAAACATACCGCAATAAATTGTTATTCATAGCCTCTAATTGACGTAACATTTCAGTTTTAAATATTTCCTAGGAAAAATTATAAATTCGTAACGCACTGAAATTCATTACATTTGAATTGCATATTACGAAAAATCTTACATAAAACACAAATGCTTTCAATAAAATTAAAAACCAAGAGATTATTATTACTTGTGATATTGTTTTGTCTTTACGCTTTCGCGAAAGCGCAACAAACCAATAATTATAGAGCCTACACTATCGCATTTTATAACGTAGAAAATCTGTTTGACACCATCAATGACCCTATCACTTATGATGATGATCGCACTCCTGAAGGTAAGGATCATTGGACCGAAAAGATATATCAAGACAAGGTGAGCAACATTGCCCGAGTAATTGCCGATATAGGAAAAGACGTTACAAAAAATAGCCCCGCAATTATAGGCCTCGCAGAAATTGAAAACAGAAAAACCGTAGAAGCGCTAGCTAATGACCCACAATTACTGCCGAGAGATTACGGTATCGTGCATTACGACTCACCAGATAGAAGAGGTATAGACGTAGCACTGTTGTATCAAAAGAGGCTATTTAAGCCATTATTTACTAGTAAACATGAGTTACTCATTTACGAGATTGATAATCCGTCAAAACGTAAGTATACAAGAGATCAGCTTCTGGTATCTGGCCTACTCGATGGCGATATGATTCACATCATTGTAAACCACTGGCCTTCTAGATCTGGTGGAGAAGCAAAAAGCAGGAAAAAGCGTATGGACGCAGCTTCACTTACTAAGAAAATTACAGATAGCTTACAAAACAATGATCCTTATGCAAAGATTATTATCATGGGAGACCTTAATGATGACCCAACAAATGCTAGTGTAAAAAAGGTATTACAAACACAGCGCAAGATTAAAAAAGTAAGAGATAAGGAACTCTATAACCCTATGGAATCTATGTTCAAAAAAGGGATAGGCACGCTAGCGTATCGTGATGGGTGGAACCTCTTTGACCAGATAATTATAAGTGCGCCGCTACTAGATGATGACTACACCTCTTTCAGATATTATAAAGCCGGTATTTACAACAAAAGCTACTTGAGCAACCCCAAGGGTCGCTATAAAGGATATCCTTACAGAAGCTTTGCAAATGGTGGATATACAGGCGGCTATAGCGACCACTTTCCAGTTTATATTTATGTAATCAAGAAAGAATTTGCCGACTAACAGTACACCCTACATGAGAAAGCCCAAAATCAATTTTGATTTTGGGCTTTGTGCCTCCTAGTACCCTTTCGCGAAAGCGTACTAATAACCTTTATAAATATTTAATCATGGCTTTTAAAACCATTGATTCCATGGTATAATTGCTAGCACTGCGATAAGTGCAAGTGTATAAAAGATAGCTATCTTCTTAAATTTAGGTGTAGATAGGCGTTGTTTTTTATGCTTAGAATAACCAATTGTTACAAGCACCACTGCAATAATCATTAAAAATGGATGCTCTACCGCAAGTTGTCTTGCTTGGCTAGAGAGTCCTCCCATACCATTTGCTTTTATAGCTTGCAATCCGTTAGGTGAAACAAACCATAGCACAACACCTATAAGCAGTTGTATGTGCATCGTTATAAGAGTAAATAAAGCTAAGCTCATATCCTTCCCGCCATACTCTTTTTTTCCAAAGAATTTTGTGAGTGCATTAAATGTGGCAACCACAAGAACGATAACTACAAGGTACGCCCAGTACGAATGGACAAATTGAACAACTGAGTACATAAATAAATGGTTTAATAAGTTTAAAGCTCAAAGATAATCCATAAAAACAAAAGCCGCTACTGTTTCCAGTTGCGGCTTTATTATTGCGTATGCAATTATGTGATAATAGCTCTTAGTTAAAGATATAACGAAGACCTATTTGCATTTGCCATCTTGAAGAGTTAAATCCTGCGTCATCAATCTGATTAAGACCTCTTTCTACACCATCATTAAATGTGTATTGTGGAGTTGTTCCGTCATCTGCAAATCCTGCAAAGTTAACAAGAGAAGCGGTATCAAATCCACTTGTAAAGTATCTTCTACCCCAATCCTTGTTAATTAAGTTTGTGAAGTTAAATACGTCAGCAGATAATTGGAAAGCATGTTTCTTCTCACCGAATTGAAGCGCAAAATCTTGAGTAAACTTTAAATCCACTACATGACTCCATCTTGCTCTACTTCTGTTACGTTCAGCAAATT
Source organism: Dokdonia sp. 4H-3-7-5 (assembly GCF_000212355.1). Lineage (NCBI taxonomy): Bacteria > Pseudomonadati > Bacteroidota > Flavobacteriia > Flavobacteriales > Flavobacteriaceae > Dokdonia > Dokdonia sp. 4H-3-7-5. Next base: position 999,514 of record NC_015496.1, read on the forward strand.
TCCCTCTACGAGTACTTAGGTAATCGTCACCTTCTATGAATGCGTCAAGCGCAGCCCATTGCTCCTCTGCAGTAGCAGTAACGTTACCGTCTCTATCTGTTTGATCTACAAGATTTGCATCTGCAAAGTTTGCAGGAACAAAAGGTAATGCCGTAAAACTTTCACCCGAATCATTGATTAATCGGTTACTGCTTCCACCACCTACAACGTAGCTATATGGAGTTCCTTCAGCCCCTTCATAGAAAAGACCAATTGATGTTTTGATATTTTCTGACCACTTAATATCTACTACTGCATTTGCAAGTGTTCTATGTCCTTGGCTAAAGTCAGAAACTGAAGTTCCAAGTTGGTTAGATCCATTTACACTTTCGTTAAATGCCCAGTTAGAAATATTCTGAGAAGATGTTCCCTCAAACACTGTAGTTGAACGTCCATAAGAATAAGTAGCACTAGCTCTCACATCTACCATTGTAGAGTAAAAATTCTTAGATAATGTAGCAGATGTATTAAATGCCTCACCATCATTCGTGTTAGAGATTAAGAAAATTCCTCCATAAGTACCGTCTACGTCTTGTCCACCATAATTTGCACGGCTTCCAGCTCCTGTAGTCATAAACTGTGGTCCTTCTAGGTTTAAGTTTTCAAGTTGAAGCCCAGTAATCACACTACTGTGAGAAACCTCGGCAGATACTGTAAATCCATTTCCTAATTTTTGATCAACCGCTAAACTCTTTTTAAATACCTGTGGTAATTTAAGATCTTCAGCAAGTAAATCAATGTTTCCTTGGAACTCACCTTCTTGTTGAAATTGGTTGTTTACATCAGGATTGAAATCTGGAACTCCGTCTCCAAAAATTCTTGTGTTTGCTACAACTGTACCAGTATTGTTGTAAGCTCCTCCTGGCCATACTAATGGTATTCTAGATGTAAATAATCCTAGACCCCCACGTATTTGCGTAGTCTTGTCTCCTTTTACATCCCAGTTAAATCCTAAACGTGGAGAGATATGTGCTGTTGTTTTAGGCCCTTGACCTACACGTGCTCCTTGTAAATCTTTTCCTGCAGCTTCTAATAAACCAACAGTTCTTGTGTTGAAGTCAGAGTTTCCTCTTCCATCATCCCAAACAGGTAAATCTACTCTTAAACCAGCAGTCATTTTAAAAGTCTCAGACATTTGTACTTCGTCTTGAGCATAAAATCCTAATTGGAATAAATCAAACTCAGCAGCTCCAACAGAATCATCACCTACTCCACCTAAAAGTGAGTAACTACTACGGAATTCGTTTGCATCATCATTAAAGAAATCCTCTAATGAGTTATAAGTATACTCTCCAAAGTTACGACCAAAGAATACGTTCTTCACTTTACTGTACTCGTTGTGAGTTCCTAAAGTAACTGTATGACGTCCAGAAAATATCTGAAAGTTGTTTGTTAGTGTGAAGATATCTTGCTCAAGTAAGTTTGCTGTTGAGAAAGGCTCAGATCCAGCAAAAATTCTTGCATCACCATCATTGATTTCAATAGTTGGGAAAGGATCGCCATTAATACCTCTATCATCTCGCACTCTTGTGTAACCAAGTATGAATCTGTTTGCATACTTATTACCAAAAGTAGAGTTAAGCTCTAAAGATGCAGTATTTGTATTAGATTCAAAGTTTTGAGCAGCTCCAGTGAAGTTGATTGTTCTTGCACTAGAACGACCTATTCCAAAGAAATCAGCTTTTACCAAGTTGTTACGTAGAGATAACTTATGATTCTCATTGATGTTCCAATCTAACTTGAAAAGAATTTTATTACTTTCTAATGTTCTAGTATTGTTATCAAATGTTCCTGGGTTGTATCCGTATTCATCAATTAAGAATTGCTTAAAAGTTGCAACTCCTTCTAACCCTGAATCTCCTGCGTAGTTACCATCAAATGGTTGTGGAGTTTCATCATTTTGACCTTCATAGTTTACAAAGAAGAATAATTTATCCTTGATAATAGGTCCTCCAGCACGTATACCAAAAGTCTTTGCTGAAAACTCAGCAAGCTTTTCTCTATCGTTATCATCTTCAAAATCACCAGGAGTTTTTCCTGCAAGCGATTCGTTTCTGAAAAGGTAATAAGCAGAACCTTCAAATTCGTTAGAACCAGATTTTGTTACGGCACTAATCGCACCTCCAGCAAAACCTCCAATAGTTACATCATAAGGAGCAACATTTACTTGAAAAGATTCAATTGCATCAATAGAGATTGGGTTTACACCAGTCTGACCTCCATTTGTTCCTGATCCAGAAAGACCAAATGCATCGTTATTTACTGCTCCATCTACATAAAGAGCATTGTAACGATTGTTTTGACCACCAATAGATAATTGGTTATCACCTCTCACCTGTGCTTCAGGAGTAAGACGTGCAAAATCTGAAATAGATCTAGAAATGTTAGGTAACGCATCTACTTGACGTTGACTAATAGCAGTTTCAGATCCAGTTTTGTTAGCATCAAAAATGCTGTTAGGTTGTGCAGTAATTACAATTTCATCTAGAGAATTTGCATTCTCTGCCATTGTAGTACTAACTCTCTTAGTCTCACCAAGAGTAAGTGAAAAACCATTAAGTGCATAATCCTCAAATCCTACGTAAGTAATCGTAACATTGTAAGGACCACCTGGTCTTAAGTTCGTTAGACGGTAAAAACCATCAAAATCTGTTACTGCTCCATACACAGAACCTGTAGGTACGTGTGTTGCAACAATGTTTGCTCCAGGCAATGGACCTTCTGTGTTGTCTAACACACGTCCAGAGATAGAACTTGTCGTTACCCCTTGTGCTAATGACGATACCGTCACTAGAAACATGGCGATCAATGATAAAAATGTAATTTTCTTCATGATATTTGTTAATAATTAGCGCTGCAAAATTACTCTAAATTTGTGGAGTGCCAATATTAACTTAACGTTAACTTATACACGAAAGTTCTTTCATTTTGTAAAACTAAAAAAACCCTTCAAACATTATCCTGAAGGGTTTATTACTAAAATACTAATAATCAATTATTTACTATCATTCCTTATAGTATTTAATTAAATTCTCAGTAGAATTATCATGATTTTCACTTGTTCCAGTACTAAACTCATTAAGCACTTTTTTTGCAAGTTGTTTCCCTAGCTCCACTCCCCACTGATCATAAGAGTATATATTCCAGACAACACCTTGTACAAAGATTTTATGCTCATACATTGCTACCAGTGACCCTAAGCTCTCTGGAGTAAGCTTCTCCCCTAAAATAGTGGTAGTAGGTTTATTTCCTTCAAAAACTTTAAACGGGGTAAGTTCTTCTATACGCTTTCGCGAAAGCGTACTACCTTCAAAATCCTGCTCCACTTGAGATGCCGTCTTACCATTCATGAGTGCTTCTGTTTGTGCAAAGAAATTTGCCATAAGCTTATCATGGTGATCTTGATTACCGTGAAGTGACTTTCTGAAACCAATAAAATCTGCAGGGATTAATTTTGTTCCCTGATGTATCAATTGGAAAAATGCATGTTGTGAGTTTGTTCCAGGTTCACCCCAAATAATATTTCCAGTTTCATAGGTAACGCGGTCACCGTTGCGATCTACACTTTTCCCGTTACTTTCCATAATTGCTTGCTGCAAATATGCCGGAAGCCTATGTAAGTACTGAGAGTAAGGAATTACAGCTTCTGTCTCTGCACCATAAAAATTATTATACCACACACTTAAAAGCGCAGTTATCACAGGTATATTTTGATCAAATGAAGTGTTTTTAAAATGCTCATCCATTTTAAATGCACCATGAAGTAAACCCTCAAAGTTTTTGTACCCCACAGCAAGCGCAATAGATAAGCCTACTGAGCTCCAAAGAGAAAAGCGTCCTCCCACCCAGTTCCACATAGGAAATACATTATCTGAAGAAATGCCGAAGCTAGCAATAGCTTCCTCATTTGTTGACACTGCAACAAAATGGCTGCCAACTGCTTCTTCTCCTAGTTGGTCTACAAACCACTTTCTTACTGTTGTAGCGTTACTCAATGTCTCTTGAGTTGTAAATGTTTTTGATACAATTACAAAAAGCGTTGTTTCTGGATTAAGATCCTTAATAGTCTCCATCACATGATCACCATCTACATTTGATATAAAATGAGTAGTCAAATGGTTTTTGTAAAACTGCAATGCCTCAACAACCATCACTGGCCCCAGGTCAGAACCGCCTATTCCTATATTTACAACGTCTGTAATCTCTTTACCAGTAGCTCCTTTATGCTTACCAGATATCACTTTTTCTGTAAATAGTTCTGTTGATTTCTTTACCTCATCCACATCTTCCTTAGCAAAGGCATCACTCTTTTCATCACGTAATGCAGTATGCATAACTGCTCGATCCTCGGTTGCGTTTATTGCATCTCCTCCAAAATAACTATCAATTGCCTCTTTCAAGCCAACTTCCTCTGCAAGTTGCACAAGAAGATCTCGAGTTTTTGTTGTGATTCTATTTTTACTATAATCTACATATAAAGAATCCCAAATGATTGTGAACTCTTCTGCACGAGCACTATCCTTAAAAAGATCTACTAATAGCGTATCTTTTGTTTCCTTGTAATGCGTTTCTAATGCTTTCCAAGCTGCCGTCGTAGTTGGGTTTATACTTTTCATTAGGTAGGTTCTTGAGATTATAGTTGTTTTTCTTCTGCTTGCTGTTGTGCAAATTCCATTTCTGCTTCAGACATGAATGGGATATTATCTAGTTGACGTCTGAGAGGCTTGCGTATACTATCGTAAATAGGTTTTAAGTGGTCATCTAGCGGTTTTGATGCTGGAAGATCTTCTTTAAAAGGATCCACTTGTTTTCCATTTTTCCAAAAACGATAACACACGTGAGGACCACCAGAATTTCCAGTCATACCTATAGTTCCTATTACATCTCCTTGACGCACAGACTGACCTACTTTTACAGCTCTTTTTTGCATGTGTAGGTATTGCGTATCATAAGTAGCATTGTGGCGTATTTTTACATAATTACCGTTACCTCCACGTCTTTCAGATTTAGTCACCACTCCATCTGCAGTAGCAAGGATAGGTGTTCCTATAGCTCCAGCAAAGTCAGTACCTTTATGTGGGCGTAACTTATAGCCATAATATTTTATACGTCGCTTAAGGTTATATCTAGATGAGATTCTATTGAATTTGAGTGGCCCTTTTAAGAATGCACGACGTAAGTTGTCTCCATTTTCGTCAAAGTAATCAAAACCTCCAGCTAGCGAGTCATTTGCAAATCTAAATGCGTAAATCTCACGTCCCGCATGTTCAAAAAGAACAGCCTTAATTTTACCTACTCCTGCTGGAATAGTATCATTTACAAAGCGCTCTTCATATATTGCTTTAAAGCGATCTCCTTTTTGAAGCTTAAAGAAATCAATAGTCCACGCATAAATATCTGCCATTTTATAAGCGACATTCACACTTACTCCAAGATCATCAAAAGTGGATGATAGATTGCTGTTTATTACTCCAGAAATCTCACGCTCATAAGTTGTTGTAGGATGCTTTTTTGCAGCTGCTTTTACATTTTCTTGAAAATCGACAACAACATAATCCTCTCTATTTTGCTCATAAATAAATACCTGAGCGGCCTCAAGAGAATCTTTTGATTTAAGTAAGACGTATGGCTTTCCTTTTCTAATACGGCGCGTATCAAAAACTGATTTTACAGAATCAGAAATTTCTTCAATTGTAGCATAATCTACATTTGCATCAAAAAGAATCTTCCCAAAACTATCTCCAGATTGCACGGTATCTCGCTCTACAATATAATCATCAAGCACGTAGCCGTACTCCTTAACTACTTCTGGTGGCGCGATATAAATTTCTTCATCTTCTACCGTATCTGAGGTAGCGTCACCGCAAGCAAAAACTAAAAAACTAAAAAAAACTAAAAGATAGTGGTGGTAATATTTCACAAAAAATAAGTTGTCATTCATTATACATCATGCCCCCAGTTTGCAAGCTCTTCTGCAGTCCAGACTTCTGGAAAGAAAATACGTCGCTGGTATTTAGGGTGCATATATTTTGTCCATTCGCTTCCGCCTGTTGCCTCTACCACTTTCTCACCATTATTTAAGTAGTGATTTGCAGCATGATAATGAGACATTACCCAAGTAACATTTACTGTGTAATCGTAGTGACGCATAGCATCACGTAACTTTTGATTCTCACGGACTTCTTGAGGTAAACTTTTAAAGCGGGCATACAAATTTATAGTATTATATTCTTTTGTAAACGCTACAAAGTCGTTTTTATACTTCTCTTCAAAGGCTGTGAGCAAATAAGATTTTTTACCAGTATGATAATCCTTGCCGGCGGCTTGCCAATATAGATGTTCTAACGCATGTTCGTACGGAGTATTGCGGTCTATGCTTTCGCGAAAGCGATTATCTATAAGATTTATTAAATCTGTACTTGCAAATTCGATTTTTCTATACTGTGCACTTTGAAAACCACTGGCAGGAGTAAGGGTTTTTCTAAATTTCATGTATTGCTCGACATCCATTCCTTCTTGCATAATCGAGAAAGAACTTGTGAGCATATCAAAGTAACGACTTATACGTCCTAAGCGAGAGCTAAAAAAATCTACCGTAAGGTTAGGATGATGAGCTACTTGCTCAATCTCCCATAGCACCATTTTAAAAAGTAACTCATTAACCTGATGATACATGATAAAAACATTTTCATCTGGCATGCTCGTTCGTGGCAACTGCAGGCTTAATAATGCATCCGTATGGATATAGTCCCAATAAGTGATAGGCTTACTTTGCAGTAATCCTTCAAGATGATCATCAAGATCTTGATCTATCTTCTCGTACTTATCATCAAGCTGATTGATAATTTTTTCTATGTCTGGCTGAATGGGCTTTTTCATGAGTAGTTATTGGACCGTAAATATTGAGCTTATCAAATACTTCATATATGATAAACATCAACGCTGTGTTGCCTAATTTATTAAGTGGCAATTTACAAAATCCTTAATCAAACACGATCTCAAAAGGATGCTTAAGTCCTTTATAAGCATCTAGATCTGCTTTAAGTGAACCTACAGATAATTCTGCCTTAATACGTAGTGGTATTTTATTATCGTCGTCACTCACCCATATCGTAAGACTTTCTTTTTCTTGAAAAACCCGACCAGACTGTACGAGTGGTCTAAATACTAATGTCTTTACCTTTCCAAACTTCGTACGAATCGTCTCTCTTTCCAAAAAACGCATTTTAAATGGATAATTTTCTCCATCAAAAAACATGGTGAGATTGACTTCATCACCGGCCTTTAGTTCCTCTGTAGTAAGATTGTTACGCAAATAATACATTGCAGAGACCATATCTTGAATGCCTGGTTCTGTATCAATAGTGGTTTTCTTATTTCGCTTTAAATCGTTTATATGTGCTTTATGTGCCACTTGATCAAACTCTATAACTTTATTTTTGGTGTGACCACCCTCATCTATTTTACGTAAAAACTTATATGGCAAATCTGTCTTTTTATCTACCCAACTCTCATAATAGTCCTCTACACCAAAAGCTAAACCCACAATACCTGTAGTCTCACCAAAACCTTTAATGTGATGCACTGGCTTTCCTTTATAAGTAGCATCTTTAATGTCTATAGTAGCATAACCTCCTGTGAGTAGCCCATAGTGCACTCTAAATTTAAGCCATTCTCCCGCTTGATATGTATCCTTGTGTTTCATAACACTATTACTTACTGGCGCCTGCATAAAGGCAGTACTCACAAGAAATACTATCATTATTAATAAGGCAGGTATGTATTTGTTATGTGACTTCATCTTAGGTCGTTATTTGGTTGTACAAAGCATATAATACAATTGTTATTCCAAAAATAGAATAACAAAAAACTCCGTCCTATTTCTAAGACGAAGTTTTAGTTAAATAATTGTAATTGTGTAAATAACAGCGTTACGCTTTCGCGAAAGCGTACTTAAGAAGTTATAAAGTTCCTCTCTGTGCTTGCTCTCTTTCTATAGACTCAAAGAGTGCCTTAAAGTTTCCTGCTCCAAATCCTTTTGCTCCCATACGTTGTATGATTTCAAAAAATAGGGTTGGTCTGTCTTCTAATGGTTTTGTAAATATCTGAAGTAAATATCCATCCTCATCTGCATCTACAAGGATAGAAAGCTCTTGTAAACGTTCTATATCCTCCTTCATCACCTTCATGTGCTCACCCAGTCTTTGTGGGATATCATCATAATACGTTTGTGGTGGTGGTGGTAGAAACTCGATACCACGAGCCTTAAGCTGCGCTACGGTTTTGACAATATCATCTGTTGCAAGTGCGAGGTGCTGTACACCAGCTCCTTCATAAAAATCGAGATATTCTTCTATCTGAGATTTCTTTGCTGCCTCTGCAGGTTCGTTTATCGGGAATTTAATACGGCCGTTCCCATTACTCATCACTTTACTCATAAGTGCCGAGTATTCTGTGTGAATTTGTTTATCATCAAAAGACAAGAAGTTTACAAACCCCATCACTTCTTCATAAAACTTCACCCATGTATTCATCTGGTTCCAGCCAACGTTACCTACCATGTGATCTACATATTTTAACCCTGTAGGCTCTGGATTGTAATCAGACTCCCATTTTCTAAAACCTGGTAAGAATACACCATTATAGTTTTTACGTTCTACAAACATGTGTACCGTTTCTCCATACGTATAGATTCCTGCGCGTACCGTTTCTCCATGCTCATCTGTTTCTACAAATGGCTCGCAATATGACTTTGCTCCACGTTTTGTAGTTTCTTCATAAGCACTTCTTGCATCTTCTACCCATAAAGCAACCACCTTTACACCATCACCATGCTTTACAATGTGATCGTTTATTGGCGACTTACTGTTAAGTGGCGTCGTTAGTACGATGCGTATTTTATCTTGCTTAAGCACATAACTCACCTCATCACGGGATCCCGTCTCAAGACCTTTGTAAGCATATGATTGAAAACCAAATGCCGTTTTATAAAAGTGAGCTGCTTGTTTTGCATTACCCACATAAAACTCTACGTAGTCTGTCCCTAAAAGCGGAAGAAAATCTTGCGCTCCTTCAAATATTTTTTCTAATCCGTAGTCTACAGATTTTAAGTCTTTGCTCATAGTTGTTACTTTTCGGTGAAGTTAGATTAAGCTATTACTTCACTATTAATACTAATTTATAAGTCTTCTGCCGTAGCAGATTATTATTTGTTTTTGTTACGCTTTCGCGAAAGCGTAATTAATCAATACTATCTCTTTCTGGAAATACCTCGTTTAAGAAAATTGAATCTGTACTTATAGAATCTACTTCTTCTTCCATAAAAACATCATCATTAAAGTCATCTTCGTACTCCCAGTTGTTATCTGTATTGTATGCGTCATTTGTAAAATCATCAAATGCTCCTGTCATGCCCGCAACTCCTAAAAATGCAAGTGCTCCTATCACGATAAGTAAGAATAATGCATTTAAGATGATGGAAATGATATTGAGAACTCGTGCTATGGAAACGTTACTCCTGCTTGATTCAGAAAACTCTTCTGGATTTAAGCGATAGAGTTTCATGCTCTTATTTGCCATCACAAGTCCTGCGATACTTAAGCCTAATGGAATGATTGCTGTAAATCCATAACAGCAGCAACCGGCAATACCTATCACGAGGCCAACGATTCCTAATATTAAGGCAGACGGATCTGCAGGTAATTTATTTTGCATATTGATGTTTAGTGGTCTAGCCAGCTTTGATAATAACTCTCGTCTGCAATTGTCATAGCATCTTTACAAACCATAAGTGGTTTAAAAGTATCTACCATCACTGCAAGCTCTTCCGTTCCCTCTTTTCCTATACTCTTCTCTGCAGTTCCTGGGTGCGGACCGTGAGGAATCCCTGCTGGGTGTAAAGAAATATGTCCCGCCTCTACATCTGTGCGGCTCATAAAATCACCGTCTACATAGTACAACACCTCATCACTATCTATATTACTATGATTGTATGGCGCTGGAATACTGAGCGGGTGATAATCATACTTTCTAGGCACAAAACTACAGATTACAAAGGCATCTGTTTCAAATGTTTGATGCACTGGAGGCGGCTGGTGGATGCGACCAGTAATAGGCTCAAAATCGTGAATTGAAAAAGCATATGGATAGTTATACCCGTCATATCCTACCACATCAAATGGATGAGAAGCATATACCATCTCAAAAATATCGTCTTGCTTTTTCACCTTGATTAAAAACTCCCCTTTCTCATCGTTAGTTTCTAACTCGTAAGGCTGTCTTAAGTCGCGCTCACAAAATGGAGAGTGCTCTAGCAGCTGTCCAAAATAATTACGGTAACGCTTAGGAGTATAAATAGGTCTGCGCGACTCTACTATAAAGAGTCTATTATCATCCGTATCAAAATCTACCTTGTAGATAACTCCTCTAGGAATGAGTAAGTAATCTCCATATTTAAAATCAAGATTTCCTAAGTGTGTACGCAATTTTCCAGTGCCTTTATGAACAAAAATAAGCTCATCTGCATCTGTATTTTTATAAAAATAATCTTGTGTACGTTCTTGGGGAGCAGCAAGTATGATAGTACAGTCGCTATTAGTAAGCACGGCTTTCCTGCTTTCTAAATAATCTTTTTCTGGCTTTATTTGAAAACCACGAAAACGATACGATTGCATGTTATTCTCCTTTGCAATTTCTGGTTTTACCGAGTATTGCTTGCGTATTTCCTTTACTTGCGTAGGTCTGTGTACGTGATAGCTATTTGTACTCATCCCGTCAAAACCTATGGTACCAAACAATTGTTCGGAATATAATGAACCATCTGGTTTACGAAACTGAGTGTGACGCTTATGAGGGATATCTCCCAACTTATGATAAAAAGGCATTGTTGTGTTTTTAGATTGTCTTAAAGTTACTCAAAATCAAGTAAAGCAATCTATTCTGGGTTCCTCTTTATGAGGAAATTAAGAAGTATAGGTAAGTTTATCCAGCCTTGTGCGTTCATGAGCGTAAATATAGGGGATTTTTACCGTGTTGTAAAAATGGAAATTAGAAAGTTCTATCTGGATGAAACATAGCCATATCCATACAAGGTGTTACCTCATCTACAATTTCTTGAACTAACTTCCCTGTGCTAGGTCCTAACGTCCATCCCATCATCGCATGACCCGTAGCGATAGTGAGGTTTTTACATTTTGAGCTTTTACCTATATATGGCATTCCATCTGCAGATACTGGTCGCAAGCCACAGGCAGCAACAGCTTTTTCTTCTGCTGTAATATGTATTTCTGGAAAATACTTATTGACACCATCTGCAATAGCGTCTACTCGAGCCTTATTAATTGTGTGATTGATTCCAGCAATTTCCATCGTTCCTGCAAAACGTGTAAATCCATTCATTGGAGTTATTGCCACTTTTGCTTCTGCAAGTATAGATGGATAGGTAATTCCTGTTTCTTTGGTGGTTTGGACACGATATCCTTTTCCAGCCTGAAGTAGTAGGTTAATGTTTAGCTTTCGCGAAAGCGTACTTGTCCAACTTCCTGCTGCCATCACAACCTCATCTGCTTTAAGAACTTCTTTATCTGTCTTTACACTGATAATTTTACCATTATTGACTTCTAAATCAATCACCTTCTCCTCTTGTCGAATGACAACGCCTTTAGATAAAAGATGCGCTTTCATTTCTTTCATAAATTCGCCAGGAGTACTGTGATAATCACACTCAAAATACGAGGCGCCCACTACATCAAGGGTGGCATCTGGCATCATCTTCTTAACATCTAGCGCAGAAATAGTTTTTGCACTTAGCCCTTCTTTTATTGCAATTTGCACAAGTTCGTCCTCGTGATGAAGTGTTGCTTCTGTTTGGCAGAGCATAAGCAAACCTTTTTTTTCTAAGTGAAAAGAAAATCCTTCTTCTTGTTTGATCTGATGATATAAATCACGACCCTGTACCGCAATTTCTTTCATTACGGGCACAGCGCTATTTACATGTTTCTGAGTACACGACCTGTTAAAAGCTAGCGACCATTTTAAAAAATCTGCTTCAAGACGCGGCTTAATATACAGCGGACTCTTTTTATTAAACATCCACTTTATTCCTTGCCTCATGACACCGGGAGCTGCTAGCGGCACAAGGTGACTAGGCGACATATATCCAGCATTTACATAACTCGCGCCGCCATCCATTTTAGATTGGTCTATTACCGTAACATGATGCCCAGACTTCTGTAGAAAATAGGCACAACTTAACCCTATAATCCCTCCACCTATGATGATAACATTTTTTGCCATAAATACTTCTTTTATCCAATGCTATATTACAGAAAACCCTAAAGCATAGGGATCTTCCTCGTCTATGGTAATGGTATTATGTCCATATATTCTTGCCCATCCTTGTATGCTAGGTACAATGGCTTTTTGATCACCTATCCATGTTTCTTTTGTTACACGACCTATAAATTTTGAACCTATAAAACTTTCGTGTACAAAAGGTTCTCCTACTTTTAATTTCCCTTTTGCATATAATTGTGCGAGACGAGCCGAAGTTCCCGTACCACAAGGGCTGCGATCAATTGCTTTATCTCCATAAAAAACAGCATTGCGCCCATCTGATGTTACATCTATAGGGTTACCCGTCCATAACATATGAGTGACATCCCTTATGGTCTCATTTTCTGGATGGATAAACTGATTAGGATATTGCTCATTAATACGCTCACGCACTACTTGGCTCATTTGTATAATCTGACCAGCCGTAAAATCGTGTACGCCAAGAAAATTCTCTTGCGGATCTACAATTGCGTAATAATTGCCACCATAAGCAACGTCAAACGAAATCTCGCCTAGACCTGGGCAATCAACGGTTAAATTTTCGGCAGCCAGAAAAGAGGCTACGTTTGTGAGACGCACCCAGTCTACTTTATTACCCGTTTGTTGGTATTCAATTTCAACTAATCCTGCTGGGGCTTCCATTTTAATAATGCCAGGTACTTTAGGTGTGATGATCCCTTCTTCTATTGCAATTGTTATCGTCCCGATAGTTCCGTGACCACACATAGGCAGACATCCTGAAGTCTCTATAAAAAGAATAGAGAAATCATTTTCGGGATCATGCGGAGGGAATAAGATACTCCCGCTCATCATGTCATGACCGCGTGGTTCAAACATCAATCCTTTGCGTATCCAGTCATACTCTCTGAGAAAGTGCTGTCGCTTCTCGCTCATCGTTGCTCCTTTAAGATCTGGCCCGCCATGAGCAACAAGTCTTACAGGATTTCCGCAGGTGTGTGCATCTATGCAAGTAAAAGTGTGTTTCATATTAAATAGTTGCTAACTATTTTTCTCAATCCAGTGTTTCACTCGTCTTTCAAGTATAGCGAGTGTTACCGTTCCTTGCTCTAAGATAATCTCATGAAATTCTCTAATGTCAAACTTAGCACCTAGCTCTTTCTCTGCTAGTGTTCTTAATTCTCTTATTTTGAGTTCGCCCATTTTATAAGCAAGCGCTTGTCCTGGCCATGAGATATACCTATCTGTCTCCGTATTAATTTCATGTATGGAAAGCGCTGTGTTCTCAGACATATAATTTACCACTTGCTCCCTTGTCCATCCTTTTGCGTGTAATCCAGTATCTACCACAAGTCTGCAAGCACGCCACATCTCATAAGTGAGTTGTCCAAAACGTTCATACGGTGTTGTATATATTCCCATTTCGGCAGCTAAATATTCACAATACAATCCCCATCCCTCACCATATGCATTTACATACATATTTTTTCTAAATGTTGGAATGCTATCCCCCAGCTCTTGATTAAGCGATCCTTGTAAGTGATGCCCAGGAACGGCTTCATGAACTGTAAGTGATGGCAGCACATACACCGGACGACTAGGTAAATCATAGGTGTTTACCCAGTAGTATCCAGGATTTGTGCTTCCTTTTGCACTACCTACATATCGTCCTGTTGTATACTTTGGAGCAATTGCATCCGGTACTGGCGCCACTCCGTATGGTTTGCGAGGTAAGGTTTTAAAAAATCGAGGTAACTGAGCATCTGCTCTTTTTGCCATGTCGCGAGCAATCATAAGCAGTTCCTCTGGAGAGGTAGCATAAAATTGTTTATCTGTACGCAGAAACTGTAAAAAATCTGCAAAGGATCCTTCGAGGTTTACTTCCATAATAATTTTCTGCATTTCGGCTTTAATGCGTTCAACTTCAGCGAGTCCTTTGTTATGCACCTCATCTGCAGTGATATCTAGGGTGGTGTAATAATTTATTCTGTTTTGATAATATGCTTTTCCATTGGGTGTTTCTGAAACTCCAAGTGTAGTGCGCGTTTTAGGGAGATATTCTCTTTCAAAGAATGTTTTAACCCTTTCAAAAGATGGAACAACTTGTTGTTCTATTACCCTTCTAGCAGCTACCAATAGCGAATCTCTTTGCGAGCCTGAGATTGAACTTGGTAAGTTTGAGAATGGTTCATAATAGAAGCTATCTTTATAATTGGCTACAATTTGTGAATCATACGTACTCTCATATCCATTAAAAATTACGCGCGGCTGTGAGACACCTTTTGCAACTCCTTCTCTCAACAATGGCAAATATTGATCTACAACTTCTGGTAACGCTTTCAGCTTATTGAGGTATGAAACCGCTTGCTTATACGTACTTATGGGACGCACCATATAATTCCAACTACTATGAAAACCCGAATCTGACAACAGCGGATTTAAATAGCTTTCATATTCGTAGTAATCTACCGTTTCCTGAAGTTTAAACTTCAAAAGTTCTAGAGATATACGCTCCGTCTCAGACAATGTTTCTGATGATATAGCTTGTAGTTTTTTAAGTTGTGCTTTCGCGAAAGCGGACTCCTTTTCAAACCGTTCTTTTGAAAATACACCCATAGGATGCTCTTCTGCTAAATCATCTTGCCACTTGAACTCCTGACTATCTTCTATAATTTTTGCAAGCTGCTCCGAAGAATTCTGAGCGCAAACATTTATTGAAATACAGAAAACAAGCAGTATAATTATATGCTTCATAAAGTATTATTTTAGATAATCTGGCAACAGCGTGGAAGGAAAGTCTTGAAAACTAAAAGGTCTCACCCAACGCAAAATACTATGATTCCCTACCGCCGTAAAGCGACTATCTGTACTTGCTGGATATGGTCCTCCGTGTGTCATGCCATCTTCTACCGCAACTCCTGTGGGAACTCCGTTGTAAATGATGCGACCTACCTTGTCTTGTAAAGCTAGTGTAATATCTTGTAATGTTGCAACCTCTTCATCTTGAGCAATAAGAGTAGCCGTAAGCTGCCCTTCTAGATTTTCTATAATCTTTAATAACTCGGCTTCATCTTTTGCAAGCACAACCATAGAAAAAGGACCAAAAACTTCTTTGTGCAGCTGAGAATTATTGATAAAATCTACACCTTTTACAACTGCTAGTGTGGGAGCTGCATGGTTTTCTTTACTGCTCTTAGTACTCATCACAAAAGTGACTTCAGGTACTTTTTCCATTTCTTTCTCTCCGCTAGTAAATCCAGATTGTATACGTGGATGCAACATGCATCCTTCCTCTACCTTGCTCAGATTATTTGCTAGATCATTTACAAAAGCTTGAGCTTCATCACTAGCAACGGTAATAATTAGTCCTGGATTTGTACAAAACTGGCCTACACCTTGCGTAATAGAACCTGCATATGTTTCGGCTATTTGAGAGCCTCTACTTTTTAAAGCCTCCTGCGTTATAATCACTGGATTAATACTTCCCATCTCTGCAAAAACTGGAATAAGAGTATCTCTTTGTGCCGCGAGATTGTACAGTGCACGACCACCAGTATGACTACCCGTAAATCCAACTGCTTTAATTGCCGTGTGTTTTACGAGTTGCTCTCCTACTTCAATACCCGCACTATTAAGATTAGAAAAAACACCCTCTGGCATTCCTGTTTTTTGTGCAGCTTTTATAATAGTAGTTGCCACCATCTCTCCTGTACCAGAATGCATAGGGTGAGATTTTACAATAACAGGACATCCAGCTGCAAGCGCACTTGCAGTATCACCACCAGCCGTAGAAAAAGCCAGCGGAAAATTACTAGCCCCAAAAACTACCACAGGCCCTATAGGAATCAATGCTTTTTTAAGTCCGCTGGTGTTACCAACTCCTATAGGATTACGCCACTTGTCTTGTGACACTAACTCTGCAAACATTCTAAGCTGCCCTAAGGTTCTGCCTAGCTCTCCTTGTGCCCTACCTTCTGGCAGACCGCTTTCTTGCGTATACATATCTGTAAGATCTGAGCCAAGAGCCTCTATCTCGTCTGCAATAGTATTTAAAAAGCTTGCGCGTTTACTTCCTTTTATTTGACTGTAGGGATGAAAAGCGTTGTGAGCAAGCGCGCAAGCTGTGTCTATTTCTTGTTGAGTAGCCTCGTAAAATGCGGTTGGATTTTCCTTATTTAATTGAGGATTTATAGTTTTATAGGTAACGGCGCCCTTAGCACTCTGTGTAAAACCTATTTGATTCTTTCCTGTAATCATAATACTTTAATTTTTTGCTGATGCAGAGCAATACTTAAACAATGATCTTATCTGTAACATTATAAGTTTTTATAGGCAGGCAAACTAGGTCTACTAGCCATTCCACTTTTTATTACTTGCAAGACATGTTCTCTCTCATCTCCAGAAAGTGGCAGCCTAGGTTTACGCACATCTTCTGTCCCTATTCCAGTGTGGACCTCTGCAAGTTTTATGTTTTGTACCAGTTTAGGGTTTATATCTAATTCTAGTAGTGGTAAGAACCAGCGATAAATCTCAATTGCTTCTTTAATTCTACCAGCCTTTTGCAGCTCGTATATTGCTACAGTCTCTGCTGGAAAAGCACATACTAAACCTGCGACCCAGCCATCTGCTCCCATCAATAATGACTCTAGCGCTAGTGTATCAACGCCAGTCATTATTTTAAGCCTATCTCCAAAGTTATTTTTAATGCGTGTTACATTGGAAATATCGCGAGTACTTTCTTTTACAGCTTGAATATTATCATGTTTTAGCAAGGTCTCAAACATGTTAAGAGTGACCTCTATTTTATAATCTACAGGATTATTATAAATCATGATAGGTAAGCTAGTACTACTTGCAACATCTTGAAAATAAGTAACCACTTCAGCATCTCCTGCATTATATCGCATAGGAGGAAGCATCATAAGGCCACTTGCTCCATCTTCCTCAGCTTTCTGTGCGGCAGCGATGGCTCCTTTTGTAGATTGCTCCGCAATATTTATCATAACCGGTACGCTACCATTTACAAGTTTTACCGTCTCCGTAGTAAGTGTGCGCTTTTCATGATCTTCTAGAGTACTTGCCTCCCCTAGTGTGCCACCTAGTACAATACCGTGCACTCCCGCGTCAAGTTGGGCTTTGATGTTTACAGCAAACATGTCAAGATCCAGCTCGTCTTTTTTTGTGAATTTTGTCGTGACCGCAGGCATGACACCTCTCCATTCTATACTCATAATGATATTATTTTGGTCAAAGATAATGGCGCTATAAGCCTAAGATTAAATACTGTTTTATCCATCACTAATAGTATATTATCCAAATTAATTTGACTTGCTAATTATTTAAAACAAAAAAGTACCTTTAAATATGCGTGTACTTCCTTTTAAAATTCCGAAGCCCAGCAATTCTGCTATTCTATTTCAAGTAGATCAAGGTGTTTTATACAATGCACTCCATCATCATGAGGAAATCCAAATAAGCTACATTAAGAAAGGAACGGGAACTCTAGTGGCAGGAGATACTGTTCATTCATTTTCGGCTGGAGAGGTGATTGTTTTAGGCAGCTTTCAGCCCCACGTATTTAATAGTGACACTGCAGATTGCTTGATGTATTCTGTATTTTTTAGTACAGTATCTTTTGGCGATATATTTTTACAACTAGAAGAAGGAAAAGGTATTGCGGATTTTAACGCTTTTGCGAAAGCGGGATTTAAAACATCTATCACTCCTGAAATTGCCTCTTTATTCCAGCATATAAACACGGCTCAAGGAATGCATAGATTAGGGCATTTTATAGACCTAATTACTGTCTTGAAAATTAAGAAAAGCATCTCACTCTCAACGTTTATTTATGAACGTCATATTTCTGAAAAAGATGGAAAACGCATGAGCGCAATCTTTGACTTTACACTAGCAAATTACAGACGAGAGGTGCATTTAAATGATCTCGCATCCTTAACATCTATGACGCCTCATAGCTTTTGCAAGTATTTTAAACAGCGTACCAATAAGTCATATTTTAGCTTTCTTACTGAAGTTCGCATTGCACATGCTTGCTCCTTACTAGAGGCTCAACAAGAAATTTCTATAGCAGATGTTGCAGATCGCTGCGGTTATAAGACCTTGTCGCATTTTAATAAAAGCTTTAAAAAATTGATGAAAATCACTCCTAGCGCCTATAGAAACAAGAATAGATTGTAATTATTTCTATTTTTCCTTTCTTAGATATTTATAAAAATGTTAAGAAACCTACGATATAATATCTCATATCTTTACATAAACAACCTAGACTAACCAAAATGATTGATACTCCACTACGCATACTTATTGTAGAAGACCTAGTATCTGATGCTTTTCTCGTACAAAAACAGATTAAACGCTTTTGTAACAATGTTGAAATCAGCATCTCAGACAAAGAGCTTTCACTCGCTGTAGCTCTCAAACAGTTTTTACCAGACATCGTGGTAAGTGACTTTAATCTTGAGGGATTTACTGGGTTTGATGTGATTAAACAAGTCAAGGAATTTAATAGTGAGATCCCTGTGATTATTATTACAGGAAACCTTAATAACGAAGAGAAAGCAGCAGAGCTTATCTTACAAGGTGCTTCTGGATTTTTCTTGAAAGAAAATCTTCAAAATTTACAACAAAAACTACAACCGCTTTTTGAGAAATTTATTTCAGAAAAGCAAGAGCTTATCACACGTTTAGAAAGACAACGTGAAAAAGATGCTAGAGAGCGCGAGCTTACAGATTACTTGCGTCATCATGACTTTGAAGCTTACGAGCACAAGGAAGCAATAGAATCACTTAAAGACAAAGTTCTCAAATTTTTATCCATAAAATAATCTATGGATACTACTGAATCTAAAAATATAGTCAGGTCTCTTTACTTAAGTTTTTTTTCGACGCTTGCTGTAATTGTTTTAGTTACGCTCTTATATCTCGCGTCACAGTATTCTCAAAAATGGATTGTTCACGCAAATGAAACAACCACTCAAATACACAATGTATCTGAGACATTATTGAAAGCTGAGAGTATGCTACGAGGGTATTTAATTAGTAAAGACCCGGAATACCGTATTGATTACAAAGTTCAAATAGCGAAATTGAGAGGTGAGATTGATCAACTCAAAAAAAAGACGCTAGATAACCCTTCTCAGCAAGAAAACTTAAGAAAGTTTGAAGCACTGGTAAATGAGCGCGTATTGGGTATGGATAACAATATGGAGAATTATGTCCTCCGTACTCCAGAAGAAAATAGAAAACGCACCGGAAGAACAGAAACATTAAGACTTATAGATGCTATTAATAATATGCGTGATATTATGCTTATTGAGGAAAACGCACTCCTTCTTGAGCGTAAGTCTACATACGACACTATTTACGTCTTAAGTCTCATTGCATTGTCAATAGCCCTGTTATTAATGCTATATAACGTATATGCTGTAAGAAAAAGGCTTATACCACTCTTCATAAAACTTGCAGAAAATAATGACGCTCTAATAGAGTTAGTGCATTCTCGAGATCAAGAAATTGCTCTCAAAGAAGCTCAAATGGAAATGAATGAAGATCTCATTCACCAGATGGAAGACAAGAACAAACAGCTCAACCAGTTTGCCTATATAGCCTCTCACGATTTGCAAGAACCCCTGCGCACGGTAGATAACTTTATCGCGCTTTTTGAAGAAGATTATGGTGAGAAATTAGACGGTGAGGCTGGCACATATTTTAACTTTATAAAAGGGGCTACGGCACGTATGAAAAGTCTGATTACCGGCTTACTCAATTATAGTAGACTGGGCCGCTCTGGGACGCGTTCAAAAATAGACCTCAATAAACTTTTAAACGATATTAATGCAGACTTAGGCACTCGTATAGAAGAGAGTGGAACAGTTATTACTAAGGACACACTCCCTACGGTATCTGGTTATCCTGTAGAATTACGACAGCTTTTTGTAAACTTAATAACAAATGCCATCAAGTTTACTCCTCCAGAACGCTCTCCAAAAATTCATATAAGTGTAAGCGACTCGAGACTATATTATACGTTTAAAATTTCTGATAACGGATTAGGTATTAAAAAAGAGCACTTAGATAAGGTATTTAATATGTTTACACGCCTCCACAGTGCAAAAGAATATGAAGGAACAGGTATAGGTCTTGCCTTCTGTCAAAAAATTGTAGAATTACACAAGGGAAAAATAAGTGTTGCATCTACCGTAGGTGAGGGCAGCACATTTACATTTACTTTAAAAAAATAATAGTATGCAACCACTAAGAGAGATATTACTTATAGATGATTCTGAGTCTGATAATTTTGTACACTCACGTGTAATAAAAAAGGCACAAGTGACTGCAAAAGTGACTATCAAATATTCTGGCGAGGAAGGACTTACTTATCTTAAAACTCTTATAGATGAAGATTACCCACGTCCTGATCTTATTTTCTTAGACATCAATATGCCAGGCATGGATGGTTTCGAATTTTTAGAGCATTATGAAGACTTAGAAGATGTGCAAAAAGCAGGAGTAGTGATTGCGATGCTTACGACCTCTACATCTCCAGTAGATAAAAAGAAGGCCGAAAAGTATGACCTATTGCAACATTTTGATAACAAACCGCTTACTCAAGAAAATCTTCTTAAAATTTTAAAAGAGCAATTTCCAGGACGTTTTGACGATTAATTCCCTTTAATCCTTGTCCATAGATTACCCAAAACGGCATCCATGTTTGACGTGTCTGGGCGATCTTCTGTGGCGGTGATGGTACCATTATTTTCCTCTAGCATGTATCTAAAAACAAACTGAGGATTATCTGGATCTATAGTGATAAGTCCAAAGCGGAGGTCATTATAAATCCACTCATTTTGATTTCTTTCTAAAATATACCATCCTTCAGAAATGGTTATAAGCCTTTGTACTTCTGACGTATTGATAAGCGCTTCACTTTCTGAGCGCTTTTTAGGATATGCCTTAAAAGTAATAGGCTTGGAGTCAAGCAGAGAGTAATCACCTATAAGATAATTTTCACCTGCATCTACGTTTATATTCCACAACACAGTATTCATTGGGGCTGGACGCGTTGAAATTTGAGTATATGCTATTTGCTGCTGCTCAAGATTTTGAACCACCTTTTGATGTGCGATATACTTTATTACAACCGTTAATAATAAATATGCAGTGCTTATGTAAATGCCAAGGTTGTTAGTACGCTTTCGCGAAAGCGTACCACATTTTCTAGTAGCTGCAATAAGAACACATATTAAGAAAGGCACGGTATACAATGGATCTATAACAAAGATGCTATTAAAAGCTACTCTCCAGTTAAATGGCCAAAATATTTGTGTTCCCCATGTAGTAAAGGCATCTAGCAATGGATGTGTAAAAAGACCCCAGAAAAAAAGCTTTGACCATCCTTGCCATCCTACATCTGATCTTTTCTTGAGCTGATGAACAAGCCATCCAAGCAAGGGTGCTGCGAGAATAGAAAATACAATACTATGGCTAAAGCCACGGTGCATCTCGGTCGCCGTGATAGTATCTGTAAGATATCTCCATACTATATCAAGATCTGGTATGGTACCCGCTACGGCTCCCCAGAGCATTGCTCTATTACCTATCTTTTTACCAAGTACCGCCTCGCCTACTGCGGCACCAAGGACTATCTGAGTTAAACTATCCATACAAACTTATTAAATACTATTATACCACAATCCCCATTTTCTTCAATAAGAAACTAGCATTCATATTCTGGCAGATACCTTCTTTAAAAGTGTAATCAAAAAAGAGCTCGTCGTTTATTATTTGTGCGTCAAAGTAGTAGTTCTTCACCTCTTTAAGATCATTTGCCGCCTCACATAAACTTAGGTCATGCGTGGCAATAATACCAGTAGCTCCAGCACCTACAAGTTTATCTATAAACTTGCGAGAACCCTCTGCCTTATCTGTACTATTGGTTCCTTTTAAAATTTCATCTAAGATGATAAAGTAACGATCTGTTTCTATCTGATCTACAATAAACTTAAGACGTTTGAGTTCGCTAAAAAAGTAACTCTCATCATCTGTAAGGCTATCTGTGGTGCGCATACTAGTAATTAACTTTATAGGCGTATATGAAGCGCTCGTTGCAAATATGGGCAAGCCAACATTGCCCATCACAATTTGCAGAGCTACCGTTCTTAAGAAGGTACTTTTACCAGCCATATTTGCGCCTGTGATGATAAAGAACTCATCGTTTTTTATAGTGATATCATTACGCACAGCCGTTTTGGGATCTAGAAGAGGATGCGCTGCTCCAGTGGTAACTAGTGTAGTTCCAGTTTCTGTAATCTCTGGAAATACATGAGCTTGATGATTAAAAGCATAATTTCCTAAACTGTTATAAGCATCAAAAAAAGCGATTACTTCAAACCAATCTTCTACTGCATCGCGATGTGTTGCAATCCACCCTTCGATGTTGTGTACAATACTTAAATCTCTAAGAAAAAATCCATTAGATATGAGTCCAATTATAAAATTGTTACGCTGATCAAGTGCGTCCAGATGTTTTGAAAAAGCTCTCAAAATGGACGAACTTGATTGCTCTGATGTAATGACCATTTTACGCTTATTTACTAGCAAATCACTTGTAAATTCTTGCTCTTCTATTCTAGATAATAAGCTCGCATATTGTGTAAATGTGGTTTGAATCTTACCTGTATGTGCAGAGAGCATATTGATTCTACCAAAGAACCTGCCGCTTATTAATAAACCTATCCCAAACACTACAAACACCCACCATCCAGCAATAAATCCTATAAAATAAGCTCCAAGCGTAAGTAATGAGATTACAGAAAATATACGTGAGATAAGTTTCATTTGTTTAGGCACAAAAGAGGTGTACTCTTTTAACCACACGAGCACACTGTCTGCAGAAATGTCTGTGGTGACTAATGATGCTATCGCACTAAATAGTTGTCTCCATTCTGGCAGCTCGCCTAACTCTTTTACAGCTTCTTGCTTTTGTGATATTCCATCAATATCATTTGAAAGAAGCATGGAAGCAAGCTTTGAAGAACCACTATCAAGGGCTGTCCTATTGAAGTACTGAAAGAAGGAGCCACGCCCAAAAAGGTCTATATCTTGGCTAAACACATGCTCTGGATTATGAAATTCACCCCCATCTGGCAGGTCATAAAAATCCCTACTTAGTACTTTTAATTCTGTCTCATTGCGCTCTAGAAGTGCTTTAGAAAGATCACGCTTGTGCTGCAACTGGCTGTGCCGACTCACAAGTAATAAAAAAGAAATAATACCTGCGATTATACAACCCATAAGTAATTGTGTGTTACCTAAAGTAAAGTACACACTTGCTCCTGTAGCTAAGAACACTACAAGTCTTATGGTACTTGAAATATTAAGTTTCCTTTTAATCTCAGATAATTCTTTCTGATATGTTTTAATTTGTCCTTCATAGAAGGCTGTAGGTGCTGTCATATTATAGAGCCGCAAGTTCGGCTTGTTGTTTTTTTGTCATTTTTGATACGACCAGATTGTAAGAATGATCAATAAGCTCTGCTAGTAATTGCGACGGCAACTCTTCTAGAACACAGGTATTCCAGTGAGTTTTATTCATATGCCATCCAGGAATGATAGCTCCATCGTGAGTCTCTCTCAAAATGACAGCTTGATCTGGATCACATTTTAAATTTGCCGAAAGTGGAATTCGTTTCAAAGAGCAAAGTGCAAACATTTTACCCATCACCTTAAAAACTAAGGTGTCTGCATCAAAAGGAAATTCTTCCGTCACTCCTTTTTTATCAAGGCAATATGTTCTAAACGATTCTATATTCACTTGGTAATTATTGTTGCTTCTATGAGTTCATCTTCTACAGGCGGCTCAAACCAAGTTTCCATAAATTCAAAATCTTCTTCCGAAACGTCAAATTCGTAGGTGGCTCCTTGCTCTTGATTGCGCTGTTGTACTCTTTCTTTTCTCACTTCCTTATCAATATCTAGAAAATGGAGCTCGAATGGTATTTGGTGCGCTTTCGCGAAAGCGTAAAAACGTTCCCTTCTATCTCGCTTTGCAAAACCCAAATCTAAAATTGCGGGAGTATCAGCCTCTTCAAGCTGTAATACTAGTGATTGAATCATCTGGTCGCTACGTGCGATGCGTTCTAAAAACCAGTCAACTCCGTCTGTCTCTTGTTTATCATCTAGAAATAATGTTTTATTCCAGTTATCAATGGAAAATAAGACACCATTAACGCTTTTTTTAAGATTTAATGAATACGTAGTTTTTCCAGCTCCTGTATTTCCAGTAATGAGATATATCACTAAGATTCAATTTTCTTAGGCTCTTTACTCGCAGGTATTTCTAGCGATGAGTAGTCTAATTTCCACCCTATAGTTTCTACAAGCTTTTGCATTAACTGTACTGTTTCTAGCGCCTGTGTTTTTGCTTCCTCAAAGAGTCCGCTCTGTGGGATTTTATCGCGTATGTGTTGCTTTGCCTCTCTATTTATCTCTGTAAGATCTGTGCTTGTAAAAGGGTTTGCCCACCCTTCTTTCTTATCATAATACTTAAAATCTGTCTCTACAGATAGTAGTTCTGGCTCTGGGAAATCAAATAGTTTTATGGTTCTATTCTTATCATCTGCCTCCATTTTAATCTTAGTAAGGTCAAAACCTATGTGTGCTTTTGCATCTATGAGGACAATAGCCTTTTTTGAACCTAAGAGCAGGTTCATCCATTTATTTTTTAAACTTTCGTAGTGATATATCTCTGCAAAGTCGCCTTCTACGGTGATAAATTTACACACCGTTCTTATACGCTCCATAAGCACAACAGATTGTGCTTGAGCATCTGGCGTTTTAGATTTTCCAGATATAAAGTTAAATACAAAATAAGAGAGTATCGCTCCTACGGCGAGCCCTATAAATACTAATTCCATAAAGTAAAGATACTAAAAGCCCTCAAAGACTTCACCATATAAAATGCCAGTAACCACAATGGGATACTGGCATCATAATTTAATATCAAGAATCTTTAAGCTAGTCTATTATTTACTCTCAGACTTAAAGCTTTGTATTGCCGCATTAGGCTCCATAATGGTATACCCTTTCCAGAAATCAGGATCATAATTAGACAAGTATGTTGCCTCCATCTCTTTAATTTCTTCTACAGCATCATACGTACTTTGATCAATACTTGTGGTGCTAAAAACAACGAGCTCCTTTTTTGAATAGCTAGTGTTTGCTATTTCAATCTCCATCGCTACTTCATTTTGCTTTCGGCGACCTCCTACATTTTTGTTTTTTTCAATGATTTTTAAAGGCCTATCTATACCAACGCGTTCTCCGTTTTCTATCTCCATAAATCGCAATGAGTAACCACCATTATCATCTTTTGCATAGATGCTTTTACCCTTATACAAGTACTTCTTGTAGCTTATGCCAAACATCCCAAAACTTGACAGCTTACGCACATTTTCATATTCTAGTCGCATTACTGCAAAGTCATCAGTATTTATATAAAGGGTTCCCTTAAAATCTTTTCTTCCCTTAGGTTCAAAGTCTATTACATAAACAATATCATCACCTATTGCCGTAAATTCTCTTTTAGTAAACTGATAGCGATTGGATTTTGTTAAGAAGTCAAGCTTTGTATCCTCCTTATAAAACATAGCCTCAAACAGATCAGAAAGGTCAGATTTTATACTTTCTGTAATGGCTTTCTCCTTGTCATTTTCTTCTTGCTCTGTATCTACCTCTATTTTAAGTCCGCCATTTGAACTGCCCATTTTTGTAGAGTCATCTACTTCAATAGTGGTACCTATGATTCCAGATTTTATTTTAAAGTAAGAATCTGCTTTTACATTTTTCTCAATAATTTCTTCAAGCCTTTTTCCAAAACTCTCCACCCCTACATTTTCTTTAGTTTTGTCGTAGAGCTTTGCGGCTTTATCTATAACGAGCTTTTGATTGTCATAATTTCCAGAAAGTGTTCCTACAGACTCACTGTAGTAATCACTCTTCTTTGCGACAGACCCCACTAGACTATCCATAAAGACTTGGTTAAATTCTGGAATAGTCGTTTTTTCTACTTCGATATCCATTTTATCAATACGATCTGACTCAGACTGTCTGAAGAATATTTTTTTCTCAGTGAGTGCATTGGGATAATTGATAGCAATATTCTCTTTAACGCGCTCTATAATCTCCTCTGCATCTAGCGGATTATTTGTAAGAAACACATTATCTAGTTCGTTTGTTTTCACACGCAGCGATATAATGGTATCCATGACTTTCTTAGGAAAAATAGCCACCTCTTCATATCCCATAGATGAGATATACACAGAGTCCCTAAGTGTAGATAGCTTATGCTCTCCAAGAGTAAAGATGCCTTCTTCATTTGTGATTGTGCCTGTGTTTTTAGATAATTTTACAGTCGCAAAAGGTATGGCCTCTTTAGTCCTTTCATCAATTACGGTTACACTATAAGATTGTGCTACCGCTGTAGTAGCGCAGGTTATTGTAAGTAATGTGAGAATGAATTTTATAAGTGTCGTCATAAGATGGTTATTTAATATATAGACGCTAGAAAAATTAAAATGGTTGTCTAAACTATTAAAATGACGTCTTAATTGTCAATATGTTACGCTCTAAAACTAAAAAAGCGCCCATCTGGACGCTGTTGTTATTCTTCTTCTTTCTCTTTAAGAGCTTTCATCTTTTCTTTTGCTTCGAGTAATCGCGCTTCACTAGCGTCTCTCTTCTCGCGCTCTTTCTTTTTCTTACGATCCATAAGCTTAGAATGCTTAGCTTTATTTTTCGTGTTTTTAGGAGTTCCTCGTTTTGCCATGGTGCAAATATAGTAAAGGTTAGGTATTCGCTTTCGCGAAAGCATTTTTCATCTCAATAAATGCTGCTACAGGATTATCTGCATTCCACACACCACCTAGAGCTCCTACACCTTTGAAGCCAAGTTTTAGTGCTTCTGGAGTAGTAGTTGCATTTATTCCTCCCATACCTACAATATCTTTATTGATGTGACGCACATCAAAACCTCTTCCTTGCATATCACTCTTAGAAATTGCCGAAAACACAGGACTTAATAATGTATACGCAAAACGTACTGCTTGCGATGCAAGATCTTCTGGCTCGTGGTACGAGGAAGATACGCTATTATCTTTGCTGGTAAATGAGTTCACATAGGCTTCTAGACGATCACCTTGGGCTCTCCACATCGCTTCCTCTAGATGCACACCCATAATGTTAAACTGATTACACAGCTCTTTATGAAAGTTATGCGTCATTATACGATTATGATACGTAGCATTAACCATATTCAGGTATGCTATGTGATCATCAAGACTCGCATTTGGTTTTCTAAGATGAAAATGAGATAGCCCAGCTTCAAATAGTTGATGCAGTGTGGCAATCTCGTTTTCACTCGTTTCCTCAGGAGAAATTAATATGATCATCTATGCAGTTTTTACAACATCAATGATAGTATTTTTCTCTAGCACTCCAGATTGTCTCCACACCTGCTTTCCTGCTTTATAAAGAATCATGGTAGGTACTCCTCGCACATTATATTGAGCAGCAAGCGGCTGATTTTTATCTACATCTATTTTTACAATTTTTACTTGATCACCTAGCTCGTCTTTTACTTGTTCTAGAATAGGTCCTAGTGTTTTACAAGGCCCGCACCATGTTGCATAAAAGTCTACTAAGACAGGAGTTTCAGATTGGATTATATCAAAAAAGGATGATTTCATCGTTGTGTATATTTTAGATTTATTGAAATATAATAAAATACCTCTGTACCAATAATGGCTTTAAGAGATTTATAACCTTAGTCGTTTTTGATGTGTGTTCCTTAATATCCAAATTAGCACATTTTTGAATCAACAAACTCTCTCAAAACCACTCACACCTACAGCTCTAATCTTCAAGCACCACTGTTCACATTTTTTAACAATGGATGGTTAAGGTTTATTAATTGCTTCTGTAAAAGACTAGTTTCAAATTATCTTTAAGTGAACATTAAAATTATAATCATGAGTAATACAACACCTAATCCAGAGAAAACAAGCAAGAAAGAACAAGCGATTAATCTAGAGGCAACTCACGGCAAAGAGATTAATAATCAGGTAAAGGATAAAAAAGAGTTTACCCAGCCACGAGATAATCTAAAGAGTTAATCACTTACTATATATATGAAACCCCGAAGAAATAATCTTCGGGGTTTGTTATTTTATAATTGTACGTTGTCTTTTACGCTCTTCACCACCTCGGGATTAAGTAGCGTACTTATATCGCCTAGATTATCTCCATCTCCACAGGCAATCTTACGTAGTATGCGACGCATGATTTTACCAGATCTCGTTTTAGGTAATCCGTTTGTAAATTGGATTTTATTCAGCTTAGCAATCGGTCCTATTTTTTCTGTGATAAGCTGGTTAATCTCCTTGCGTAAATTGTCGTGGTCACGTCCTTCTCCAGATTCCTTTAAGGTTACATAACCATACAAAGCATTTCCTTTAATAGCATGAGGAAAACCTACAATAGCACTTTCGGCAACAGCTGGATGTTCATTAATAGCATCTTCTATAGGTGCTGTACCTAAGTTGTGACCAGAAACGATAATGACATCATCTACACGTCCCGTGATTCTATAATAACCTGTCGCATCTCTTAAAGCGCCATCTCCAGTAAAATACATATTATCAAATGCCGAAAAATACGTGTCTTTATACCTTTTGTGATCTCCCCATATCGTTCTAGCTATGCTAGGCCATGGAAATTTAATGCACAACCTTCCCTCTACTTGGTTTCCTTTGATTTCTTTGCCTTGTTCGTCCATTAAACAGGGTTGTATTCCTGGTAATGGCAAGGTTGCAAATGTGGGTATTGTAGGTGTTGCAAATGGTATAGGACTAATCATAATCCCACCGTTTTCCGTTTGAAACCAGCTATCAACAATTGGACATTTTTTCTTTCCTATATTGTCATTATACCAGTGCCAGGCTTCCTCATTTATGGGTTCGCCTACGGTTCCTAATACTTTAAGAGATGATAAATCATACTTCTCCACATAACTCAAATTCTCCTTTGCAAGTGCTCTTATCGCTGTGGGTGCTGTATAAAATTGGTTTACTTGATGTTTATCTATTATTTCCCAAAAGCGTCCCCAGTCTGGAAAACTTGGAACTCCCTCATAAAGTACAGAGGTAGCACCATTTGCAAGTGGCCCGTAGACAATATAACTGTGCCCAGTAATCCATCCTATATCTGCACTACACCAGTACACATCATCTTCTCTATATTGAAATACATTTTTAAACGTATATGCACTATACACCATATATCCAGCGGTAGTGTGCAACATCCCCTTAGGTTGGCCTGTAGACCCAGAAGTGTATAAAATGAACAAAGAATCCTCTGCTTCCATAGTTTCTGCAAGGCATTCTGTTGATGCTTCCTTTAACAGTGGTGCTATCCATTCATCACGCCCCTCTTTCATTACTACATTGCCACCAGTGCGCTTAACAACAAGTACGCTCTGAACAGATGGAGTATTTTCTAATGCATCATCTACAATACTTTTAAGGTCAATCGTTTTATTACCTCGGTATGAGCCATCACTCGTAATAACCATTTTACAGCTTGCATCATTAATACGAGTACTTAATGCAGTACTAGAAAAACCAGCAAATACCACAGAGTGTACTGCTCCTATACGCGCACATGCAAGCATAGATACCGCAAGTTCTGGTATCATGGGTACATAAATACACACGCGATCACCGCGTGTCACACCTTTAGCCTTAAGCACATTTGCAAACTTGCACACGCGCTCATGAAGGTCTTTATAAGTAATATGTTCGGCAGGATCATCAGGATTATTTGGCTCAAAGAGCAATGCTGTTTTATCACCACGAGCGTAGAGATGTCTATCGAGACAATTTTCTGTAATATTTAATTGGGCTCCATCAAACCATTTTACTTCTGGCTTTTTAAAATCCCAATCTAATACGGTATCCCAGCGCTTACGCCAGACAAAGTTTTCTTCGGCAATTTCTTCCCAGAATTGCTCAGGCTTGTCTACAGACTTTCGGTAGACTTGAAAATACTCTTCTAGACCTTTTATGTGGTAATTACTCATTATGTATCTATTTGATTGATAAAAGATATAGAGTATGAGGCTAATAATGAAAACATTTAACGCTTTCGCGAAAGCGCACCAAAGACAACTCCCATCACAATCTGCTATAAATATAAAATTTTAACTAGTCAAGCTATAAATGTACAACAGAGAGCTTTTTTATAATATGAAAATTATTCAATACTGATAATTACCAGCTTACAAAAAATTTAAAATCAATCTTGATAAACAAAAAACTCATTAAATATCTTAAATAATCGACGAAAAGTAGTATTTTAAAGATTAAAAGAACATTATTAGCTAATTGCATACATTTTATAATATAACAACTACTCTAGGGACATTTGCTTAAATTTTAATTCCCAAATCAATATTTATGACTAGACTAACCATACTACTGCTAGTTGTTTTAAGTACTGTATACTCTTTTAAATCCTACAGTCAAGAGACAATCTCTCAAGAAGAAATCTTATTAATAAAAGAAAAGCAATTCACCGTAGCAGAGATAGACTCTCTGATGCCTACCATACTTGCCTTATTTAATGAGTCCAGTTATGAAAAAGTTATTGAGGTTGTACCACACCTTCTAGATAACGCTAAGAGAGTCAAATCACCTATCACTACATCTCGTTTAAGAAGTATTCTAGGAAATGCATTTATACAAGTAGACAATTTTCAGGGTGCCGAAGATCTTTTTAATAACGCCATAGAGGAAAATAAAAAGTCTAATGACACCTTTAATTTGGCAAGAAATCTTACAAATCTAGGCAACACTTTTTTTGAGAAAGATCCAGACAAGGCAATCACTTATTTTGAAGAAGCACTCGCCATAAGCCCAGAAATTGAGAATAGCATTCTAGTTGATTTTATTGCAAATAATAACCTAGCTGAACTATACGTAATTAAAGAACAGCCAAATGAAGCAGAATATTATCTAAACCAAGCAAAGGAATTGCTTACAAAAGATGACTTTAATGGGAGGAAAAACAACTTTGAGGGAACTGTCTACCACGTTCAAAGTTCTATCTACCTATTACAAAACAAACCCAAAGAGGCAATTAATGCAATTAACTACTCTATGGAGGTCGCTGGTGATGAGCAAGATGACAATTACAAGATTGATAATTATAAAAACTTAATGAAAGCCTATGAAAGCTTAGGTAACTTCGAGCAAGTAAATAACATACGAAAAATCTATGATGTACTCGTCGAAAAGAGATATGAAGCAAACAAGATAAAGCAGCAAAAAAATGCTACTTCTCGCTTTAATCTCAATAAATTTAAACAAGAACTACGAGCTTCAAAATTAGAAAATGAGCTCGCACTTCAAAAGGCTGATGAGGATAAATTACTTTTAAGAACCTCACTTGTGCTAGCAGCTATCTTGCTATTATTTATAGGATTACTGTTACGCGGCAGAAAAAAACGAAAAAGGCTTCTTGAGAATTTAAAATCAAAAAACAAACAATATCTACAAGCCAAAAAGAAATCTCAAAAGTTAGCCAGAAGCAATACCAAATTCCTTTCTACTGTAAGTCACGAGTTAAGAACTCCGCTTTATGGAATAATAGGACTTTCTTCTGTATTTCTTGAAGACCCAGCGCTCAAAAATCATAAGGAAGATTTAAAATCCTTAAAATTTTCTGCTGACTATCTCCTAGCACTCGTAAATGACATATTGAGCTTAAATAAGTTTGCCTCAAAAGAAGGCGAGCGCGTCCAGAAGACTAACTTTAGACTACATAAATTAATACCTCATATAGTACAAACTCTTGAGTTTATAAATAAGAAAAACAATAACACTACAAAGGTGATTATTGACCCTAATATTCCAGACACCTTACTGGGCGATAAAACTAAAATCTCTCAAGTCCTCATGAACTTATCGAGTAATGCCAGCAAGTTTACAGAGGATGGCACAATCACCATAAAAGCAACACTACAAGAAAAGAATAAAGATGTAAACAGTATTCTCTTTAGTATAGCAGACACAGGACAAGGCATTGCCAAAGAAGAACAAGCAAAAATATTTACTGAGTTTGCTCAAGTAGGGGCCAGTTCAGACCATCAAGGTACAGGCCTAGGTCTTCCTATTGTAAAGAAAATTTTGCACATTCTAGGGAGTAAATTATCACTTGTAAGCAGTCCAAATAAAGGATCTACTTTTTCATTTACAATTGACTTAGAAACTGGATCTAACTCCTACCTAGAAGTCCAATCAGATATCTCAAGCTACGAACGTCTCAAAGGCAAAAAAGTACTTATCGTGGACGATAACAGTATCAACCAACTAGTAACTAAAAAGGTACTTGAACAATACGGTATAAAAAACGAAAGTGCCAGTAATGGACAACAAGCTGTGAGCGCAGTAAAGAATAATGCCTATGATTTCATATTAATGGATATCAATATGCCTGTAATGAACGGTATTGATGCCAGCATTGTTATAAGAAAGTTTGACAGCATAACTCCCATCATTGCTCTTACAGCCACCAGTTATAAAGATGGGAATAAAGAACTAACAAAACACGGCATTAATAATAGCATACTTAAACCCTATAAGACAGAAATTCTTTTAGACATGCTCTTAATGTATAGCTCCACGTAATGGGTGAGATATACATTTCACTTAACTTCCTTATTTACTTCTTATAGAATCTGACCTACTTATAATATGGGTTATTTTACTCTTTCCGCTTTCGCGAAAATGGCTCTTTCATTTAAGTTTTCTTCTAGCCTGAATGTTGTTAGAAAGAGGGTGTTTTTCAATAACTAATCCTCTAAAAGATTTTAAAAATCATCAAGTTTTTAAGGATATCCAAGTCTCTTCTTCACTCTATACCAAGCAATTAACCTCTATTCTTCTAAAAATTCTCTAAAACAAGCAGTTCTAACTCAACAAACACCAAAAACCACAACACACTCTAATTCAGTATATTAAAACGTTTTTAAACGTTTACAAATACTTACAAACGACTATAAACGTAAGTAAACGTTTAAAAGTCGGCTAGGGATTATAAGCTGTCGCATATTTGCAGTGTTCTTATTTACAAGTGGTTGTTATAATTCACTCACTAAGAACAAATGATTTTCTCGAGAACGGCTCGATAAAGAAATATAACTCAATTTGGTAGGCTTAACCTACTCAAGAAAAACACATTATTATGAACGCATTACGCAACAAAGTACAGTTAATTGGAAGACTAGGTCAAGAACCCGAAATCACAACATTTCCAGACGGAAATAAAATTGCCAAGTTCTCTATGGCAACAGATGATTCTTATAAAGACAAGAATGGACAGAAAGTAGAACGTGCATACTGGCACAATATCATAGTACGCGGCGGCCTTGTCAAAGTGGTAGAAAGCTACATTCAAAAAGGACAAGAAATCGCAATAGAAGGAAAACTTACTAATCGTTCTTGGGAAGATAAAGATGGTGTAAAAAGATATATGACAGAGATTGTTTGTAACGAGTTATTGATGCTTAGTAAAAACAATTAATATTACATTTTTAATACTAAAGGCGCTCTTACGAGCGCCTTTTCTTATTTTATTTGCTCTAGGATAACAATATCGTAATTACGTATATTTATATCTTAAAATACAAGCGATGAGCAACACCTATAAAACCACCGTAAACGAGGAGCATGAGTTCGAAGTTTCTCGTGATCAGCTATCTCAGTTAGACGCGGTACATACCCCTCAGAATTCTTACCATATTCTAGAGGATAACTCTTCTTTTAAAGCAACTGTAGTCTCTTCAGATTTCAGCAAAAAGACATACAACATTCAGGTAAATAGTAACAATTATGAAGTTGTTATTAAAGACGAAATTGACATTCTTATTAAAGAAATGGGCTTCACGGTAGGAGGTTCAAAGCAGCTCAACAATCTCATTTCTCCTATGCCAGGTCTTATTATCGATGTGCAGGTTACTGCTGGTCAAGAAGTAAAAGAAGGTGACACGCTGGTGATTCTAAGCGCCATGAAAATGGAAAACAGCTTTGTATCCCATACAGACGGAGTTATCAAGGCCGTGCACGTTGTAAAAGATGACGCGGTAGATAAAGGGCAATTACTTGTAGAATTTGAAGAAGAAAAATAGATGAAAACTATAAAGAAAATATTGATTGCAAACCGTGGCGAGATAGCCATCAGGGTAATTCGCACTGCAAAGAAAATGGGTATTAAAACAGTAGCCATTTACTCTACTGTAGACCGTAATGCACCACACGTGCGCTATGCAGACGAGGCCGTTTGCGTGGGCAATGCACCTTCATCGGAGTCGTATTTATTAGGTGATAAAATTATCAAAGTTGCTCAAGAACTTAACGTAGATGCAATCCACCCTGGCTACGGATTTTTAAGTGAGAATTCCGCTTTCGCGAAAGCGGTAACCGAAGCACAAATGATCTTCATAGGCCCAGAGGCACACGCAATAGAAATCATGGGAAGTAAGCTCGCAGCCAAAGAAGCTGTAAAAGCATATGACATCCCGATGGTGCCAGGTATTGATGAAGCCATCACAGATGTAGAAAAAGCAAAAGCTATCGCTGCCGAAATAGGATACCCTATTCTCATAAAAGCTTCTGCCGGAGGTGGTGGAAAAGGGATGCGCGTGGTAGAAAAAGACAGCGAACTAGCATCACAAATGAGTACGGCTATTAGTGAAGCAACTGCAGCCTTTGGTGACGGATCTGTTTTTATAGAAAAATATGTTGCATCACCTAGACACATTGAGATTCAAGTAATGGCAGATAATCACGGTAATGTGATTCATCTCTTTGAACGTGAATGTAGCATCCAGCGTCGCCACCAGAAAGTAGTAGAGGAAGCTCCATCTGTAGTCCTTACTCCGCAACTACGAGAAGAAATGGGGCAAGCTGCAATAAAGGTGGCAAAAGCATGTAATTATCGCGGCGCAGGCACCGTAGAGTTTTTACTAGATGATCAGCTCAATTTCTATTTCTTAGAAATGAATACTCGTTTACAAGTAGAACACCCAGTAACCGAACTTATCTCAGGTACAGATCTTGTAGAATTGCAGATACGCGTTGCTCGTGGTGAAAAGTTATCTATCGCTCAAGAAGATCTCAGCATTAAAGGACACGCATTAGAATTACGTGTGTATGCAGAAGATCCACTCAATGACTTCTTACCTAGCGTAGGAAATTTATCGACTTACATACTCCCAGAAGGAGAAGGTATACGTGTAGATAATGGATTTGAACAAGGAATGGATATTCCTATCTATTATGACCCTATGCTTTCTAAGCTTATTGTTTATGCACCTACACGTGAAGAAGCAATAGAGTTACTCTCTAAAGCAATAGATGATTATAAAATAGAAGGTGTGCAAACTACACTTCCTTTTGGAAAATTTGTTTGTGAGCATGATGCCTTCCGCTCTGGAAATTTTGATACGCATTTTGTAAAAAACTACTATTCTCCAGAAGCTTTGAAAGAAGGGTTTAAAGAAGAAGCACGTATTGCTGCTCTTATCGCTCTCAAACAACATATTAAAGAACAAAATATCTTACGCCTACCAACTGTATAACCTATGGATGCTAACATAAAAACGCTCAACGAAAAAATTGAACTCGCACACCTAGGTGGCGGTCAGAAACGTATAGACAAGCAGCACGAGAAAAAGAAACTTACTGCTAGAGAACGCATACACTACTTATTAGACGATGGCTCTTTTGAAGAAATAGGTATTCTTGTTACACACCGTACTACAGATTTTGGTATGGAAAAAGAGATTTATTATGGAGATGGTGTGGTCACTGGTTATGGTACAGTAAACGGTCGTTTGATTTACTTATTTGCACAAGACTTTACAGTTTTTGGAGGAGCACTCTCTGAGACACATGCTGAGAAGATTTGTAAAATAATGGATCTCGCTATGAAAACTGGAGCCCCATTAATAGGGCTTAATGATTCTGGTGGAGCACGTATACAAGAAGGTGTACGCTCACTAGGAGGTTATGCAGATATCTTTTACCGCAATGTACAGGCATCTGGTGTAATCCCGCAAATCTCGGCTATTATGGGACCTTGTGCCGGTGGAGCAGTTTACTCTCCAGCAATGACAGACTTTACTATGATGGTAGAGAACACCAGCTACATGTTTGTAACGGGACCTAACGTTGTAAAAACAGTGACTAATGAAGAAGTAACCTCAGAAGAACTAGGTGGCGCAAGTACGCACAGCTCAAAATCTGGTGTAGCACATATCACCTCTTCTAATGACGCACAATGTCTAGAAGATCTAAAATCACTGTTGAGCTACTTGCCTCAAAACAATACAGAAACACCTAAGAATTTACCGTTTACACTTAAGGATGAGGTGCGCGACCAGCTTGCAACCATTATCCCATATAGTGCAAACAAGCCTTATGATATGCACGAGGTAATTACGGGTATTATAGATGAAGATTCTTTTTATGAGATCCATAAAGATTATGCTGAGAATATCATTGTAGGTTTTGCTCGTTTAGGGGGTCGTAGTGTGGGTATCGTTGCAAATCAGCCTATGTTTCTTGCAGGAGTACTAGATGTAGATAGCTCTAAAAAAGCAGCTCGTTTCACAAGATTTTGTGACTGTTTCAATATTCCTTTGCTAGTTCTTGTAGATGTTCCAGGTTTCCTTCCAGGTACAGATCAGGAGTGGAATGGTATTATTACAAACGGAGCAAAGTTATTATACGCACTCAGTGAGGCAACCGTACCAAGAGTAACGGTAATTACAAGAAAAGCATATGGTGGTGCTTATGATGTAATGAACTCTAAGCACATAGGTGCAGACCTTAACTATGCATGGCCTAGTGCTGAGATAGCAGTTATGGGTGCAAAAGGAGCCAGCGAGATTATCTTTAGAAAAGAAATAAGCGCAGCAGATAATCCTGAAGAAAAACTACTTGAAAAAGAAAGTGAGTATGCAGAGAAATTTGCAAACCCTTATCGAGCAGCACAACGTGGTTTTATAGATGAAGTGATTATGCCACAAGATACGAGACGCAAACTTATCAAAGCATTTAGTATGCTAGAAAACAAGAAGGTGGAGCTTCCTAAAAAGAAACACGGTAACATTCCTTTATAGCGTCTTATTTAAGATAAATAAACACATCATTACTGTATAAAGAGGCGCTTTAATAAGCGCCTTTTTTAATTGGTATTAATAACTTTGTAAGATGGTTGCAACACAAGAATTACACTCCCTTTTAAAAACTCATTTTGGCTACGATAATTTCCGCCCTAACCAGCAAGAGATTATAGAATCTGTGTGTCGTGGAGATGACGCACTTGTTATTATGCCTACTGGTGGTGGTAAATCCATGTGTTTTCAATTGCCCGCACTTGCGCTAGATGGAGTTGCTCTTGTAATCTCACCTCTTATTGCCTTAATGAAAGATCAGGTAGATGCGCTACGTGCAAACGGCATAAGAGCAGCCTACTACAATAGCACACAACCTCTAGAAGAAACTCAGCAAGTATTATCAGATTTACAAAGCGGCGCCATAGACCTCATCTATGTTGCACCTGAAAGCCTACAAATGTTAGACGGAGCACTTAATGCCGCAACCATTTCATTAATCGCCATAGATGAAGCACACTGTATCTCATCATGGGGTCACGATTTTAGACCTGCATACACGCAACTAGGCTATCTAAAAAGACGCTTTCCACAAGCACCACTTATTGCCCTTACCGCAACAGCAGACAGATCAACACAAGATGATATTGCGGATCAATTAGGAATAAGCAATGCAAAAAAGTACGTCTCTTCTTTTGATAGACCTAACCTCTATCTCGATGTGAGACCTGGCCAAAAACGTAATGATCAGATTCTTGATTTCCTTGAAGAGCACCCTGGAGAAAGTGGTATCATTTACTGTCTTTCTAGAAAAAGTACAGAGTCTCTAGCTGCCAAACTACAAGCTAACGGTTATAAAGCGGCTGCATACCACGCAGGGATGCACGCAGAGCAACGTTCAAAAGTTCAAGAAGATTTTATAAATGATACGACGCCCATAATTTGTGCTACCATCGCCTTTGGTATGGGAATAGATAAGAGTAACGTGCGATGGGTGATCCACTACAACATGCCTAAAAATCTTGAAGGATATTATCAAGAAATAGGTCGTGCTGGACGTGATGGCTTACCTGCTCACACCTTACTTTTTTATAGTTATGCAGACACCCTACAGCTAAGACAGTTTATAGACGGAGCAAAAAATGCCGACTACCAAATGGCAAAGCTCGATCGTATGCAACAGTATGCAGAAGCGCTGAGTTGTAGACGTAAAGTGCTTATCAACTACTTTGGCGAGTTTCTCTCTGAGGATTGCGGAAACTGTGACATTTGTAACAGTCCGCCGGCATATTTTGACGGTACTGTACTTGCTCAAAAAGTACTTTCGGGCGTTGCTCGTATGCAACAAAAAGAAGCGATGGGTACCGTGATTGACGTTTTAAGAGGTTCGCAAAACGCTCAAGTATATGACAAAGGCTATCAAGAAATAAAAACTTACGGAGCCGCAAAAGATGTTCCCTGGAGAGACCTTCAGCAATATATTGTGCAGCTTATCAATCAGGGATTGTTAGAAATACGCTTTCGCGAAAGCGGAAGATTATTACTCACCCCACTTGCTAAAGAAGTTTTATACGACGGAAAAAACATACAACTGGCTAAACTCACCAAGGTTAAAACCGAACCTGTTACGAAAGAACGCAAACCTAAAAAACCAAAAGGAACGCTCTTTGAAAAGCTGCGCGAACTACGCTCAGAACTTGCTAGAGATGCAAATGTGGCTGCATATATTGTATTTTCTGATACTTCCCTTAAGGATATGGAAGATCAAGAACCTGTAACTCAAAAGCAGTTTTTAGACATTCAAGGTGTAGGACAAGCAAAGATGGAAAAATATGGCGCAGATTTTATAAAGGTCATTAAAGAGCATGTCCAAAAACCAAAACCTAAAAGCGGTAGCAAAACGTATCTAGAGACTAAAAAACTCATCCAGCAAGGCCTTTCTCTAGAAGAAATTGCAGAGACCCGTAAACTCACTATAGGCTCTGTGTACAATCACTTGATGAAGTTACATGATGAAGGTATGGAGGTAGATTTTTACCAATTTATACAGCCCGTAGAAGTAAAGCAAGTACACGACGCCATTTTAAAGGTAGAAGACGCAGATAAGCTCAAATCTTTCTACGAATACTTTAAGGAAGAGATGCCATATTGGAAAATAAGACTTGCCTTATATTTAAAAGGTAAGTAGTTTTCTTTTTTGCCTATTTTTAAGGCTATGAAGGAATTTACGCTTTCGCGAAAAATAGGCTTTATCATCGGCCCTTTGCTATATATTTTATTACTCGCAGCACCCGTTGAGCTCATAAATCCAGCGATAGACAAGGTGATTGCTGTCGCTTTGTGGATGATTATCTGGTGGGTTACAGAAGCTGTTTCCATCTCTGTTACGGCACTTATTCCGCTTGCTCTATTTCCCTTACTCGGTATTGGAGACATAAAGGAAGTCGCCAGTAACTATGCAAATCCTATTGTGTATCTATTTTTTGGAGGATTTGTAATCGCGCTAGCGCTAGAAAAAGTTAACCTGCACAAACGGATAGCCCTCTCTATTCTTAAAATTACGGGCACAAAGGCAAACGGAATCATACTAGGCTTTATGATTGCCACTGGTTTAATGAGCATGTGGATTTCAAACACAGCAAGTACGGTCGTGATGCTCCCAATCGCCGTGTCTGTCATTCAACTTCTTATAGATGACGAAGATGGTTTTACAAAAAACGACCGCAACTTTGCTCTAAGCATTATGCTAGGTATCGCTTTTGGCGCAAATATAGGAGGAATGGCAACCTTAATAGGTACACCGCCTAACTCTGTAATGCTTGCATTCCTTAATGAGAGTTATAATATAGACATAGGCTTTTTCCAGTGGATGAAAATGGGAGTTCCATTCTCCATCATACTGATGATCATCACATATTTTATGATTACAAGAGTCTTCTACAAGAATAACCTAGGCACCATTGGAAAGTCTGGAAATATCATACAGACCGAGTTAGATAAGCTTGGTCCAGTTTCAAAAGGAGAGAAAGTGGTCTTAGCCATATTTCTCATTACAGCAATCTCGTGGA
Source organism: Dokdonia sp. 4H-3-7-5 (assembly GCF_000212355.1). Classification (NCBI taxonomy): domain Bacteria; kingdom Pseudomonadati; phylum Bacteroidota; class Flavobacteriia; order Flavobacteriales; family Flavobacteriaceae; genus Dokdonia; species Dokdonia sp. 4H-3-7-5. The sequence continues at coordinate 1,040,164 of NC_015496.1, forward strand.
TGCTACGCTCCTATCTCAACCAACTACTACCAGAAATCACACTTACAGATACAACCATCTCTGTGATTGCGGCGCTGCTGATGTTTATAGTACCTATCGATTATAAAAAAGGTTCTTTTCCGCTCAATTGGGAAGATACTTCTCGATTACCTTGGGGAATTTTAATCCTCTTTGGCGGCGGTCTCGCACTTGCCTCTGGACTGGCACAATCTGGATTTATAGATATGATAGGTTCCTACATATCACAGCAGGAAGACTGGAGTATGTGGGTGGTGACTGCCGTGCTTATTTTCTTAATGCTCTTTATGACAGAATTAATGAGCAACGTTGCACTTGTCACTATCCTTGTTCCATTAGTAGTAGGTATTGCCATAGGAATGGATGTGCCTATGCTACAAATGGTCATCCCCGTAACACTTGCTTCTAGTTGTGCATTTATGCTGCCTATGGCAACACCGCCTAACGCGATAGTCTTTGCAAGTGGTCACGTGCGTGTAAATCAGATGGCGCGCGTGGGTGTGTTTTTAAATTTAATTTCGGTGGGATTATTATTTGCGCTGGCTTACTATGTGGTTCCGGTATTGTTTTGATATTACGCTTTCGCGAAAGCACACTCATATCATAGCTCTGTAGGTTGAATACCACTTACACTAATGCCCAGATCTGTGAGTGTTTTGGTTTTCTTTTCATTACCCGTGATCATTGTGATAGAATTCACTTCTAGATGTTTTAAGATTTTTGCTGCAACGCTAAAATCACGATTATCCTTATGAAAACCTACAGCCTCGTACGCATCTGCTTGAGGCATACCTTGTTTTTTGAGCGGTAAAGTATTGAGGAGTGCATAATGACCATTTCCTTTTCCTTCTTGCTCTAGCCAGATTACAATACCCTTTCCTGCTCGTTCTATAAGTTGCTGTGATATTTCCATTTGCTCACGGCAATCACACTCTATACTATTAAAATGGTGAGCAAAAATGCACGAGGAATGTACCCTGCAAAGCACATCTTCTGCTCCGCTCACATCTCCCATCACTAGCGCGTGACACTCCTTGATACCGTCATAAAAAAGAATCTCTTTATAAGTTCCATATTTAGTTTTGATGGTTCCTTCTGCTAGTTGTACAATCATTGTGTTGTGATATTAATTAGTTTGCTTTTTTACCATTTTGACAAACAACTCTTTATCTGCACGAGCAGCTACTGAGTTATAGGAAGTTTCCATTTTTTGAATATCAAAATGTTTTGAGAACAAGTTTTCATATTCCGCTACACTTCCTCCGTATGGTGGTCCTTTTTCGGTGAGTGGGAAGTTAAAAAGTAAGCCTACAAGTTTGCCTTTAGGTTTAAACAATGTACGCATATGTGCGACGTAAGCAGGTCTCAAATCTGGTTGTAATGCGCAGAAAAATGTTTGTTCTATGATTACATCAAACTGCCCGTCAAACTTGAAAAAATCTTCTTGTATAAGTTGCGAGCTAGGAAAATCTGGTACTCTCTGTTTCAAATTTTCTAATGCAAGTTGAGAAAAGTCTACTACATACACATTTTTAAATCCCTCCTCCCAGCAGTACTGCGCTTCATGACTATAACCGCCACCAGGAATTAAAATTTTAAGGTCCTTATTTTCTAATTGATCGAGGTAGGCTTTAATAGGTGGAGAGACCTCTTTTAAGTCCCAACCTGTACTTCCCTCTGCATAACAATTATTCCAATAGGTTGACGTGAGTTCCATGAATGTAGGTTAGTTTTAAAACAACATCTAGTGCATAGCAATTTAAGTAAATTACGTGTAGCGAGTGATAAATGTAGCATGTGTTACTTGTAGTTACGCTTTCGCGAAAACGTAAAAAATCACATTACTCAGCTTCAGGATTCATAGGGATAGTAAAATAAAAAGTGCTCCCTTCATTAATTTTTGAAGTTACCCAAATATTTCCTTTATGTATCCCGACAATCTTTTTACAATGCGCAAGTCCTATTCCGGTGCCTTTATATTGATCTGTTGTATGTAATCGCTGAAAGATAGAAAAAATACGCTCCTGATGATCTTTACGAATACCTATCCCATTGTCTTTAAAAGAGAATTGCCACATCTTCTCATTAGGGTTCTCTAGGTTCGCAGTCTCGCTCACGTCAATATGTAATGTGGGTGATGTATCCTCTGCACAAAACTTTAAAGCGTTTGTGATTAAGTTTTGAAACAACAAGCGCAGCTCAATTTCAGAACCCATAAGGGTAGGAAGATTGGAATATGTAATGGTTGCATTTTTTCTTTTTATGAGTGCATAAATATCTTTCTCTAAGTCTTGTACCAACTTGTTACAATCTACCTCCGTAAAACTTCTAGTCTTACCTATGCGTGAGTATTCTAGCAACACATTTATAAGCTTAGCCATCCTCTCACTTGCCTCTTCTATAAATTCAAGACTCTGATTGCCTAAATCGTCAAACTGTGCACTATAATCACTCCTTATAAGCCCAATGAAGCTTGATATGGTATTGAGAGGTTCTTGTAGATCATGGCTTGCGATATAGGCAAACTGCTCGAGGTCTTCATTTTTCTGACTGAGTTCTTCTGCCTGGGCTAGTATTTTTGCATTTTGCAATACAAGCTGTTTTGCAAGTTTGCTTTTACTTTGGTAATTCTTATAAATTATAAATCCTGCCACCAGAAATAAGAAGGCGATGATTCCTAAAAGCCAGTTGATGTTCTCTCTAAGAGATAGCTCTACAGACTGCTCGTCAAGCACTTTTTTCTGGACACTGAGATTTAAGTTTTGATTATCTATACTATCTTGATTGCGCTCTATTTCTTCTGCATTTTGAACTAAAATACGCTGTCTTCTTTCAAGTTCTTCTAGTTGAGATTCATTTTCTATTTCCAGTTCTTTTGCAATTTCTTGCTTTTCCTCTATGGTCTGTTTTTGAATCTCGTCCTCATCGAGCAAATCTTGAATGGAGTTATTTTTTAGTTTTACAATCTCTTGAATCGTATCTATAATCTCGTTTTTACTATTAATCTCTCTTTGGTGAGCTATAATTAAAGAGTCCTTTCTCTTTGCAATTTGCTTAGCTAGATTAAGTGAGTCTTGTGCTTCTATAAAAAGTGATTGCCACTTTTGTGAAGTTTTAATGGCATAAAATTTTAAGGAAGGAGCAATAACAAAATCATTAATGCGCAGTAGTTCCTCATTGATTTGATGTCTAAATGTATTTCCAACTCTAACAATATTTATCATCGAGGCATTAAATGCATATCCCTCAGACATTACTAATATGCCCTTTCCTTCTGAAGACTGAAGAATATATGGCATTTGGAAATTATATTTTTTGTTAACGTATAATATATCTACATCTGCTATATCTTTTACAGAAAGAAAATTGATGATTTCAACCGGTTTAGATTGTATTTGTCGTTTTTGAGCTATTGACTTAAAGTCGATAATGGTTCTATCAGGACCCAAAACTCCTATCTTAAAAGTATCTCCAGATTGAGGTGACCAGTTTACTTGTTGAGCAATATTAAAAACATAAATAGCTCGTTGCACTCTAGCGACTTGTTCAACATTAGTCTGCGCTTGAATTTGAGCAGAAGACCCAAAGATTATTAAAGCGACCACAATCTTAAGTGCCGATAATAGTTTGAAATCTTTCATGAATAACCCATCCTTATTATAAGCTTAGAGATAAACTTACAAAGTAGTTTCTACCTTGTACTCCAAACTGGCCTACTCGTCTACTATAGGTAAAATTACCGTTGCTCGTATTTGATGAATGCGTGTGCTTATCTGGATACACATTAAAAATATTATTACCCCCTATAGCCGCACTCACTCGTGAGTGAAACTGATAATGAATAGAGAAATCTGTAAGAACCTTTGCCGAAAACTTTTGATCTCGGGACTCTATATTTCCTGTAAAGTCATTTACAACCCAGTTATCGCTATTTCCATCATCTGGGTGAAAATATTCCACAGGTCCAAACAATGTATTATTGAAGTGAATTTTAAACTTATCAATATCATAAAAACTTCTCCAGCTCAATTTATATGCAGGCTGTCCTTTCTCTAGTCTACCTATTTCTTCTCTACTAATGATGACTTCTTCTGCTTCCTCAAAAGCAATGGGTACCCTTATATCTCTACCTACAGTCGTACTATTGATATTAAAACCTAAAGAACTTTCTAGATTACCATCACCTACGTTATTCTTATAAACTAATGCTAGATCTACACCTTGGGTATTCGTATCTATTGCATTTGTAAAGAACTGAGCTGCTCCAACCCCAAATGGTGCTAAAATGTCTTCATAACCATCAGATATGAGTCCTGAGAGTACTATTCTGTCTTTTATTGCTATGTAGTAATAGTCAAGTGCAAGCGAAAAATTTGAACTAATCTTACTACTTAAACCTATGCTATAGTGATTTGATAATTCTGGACTTAGTCTATCTACATTAAATGCTTGAGCAGTGAGTGCGCTTTCATTATTAAATGTACCTACCTGCAAAATATTACCATCAATAAACTGTGTGCTTATATTTTGAAAAAACACTTGGTGTAGGGATGGCGCCCTAAACCCTGTAGCAATACCACCTCTCATACTTGTATTGTTAGTTAGCTTATAACGAGAAGCCACTTTCCAAATCACTTGACTCCCAAAGTCATTATAAAGCTCATTTCTGGCGGCGAGTTGTATGAGCCACTTATCATTAACATTTGCCTCAATATCTACGTAAAACGAGCTGTTTGTTCTAAATTTATTTAGTTCATTTTCTGGTTGAATTCCAGGAAAAACTTGTGCTCCTGCTATTCTTGGTTCCTCAAGCCCTTCACTATTGGTAAAGACACTACCGCCATTTATATATGACGCTTCTTCTCCTGCACCTATCTGATAATTTTCTACTCTTAACTCTGCTCCGAAAGAGAAATTAAGACCTGACCTCCAATCAAAAGACTTTGAAAGATCTAAGTTTGATGTATTCTGACTATACAAAAATCCTCCGGCGTAAAAAGTAGTAGGTGACGCAATTCCTAATGACGCATTGTTAGAATTGTTAATAGTATAATCAAGAGAATTCATCCCTATAGTATGACTAAAATCAATATCCCAATTATGCTTACTTCCTCTCAAACCTAATGTAACGGCATCATCTTGAATATCTGTTAAGATTTCTGGAGAAAATCCATTAGGAAATAAATCTGTAATGACACGGTCTTCATCTATAGGAAACCTATAAAAGCCAGCAGATTTTCCTTCTCTATAATTTCGTCCACCGTGAAGATATACCTGAGCACTGTCTGATACTTTTATTACTCCATTAAAATGAATGGCTAGATTCTGAGTTTCGGAATTGCCTATTTGCATTACTTGCCTATCTGAATAACCCGTTTGATCAAAGAAATTATTCTGAGCTATAAGTGCATTATCCTCTTCTTCATTATCTACATAAACACGTCCCGTATAGTTACCCGCTCTATTGGTAGCCTCTCTTTTTCTATATTCACCTGTAATATTTAAAAATCCTTCCTTGCCTAACTTCATACCAAAATTTGCTCCGGCAAATTGTGTGAGACCATCTCCTTCTTTATTAACTTTTAATAAATTATTTAAAGAAACAGCATTCGTTTGGTTTTTGAGGATGATGTTGATAACCCCTGCAATAGCATCAGATCCATATTGAGAAGTCGCTCCATCTCTTAGTATCTCAATACGTTCTATAGCACTTATGGGGATAGCATTAAAATCTGTACCCACGGCACCTCGACCTATGGTACCATTCACATTGAGCAAAGAACTATTATGTCTTCTTTTTCCATTGATAAGTACAAGAACTTGATCTGTACCTAGCCCTCGTAGTGTAGCTGGATCAATATGATCTGTACCATCTGAAATGGTTTGTCTGGTCGAATAAAATGAGGGTGAGAGGTAATGTAATATTTGGCTCAACTCTATTTGAGAAGAGTTTGTGATTTGTTGTGGCGATATGATATCTACAGAAGCTGTGTTCTGAAATGAGGAAACAGGATCAGACCTTGTACCTAGAGAGATAGGCTCATCTACAGAGAAGCCTGTCTCTAATTTAAAATTTACTTTTTGTGTTTCACCAGCTTTTACTACAACTGTTTTATAAAGTACATTATACATTACAAAACTTGCAGATAATACATACTCTCCTTCATCAACTTGAAAAGAAAATGCTCCATTAATATCTGTCTGGGTGCTCTTATTATAACCTTCTATACTAATAGTAGTACCTGGTAATATCCCAAAATTATCTGTAACCACTCCTTCTATCGTAGCTCTAGATTGAGCGAAACTAAGAGAAGATACTATGCACGCAATAAATAATGTAATCTTTGATAAAAAAGACATTAACTAGGGGTAATTTATGATCTTAACTCTACAGCTAAGGTATTATTGATTATTTCTGTAAGTACTGTATTAGAAAGCATCTTCTCTCTAACTCCTTTAATGCAATCATAGGAATTCAATCTATCTTGATTCTCCTGTGACGGCATAGTTCCCAAAAGCATGATTATTTGACTATTCCTAGCTTTTCTCTGGTGGTATGTATCTAAAAACTCCCACCCATTCATAACAGGCATATTAAGATCCAAAAAGATAATATCAGGATTAAATTCTGTGTCTAATATCTTTAACGCCTCTTCTCCATTTACAGCTACCAAAATTTCAGAAAAACGCGAGGACCTCTCTAAAATTATTTTATTGAAGAAAGTTATTGGTTTGCTATCATCTACTATTAAGGCTTTATAAGTCAAACTAGTGGATTATTTTGAGTACTCGTAGACAATACGTTGTTGTAAACCTTCAACACATTATCAAGTATATCAAATGATAGTGGCTTATTTATAAAGTCAATAACCTTATAGTTTTGAATTGTCTTGTTTACATGTTCTGGATTTGAAGAACTAGAAAGAATGATTACTTTAATATCTTTTCTAAAATCTGGGCACATCTTTTCATATTCGTCTAAGAATTCCCAGCCATTCATTGCAGGCATATTTATGTCTAAAAAAATAAGATCTGGCTTTGTGGCTTCTCCTAATTCTACTTTAGACAGAAAAGTAAGGCCTTCTTGTCCGCTTTGAACAGTTTTGATATGTTCAAAGGAGTTGTGCTTAATAACGACGTGTTGATTGAAAAAATTTACGGCTTTATCGTCGTCTATAAGGAGGACTTTCATCATGCTATTGCTAGGGGATATTTGAATCCCTCACAAATAACAAAAAGTTCGGGACTCATTGTAGCCAATTAGCAAAAAAGAATAAATATTCGACAAAAGCTCGAATTAAAACGACAAATCACTTATTAAAACACAAATGTTTGAATAAAGTATTAATAAAAGTTAATAACACAAGATTGTATAAGGGTCTTTCTTATAAAAGTGCCTTCTCATTTTTTTCATCTATCCAGTCTTGACCCTTTCGTCGTCTCATGAAATTATCATAATGCCTCATGTAAAAAACGTTATACAATGCCTTTCTAAGGTTAGAAAATTTTCGCGGAAGCGATCTCAAACTCATACTAAATCCAGGTGTTTCATACTTCATATAATGCCAGTATCCTTCTGGCATATATAAGGTCTCGCCGTGATTGAGATGGCATATAAACCCTTTTGCGTTTTTTAACTTAGGAAATTTAGTATAGTCTGGATCATCAAAGTTAATATCCTCCCTCGTAATTAAAGAATAAGGTACCTTGTAAAGGTTAGGTGTTTCACTAGGAGGGAACAATACACATTGCTTTCTTCCTTCAAAATGAAAATGCAAAATATTTGCCCAGTCTATATCATGGTGCATAAACACCTTACTTCCTTCGCCTCCAAAAAAGAGCATAGGTATCTGCTTGAGTAACCTCAAACCTATTTTAGGAAATTTAAAATCATTTTTAAGAGAAGGTACCTCCTTCATGAGGTTATACAAAAAGATGCGATAATTAGTAGGTCCTTTTTTAAGTAGATCTATGTAATCACTCATACTCATAGTAGCATGAGCTTGATTAAAACCTTCATCATGCTTTACTGGCCTATCATCATAAAGAGGTACTTCTTTGTCTCCCGCTACTTCTTTGATGTAAGATAGACGCCACTTGTCATAAGCATCCCAGTCATCTACAAGATGCTCAATAACGACAGGTTTTTGGGGCTTTACGTAATCTCTTACGAACTCCTTCTTAGTTATAGAATCTACTCTGGGAATGGCTTGTAACTGCATGTGTAATAGAATTAATTAACCTCGATATTTAAATACCTAAAAGCACTAACTCCCTGATGGGAGTTAGTGCTAAGAATGTAACTATAGTATATACCTACGATGTTTACAAAATAACAGTTTTCTTTATTTCAAAGATTTCCCTGCAAGCTTTGCTTCTTCGTTTCTGTCAATTTTGTGTCCTGGCCTTGACCATTTAGGTTTCTCTCCTAACGACTCATACTTTGAGTCTACCGCCTCTACAGATGCTGGCTGAGCTTTCTTTACAAATGGTTTTTGAGGTGTAAGACCTAGTAGGTCAAACATCTTCATATCTTCATTTACATCCGGATTAGGTGTAGTAAGTAATTTATCTCCTGCAAAAATAGAATTTGCTCCTGCAAAGAAGCACATAGCTTGCCCTTCTCTACTCATCTCAGTTCTACCTGCAGATAGTCTCACTTGTGTTTGTGGCAATACAATTCTCGTAGTTGCTACCATACGTATCATCTCCCAGATTGAGATAGGATCTATATCTTCCATTGGAGTTCCAGGTACAGCTACAAGTGCATTTATAGGCGTAGATTCTGGCTGCGGATCAAGTTTTGCAAGCGCTACAAGCATTCCGGCTCTATCCTCTACAGCTTCTCCCATACCTATAATTCCACCAGAACATACCGTAACATTTGTTTTGCGTACGTTTGAGATAGTATCAAGACGATCCTCAAAAGCTCTTGTAGAGATTACATCTTTATAGTAATCTTCTGAGGTATCTAAGTTATGATTGTATGCATATAATCCTGCTTCTGCAAGACGTTCTGCTTGATTCTCGGTTACCATACCTAGCGTACAGCACACTTCCATATCAAGCTTATTAATCGTGCGCACCATTTCTAGCACGTTGTCAAATTCTGGTCCATCTTTTACATTACGCCACGCTGCACCCATGCATACACGAGAACTTCCAGACGATTTTGCTCTTAACGCCTGTGCTTTCACTTGCTGTACAGACATTAAATCATTTCCCTCTATGTCTGTGTGATATCTTGCTGCTTGCGGGCAATACCCACAATCTTCTGGACATCCACCAGTTTTTATAGAAAGTAATGTAGAAACTTGTACTGTATTAGGATCGTGATGCTCGCGATGTGTTGTTGCAGCTTCATATAAAAGCGACATCATCGGTTTATTATAAATAGCGAGTATTTCCTCTTTGGTCCAGTTGTGTCTTATTTCTGTCATAACGTAAAAATATGAAATAGTCTTAAGCAAGTAAACGGCTATCGCTTGATTTTTTTGAGATTTTAATAACCCTTGCTTGTGTAATATAAGATATGGTGGTTCTAATTACGCTTTCGCGAAAAAGTGCACACCATTCGCCTAAGCTTTCTCAACAATAATACTTACCGCGTTTCCTCCGAAACCAACAGCATTCACAAGTATCTTTTTTAGTTCGCTATCCTTAGATTTATCTTTAAGATAAGGCACTCCTATAAAACGTTGTTCTTGTAGCATTTTTATAGCAAGCTCTAGGCTTAACAAGCCACTTGCACCAAAAGTGTGTCCTATTTTCCATTTATTAGTAGTAAGCATTGGTACGTCTTCTCCAAAAACTTTCTTTATAGCTGCCATCTCAGAGGTATCTCCTTTAATAGTCCCAGGAGCATGCATTACAATAGCATCTATTTCTGATAGATCAATACCATCAAGTGCCATAGCTATAGACTTCTGAAAACACTCACCTTCACTTGAAATAGAAACTGCATGTTCTAGCTTTTCTGTAGCATATCCTACACTTGTAATATATGCAAGTGCATTTTTCTTTTTACCAAGTTCTAGACAGGCCATTGCTGCGCCTTCACCTAGTACCATTGTATTATTTTTCTTAAAAAGATTGAGCGCCATACTAGGGTATGCACTCGTCCCCTCTTCTGTAGGTGTAAGTTTCATTGCTCTTATTTGAGCAATTGTAAATGGCGTAAGTGCTGCCTCAGAACCTCCTACTAGAAACTTTTTGGCCATTCCTGATTGTAACCATGCTACTCCATTTAGTAATGAGTGTAACGCTGTACTACAAGTAATAGAATGAGAGATATCTGGACCGTTAGATTTTAAATCATTTGCTAGCCATGAAGATATATTACCTAGTGTGGTAGACGGAGATGCTTGGGTAGGTACAATATTACGTTCTTTATACGTCTCAAAAAACTTTTCAAAAAGCTGTGTTGCTCCTCTTGATGAACCTACATTAATTCCAAAATCACCATCTTTCCATCCTGCTTGCGTTACTGCAATTCTTCCTGCATATATAGCATAAAGAACAGATGGATCTATACGTAAATAGTTTTTATCTTCTCGTCGTATAGCTTGGATGGCTTTTTGCCCTTCTGAAGTTAACCTTGCCGTAAACGCTTCTAAATCTTCTTCCCAAGTAATTTTTGTAGTTGTTTCTTGGTATGCGTTCCACTGCTCTTCAGCATTTGAACCTAATGGAGAGATAGAACCTAGACCGGTAATGGCTATGGGAGTTTTCAAAGTATAATTGAATTTTGGTTTGCGTCTACAAAAGTACAATTTCGCGTAAGCGTACCCCATCTATTTCTAAGTTTTCTTGAAAAGTTCTGTAACTTTTGCAGCCAAAACGGTACCTATCTAAAAATCAATCACAATGGATAATCAAAACGAACTTATAGAACGCCCTAGCTGGTGGAAACGCAATTGGAAGTGGGCAGTACCTGTAGGAGGATGCCTTACCGTAATCATTATCGCTGTCGTTTTGATAGTAGGTGGCGCCTTTGCTTTTGCAAATAAAATTAAAACAGCCTCTGGAAGTGAGGAAGCGCTCATTCAAGTTCAATCCAATCAAGAAGTGATTGCTGTGCTAGGCGAACCTATAGAAAGTGATGGTTTTGGGAGTTTTAATATCTCTTTTAATAATGGAGAAAAAAGAACTAATGCCACAACACCCATTAAAGGCCCTAACGGGACTGGCGTGATACATCTTATCACGAGCGGTGAAGATGATAAGAAAGTGTACGAAGTTTATAATGTAACTATAGACGGCAGCGACCAGGTAATTGAGCTAGATCCAAAAGCGATAGAGTAGTCTTTAAAAATGATCTAAAGCCTCTTGTATTGCTGTATAAACCTGAGTAAGCTCACTATCTGCTATCACATACGGAGGTAGTACATAAACCGTATTTCCTAGCGGTCTAAGTGCCACGCCACGTTTCATAAAAAATTGGTATAGCTCATCTCGTAAATTCCCATAGCGTTCCATTTCTATGTTGAGATCTATGGCTATGATTACACCTTTTGTGCGTACATCTCGCACTTTAGGGTGTGTTGCTACTTGCTGTGCAAATATTTGATGCGCCTTTTCTATACGCTTTCTACTGTCTGTAATTTCTGAGCTTTGCAATACTTCGATCCCTGCAATTGCAGCGGCGCAGCCTACAGGGTGCGCACTAAATGTATGTGCATGAAAAAAACCTTTGTGCACCTCGTCGCTCAAAAAGCTATCAAAAACTGCCTGCGTACAACTTGTAATACTTAGCGGAAACATCCCTGCAGTAAGTGCTTTACTCAGGCACATTATATCTGGCTTGTTACCCAACTGGTCACAAGCAAAAATGGTTCCCGTTTTCCCAAAACCAGTCATGATTTCATCTGCAATGGTGAGCACATTTGCCTCACGACATTGTTTGACTAACGCATCAAGACCATTTACAGAGTGAAATTTCATTCCAGCAGCTCCTTGGACTAGTGGCTCAAAAATAAAAGCGGCGCACTTATTTGATGTGAGTATCACATCTAGCTTAGCCATCACTTCCTCAAGATTATCTTCTTGAGGCGTAGGAATTCTAACAACTTTAAGTAAAAAATCTTCAAAAGGTCCGTTATACGAACTCAATCCCGAGGCGCTCATCGCCCCAAAGGTATCTCCATGGAAACCGTCTTCAAAAGCGATAAGCGTATCTCTCTTATCTCCTTTATTGTGATACAACTGGATGGCCATTTTTATAGCTGCCTCAACTGCTGTAGAGCCGTTGTCATTAAAGAAAATCTTCTCTTGATTTTCTGGCAGTATCTCCATTAGTTTTTCGGCAAGGGTGATTGCTGGAGGATGTGTAAAGCCACTGAACATTACAAAATCCAGCGCCTGCATCTGCTTATGCATTGCCGTTGTAATATGCTCATTGCCGTGACCATACATGGCTGTATACCATGAGGCAATCCCATCTATATATTCCTTACCCTGCTCATCATACATTACCGCTCCTTTTGCTCTCGTAATTACAACAGGATCCTGCGCAGTCTTATGTTGCGTGAGCGGATGCCAGAGATGTTTTTTATCTTTTTCTTGAGTAGTCACAGTAATAATTTTTGCGTAAAGTTAGCTAAGGAGTTGATTATCTAAAATCCCTAGTTAATAAAGATTTATAGGGCTTGTAAGCTTTCGCGAAAACGTTCTGCATATTCTGCTATTACATTTTCATCAAAATAAGGTTCTTCATCAATGCGACCTATAATGGTAACACCAGTCATATTCTCAATGATTGCCTCCGTTGTAGGATGTTCTTCTCCAGAAAAAATAATCCCCGCCACAGCTAGTCCTCTTGCTTTGAGCAGCTCGATAGTCAATAAGGTGTGATTTATACTTCCTAGATAATGACGAGACACAACAATCACCTTATCTGTAGGCACTATTAAATCGGCTATGGTTTCTGTTTCATTTATAGGCACGAGTATACCACCAGCTCCTTCTATTACTAGAGGTCTAGTCGATTCAGGACGTTTTATAGAGGCGGCAGTAACTGTAATGCCATCAATCTCTGCAGCAGCGTGCGGACTCATAGGTGTCTTGAGCGAATAACTATTATCGTGATATTGCGATATTTCATTATTAACTAAATGCTTTACTTTATGTGTATCACTATTATCAAGATCTCCAGCCTGTATTGGCTTCCAGTAATCTGCCTCTAGTGACTGTGTCACTATTGCTGCAGCTACCGTCTTTCCAACATCTGTAGAGATTCCTGTTATAAAATATGTCTTATTTGATTTCATTAAATTTTGTTTTACAGTTATCACAGCGATACTCGTATTTTGTGTAAAATGGAAGCGCGCCAAAAACAAAACCTAGGAGAAAAGCTCCCAGAGATCTAATATCTGAAACGGTTGTAAAAAGTGCAACTTCCTCACTATTGCAATTGGGACAATGTACAGGCGAACCATCTTCGGTAACAGAATACTCTGAGATTTCACTTAAGATTTCTTTCGCTCTTGATTCTTGATCTGCAGGCACTCGTAGTTTTACACCACCAATGGCATTACTCACTAGCGGATCTGTATCTATTGTATAATTATCTGCTAGAAAAGCCTGAATACCTTCTGCAAGTAATCGACCTTTAAAAATTTGAGCTCCACTTGAGTATTGAAACTGAGCAATGGTTACAAATGTGTTTGACATAGCACAAATATAATCTTCACATTACATATTAGTAAGCTATAACTGTGCTTTTAAAATAGCCAGCAATGCTGTTATTTCATCTTTCGTATTATATGTGTGTAGACATATCCGCAAGCGCTCTTGACCTTCTGGAACTGTGGGAGATAAAATAGGTTTCACTTCAAAATTTTCTTGTTCAAGCTTTCGCGAAAGCGTTCTAACCTTTTCATTACCCATCACCACAGCACAGTGTATGGCTGAATTACTTTCTATGAATAAGCTATCAAGTTCGTGCTTTTGAATCAAACTGTTGAAATAAATTATAAGCTCTTGTAAATTTCCCACTGCTGGTAACTGTGCATCACTCCGCACATCTAATTGCTCGTAAGCGGCCATTATTGTAGCAATGGCATGCGGTGGAAGTCCCGTGGTGTAAATAAATGATCTCGCAAAATTAATAAGGTAGGTGCACAATGGCTCGCTGCATAAAATAGCTGCCCCATGTGCTCCCATGCCTTTACCAAAAGTAATAATACGAGCAAAAGTCTCGTTTTCTAACGCCAACTCCTGCACTAAACCAAGTCCCTTTGTACCTATAACACCCGTTGCATGAGCTTCATCTACTATTAGGTAGATGTTATGTTTTTTACAAAGCTGAGTAATAGCCATGAGATCTGGCGTATCACCATCCATCGAAAAAACTGACTCCGTAACGAGGTATATCGCCGTTGTAGTTTCTTGATCATCTAGGTGATGCATCGCTTTAAGACGAGTGACTACAGTTTCTATATCTGCAATATCATTGTGTTTAAACTTATAACCTCTAGCAAGGCTCATCTGGATACCATCACGTATGCTAGCGTGTATAAACTCGTCGTAAAGAATGAGATCACCGCGCTGTGGCACGCTTTGAAAAAAACCAATATTTGCATCATAACCGCTATTAAATATAAGAGCAGTCTCACTATTATGAACACCAGCAATTAAGGTCTCTGCCTGACTATAAAGGGTATGATTACCAGATAACAGTCGACTGCCGGTGGCACCATTTGCAATAATTTGATGTTCGTCTAAGATCTCTTGTGTTCGCTCTGCAATATTTCTAGCAATAGGAAGGCTACTAGAAAAACCCAAATAATCGTTAGATGAAAAATCCACCAGACCTAACGAAGTATTAAGTGTTCGCAAAGAATCACTGTCTCTGCGTATGCTAAGTTTTTTCTGTAGTTTTTCTGGTAACATATGGTAAAGATACTTCACGTGTTTGACATATATAACCCACGGAAGTGATCTTAGTTTCTTACTTTTAAATTCTAAATATTCTACTATGAGATTTTTATGTTTCGCCCTTTTACTCACTAGCCTTTGTTATGGACAAACTAATGTGTACGAGATATCTTTTGATAACGCACACCACCATGAAGCGCAGATAGCTATCACTTTTCCTGAACTCAAGAAAAAGACCGTAGTGGTGCGCATGAGTAGATCCTCACCAGGACGCTACGCAATACATGAGTTTGCAAAAAACGTTTTTAATTTTAAGGCTACAAACAGTAAGGGAGAAGCGCTAGAAGCAACACGTCCAGATGCATACTCTTGGAAGATTAAAGATCATGATGGAGAGGTAAACGTGTCATACACACTATTTGCAAATAGAGCAGATGGTACCTACTCACAAGTAGATGAGTCGCACGCACATCTCAATATGCCAGCAACGTTCATGTTTATGGAAGGAGAAGACCACCGTCCAATTGAGATAAATTTTAAACTAAGGAAAGATTTGAATTGGAAGGTAGCGAGCCAACTCAAAAAAATAGACGATGCACGTTACAGCGCACCAAACTTGCAGTACTTTTTAGACAGCCCTACAGAGGTAAGCGATTACAAGCTTAGGGAATTTAAAGTAGATGGTCAGAACATACGTTTTGCATTACATAGTGATGACACCTCAGAAGATTTTGACACCTATTGGGACAAGGTAAAAGCTATTGTACTGGCGCAAAAAGAGGTTTTTGGAACGTTGCCTACCTATGATTTTGGCGAGTACACTTTTCTTGCTTGTTATGCTCCTCACGTATCTGGAGATGGGATGGAACATCGCAACAGCACGATTCTTACAGACAGAGAGTCACTAGCAGCTGGAGGAATGGATGGAAATATAGGTACTGTATCTCACGAGTTTTTCCACTCTTGGAATGTAGAGCGCATACGCCCTGCAGATTTAGAGCCTTTTGACTTTACAGCGGCCAATATGAGTGGCTCACTTTGGTTTGCCGAAGGTTTTACAAGCTATTACACAAATCTTATACTTGCCCGCGCCGGTGTTATCACTAGTGAAGACTATGTAAAAAGTCTCAACGGGACGTTTAACTATGTATGGAACTCACCTGCACGTGACTATTTTAACCCGATTGAGATGAGCTACCAGGCGCCCTTTGTAGATGCCGCGACCTCTGTAGATCCCGTAAATAGAAACAATACCTTTATCTCATATTACTCGTATGGAAGTGTACTCGGGCTTGCGCTTGACCTCTCACTACGCCAGCAAGGACTTAATCTTGACGACTATTTCAAAGTGGTGTGGAATCAGTTTGGAAAAAAGGAAATCTCTTATTCCATACAAGATCTTGAGAATGTACTAGCTGAGTATGCGGGTGACGCTTTCGCGAAAACGTTCTTCTCTCAATATATTTATGATAGTCAAATGCCAGATTATCAAAACCTATTAACAAATGCGGGACTCACAATCACACAAGACGAAACAAAGCCGTACCTAGGAATACGAGTAAACGCCACCGAAACTGGTTTAAGAATTGCACGAGCTACCTCAAAAGGAACACCAGCCTATACAGCAGGCCTTAACGAAGGGGATCTTATTACTGCATTAGATGGCACGGAGTTAAGAACTAGTGAAGCTTATGAAGCCTATTTGAATTCGCTGTCCGTAGGACAGACTGTAGTTGCCAACTATGAGCGATTTGGTAGAAAGCTTACAACTAAACTAACTGTAAGAGCAGATCCTACCTACGCAATAGCAATGGATCCAAAGCCAAGCAAAAAACCTAGCAAGCTCAGAAAATACTGGCTTCAAGAAAAATAAAAAGGTAGCTTTTACAACTTATATCCCCAGTACTAAAACTAGTGTCGGGGATTTTTTATGTGTGATTTTTAAATAAAATTATTGTTTTTCAATAATTTTTATATATTTGTTATTGTAAAACGATAATAAAATGAAAAATTTAGCAATTCTCAGAAAACTGATTTCCATTTACTACTACCTAATGGTAATACTATTTGCGATAGGACTTATTACCATTCCATTGCTTCTATATCTAGGAAAGAAAACTGAGGTTTCTTTTTTTGGCGATCAAATAAACATACACTCGCTTTCCTCCACAAAAACTGCTATCGTTCTCTTTCTTATAGGCTCGCTATACTTGCTATACTTTCTATCCATTAGGTTGATTAAAAATACAGTGGATACCTTAGCTACTGGTGTATATTTTACACAAAAGGTTATCTCTAATTTTAAAAAAGCAGGCAACTACTTTATAGCGATTGGAATTGGAGCAACTATTGTCAAGATTATCGTAGACCTTCTTGTCCTGAGTGAATTAAAAATAAACATCGATGGAGGGATGCTTGTGTTTATTCTTTTTGGGCTTTTCTTTATGTTTTTGAGTGAAGCATTTGCAAAAGCACGGACTATCAATGAAGAAAACAATTTAACTATATAAACACATCAGATGAAAAAAATTAAAATACTTTACGTAGCTACCATTATTATGGCGGTTATGTATATAATAGGTTACTTAACCACATTTGTTGTACTAAGTAGAGCTTCGGCCAATAATGTTTATACAGGGAAAGATCTAGTATTTGGAAGCTATAATATGTACATAAGTGACGCGCAATCTCTACTAATTTTTATTGGCTTAATTGTCAGTATACTTAGTCTAAAAAGCATAATTAAAGAGGGCTACTTTTCAATAAACGCCAAAAAATTAATGAGTATAGCAGGATACATCTTTTTCTTCTCAGGCGTCTTGATGACCGTTTTAGATATTATAAGAGTTCAAAGTGGAGGCGACCCAAACATAATGATGGGAATTATTTTGATGGATTTTATGTTTGCATTACTTGGCTTTATAGTTCTAATTATTGCAGATATGGCACAAACTGGATATCAACTCAAATCTGAAAATGATCTAACTATATAACCTATGCCTATAACTATTAACTTAGACAAAGTACTGGCAGATCGTGAGATGAGGAGTAAGGAGCTTGCAGAGATTGTAGGTATTACAGAAGCAAACCTCTCTATCCTTAAATCTGGTAAGGCAAAGGCAGTGCGTTTCTCTACGCTTGAGGCGATCTGTAAGGCCTTGGATTGTCAACCTGGAGATATACTAGAATATACCACAAAAGACACATAATACATTTTAAAACTTTTTCTAAAACAAAAAAAGCCCAAATTCTAAGAAGAATTTGGGCTTTTAAACTTATTTCACTGCGCTTTAATCTGCTAGCACAATCACTTTATTGTTGTTCATCTCTACAGTGCCACTTGCAATTACAAGTGACCATTTACCGTCTGATGTTTTGGTAAATTTACCTTCCTGACCTGCAGCAATTGTAGGATTTCCTTCAAATTTTACAGTTCCTGCTCCTAGTAAAGAAACAGTTGCTGCGTGATTATCTAACATTTGGTATTCACCATTTACACCTGGTACAGTAACCGATGATACTTCACCGCTTACTAGAGATGCCTCTGGAGTTACAATTTCTAAATGCATAGTTTATAATTTATAGTACGCTTTCGCGAAAGCGTAATTAAAAATCTCTTAAGCCTCTTGAAGCATTTTTTCTCCTGCTTCGATTGCTTCTTCGATAGTTCCTTTAAGGTTAAATGCTGCTTCTGGAAGATGATCTAACTCTCCGTCCATAATCATATTAAATCCTTTAATAGTTTCTTTAATATCTACTAGACATCCTGGGATACCTGTAAACTGCTCTGCTACGTGGAATGGCTGAGAAAGGAAACGTTGTACACGACGTGCACGTCCTACTGCCATTTTATCTTCTTCAGATAATTCTTCCATACCTAAGATGGCGATAATATCTTGAAGCTCCTTATAACGTTGTAACAACTCTTTTACGCGTTGTGCAGTGTTATAGTGTTCGCTTCCTAATATCTCAGCAGTAAGTATACGTGATGTAGAGTCTAGAGGATCTACCGCTGGGTAAATACCAAGCTCTGCAATCTTACGTGAAAGTACTGTTGTTGCATCAAGGTGAGCAAATGTTGTTGCTGGTGCTGGATCTGTTAAATCATCTGCAGGTACATAAACCGCCTGTACAGATGTAATTGACCCTCTTTTTGTTGAAGTAATACGCTCTTGCATCGCTCCCATCTCTGTTGCAAGAGTAGGCTGGTAACCTACGGCAGATGGCATACGTCCAAGTAGTGCAGAAACCTCAGAACCTGCTTGTGTAAAACGGAAGATGTTATCTACGAAGAAAAGTACGTCTTTTCCTTGTCCTTCTCCTGCTCCATCACGGAAGTACTCAGCTATAGTAAGTCCTGAAAGTGCAACACGTGCACGTGCTCCAGGCGGCTCATTCATTTGACCGAAAACGAAAGTAGCTTTAGAGTCTCTCATCCCTATTTTATCTACTTTAGAAAGATCCCATCCTCCTTCTTCCATAGAGTGCATAAAGTCATCTCCGTATTTGATAATACCAGACTCAAGCATCTCTCTCAAAAGATCATTTCCTTCACGTGTGCGCTCTCCTACTCCTGCGAATACAGAAAGACCACCGTGACCTTTTGCAATATTGTTAATCAACTCTTGAATAAGTACAGTTTTACCTACTCCTGCTCCACCGAATAAACCAATCTTACCTCCTTTTGCGTAAGGTTCAATAAGGTCAATTACTTTAATACCTGTAAAAAGTACTTCTGTAGATGTTGATAAATCTTCAAATTTTGGTGCGCTACGGTGTATTGATAAACCAGCATCACCTGCCTTAGGCAAGTTATCCATTCCATCAATAGCATCACCTATAACATTAAAAAGGCGTCCATAAATATCTGGACCCACAGGCATTTGAATAGGCGCTCCAGTCGCAACTGCATCTACCCCACGGCTTAATCCATCTGTAGAGTCCATAGAGATTGTACGTACTGTATTTTCCCCAATGTGTGACTGTACTTCAAGAACAAGTAGTGCTCCGTTTGAATTTGTAACTTCTAGTGAATCGTAGATTTTTGGTAACTCAGATCCGCTCTCGAAAGCGACGTCTACTACCGGGCCTATAATCTGTGCAACTTTACCTGTAACTTTTGACATTAGTATCTATTTAATGTTTAGCGAAATAAAAGCGAAAAAATTATCGTTTTTCGTGGTGCAAAGATACTGTTTAATATTTTATACAAAAATGCAAAATGTAAGTTTTTATAAGCCTTTTCATGATATTCATAATTCAGCGATTAAAGAATATACACGGCGGCTGTAATAATTTGATTTTCTTTAAAATAGATGCAAAAGAAAAGGACTTATCCAGCTTCTAGCGAATAAGTCCTTTTGTAAAAAAATAAATAATCTAGTTAGCCAGCATTCTAAAATGCCCTAAGCAAAACAGTAGATTATTAAAATATTACTCCACCGTAACCGATTTTGCCAAATTACGTGGTTGATCTACATTTTTACCAAGCATCAATGCTATGTGGTAAGATAATAACTGTAACGGTATAGTAGCCAAAATTGGAGTAAGTGGTTCTAGCGTTTCTGGAATCTCAATTACATGATCCGCAAGCCTCTTAACCTCCGTGTCACCTTCTGTAACAATACCGATAATCTTACCGCTACGTGCTTTAATTTCTTCTATATTACTTACTACCTTTTCGTAATGTCCTTTTTTCATTGCAATAACAAAAACTGGCATCATTTCATCTATAAGTGCAATAGGTCCGTGCTTCATTTCTGCCGCCGGATAACCCTCTGCGTGGATGTAAGATATCTCCTTAAGCTTAAGAGCTCCTTCAAGTGCTACTGGAAAATTATAACCACGCCCTAAATAAAGAGCGTTAGGTGCATCCTTATATTGCGCTGCAACAATCTCTGCTTGATCATTACATTTTAATGCTTTCTCAACTTTTTCAGGGATACGCTCTAATTCTTGTAGATAACTTCTAAACTCAGAATCGGCCATTTTACCTGTTGCTTGAGCAAGTCTTAAGGCGATTAAAGTAAGTATTGTTATCTGAGTAGTAAAAGCCTTTGTAGATGCAACACCAATCTCTGGACCTGCATGTGTATATGCTCCTGCATCTGTTATTCTAGAAATAGAAGAACCTACAACATTACAAACACCAAAAACAAACGCTCCTTGCTCTTTAGCAAGTTTAATTGCCGCCATTGTATCTGCAGTTTCTCCACTTTGAGAAATTGCTATGATAACATCATCCTTAAAGACTACTGGGTTACGATATCTAAACTCTGAAGCATACTCCACCTCTACTGGTACACGAGCAAACTCTTCAAAAATATACTCAGCTACAAGTCCTGCGTGCCATGACGTACCACAAGCTATAATAATAATACGTCGAGCATTTTTAAACTTCTCTATATTATCATCAATACCTGCCATTTTGATAATACCCTCCTTAACAAGCATACGCCCACGAAAAGTATCCTTAATTGCCTGAGGCTGCTCGTAAATCTCCTTAAGCATAAAGTGATTATAACCACCTTTTTCTATTTGCTCAAGATTAAGCTTTAACTCCTCTATATACGGATCAACTAAAGAATCATCTTTAATTTTACGTACTTTTAATTTCTTATGATTGCGTATTACCGCCATCTCACCATCTTTAAGATAGATGGTCTTATTTGTGTACTCAATAAATGGCGTAGCATCTGAAGCAATGAAGAATTCATCTTCTCCCACTCCAATAGCAAGAGGACTACCTAAACGGGCAACCACAATTTCGTCAGGTTTTGTTTTATCAAAAACCGCAATTGCATAAGCGCCTATGGTTTGGTTAAGTGCAATTTGCACCGCCTTCCCTAGCTTAACTCCTTCATTTTTCTTTACATCTTCAATTAAGTTTACCAATACTTCTGTATCAGTATCTGATTGAAAAGTGTAACCACGTTTTATAAGCTCTTGACGCAAAGCGTCATAGTTTTCTATAATTCCATTATGAATGATTACCAACTCTCCAGAATTGGACAAATGCGGATGGCTATTCACATCATTAGGAACGCCATGTGTTGCCCACCTTGTGTGCCCAATACCTATACCACCAGTCGTAGAAATTTCTGACTCTAGCTTAGTACGCAAATCAGCAACTTTACCTTTTGTTTTAGAGAACTTTAAATCAGTACCATCATATAATGCAATTCCCGCACTATCATAACCCCTGTATTCTAGTCTCTCTAAACCCTGAACAACTACTGGATAGGCATCTCTATGCCCTATATAACCAACTATTCCACACATACTTTAAATTATTACAATCCTAAAGCTAAACCACAAGGGCTGTTAGGATCAATTTCTTCTGTTATTGTATAATACAATCTTAATCTTAATTTCTTCTCTTCATCAGAACTCGCAGTTCCATGTAGTATAGTTCCCTCTGGTGAGATTACTCCAGAAAACGGAACTCTCTGCCCATCTTGAATACCTCCCGTCCCACCTATCAAGGCAGTATTATCAATAGTGACATTCTGAGAGACAGATAAAGCTAATCTCACATTTGTAGAATCATTTTTAATGATATTATTTATGTGCTGGGTAAGACGTATTCTATAGCTAACTCCGTTACTTGAAAGATCACCGTCAACTTCTCTGGAAAGTCTTCCCAAGTGGTTTGTTCTCGTATTAACAGCTCCACCTTCGCCAGTTGTATTATCAATAAGTGCATCTAGCAAGGTAGCATTATTATCATAATCATATATAAATACTCTCTCTGGCTCTAATTCTCCATTACTACCAGCACTTAATTCATCTTGTTGAACGTAAAATTGCAAGTTTGCTTCATTTACAATTATATTACAAGCTCTTAGAGCCTCTAGCTGATCTGCAACACCATTATCGTCCTCATCTGCACCAAATAAATCAATTAAAGCAATACTACCATCACCTCCTTTTAGATATAAATTTTCTTCACCATCAATTACATTTTGAGAATCATTAAAACTAGTAGATCCTATAGGGCTCTGACTAAAATCGTTGTCGTAAGCGATTGCGCGAACACCAGAAGACCTTAAAGAAATATTCCCAGTTCCTGTTGAGACTGTTTCTCCAGAGTCATCTGTTGTAGAATCTTCATTAGTAAAAGAATAATATATAGTGACGTTCAAGTTTGCTACATCAAATAAAATAGCACTCCCCTTATCATCTATAGCTTCTGCTTTAAGATATAACCCTCTAAAATAATCATTGAATGTATTTTGATTTAACAAAGTACCTTGACCTTCTTGGTCAATAATTGCCTGTTTCCAATAATCCAAAACAGCGGCATCGGCAGCATTGCCATTTGTGTACGAAAGTCTAATTCTAGGACTTAATCTATCCACATCATTAGTTCCATCTGGATTACCAGCATCGTCAAGATTTGGCGTAGTTAATATGATTTCGCTAGCATCTAGCACAAAACCCTCTTCTTGCATACCACCAGTACCCTCATCGCGAACCTCAAATAACAAGTCTCCTTCTACTCCTTGAAATTCAGAAATTTCATTAGAATAATATATTGCTGAGCTTTCAAAGTCTTCTGCAGGGTCTAGACTATTTAAAAAGAAATTTGATCTGTAAACAGATAATTTCATTTGACCTGGAGTGTTACCAAAAATAGAGTCTAAAGTATACGTTGAATTTCCATCTGTATCTGTTTCTTCTAATGAAGAATAATACGGAAGTGAAAAAACTACAGAATCAATTTCAGTTTCATCACCAAAATCAGGATTATTACTCGATAAAGAAACTTGAGTTAGTAATGAGCTAGTAGTTGATCCATAAGTTGGGTCTTTATAAAAACCAACAACTCCAACGGACGTACCGCTAGTTTGAACCCCATTAAAGCCTGAAGCATCGGCATAATTACGACTGTAAGCCGCTATTTTTAAATCTTGAGCAAGCTCTGTATCAAAATTGACCTCTCCCACAATACTAGTTCCAATAGAACCAAACTCGTCCTCACAGGAAATAATCAACAGCGCAAGTGCCAAAACCATGGCTGCTTGCTTAAGCATTTTATTCAATCTCATAATTAGTCTATTCTTCTAAAACTTGAGTAGTGTAAAAATCTTCGTAAGCCTGAGGAAATTCCTCTTTCTTCTTATACGGCAAAACAGGAATTTTAGTCGTATTAAGGATTTTCATTAAGTTTTCATTTAATTCTTGAGAACCTACGATTGCAGCATCACTATTCTTGATAGTAACCTTCATTAGATTTTCATAAGTAGGATCTTCTAGTTCTTTGATAGTCTCTGGATCAATTCCATCAAAAGCAACTTTATTAAGAAGCTCTTCATTGAGAGCCCCTTCAAATCCTTGATTATATATAGAAGTTACTATTTTACTTTGTGCAAATAATGGTTCACTTGCATAGTAATGCTTAAGGTATAATGGCAGTAAAGATGCTAGCCATCCCTGAACATGAATAATATCTGGCGCCCAGTTCAGTTTTTTTACCGTCTCCACAACACCTTTTGCAAAGAATATAGCACGCTCGTCGTTATCAGGAAAAAGATTTCCATCTTCATCTGTAAACGTAGCTTTACGCTTAAAATACTCTTCGTTATCTATAAAATATACCTGAATACGCTCCTTAGGTATAGAAGCAACCTTGATAATAAGTGGCATATCAAAATCATTGATAACCAAGTTCATTCCAGATAATCTAATTACTTCGTGTAGTTGATGTCTACGCTCATTAATATTACCGTAACGCGGCATAAATATGCGTATTTGCCCACCCTTGGAATTAACCATTTGAGGAGCTTCAAACGACATAGAGGCAATCTCGGTCTCTGGGAGGTATGGAATCACTTCAGATGACACGTACAATATCCTCTTATCTTTCATATATGTAAAAATTAGGTTGTTAATCTATTCAAAAAACACGCAAAAGTACAAATTTTTACGCACTTAGTCTTAATATTAGTAAGTTTGCATCCCGTTAAAATTATAATAAAGTGCAAGCAATAACAGCTCATAAACAGATTTCTAAAATCGTTCATCAAGCAAAAAGCAATGGCAAATCCGTAGGTTTTGTCCCTACAATGGGCGCCCTACATCATGGACATGCATCACTTATTGATTATGCATTCAAAGATTGTGCCCTAATCATAGTAAGCATTTTTGTTAATCCTACACAATTCAATAACGCCTCAGACTTAGACAAGTATCCTCGCACTCTCGATAAAGATCTAGACTTTCTAGCCCATTATGGAGATAAGGTAATAGTATACGCACCAACGGCTACAGAAGTCTATGGGAATGAAGTTTCATCTACCCCTTATAACTTTGGAACCATAGAGAAGGTTATGGAGGGAGAGCACAGACCAGGACATTTTGATGGTGTAGGCACTGTTTTAAATCTTCTTTTTAGACAAGTAAATCCGGATAAAGCGTATTTTGGAGAGAAAGATTATCAACAGCTTGCCATTGTGCGTAAGCTTGTAGAAAAAGAAAAGCTACCTATAGAAATTATAGGCTGCCCTATACATAGACAAGAAGACGGCCTTGCCATGAGCAGTCGCAACGCACGACTTACTGAGAATCAACTTGCTATCGCGCCTTTTATTTATGAAGTGCTGCGGTATGTGAAGAGTAATTTTGACAGACACTCTGCGATACAATTGAGAAGGTATGTTTCAGCGGCTTTTGAGAAAAAGGAAGGTCTCGAGCTTGAATACTTTGAGATTGCAAATATTAAAAATTTAAGTACGCTTTCGCGAAAGCGTAAAAACCAACAATACCGAGCTTTTCTTGCCGTTTATGCTGGTGAGATTAGACTTATAGATAATATAGCCCTAAATTAAACTTATTATTACCTTTGCCCTATGCTAGTAAATGTTGTAAAATCAAAAATACACCGCGTTAAAGTAACGGGTGCCGAGTTACATTATATAGGAAGTATTACCATTGATGAAGACTTGATGGACGCTTCAAATATAATTGAAGGAGAACGCGTACAAATTGTAAATGTTACAAACGGAGAACGTCTTGAGACGTATGCAATCCCTGGACCAAGAAAGAGTGGAGAAATCACCTTAAACGGCGCGGCTGCTCGTAAAGTTGCAAAAGGTGACACGCTTATCTTAATTGTATACGCCTTTATGGAAGTAGAAGAAGCAAAAAAGTTTAAACCTACTTTATGCTTTCCTAATGAAGAAACAAACTTGCTCAACTAACGTTGATAAGTAATAAACATAAAAGTCTCGCACTTAAAATTATACTCCCACTTGTGGGAGTTTTTTTGGTTTGGTACCAACTCAGTAAAATGACTGCGATAGAGCGCAGCGATATGTGGGAAGCAATAAAAATGGTTAATCCATTATGGATTCTTATCTCGCTGCTATTTGGTTTGTTAAGTCATTTTTCAAGAGCCTACCGTTGGAAGTTTCTCTTAGAACCGCTAGGATACAAGCCTAAGTTTACTACCAGTTTTATGGCTATTATGATTGGCTATTTTGCAAATACCTTCATCATTAGATCTGGCGAAGTTTTACGAGGCGTAAGCCTTTCTAAAACAGACAACATTCCTTTTGAAAAAGCCTTCGGAACTATTGTAGCAGAGCGTATTGCAGATCTTATCGTACTGCTTCTCATTATGACTACAGCCGTAGTTTTACAATCTACAGCGCTCATAGCTTACTTTAAAGACAATGCGAACCCCACTGGATTCATTATACTAATTGCTGTAGGTCTTACTGCTGGAATTTTTGGTTTGCGATTACTTAAAAAGTCGTCACATCCTTTTATTCAGAAAATCAGAAACTTTGGACTCGGACTTCTTGATGGAGTAAAAAGTATTTTAAACATGCAGCATAACATTGCATTTATACTACATACTGTTTTTATATGGGGAATGTATGTAGGCATGTTTTGGATCATGAAATTTACGGTGCCTGGAACCGCTGAAGCGCCATTAGGAGTTATTCTTGCTTCCTTTGTAATAGGTGCATTTGCAATGAGTGCTACAAATGCAGGAATGGGATTATACCCCATAGCTATGGCGGCAATATTCACTTTTTTTGGATTTGAGGATGGTGCAACATTTGGCTGGCTCCTCTGGGGAACTCAAACTATTTTTAATGTAATTATAGGAGGCATTTGCGCACTTATCTTGCTACTCATTAAAAGACGGTGATTTTTTATATTTTAGGACTATCCTAATAACTAAAAAGTTATTCCCACATGAAAACAAACCTACTTACCCTAATACTCTGTATTTACAGTGTACTAGCTTCTTCTCAAATTGATTATGAAGAGATTCAATCAGAAATTCTAGGCACAGCCAGACAGCTTAAAATACAGTTACCTCGCAATTATGACGAGAATATAGAAAAATCATATCCTGTAATTGTAGTTATGGATGGTGACTACCTATTTGAACCCGTGGCTGGTAATGTAGATTATTATAGCTACTGGGAAGAAATGCCACAAGTAATTGTAGTAGGCATTAATCAAGTAGACAGTAGAGATGATGACACCTTTTATGATGATGTAAGCAACCTCCCATCTGATACTGGAGCTTCATTCTTTGAATTTTTAGGCTTAGAAGTAATGCCTTATCTCGATGAAAATTACAGAACTAGTACGTTTAGAATCGCAGTAGGTCATGATATGACAGCAAATTTTATGAATTACTATTTAATGAAAGATCCCGCACTTTTTCAAGGATACATTTCTTTAAGTCCAGATCTAGCACCACAAATGGAAGAGCGCCTTGTTGCTAGATTAGGGCAGGCACAGCAAAAAATATTCTATTACCTCGCAACAGCAAGTGACGACATAAGTGTACTACGCGACCCTATTATCCAACTAGACGTTCAGATTAAACAAGTACAAAATGAGAATGTTCAATATACTTTTGACAATTTTGACGGAGCAACGCACTACTCACTCGTGGGTCGCGCTATACCAAAGGCACTAGAAAACATGTTTTCTATTTATCGCCCTATTAGTAAAAAAGAGTACAAAGAGAAGATACTACCTAGCGAGTCTCCTTTTAATTATCTCATAGATAAGTATGCAACGGTAAAAACGCTTTTTGGCCTAGATGACCCTATACGTGTTAATGATTACGTTGCAACAGCCACAGCTTTAGAAAAAAAAGCCGACTGGGAAGGTCTGGCTAGTTTAGGACAGCTAGCTCGTAAGCAATACCCAGAGACTATGCTAGGTAATTACTACCTAGCTCTATCTCTAGAAAAGGCTGGGGAACCTAAGAAAGCGATGCGCACTTATCAAAATGCATTTCTTTTAGAAGAAGTATCATTTCTTACTAAAGATTTAATGCTTGATCGAGCAAATAAAATTAAAGAGGATTTTGGGTATTAATTACCCTACGGATTTATGTATTGTAGAAGAAAAACTCAAGAAATCATTTACTTACTAAAATAGCTTTCCATACCTCAATCCACACTGTAATGTGCAAAGCATAAAAATCTCAATTATGAGATGCAAAACACCTATACTCTTGGTATAGGTTTTACCTAAACCACCGCTTTTGGTGCAAATAATAGGGATTACACTAAAAATGTACCCAAAGTATCATATCCTGAGACATTGAGAAATACGGCTTATATATTATTACTATCAATTCTTTTCTTAAGCCATTTTTTTGCACACAGTCAAGAAATAGATAAAGCACTAACAATCTCTTCATTTTCTTACGTAAGAGACATAGATCATATAATCACAAAATCTACAGTAGACTCAAAAGAATTTGAGCCAGTTAATGAAAAAGATCTCAACTGGGGAAGTGAGAACGGATGGTACTGGTTTAAAATATCTGTTAATGTTAGTTCGGGTAACGAGGGGTTATATCATTTTAAAATACCCTCAATCCATGTTAAAAGTTTTTCGTTATTTATGGCCAATTATAATAACATAATTCACCTAGGCACTTCTGGAAATGACATACCAATTCACAAGAAACCAGAGCTAGAAAGGCTAACAAGCGTTCCTACCTATATGAGAGAAGGTATTAATACTTTTTATATCCAAACCTTCTTTTGGCATGAAGCCTACTTCCCACTTACCATTATTAACGACAACACTTATCTACGCAGCAACATCAATTCAGTTGGATTCTCTGGAGCATACTTTGGTTTTGCATCATTAGTTATTATCCTTAACATATTTATGTTCTTTACTTTTAAGGAACGGGTTTATATCTACTATGTACTTTTTCTGTTTGTTACCTCTGCATCTATTTTTTACGATGATGGATTCTTTTCCTACTTCTTTCCTGATCTTATCACACACTATGATTTCATTGAGATGCTTTTACATTGGTTATGCGGTTTAATGGCCACCCTTTTTAGTTTTACTTTTTTGAGAATAGGCACCATACTTCCACGCATAAAAATCTGGTTCTATCTCGCATTAATTATCTCGGCAGGACTTTACATAAGCAGTCTCATATTTGAAAATTTTTACTTGTTTAGTATTGCCGGTTACGTGCTTTCTTCTCTACTTATAGGATGCTGGGTGCTCTGCTGGTACGTTGCTACAAAATATACCTATGCCTATATAATAGTAGTTGCATATCTCATTCTACTTTTTTCATCTATTGCTCATTTTGCTCTTCCTGTAACCGGGTTCCAGTTTATTAACATCACTTCAAATGAAGTAAAATTAGGAGGGATTACAGAAATGCTTGTCCTAAGCGCAGCACTTTTATATCGATTCAAATATTTGAAAAAAGAGAATCATGACATCAGAAAAAAGCTAGAGCATTATGTAAAAGAACTACAGGCTACAGCAGACACAAAAGAAAGAACTTTACAAGAAAGTGTCGCTCAACTAAGCACAACACACAATTTATCAAAGCGCGAGACCGAAGTACTTCTTGAACTATCTAAGGGCTACACAAATAAACAGATAGGTGAAGAACTTCATATATCAATTGCCACTGTAAAGTTCCATACTAGTAATATTTATGCGAAACTTGACGTCTCAAATCGATCAGAAGTGATTGAAAAAATAAGTTAAAGGAAAAACGCTTTCGCGAAAGCGTAAAAAACACCTCTACTTCATACTCCTTCATCAACACTGATTTTAATCAAATATTCCATATCAAAACAAGGGATGATTTGCTAAATTAGCCTAAAGTTTAACTCTCAATGGCCAAAATAAAAACTACCTTTTTCTGTCAAAACTGTGGCACACAGCATGCCAAATGGCAAGGCCAGTGTAATGCTTGTAAGCAGTGGAATACCATTGTTGAGGAGGTTGTACAAAAAGCAGATAAAAAGGACTGGAAGTCTGAAACCGCCAAGGTTTCTGGACTTACACGCACCAGCAAACCCCTTAAGATTGCCGATATTTCTACCGCTTCTGAGGCTAGAATGAATACTAAAAACGGCGAACTTAACCGTGTTCTAGGTGGTGGCTTAGTTCCTGGATCGCTTACTCTTCTGGGTGGAGAACCTGGAATAGGAAAAAGTACTTTGCTACTACAGATATCCCTAGCGCTACCTTACAAAACACTCTACGTTTCTGGAGAGGAAAGTCAGCAGCAAATAAAAATGCGTGCAGAGCGTATTAATCCAGAAAGCGACCAGTGTTATATCCTTACAGAGACAAAAACTCAAAATATCTTTAGGCACATAGAAGAGATGCAGCCAGATATTGTGATTGTAGACTCCATACAAACACTGCATTCTGACCATATAGAAAGTACCGCTGGAAGTATCTCACAAATACGTGAGACTACTTCAGAGCTGATACGATTTGCTAAGGAAACTGCAACACCTGTAATTCTTATAGGTCACATCACAAAAGATGGAAACATCGCTGGTCCAAAAATTCTTGAGCATATGGTCGATACCGTTCTCCAGTTTGAAGGAGATCGTAACCATGTTTATAGAATTTTAAGGGCGCATAAAAACCGTTTTGGAAGTACTAGCGAACTAGGCATCTATGAGATGCAGGGCTCAGGATTAAGAGAGGTGAGTAATCCAAGCGAGATTCTCATTTCAAAAAATGACGAAGACTTGAGCGGTACAGCAATCGCAACCACAATGGAAGGTATGCGACCGCTCATGATAGAAATTCAAGCACTTGTGAGTACCGCAGTATATGGAACACCACAACGTAGCTCGACAGGATATAATGTTAAGCGACTCAATATGCTTCTTGCTGTATTAGAAAAACGCGCAGGCTTTAAACTAGGTGCAAAAGATGTTTTTCTCAACGTGACGGGAGGGATCACTGTAGATGATCCTGCTATAGATCTGGCAGTGGTAGCGGCTGTTTTATCAAGCAATGTAGATATCCCAGTAGATAAATCCATGTGTTTTGCGGCAGAGATAGGTCTTGCTGGAGAAGTACGCCCTGTAAACCGTATTGAACAACGCATTGTCGAGGCAGAAAAACTAGGTTTTACAAGCATCGTGATTTCAAAATATTGCAAAATACCTGATACTAATTATCACATCAATGTGATTAAAGTAGCCAAAGTTCATGATGTCGTGAGACACCTTTTTGGATAAGCTACTAGATAAACGAGCATCATTTTACAGCAGTCTTTAAAAACGTTCACATATAATCAATTGCGTCAACATCTGACTGACGCTTACATGCACATGGCATCTTTTCTGCATAGTGACTGCTATGTTTAAAAAGATACTATACACCTTATTACTTCTTGCCATAATAAGCTGTAATCAAATTCAAAAAGCCACAGACGCCATCACGCAACCCTCGGCTCGCGAAGTTTACGCTCGGGGCTTCAAGAAAGATGATAGTATTTATAAATCATGGGATTCCGCTTTCGCGAAAGCGTATCAAAAAAATTTACTGCCTAAAGACCAAAACGTACTCTCGGGTCTTCCGTATACCACTGTAGGGACTTATTCTTCCAACAATTTGATTCCCTACCGCTATACATTCACACTCGCTGCAGGTGAGATTTTTCATGCAGAAATTGACAACAATGTAGACTCAACCGCCATATTTCTTGATCTTTTCACATGGAAGAAGGATTCTATAATGAATTCAACGCCTAGATTATCCAATGCTTCTAATGAGAAAAAAATTACTACCGAAATTAAGGCTTCAGGATTATACACACTACTTATACAGCCTGAAATAAGCACAAACTCGTCCTTTGCATTAAAAATTTATACAGCACCACAATACAGCTTTCCAGTAAGTGGAAAAAGCAACAAGGCCGTTCAAAGCTTTTGGGGTGCTTCTAGAAGTGGTGGAAAGCGTAGCCATGAGGGTGTAGATATTTTTGCATCTCGAGGGACTCCGGTTATAGCGATTACCGATGGTATTGTCTCATCCACAGGTAATCGCGGTCTAGGAGGTAAACAGGTGTGGTTACGTGACGGTATTTTTGGTCAGTCGCTATATTATGCGCACCTAGATAGCATCATCGCTACTACTGGACAGCGCGTGAAAATAGGAGATACGCTCGGATTAGTAGGCAATACTGGGAATGCCAAAACGACACCTCCACATTTACATTTTGGCATTTATAATCGTACGGGAGCTATTAACCCATATCCATATATTAAAAAAACGGAAATACCCGCAATTTTAGATTCGCTATCTAGCAAATTAGGAGTTCTTATAAACAATGGTACGATGCGATTATCACCAACTTCAACTTCAGAAAAAATTGGCACATTAAAGAGAAAGGATACTGTCTTGTTGCTAGAAAAAACAGGCAATTGGTTTCATGTACGTGCTCATGATAGTTTACAAGGATATCTATATAAAACGGCTATAAAGTCCATTCCATCTACATGATTTTATGTAGATAATTACGCTTTCGCGAAAGCGTGAAAAGAAAAAGGCACGCTTTACAGCGCACCTTTTTTACATACTCCAATTTTCTTTTATCATGGTGCAGGATTCGGTATTGCTGTGTGCACCTCGTCTATGGCTTTTAAAACCTCTTCAGAGAGTGTCACATCTGCACTACCGATGTTTTCTTTAAGTTGCTCCATACTTGTAGCCCCTATAATATTACCAGTTACAAAAGGTCTATCTGTCACAAATGCAAGTGCCATTTGTGTAAGACTTAATCCATGCTCATCTGCAATATTTTTATAACGACGTGTTGCTTCAAAAGCATTATCGTTGTGATAGCGATTGTAGTTAGGGAACAGAGTCACACGCGCATCTTCTGGATACCCGTCTAGATATTTTCCTGTAAGTTGCCCAAAACCAAGAGGAGAATACGGCAGTAAACCTACATCCTCGCGATGTAAGCCTTCTGTAAGACCTATCTCATCCTTTCTATTAAGAAGGTTATAAGGATTTTGAACGGTTACAACCTTTGGCGCACCTTTTCTAGCTTCTTCTACAAAACGCATCAAGCCAAAAGGAGACTCGTTAGACAGCCCTATATTTCTAATTTTTCCTTGTTTTACATAGGTGTCTAGAGATTCAAGAATCTCTGCAATATTATCATTCCACTGCTCATCACCATTATGAACATATCCTAATTTTCCAAAGAAATTTGTGTTACGTTCTGGCCAGTGCAGTTGGTATAAATCAAGATAATCGGTTTGGAGGCGTTTTAAACTCTTATGCAATGCATCATCAATAGCTTCTTTAGAAAACCCAAGATTATCTCTTACAGAAGCAAATGTTGGGCTAGGTCCAGTAATCTTTGAAGCAAGAACAATCTGATCTCGGTTCTTATTTTTGGCTAGCCAGTTTCCTATCACCTTTTCTGTAGCACCGTACGTTTTCTCTTGAAAAGGCACGCTATACATCTCTGCCGTATCAATAAAGTTTACGCCTTGTGTAAGTGCATAATCCATTTGCTCATGACCTTCAGCTTCCGTGTTCTGGCGACCCCAAGTCATTGACCCCAAACAAATTTTTGAGACTTTTATATCTGTATTTGGTATTGTTGTGTATTTCATAAGTATTGGATTTGACGCAAATCATTGCGTCTTTATACAACTATAGAACTCTCGTTTTATCTAATCAATATCATTAAGCAAAGCCGTCACCTCATCAAGTTTAGGTGTTAAGATTACTTCTATACGTCTATTTTTTGCTTTATTCTCTGCTGTATCATTTTCGGCTACGGGAGCATATTCTCCACGGCCCGCTGCTGTTAGATTCTTAGGGTCTATATCTCTGTTTGTGCGTAAAATTTCAACAATAGCTGTTGCTCTTTTTGCAGAGAGGTCCCAGTTTCCAGCTAGATTTCCGCTGCCTCCGTAAGGCACATTATCTGTGTGTCCCTCGATAAGCACAGCGATGTCGGGATTATCTGCTAGCACGCTACCTAATTGCTTTACCGCCTTTGTTCCGTTTGCGCCTACTGTCCAGCTACCAGAATCAAATAAAAGCTTGTTTTCTAGCGACACATATACCTTACCATCACGTTGCTCTACGGTAAGTCCTTTTCCTTCAAAGTCTGTAAGTGCTTTTGAGATAGATTCTTTAAGCACTCTCATTGTAGCATCTTTTGCTGCAATGACACCTTCTAGCTCATCTACTCTCGCAGAGCGTTCTGCTAGATCCTTTTGTAACTTTTCAAGACGAGTACGTTCTGCTTCAAGAGCAGCAGTTTTTTCGGCAAGATCGTTTTGTTTTGTTTCTAGTTCGGCTAGAAGTTGTCTGTTTTTCTGAGAATTTTCGGCTATAGTCGCACTACTATTAGATTCTAGTGCATTATAACTTGCTTGTAGTTGCTCTAGATTAGCTTTCGCGGAAGCGTTCTCACCTTCTAACTCCTCTACCCTAGTCATACTTGTGGCTAAGTCTTTTGAGACCTTATCATAAATCTCGTTCCTTTTATCGAGCTCAGCTTTCAGGTCCTTAACATTATCTTCAAGGCTACGATTATCCTTGCGCAACCTGCTATAGCTTGCTTCAAGATCTTTAAACTTTTTTGCAGGAACACAAGAAGTAAGTGCGCTTATCGCAAGTATTATAAGAAGGGATTTTTTAAACATTGTATTCATTTGTTTTAAGATAATTTTAGTTCTACCATATGCGGGCAGTGGTCACTGTGCACAGCATCAGAGAGAATAACAGCACGTTCTATATTATTTTTAAGAGGCTCGCTTACCATGTTATAATCAATGCGCCATCCTTTGTTATTTGCTCGCGCATTTGCACGATAACTCCACCATGTGTAGTTGTCTGGCTCTTTGTTAAGATGACGGAAAGAATCTATAAAACCACTATCCATAAAGTTACTTATCCATTCACGCTCTACGGGTAAAAATCCGCTCACGTTTTTATTACGTACGGGATCGTGAATATCTATAGCTTCGTGACAAATATTATAATCTCCACCTATCACAAGATTTGGAACATCCTGCTTAATCTTGTTTACATAATCTTGTAATAACGACATGTATTCCAGTTTATGCTCTAAACGGGCAATATTTGTTCCTGATGGCAAGTACATGCTCATCACAGAAACATCGTCAAAGTCAACTCTTATATTTCTACCTTCAAAATCCATGGATTCGATTCCCGTTCCATAAACTACATTTTTAGGTGTTTTCTTTGTGAGAATAGCCACACCACTGTATCCTTTCTTTTGTGCGCTAAACCAGTAATGCTCATATCCTAGACTTTCAAAAACTGCTGTATCTACTTGGTCTGGCGTTGCTTTTGTCTCTTGCAACAGCACCACATCTGGATCTGTATGTTGCAACCAGGTGGCAAAATCTTTGCGTAAAGCTGCACGGATACCGTTTACATTATAAGAGATAATTTTCATAGTATGCTGTATTGGACTGCTAAGTTATAAATTAGGTTTTTCCACACCTCGTAAAAAACTTATAAAGTTTACCTTTGAGTCATTGTAATATTTACCTCAGCCTAGAGTTTTACTATTGATGCGCGTATTTTACACAGTTCTTTTACTATTATGCACCAGTGCTGTTCTAGCACAACAAACGCGTACCAAAAGAATTGTAGTAAGAGACTCTGTACTTTTAGATTCTGTAAGTATTAATCCATCCTTATTTAAAATTACCACGCTACAAGGCACAAGGATAGACAGTACAGCTTATAGTGTTGATTATGGAAAAAGTATCATTACGCTTAGCGCGAAAAATGGAGCACTTCCAGATTCTCTCATTGTAACGTATAAAGTTTATCCAGATTTTCTCACGCGTGCTTACTCTCAGTATGACCCTAGCCAGATTGTGACGAGTACTGGGAGCCTTAATAAGGTGATAAGCCTAGGTGAGGACAGGAGAACAAATACTGTCACTCCATTTTCTGGCCTTAACGTGAGCGGAAGTATACTGAGAGGAGTCGCTGTAGGCAATAGTCAAAACAGCACCTTAAACTCAGAGCTTGACTTACAAATAAGTGGAAAGCTAAGTGAGCGCGTTACCTTACGCGCTTCTATACAAGATGCAAATATACCTAGCCAGCAAGGCGGATACTCTCAAAATCTAGATGAGTTTGACCAGGTTTTTATCGAGCTATTTTCTGATAATTGGAATATAAGAGCTGGTGATATTAATCTAGAAAACAAGGACACCTATTTTGGTAGGTTTACAAAGAAAATTCAAGGCTTATCCTTAGGTGGAACCTTGAATCACTCAGATGATAAACAAACAGACTTACATGCTTCTGGAGCTTTAGTGCGAGGTGTTTTTACACAAAGCACTTTTACAGGGCAAGAAGGCAATCAAGGTCCTTATAAACTCACTGGACCTAATGGTGAGTTGTTTGTTTTGGTCGTTTCGGGTAGTGAGACTGTTTATGTAAACGGCATTCCGCTCACACGTGGAGAAAGCGAAGACTATATTATCGATTATAATGCTGGAGAGATTCGATTTAATGCGACTTATCCCATCACTAGTGAAATGCGCATTAATGTTGCCTATCAATTTTCTGAACGTCGTTACACTCGCTTTCTGGCGTATGGAGGAGGAAGCTTTCGCGAAAGCGATAAACTCAAAATATCTGCTCACGTATACTCAGAAAGTGATGCTAAGAATCAACCACTACAACAAAATCTCACCTCCGAACAGGTTGCTATTTTACAAGGTGCTGGTGATGATATGCAAGAAATGATTGCCCCTAGCGCAATCTCAGACACCTTTGATGAAAATAAGATTCTCTACAGACAGATTGTTGTAAATGGCGTCGAAGCTTTTGAATTTAGCGCTGATCCTGAAGAAGATTTGTTTCAAGTACGTTTTACTAATGTAGGAGAAAACCAAGGAGATTACATTTTAAGCACGACAAATACTTTACAGCGTACATTTCAATATGTTGCCCCTATTAATGGTATTTCGCAAGGTTCTTTTGCTCCTCAAGTACAACTTTTTGCTCCTACCGTATTACAATTAGGCGTAGTAAATGGAAGCTATACGCCCTCAGAAAAAACTACGATAAACTTTGAAGCTGCGGGAAGTAACAATGACACCAACACATTCTCTACGCTAGATGATGATGACAATAATGGTTATGCTGTACATGTAGACGTAAATCAGCTGCTATATAAAACGGATAGTTTATCCAGCTTTCGTACTTTTGGGAGTTGGGATTTTATACAAGAAGATTTTAGAAGTATTGAAGGGCTCTACAATATAGAATTTAACCGAGATTGGAATGTCGAGAACTCACTAGCACAAGCGGGTGGAACCTTATTAGGAACTCAACATTTTACTACGGTAGGACTCAATTATGCTCATGCAAAACATGGTGCAATTACCTATCAATTTCAACATCTAAATTTTCAAGATGCTTATAATGGTTTCAGACACAGCTTAAATGCCAACTGGGAACTAGGCAAATTGAGAACTGCGATTAATGCAAGTACGCTTAGTACAGATGATGTACAACTCAATACAGACTTTACACGAGCAGACGTAAATGCAATTTATGGTTTCAAAAAATCATGGATAGGCGCTTCATTTAATATGGAGGACAACGTTAGAGTCACAAAGAGGAATGACTCTATAACGGCAAATAGTCAGCGATTTAGTGCTTACAAAGCTTTTGCTGGCGTGGGAGACAGCACAAACGTCTATATGGAAGCTGGATATAAATATCGTGTAAATGATAGTGTGCGACTTAATCGCATAGCACGTGTAAATACATCCAATACATATTACTTAAAATCTCAATTAATAAAGAATGAGAAAACCAACGTTTCGCTCTTTTTGAATTATCGTAATCTCAGCTATGAGGATCAACGAGAAGATGAGAATTCGCTCAACTCAAGATTGCTGTATAATCAACGATTTGCAAATGATATCATCCGTCTCAATACTGTTTTTGAAACCAATAGTGGTACTCAACCTCAGCAAGAATTTACTTTTATTCAAGTAGACGAAGGTCAAGGAACACATACATGGAATGATTACAACGGAGATGGCATACAAGAGCTAGATGAGTTTGAGATAGCCCAGTTTCAAGATCAAGCAGATTATGTGAGAATATTACTGCCCAACCAAGTATTTGTAAGAACTCACCAAAACAGATTAAGCCAGCAACTCACATTACAACCTGGACAATGGTCTGGACTTAAGGGAATAAAAAAGTTCCTCTCTCACTTCTACAATCAATCTAGCTACATCTTAGATAAACGAGTGTTGCGCACTGATAACGATTTTAGTCTCAACCCATTTAATGAGGATGAGAATGAAATAGGAGCCACGGTTAACTTTAGAAATACGCTATTCTATAATAGAGGAAAGCAACGTTACACGACCTCCTATTCATATCTATCAAATACATCAAAAATTCTTCTTTCTACGGGGTTGCAGGAAAGTATGATACAAAGTCATCAACTTAACTTTTTACACAAAGTAAAGGAGAGTTGGCTTTTTAATGTTCAAGGAGATCTAGGTGCAACAGAAAGTAATACAGAAAACTTTGTCTCTCGTAATTTTAACATCGATAATATCGGCATTAATCCTAAGCTCTCATATCTTTTTGGCAAACAGTCGAGAGTTTCGCTATTTTATGAATATCAAAATAAGAATAACACATCAGGAGAGCAGGAACAGCTTGACCAGCAGAATCTTGGCATCTCCTTTGCATTAGCAGATTTAGAAAAAGTATCTTTAACTGGGGAGTTTACGTATATCAATAACGATTTTCGCGGAAGCGCATTTAGTCCAGTTGCATATCAGATATTAGAAGGATTACAACCAGGAACAAATTTTACTTGGAATGCTATTGCACAAAAAAGGATCACCAAATTTTTAGATTTGAATGTATCATATTTTGGGCGTAAAAGTGAAGAAACACGAACGATTCACACAGGTAATATCCAGATTAAGGCTTTCTTCTAAATTTTGACGACCTTTAAGGAAACGAAAACTACCTAATTATGAGAACAA
The DNA here is from genome assembly GCF_000212355.1 of Dokdonia sp. 4H-3-7-5. Lineage (NCBI taxonomy): Bacteria > Pseudomonadati > Bacteroidota > Flavobacteriia > Flavobacteriales > Flavobacteriaceae > Dokdonia > Dokdonia sp. 4H-3-7-5. Next base: position 1,079,382 of record NC_015496.1, read on the forward strand.
GATTATACATTACAGGTATGTCACTTGTGGCAATCATAGCTTTTTCTTGCCGTGGTCAAGAAGCAGTTGCTACAGAGGATACCAAAACAGCACTTATGGATTTTGACACAACTGGATATACTTCTGGAACAATCGTACAATCTAAGGCAGAAGGCGATTGCGAGTGGACTATTAAACTTGAGGATGGACGTCATTTTGACCCCATGACGATAGACAAAGATTTTATGAAGGATGGAGCCAGCGTTTGGTTCAAGTATACTCCACAACGCCGTATGAATAGATGTGACAAAGCTAGCCCTATAGGGATTACGGAAATGAAGATGAATATGTAGACTAGGACGACATTTATTTATTTTCATAAAAAAAGCTCAACAAGTAATTACTTGTTGAGCTTTTTTTCAATTATTGTATATAGCTTATAAACTAACTGCAACAGATATTTATCTAACTACTATCTTCTCAACTAATTTAGATCCACCATCTATATCAGTAAACTGAACGATATAAACACCAGCTGTAACGTATGACATGTCTAAATCATATTTATAACTGTTGCCCTCCTTATTGAGGTTGTTGTGGGCAAGTCTTTGTCCAAGGGTATTGAAAACAGAAATAGCCGCTCTTCCTTCGAAAGGTGTATTTACATTGATGTCAAAATATTTATTATCTGTACTTGTAATATTTAAAGAGGTTTCTAAAAATACATTATTCTCTATTGCTAACACCTCTGGAGTAAAGGTTGCTGTATAATCGTTTGTTCTTCCATACTGAAGATCATCACAAGGGTCATTGACATCGCCAGCACCACTTTCATCTTCCCCCCTTACACGCATAGTCAATGGACCCGCAGTAAGCTGTGCCATATCAAAGCCTGTAACATCAATTGAAAATTCAAAATCAGTATTTTCTGCCGCTACCTGCCCCGAAGATACAAGCTCATCCTCACTAAATGTTGCATCGTCATTTATGTCAATCCAAATTGCAAATGCAGAGTCATCAAAGCCCACTTGGAGAATTCCAGATAATGACTCTGGACTATCGAATGCAAATTCAATACTTGAATCATCACTATAACCCGAAGCTGTACAATTTGTAACTAGGTCATTTTGATTAGCTAATGTAATGGTAGTTACACCGTCACCAAAACCTGCACAATCTCCGTCAGGCTGACATGCAAGTCCCACAGTATTTGTTGCGACACATACCAATGAATCATTTTCTACATTACTATCATTACTTAGCATAGTCGACACATTTAATGTATAATCACCTGGCTCAGATAGATCTGCACCTTGAGCAAATGTAAACTCAGCACTTAGTCCTGGCTCAATAGTCCCAGTGAAAGTTTCAACTACTACTGTGCCATCATTTATGCTGTACTGGACTGTTGGGTTTGCTATTGCATTTGAACCATAATTTCTAATGGTAACAATAATATCCTCATCATCTGTATACTCTCCATCTCCTACAGGAGTCACAATACTAAAAACACTGAGATCATCTGGTTGAGCCGCATCCAATGTGAAATTAGCAACTACATCTCTACGAGATGGATCAAATTGCTCTGTTATAAACCAAAAAGATTCATTTTCTGGATCAAGCGTTAAATGCACATAATCTGCAAACCTATCTGTAGGAGAGGCTACTGTACTTTTGAAGAGTTCTTGCTCAAATACTGTCATTACACCTAATGGATCACCATCAAAACGCCCAGTATAATTCATTGCAATACGATCTTCATCTGATGATGATATATAACCCATAGCAATATTTCCCTGTGAATCCATCGCCATACTTCCTTGATATGCGTTACGCTTTCCTGGAGTTACATAAGTACCTTCTTGATAGATAGTCCATGGTTGACCATCACCATCTTGTCTTAATTCATACCATCTTATTCCCGCCTTTTCACCTGGGTCTAAAACATCTACAACAAAGTTCATAATCACAGTATTGTAGGTAGGAAAACGCCTATATTGTACTTGATTCATCATTGTGGCTTGCAGTGCATCTACATCTGGCCCACCTCCACCTTGTGGTATATTTGAGAACGAACCACCATCAAAAACGCTTACAAAATCTGCCGTTGTAATCTCTTGAGCAAGTTCTATACTTGCATTTGCAGCATCTGACCAATCTATAGTAGCCTCCCAAACTTTTAAATGATCGTCATCAACTCCGCCCCAAGCATCGTCTTGTAAATAAACAACTGGTACTGGTGTTCCAGCAGGCACACTCTCATCTCCTGTGGTATGAAAACCTTGAGGACTGTAAAATCCGTTCCTTTGTATACCTGGTAGCCCAAAGGTTACAAATTGTGCAGCTTCATCGTTTAACATCTTATTACGTTCAAGTAAAAATACCTGCTCCGTAGTTGAACTTATATTTGCAGTAACGACATAAGATTCTCCAAATACAGAGAATTTTGTATAATCAGGAAAAGCTCCCGCATTGAATTGAGCCTCATAAACATACCAAGGGTCATTAACTGGATCTGGACCTGCAGATATAGCTACATCAAACCCATTGCCTCCAGGGGCACCTCCATTACGAAATTCCGTTATTACATATCTCCCTCTCGGTTTGCCTGCACCATTATCGACATTTGCATCAAAGAAAACAATTGGATCTCCCGTTGAATTTCCTGGAAACAGTGTACTTAAGTTCATTTCTGGAGTAGCATCGGTCCCATCTTTATTAAATATTTTAAATCCTACATTCCAAGCAGCTATGTAATGGTTTGGCCCAGCCGCACCGGTTGGGTCTGATGGTGTAGAAGTAGATATATCTGCAACAAAGGTAGTAAGCGGTGCTTTTGTGTGTGTCATACTGATTTCTTGACTACGCTGAGCATTCACAAGTGGATCATTGCCTGTTGATCCTTTTCCTGGAACAACATTTGGAGTACCGATACCCTTGGCACGGCCAAGTTTTGGAGTTTCATCTGCATATATAAGTGTCCCTGCTTTAATTTGATCTGCGATACTCGGTATTACAACAGGAGCAGAAAGTAACCCACTTTTACTGGCTTTATTAGTTTGCTGTGCAGATACTCCTAAGCTAAACGCTAAGAGACCTGCAACCAACATTGAGTAAATTTGTTTCATAATGTAGTTTTTTAGTGGTTTGCTTGTTAAAAAGATATTAAAAATACAAAAATCTGAATCCAAAGCATAAAAAAACACCCATGAAATGAGTGTTTTTGGTATATATCAATAATTAGATTTAGGCTGTCCAATGTCTAAAATTCACTTTCTTATTAAGGATGTCTGGTAAATCTGTGATTAACACACGTTGTTGCTCCATCGTGTCTCTGTCTCTTACAGTTACCATATTGTCTTCTAGCGTATCATGATCTACGGTAATACAAAGTGGTGTTCCTGCCGCATCTTGACGTCTATAACGACGACCTACTGCATCTTTTTCATCGTAAGCTACGCGATAATCGTATTTCAAATCATCTATAATTTTTTGTGCCACTTCTGGTAGTCCATCTTTCTTTACTAATGGTAAAATAGCTGCTTTTACGGGCGCTAAGATTGCAGGTAGTTTTAACACCACTCTTGACGTTCCGTTTTCTAATTCTTCATCCTGAAGTGAAGCAGAGAATACTGCCAAAAACATTCTATCAAGCCCTATAGATGTTTCTACCACATAAGGCACATAACTCTCATTGAGCTCTGGATCAAAAAATTGTAATTTCTTTCCAGAATGCTCTTCATGTGCTTTAAGATCAAAGTCTGTTCTAGAGTGTATTCCTTCAAGCTCTTTAAACCCAAATGGAAAGTTGAATTCTATGTCTGTTGCTGCATTTGCATAATGCGCAAGTTTCTCATGATCGTGAAAACGATAATTCTCTTCTCCAAGGCCTAATGATTTATGCCATTTTAAACGTGTCTCTTTCCAGTGCTCGTACCACTTCATTTCTTCTCCTGGGCGTACAAAAAATTGCATTTCCATTTGTTCAAATTCTCGCATACGAAAGATAAACTGACGCGCAACAATCTCGTTTCTAAATGCTTTTCCTGTTTGAGCAATTCCGAAAGGAATTTTCATACGCCCTGTTTTTTGGACGTTTAAGAAATTTACAAAGATACCTTGAGCCGTTTCTGGACGTAAGTACAAATCTGTCGCTGTCTCTGCAGATGCTCCTAGTTTTGTGCCAAACATCAAATTGAACTGGCGTACATCTGTCCAGTTTTTTGATCCAGACTCTGGACATCCTATTTCCAGTTCTTCTATAAGTGCTTTTACTGCTGGTAGATCTTCTGCATCTAGATATTGCGCAAGTCGTGCGGTTGCACTTTTTTGCTTCTCGCGATATCCCATAACTCTAGGATTTGTCGCTTCATATTGCACTCTATCAAAGCTTTCTCCAAAACGTTTTGCAGCCTTAGCAATTTCTTTCTCTGCTTTCTGATTGAGCTTTTCTGCATAATCTTCAACGAGTACATCTGCACGGTAGCGCTTCTTTGAATCCTTATTATCAATAAGTGGATCAGAAAATGCGTCTACGTGACCAGAAGCTTTCCATGTAGTAGGGTGCATAAATATTGCGGCATCTAGACCTACAATATTTTGGTTCATTTGCACCATACTCTTCCACCAGTACTCGCGTATGTTTTTCTTAAGTTCAACACCGTTTTGACCGTAGTCATACACAGCACTTAGGCCATCATAAATCTCACTACTACCAAAGATGTAGCCGTATTCTTTTGCGTGAGATATTACTTTTTTAAAATGATCGTCCTGTTGAGCCATAGTTTGTAGATTAATTATGCAATCTATTAATATTGATGAGGTATAAGGTTACGCTTTCGCGAAAGCGTAAAAACCTCTCAAACCAATAAAATAAAGTTATTTGTTTCTGTTTGTAACAAGCTGTAAAAATAGCAATCCCTCCGAAATAACGGAAATTGCGATTGCCCTATTTTAAAGAAAGTATGGTAGAGAGTAGCATGGAGCCTTCGTGGTAGACATTTATAGTGTAATCACCACCTTCCATCTGCTGCACAGGTAGAACAAGCTCGCAGATGGTATATGCGGTTTTATTAAATGCAATCGTAGTTTTTGTATTGTAGCGCACCACAGATCCGTCTTCAAACTTTTCATTACGTTCTACACCAATCATGCGACCTTGGCCATTTAATACTTGTACGTAAAAAGATTTATTCTCTGCCTCTGCAAGTTGATTGTCGTTTACGGTAAAACACACCTGTATCATCTCAACGCGACTTGCTCTAGAAGTCATAAAAAACTTACCGCTATTGCGCTGGATCACTCCTCTTGCTGCGAGATTACTTACTGTAAGACGTGCTCCTTGTGTAAGTCTCTCTGCTAGATCTCTATTAGATTTCTGTATGCTGTCTTGAGATTTTGTCGCTAGGTCTAGCGCTTTTTGTGTTTCTTGCTGTAGTGCAACAAGACGTTTTGTTTCTAATTGTAAGCTATCATTTGCACTTATAAAAAACTCTCGCTCTCGACGCAGTCTTTGTATTTCCATTTGAAACTGCTGCATTTTTGATCTACTCAAGTCGTCGTCTCTTAGTGTTTCCTTGAGTTGTAGGAGTCTTGATTGCGCTTGTTTAAGCGCTCCTTTTAACGCATCTCTCTCTTTTATAAGGGTGCTGTATTTTGACAACTCTTCATCCAGCTGTGCTGTAACTCTTTCTTTATCATTCACTAGCTGTGCCTCACGTTGCTGCACTTCATTTTGAAAATTATAGGTATGAAATCCTAGGCCCGCTACAACTAAGCAGAGTAAGATTACAAGGAGTAATAAGGTGTTATTGGTACTTTTAGTACGCATAGATGTTCTATTATTCACATAAAGGGGTTAATTTAGAAAAAAAAAGTATAAGCCATTGCTACAATCGCTCCGTTCTCTATTTTTTCCAGAAACCTGTAAATCTTGTGACAGCGAACTCATCGCTGCCGAAAATATGATATGTACACATTGTAGGCATACATTACCTCTCACAGATTTTCATAGGTACAACGACCCTGCAATTAAAAAAGTATTTTATGGACGCCTCAATATAGAAAATGCAACAGCATTATTTTATTTTGAAAAGAAAGGTCCTGTGCAAGAACTCATGCATAATCTCAAATACAGAGGACAGCATGAGATAAGCGGCTTTCTAGGAGCATGGCTAGGTGAAGATCTTAAAATTCTTGAAGAATATAGTCGTATAGATGCAGTAGTTCCAGTACCTATACACCCAAAGAAGAAAAGAAAAAGAGGGTACAATCAAGTGGAAGGCTTTGGTAAATCACTAGCTAAAGCATTAGATGCTCATTATGTAGATGATGTGCTTGTCAAATCAAAAAACACAAAAACGCAAGTATTTAAAGGTCGTTTTACACGTAGTGATGAAGTACTTGATGCTTTTTCAATTGTAATGAATAGCAATCTTGAAGGTAAACATATCATACTATGTGATGATATCTTAACGACTGGAGCAACTTTAGAATCATGTGCATTACAACTTCTTAAAATACCTAATATTAAATTAAGTATTGCTGTGATGGCAATAGCACAATAGGTATTTCGTTTTGGTTAAAATAATTGTTTCTTTGTAGTCGCATGACAGATAATCCTTGGTATCATTTTAATAGAAGACGCGTAGCTACATTTATAGTAGTTATGGTGAGTATGGCACTTACTCTCGTAAACTGTGCAAAACGCGGATCTCCTACAGGTGGACCTATGGATAGTTTGCCTCCAGTTTTTGTAAAGTCTACACCTCCTAACTTTACTACAAACTTTGAAGGAGACGAAATACGTATTTATTTTGATGAGTATGTAAAACTCAAAGATCTTAGGAAACAACTTATTATCTCGCCTCCTATTATCAATAGAGTAATCTCTCCACAGGGGTCTGCATCAAAATACATAGAGATTAAAATCCAAGATACACTTGCTCCTAATACGACCTATGTTTTCAATTTTGGGCTTAGCATTGTGGATAATAATGAAGGAAACCCTTTTCCTTCGTTTAAGTATGTGATGTCTACAGGAGACTATATAGATAGCCTTACTGTGTCTGGAACAATTGTAGATGCGATCTTAGACAAGCCTGATAATTTTGTAACCGTGATGCTTTATGAAGCAGATAGCACGTATACAGATTCTACTATTTACAATAAGCCTCCATTATATGTTACAAACACTTTAGATAGCCTCAACACGTTTAAACTAGACTATCTAAAACCTGGAACGTATGCGCTTGTAGCTTTAAAAGATGAAGACGCAAATTATACTTTTCAACCTAAAAAAGATAAGGTTGCTTTTATAGAAGATTTTGTAACGGTCCCAACTGACTCGTCTTATACACTAAAGTTATTTTCAGAAACACCCTCTTATAAAGCCTCCCGCCCTAAACATGCTGCCGAGGGTAAAATAGCTTTTGGTATTAGTGGTTATACAGATAGCATCGCTATAAACCTCTTAACGGATGTGGGAAATAATCACGAAACCACCATCACAAAAAAAGGAGAGGACACTTTATATTACTGGTACAAGCCACGAGTATCACTTGACTCGCTCGTCTTTAATGTAACTGCACCAGGTTATAGTGACACCCTGCAGGCTAGAATACGTAAGCCAAAATTAGACTCTCTAGCCTTTTCTTCAAAATATCGCAATGCTGTGTTGTTAGACAAACCGTATCGCATACTCAGCAATATTCCAATAGACACCATTAATGAGTCTTTAATAACCGTTGTAAAAGACTCTATCGAGATTCCTTTTACATATTCTTTACAAGATAACAGGACCTCTCTAGATATTGATTTTGAGAAAGAGGAAAAAGCTAGTTATAGTATCAAAGCACTACCCAATGCGATTACAGATTTTTTTGGACAACAAAATGATACTCTTTTCTACAAAGCAAATACTAAGGAGTTCTCAGATTATGGAGATATAGAGCTCACCCTAAAAAACGCAAATAACTTTCCTTACATCATCCAGTTAATGGATAAAAGTGATGAGGTTATAGAGACGCAATATTCCCTTCAAGAAACCGTTTTTAACTTCAAACTCCTCAAACCAGGCTCGTATAAAATACGCCTAATAGAGGATGCCAATAATAACCGTCTTTTTGACTCAGGAAATTATTTGCAGAAAAAACAACCAGAAGTAATTATCAATTTCCCTGGAGAAATTGATGTACGTCCCAGTTGGTTTGCCAAAGAAACATTTGAGCTACTTCCTAAGAAGACAAAGGTTAAGGATACTATTCAAGAGTAAATCTGTCTTTGTCTTCTAGAAAAGGCAGTTTACTTCTCGTATTCTTAATATGCGTTTTAGTTAATGTCGTAGTCACTACACCTTCTTGAGTATGAGCTGTGACTATCTCTTCTCCTAAGACATTATATACAGCAGAGTGCCCTATATATTCAAGGTTATTACCGTCTACTCCCACGCGATTTACCCCAATGCAATAAGACATGTTTTCTATAGCTCTAGCTTTAAGTAGCGTATCCCAAGCAGCTATTCTAGTTTTTGGCCAATTTGCAACGTAAATAATGAGATCATAATCAAATGTATTACGCGCATACACCGGAAAACGCAAGTCATAACAAATCTGTGGAAAAATCTTCCAGCCTTTATAATCGATAAGTACCTGTTCATTACCTGCTTTATACTGCTCTCCCTCGCCAGCCATATTAAATGTATGGCGTTTATTATAGCTCGTTATTTCACCTTCTGGAGTGACAAATAAAAACCGATTGTAATAGAGACCTTCTTCACTTATTATTAAACTTCCGCAGATGGCTGCTTGTGACTTTAAGGCCTGGCGCTTCATCCACTGGACAGTATCTCCATCCATAGTTTCGGCTAGGGATTGCGGACTCATAGAAAACCCAGTGGTAAACATCTCTGGTAGTACAATAAGGTGAGTTCCTTCAGGCACCTTTGCCATCAATGTTCCTTGATGTGCTCTATTACGATTTGCGTCTTCCCAATAAAGCGAAGTTTGTATAAGACTTACTTGTAATGTTTCTGATTTCATAGTATAAAGATACATTTATGGTAGAACTTTCCATCTGTACTATCTTTACAATGAATACGTACACGCTATGCAAAACACAATTGCTCAAAGAATCTATGATTTTTTAAAACAGTTTCCACCATTTCAATTTATGGCCGAAGGTGATTTGCTGGATATTTGTAGCCAAGCTTCTGTACTTTACTTGGATAAGGATGAAGTCATTTTTAATCGTGATCAAGCTTATAATGATCGTTTTTATATCGTTCAGCAAGGGGCTATAAAACTCACTAGACCATCCAAGGATGTGATTAAGGTGGTAGACATTTGCGATGAAGGAGACCTTTTTGGTCTTAAAGTAACCTCTACAGATACTTATAGAACGACTGCTACGGCAAAGGAAGAGACGATACTCTATACATTACCTATGGAGGAGTTTTCCGCTTTCGCGAAAGCGAACAAAGCCATTTCAAACTACCTTATCGCTAGCTTTGCATCAAACATAAAAGATCCATATACCTTACAGCAAAGTGGCTCTTTACTGAACACCTATGAGCCCGAACGTAGCGCACATTTATTAGGGTTAGAACAAGCACGATATAGCACATCTATCATCACTTGCTCTCCAGAAACTTCCATACAAGAAGCAGCAAGATTGATGCAACAACATCGTATAGGATGTTTAGTAATTACAGTCAATGCAGTTCCAGTAGGTGTTCTCACAAATCGAGAATTGCGCAATGCTATTGCAAATAATATTATCTCTAGTGATCACGTAGTAGGTGATGCAATGATTACTCAGGTTGTCTGTGCCGTTACAAAAGTAACCGTAGCTCAAGCGCAACTTATACTCCTCAAAAATGGAATAAGTCATCTCATAATTACCGAGGACGGTACAGCTAGCACAAAGGTAGTAGGTCTGTTAAGTAAACATGATATTGTGGTAGCTTACGGTAACAGTCCCGCCGAACTCGTAAAGGAAATAAAACGAGCAAAAAAAACCAAAATGCTACGATTTACTTGGGAAAAAGCAACACTTCTTCTTGGGCGCTACCTAGACCAAAACTTACCTATATCACATATTCTTAATATTTTTTCTGAGCTTAAAGATGCTCTCATGCAACGCACTATGGAGCTCTCATTAAGTAAGATGGCACATAATCCTCCAGTATCATTTACATGGCTTGCATTAGGAAGTCAAGGTCGAGAGGAGCAATTACTCTATACAGATCAAGATAACGCTCTTATTTATGAGGATGTGTCACCAGAAACTAATGAGGCGACTAAAAATTACTTTCTGCATCTAGCAAATAGGATGAATAAACGCCTTCATAAAATAGGTTATGATTACTGCCCTGCAGATATGATGGGAAGTAATCCGCTATACTGTTTATCACTTTCTGAATGGAAAGCGCAGTTTTCTACATGGGTTAAAGATCCATCTCCAGAAAGCATGTTGCTATCGGGAATATTCTTTGACTATAGAATGGTCTATGGAACTCAGGAATTAGTAGGAGAACTTACCGCCTCTATTTATGACCAGCTATCTACATCTTCTGTCTTTTTTAGATTTATGGCAAAGGATGCACTTAAAAACCCGCCGCCGGTGAGTTTCTTTCGCAACTTTCTTGTGGAGTCAGATGGTGCACATAAAGATGAATTTGATATAAAAAACCGAGCTATGGCTCCATTAATAAGTGGCGCCAGAGTGCTTTCTCTTTACCATAACCTACGCAACATAAATCATACCTCAGAACGTTTTGAAAAGCTTGCAGAGCTAGAACCTCAAAACAAAGAACTCTTTGAAAGCTGCGCATACGCATTTAAAGCACTTCTTAAATTTAGAGTCAAACAAGGGTTGCGCAACGATGATAGCGGCCGCTTCATTAAACTAGCAGATTTATCTAAAGAGGAACGTCTCAAACTAAAACGATGCTTTAAGCCACTGCGCGATTTACAAGAAGTGGTACGTGTACGCTTTCAAACTCAAAATTTGAGCTAGATGGGATTATTTACTACATCACCTCAAAGAGATTATCCTTCCTTCTGGACACAGTATCTTGCTGCTTTTGCTCAGGAGAGAAGTCAGGCAGGCTTTTTAGGTAGTACTCTAGATGGAAAAAAGCTTCATACCACTCGTTTTGTAGTATTTGACACCGAAACTACGGGTTTACATTATAAAGAAGATCGTATTCTATCTATAGGAGCGGTAACCGTGATTAATAATGAGATTTCTATAGCACAGAGCTTAGAGCTATACCTCAAACAAGATATATACAAGCCTGAAAGTGCAAAAATACACGGCATCCTCCGCAATGGAAGTTATGAGCAAGTAAATGAACAAGAGGCCATAGAAAAGTGCTTAGAGTTTATAGGAACAGATATTCTCATAGGGCACCACATAGGTTTTGACGTTGCAGTAATTAATTCAGCCCTCAAACGTGCTCAGCTGGGAAAATTAAAAAACAGAGTACTCGATACAGAAACGTTGTACAAAAGACTTGTGCATCCTATAAACAGACCTTTACAAGAAAAAAGGTACACGCTAGATGAACTTGCCGAGGCTCTCAAAATCCCTTTGCACGATAGACATACCTCTGCCGGAGATGCGCTTATTACAGCCATTGCTTTCATAAAAATCGTAAAGCGATTAAACAGCGATGGGTCACTTACCGTTAAACAATTATTCAGAAAAAACTAAATGATTACAAAAGACACACTTTTCGTTTTTGATATTGATGGAACACTTACAGATAGTATCCCAACATATCTCCCTGTTATAACCAAAGTTCTAGCAGATATAGGACTTCAAGATATAGACACCGATTATGACAACTATCTACACCATACAGATCTGTATGCGCTAGAATATAATTACGAGCGTACTTTTAACAAGAAAGCTCCAGCCAACTTAAGATATGAGCTAGATCATTTATTAGGCGAAGAATTATCTAAATGTAACCCTGTGAGTGAAATCCCAGGGGCGCGTTCGTTATTATTAAAATTGCAAGAAATGCATATTCCATTTGCTTATGGAACGGGTGCTTTTCCAAAAGCTACTGCTATAAAAATGGAGGGCTCTCAAGTTCCTTTTATTCCTGAAGTGCTTGCAACTTCGTTACATAATATTTCTCGAGTGGGGTTTGTAAAAGAAGCAATACAGAAGTCTGAAGAATATTACAATAGAACGTCCTTTGATAATATCATTGCTGTAGGTGATGGGCTTTGGGATTTAAAAGCCGCACAAGAACTCGATATTTCGTTTTTGGGTATAGGCACAAAAAATCGTGAAGCGATGCTAGATAATGGCTGTAAGAATTGGGTAGAAGATTATAGAAAATTTGACCTAAACTCACTAAAGTAAGATGTGAAAACTATTTATGCTTGAGACTGTTTTTGACGGGTCACATTTTCGCGAAAGCGGCATAGCAGCAACAAATCTATTTTTCCTCTAAGATTTCCATCAGGTTTGTAGATCCTTGCATTTTTGCATGATCAAAAGCGGTGTTACCTTTTTCATCTTTATGAGACAAGTTGGCACCATTTTCAATAAGCATTTGTGCTATTTCTGACTGCGCAAAAGTAGCTGCATAAATGAGGGCTGTAGCATGATTAAGATTAACAGCATTTACATCTGCCCCACTCTCGATAAGTAGTTTTGCAATTACTGGGTATCCTTTAAAACAAACACCCATAAGCGCAGTGTTACCAGAACTATCCTTTGCATTAAGATCTGGCTTTTGCTTTAAAATAGCCTCGCTTATGTCCTGATTTCCGTAGTAAGTGGCAAGTAATAAAGGGGTAGAACCGCGTTGATCTTTAATATTTACAAGTTCTGGATGAGCAGTAATAATTGCTTGCACCATCTCTAGATCTCCGTTGCGTATTGCGTCAAATAATTTGTCATTCATAACTTACAGTCTATACTTTGTGAAGCACCTTACCTACTTGCTCCGAAAACATAAAGATAAAAACAAAAATGATATACTCAGTTTTATTTAACGTCTCTTGATAGAATTGATATTTATATGTTGCTATAGCTGTTTAATTAATTGTTAATTATAATTATCTTAAGACCTCTACTAGGCCTTAAAAAGTACTTTAGGGTCATAAAACACTAACTACTATGAGTAATACTGCACTTTCTAACTGGCTTGAAAAAGATAATATAGCATCTACCGCTACTCGCGGAGTGATTGCTGGAGTATTAGGTGGTCTAGCAGGTACCATTGTTAAAAGCGCTATAGAACGAGTATTACCAGTAAGACAACCCAATACTGAGAGTGCACAACTTAAGCTAGTAGATAACATCTCTGAGAAGCTTACCGGAGAACCTGTGAGCACATCAAATCGTGATCTCGCAGAACAATTAGTTAATATCCCTATTGGCCTTACATTAGGAGCTAGTTTAGGCTATGCAAAGCGTGATAGACCAGAAACCAACCTTGTAGAGGGAGCGCTCTTTGGAACTACGGCATATCTAGCAACACATGAAACCTCACTACCATTAATGGGTCTAGAAGACGAGCCTAAAGATATACCAGTAAAATTACAAGCAAATGAATTTCTTGCACATGTAGCCTTTGGGGTTACAGCAGAGCTTATACGTGGATGGGTTGCTCGTAAACTAGACGACTAGATACTAGTTAAAATTTCGGCAGCTTTTTTGAGTGTTTCGTCATCTTTGGCAACACAAAATCGTAGCATTTTAAAATCTTCTTGATCCACATTAAATACCGACGTTGGTATAGACGCTAGTTTATAGTCTATGGTTAACGCTTTCGCGAAAGCGGTATCACTCTCATTAGTAATAGCAGAATAATCCAGCATCTGAAAGTAGGTGCCTGCGGCAGGCTTTGCTGTAAATCGCGAACCTTCAATTAGGTTTAAAAACAAATCTCTTTTCTGCTGATAAAAATCGTTGAGTTCTAGATAATGACTAGGCTCCTTGAGGTACTGAGCAAAGGCTTTTTGTGATGGATGGTGTACAGAAAACACATTAAACTGATGTACTTTTTGAAACTCTGCCATCAACTCTTTTGGAGCAACTGTATATCCCATTTTCCATCCTGTGTTATGAAAAGTCTTCCCAAAGGATGCCGTAATAAAACTGCGTGCTCTTAATGCTGGGTAACGAGCCACACTCTCATGACGCTTGCCATCAAAGACTATATGCTCATACACCTCATCACTCAATAATATTATATCTGTACCTTCAAGAATGCGCTCTAACTCCAGCATATCTTCTTTATCAAGAATAGTACCCGTAGGATTGTGCGGAGTATTAATGAATATCATTTTAGTCTTAGGCGTGATAGCATCTTCCACCGATTTCCAGTTTACTTTATAATCTGGTGCTTTGAGTTGGATAGGGACTACTTTACCGCCATTTACAATTACTGCAGGCTCATAACAATCATAAGCTGGCTTTAATATAATTACTTCATCATCTGTACGTATAAAAGCAGATACGATTGTGTAAATAGCTTGGGTAGCTCCAGCAGTTACTGTAACTTCTGTCTCAGGATGATAATCACTTCCATATAAGGTATTGAGCTTTTGAGTGATTTGTTCTCGCAAGCTGTAAACACCTTGCATAGGAGCATACTGATTATACCCATCACTCATTGCTTTCGTAACTAGCTGTTGCAGTTTTGGATCACTATCAAAGCCCGGAAATCCTTGTGCAAGATTAATGGCTTGATGTTCGTGAGCCATCTTACTCATCACCGTAAAAATGGTAGTACTAACGTCAGGAAGTTTTGAATGAAAGTGCATGTATTATCTTTGGATTAAAGATAAGGCATCTCAAAAGATTACATACAAATTTTGTAGTATAGGACTCTTAAGTCCGCACAAGGCACTACATTATTTACCCATTTCTTGAGCGGTCTTCTCTAGTTCTGTATACCACTCTTCTCCAAATTTACGTATCAATGCATCTTTAGTAAATTTATAAACAGGCACAGATAGTTCTTTCCCTAGAGAACAAGCATCACTACAGATAGGCCAGCGATGATAATTTACTGCCGAAAATGAGCTGTATTTTTGCACACGAATAGGGTACAAATGGCAAGAAATAGGTTTGCGCCACGACACTTCACCAGCATTGTAAGCATCCTCTATACCGCAGCTTGCCCATCCTTTATCATTGAAGGTCACATAAGCACACTCGGCTCCATTTACCAGTGGTGTCTCTAGCTCACCGTCACGCACAATACTCGTTCCTTGCTCCTCAATTGCCGCAATTCCTTCTGGACGTAGAAAAGGCTTTACTTTATCGTAAATATCTGCCATGATGGTAACCTCATCTTCTTCAAGTGGCGCGCCAGCTTCACCTGCGATGCAGCACTCTCCTTTACAAGCATTAAGATTACAGACAAAATCTTTTTCGATAATGTCTTCAGAAACGATGGTTTTTTTGAGTTGGAACATAGTTGGGCAAAGATACTTGGAAAGTATGAAGTAAGAATGTGTGAGTAGCGAGATTATTAATGGTTATATAAAATTACGCTTTCGCGAAAGCGTAGCATCTCACATTAACTACTCTGCATACATCTTATCAATAAGTGCTTTGTATTTTTTCTGAACTATTTTTCTTTTAATTTTTAAGGTAGGCGTTATTTCCCCTTCTTCTATACTGAACTCACGAGGAAGCAGCGTAAACTTTTTTATCTTCTCAAAAGCTGAGAATTCTTGCTGTAGCTCGTCAAAACGTTTTTCAAAAAGTGCTACAACCTTATTGTCCTTAATGAGCTCTTCCATACTCTCAAATGAGATATTGTGCTCATTTGCATACTTCTTCAAATTCTCAAAATTAGGAACCGCAAGTGCTGTTACATATTTTTGCTGATCTCCAATTACTGCAAGTTGCTCAATAAGCGAATCACTGATAAGCGCTGTTTCTAATTTTTGAGGAGCTATATATTTACCTCCAGATGTTTTCATTAAATCCTTGATTCTATCTGTGATGTATAGATTTCCATGCTCATCTAGTCTTCCTGCATCACCTGTACAAAACCATCCGTCCTTAAAAACCTGAGCTGTTGCTTCTGGCTTTTTATAGTAGCCTTGCATGACTCCAGGGCCTTTTACAAGGATTTCATCATTATCTCCTATTTTAATCTCAGTACCTTCTATGCTTTTTCCAGCAGAGTTGAATTCAAAATTTGTGTATCCAAATAAAGATACTGTTGCGGTCGTTTCTGTGAGTCCGTAGCCACATTTTACATCAAGACCAAAGGAGTGAAAAAATGAAACCATATCTGCCGCAAGTGGCGCTCCACCACAAGGCATAAATTTAATACGCCCTCCAAAGAGTGCACGCAACTTGCTCAATACAATCTTATCGGCAATTTTATATTTTAGATTTAGTCCTAGTGGCACTTTTTTCTCAAGCCTTTGGTGCTGATTATAGTAGTTATCACCTACACTTAGTGCCCAGCTTGCAAGTTTCTGCTTTGTAGGCGTAGCCTCCTTTGTTTTCGCTTGTATAGCTGCATAAATTTTTTCAAAAATACGAGGCACTGTACACATCACCGTTGGTCGCACTTCTTTGAGAACCTCTGCAATTTTCTTTGGATCTTGATTAAAATACACTTCAATCCCCATGTGCAAACAGAAAAACACCCAACTACGCTCAAAAATATGACTGAGTGGTAAAAAGCTTAATGACACATCTTGATCTGATATATCAAGTTCATATTTATGCGCTGCAAGAGAAGCTCCTATATTAGCATGGCCTATCATCACACCTTTAGGTTCTCCAGTGGTTCCTGAAGTATAGATAATACTTGCTAGATCTTTTACATCAAGGTCTTGCTGTCTTTTTAAATAGATGTCTTCAATTTCTTGGGTAGGGCTAGTAGCAACAAAGTCTTCTAAATACATAGAAGAAACAGAGGGTTGTAACTTAATGGTATCTGTAAGAGCTACAATAAGCTTTAAGTATGAAGAGCTTTCTAGAAGTTCATAAGCCTGATCGTATTCATGCTGATTACCCACAAAAAGCAAGCTTACCTCAGCATCATTTATCACATAGTCTACTTCCTTTGTAGAGCATGTTGCATAGATAGGTACCGTTACTGCTCTTATGCTCATTATCGCAAGGTCTGCAATAATCCAGTTAGGCATATTTTCGGCAAAAATGGCTACGTTATGCTGTGTTTCAACACCAAACTGCAGTAAACCTTTGGCAAGATTTTCAACACGGTAATACATATTTTTCCAGCTTATACCTTCCCAAGTATTAAGTGTCTCATTCTTTACATAAAGCGCATTCTTGTTTTCAAAGCATAGCGCATTTTCCTTGACATTTACTACTAGATGTTTGTAATCCATAAACTGTAATTAATTACGATATTTAATCATTGAGGTTTTCCAAAATTAAACATTAATAGACCGTTTCTTCTTTTATTGGCCTTAGTAGCGTATAATAACACGCTTTTATTAACCTCTGTTAATAGAAGTGAAGCATCCTAGCAGAAAACCTTATATTTATCTACCATACGGTTGTATTTAACACAGCAACAATTCTTAAAATCGTCTTCTATGAAACTCTGGCCTCTCTGTCTCTTATTTACTGCTTTTATAGGTGTTGCTCAACCTCCCGTAGATGCACTTATAGATCAAAATCTCAAGAAAACTCTTATTGAACACAAAGCCTTTGTGAGCATTCCTAACTTGCCTTCAAACCCGGCTTTAATGCTAGAAAATATTGCCTTTGTAGAAGAGCGTTACAAGGCGCTAGATTTCACAACTAGCTTACTAGAAACTAGTACGCTCCCTATTCTTCTCGTAGAGAAAGAGTACAACCCAAATTACAAAACAGTACTCTTTTATGTTCATATAGATGGACAGGCAGTAAACCCTGCAACATGGGATCAAGAAGACCCTTTCACTCCTGTACTCAAGGTGAAAAACAGCTCTGGGGATTATAAAGCGATTTCTTGGGATCACCTAGACACTAAAATTGATAATGACTGGCGTATTTTTGGCCGAGCCGCTGCAGATGATAAGGCACCTATCATGATGTTTATTACTGCGCTACAACTTTTAAAAGAGCAACAAAAAGAACCTACTTTTAATATCAAGGTGATTTTTGATCCCGAAGAGGAATATAACTCGACTGCTTTACTTTCTACTCTAGACACTTATAAAAGTAGATATGCTGCAGATTATTTTGTGGTAATGGATGGTCCTGCTCATGATTCTAATAAGCCCACACTTACCTTTGGCTGTAGAGGAATTGCCACTGCTGCAATCACCACCTACGGTGCCCGCCTACCTCAACATAGTGGTCATTATGGCAACTATGCACCTAACCCAGTTTTTAGACTTGCAAACCTACTAACTACAATGAAAGATGATGATGGAAAAGTCTTAATAGAAAATTATTATGATGGAATTACCATTACTCCAGAAACGGCTCAAGTACTCTCTTCTGTACCTTTTGACGCAACTGATTTTAATAAAAAATTAGGTGTTCACACCGCCGAAAAAGTTGGAAACTCATATCAAGAAGCGCTGCAATTTCCTTCTCTTAACGTTAGACAAATAGGGACCTCGTGGACAGGTGAAGGTCTCAAAACGGTAGTTCCAGAGTATGCCATTGCAAACCTTGACATACGCCTTGTTCCAGAAACAGATGGTGATGCACAACTAGAAAAGATTAAAAAGCACATCACTAAACAAGGTTATCACCTTATAGATCGAGCACCCACGGAGGAGGAAAGACTTGCTTATCCTAAAATAGCCACGTTTACAGGTAAAACTTCTGTAAATGCATTTAGAACAGATCCAGATGATGCTTTTGGCAAAAAAATGAGGAAAGCACTATCACAATCTTTTGGTGAAGAACCTATTACAATTAGAATGATGGGTGGCACCGTGCCTATTGTTCCCGTGATTAAAGCGCTAGATGTTCCTACAGTTATACTTCCGCTGGTTAATATGGATAACAATCAGCACAATCCTAATGAGAATATACGCATAGGGAATATTAGACAAGGTATTAAGGTATGTCTAGCATTACTTGAAACAGCTTTTTAGGAAGGTTTTTGTGTTGTTACGCTTTCGCGAAAGCATACTAATATGCACAACTGCATCCTTTAAAATTTAGAGCTATTTACCACATTATTGAAGAAATATTGCATAAAAAGCAAAACGTCCAACTTATAACAAGTTGGACGTTTTTATTGTATACTTACGCTTTCGCGAAAGCGTGATTTATTTACTTAATATCAAAACGATCTGCGTTCATGACTTTAGTAAATGCCTTGATAAAGTCGGCTACGAAACGTTCTTCACCATCATTTGCTCCATAAACCTCAGCAATTGCTCTAAGCTCTGTGTTTGATCCAAAAATTAGATCTGCACGAGATCCTGTAAACTTCATCTCTCCAGTACGACGGTCACTTCCTGAGAATAATGTCTCATCAGAAGAAAGTTCCTTCCAAGTGTATGTAAAGTCTAGTATGTTTGTAAAGAAGTCGTTTGATAACTGTCCAGGTCGATCTGTAAAGACACCTACTTTAGTACCGTTATAGTTTGTACCTAATACACGTAAACCTCCTACAAGCACTGTCATTTCTGGAATAGAGAGTCCTAGTAATTGTGCACGATCAATAAGCATTGCTTCGGCAGCTGTTGCTTTTTGTGTATGACTCACATAGTTTCTAAAACCATCTGCTTTAGGCTCAAGATAACCAAAGCTATCTACATCTGTTTGTTCTTGTGTTGCATCTGTGCGTCCTGGCGTAAATGGGACTATGACATCATGTCCAGCATCTTTTGCCGCCTTTTCTACTCCTACAGATCCTGCAAGAACGATAAGGTCTGCCATAGATACGTCACCATCAAAATCACTTTGGATAGCACCTAATACATTAAGCACTTTGTATAACTGCTCAGGGTTGTTTACTTCCCATCTATTTTGTGGTGCCAGGCGGATGCGTGCACCGTTTGCTCCACCACGCTTGTCAGAATTTCTAAACGTAGAAGCTGATGCCCATGCTGTAGAAACCATCTCTGATACTGTAAGTCCTGACGCTGCAATTTTTACTTTTAATGTTGCAACTTGATCATCGCTTAATGCATACCCATCATTGCTCGGTACTGGATCTTGCCATAATAACTCTTCACTAGGAACTTCTGGACCTAAATATCTCTCTATAGGTCCCATGTCACGGTGTGTTAACTTATACCATGCACGTGCAAAAGCATCTTCAAAAGCCTTGTGGTCTTTATGGAATCTCTCTGAAATCTTACGATATTCTGGATCTACTTTCAAAGCAATATCTGCCGTAGTCATCATAAGGCGCTGCTTTTTTGAAGCGTCTCCAGCTGTTGGAGCCATCTTTGCATTTGAAGATTCTGTAGGTGTCCATTGGTATGCTCCTGCTGGACTCTTGGTAAGCTCCCAGTCGTAATTTAATAGTACATCAAAATAATCTGCATCCCATTGTGTTGGGTTAGGAGTCCATGCTCCCTCTATTCCAGAAGTAATAGCATCATCAAGTACACCTGTACCATAACTATTTTTCCATCCGGTACTCATTTCTTCAATAGGAGCTCCGTGTGGCTCCGTTCCTACATAGTCGTTTGGATCTGCTGCACCATGTGCTTTACCGAAGGTGTGACCACCAGCTACTAGTGCTACTGTCTCCTCATCATTCATCGCCATACGTCCAAAAGTCTCTCTCACATTTGCAGCAGAGCCCATAGGATCTGGAACTCCGTTAGGTCCTTCTGGATTTACATATATCCATCCCATCATTACTGCTCCTAGTGGTGCTTCTAACTCTCCCTCTGCATAACGCTCATCATTTGCTCCCCATTCTGTCTCGCTTCCCCAATAAATATCTTGTTCTGGCTCCCATACGTCTTCACGTCCTCCAGCAAAACCGAAAGTTGGGAAGCCCATAGATTCTAAAGCACAGTTACCTGCGAGCACCATTAAATCTGCCCAAGAAATTTTATTTCCATATTTTTTCTTGATAGGCCATAATAATAAACGAGCCTTATCAAGGTTACCATTATCTGGCCAACTGTTAAGTGGCGCGAAACGCTGTGTTCCGGAGCTTGCTCCTCCACGTCCATCTCCTATACGGTAGGTACCCGCACTGTGCCATGCAAGACGGATCATAAATCCTCCATAGTGACCATAATCTGCAGGCCACCAGTCTTGTGAATCTGTCATTAAATCAAGTACGTCTTGCTTAAGAGCATTAAAATCAAGACTGTTAAATGCCGCAGCATAATCAAAGTCTCCTCCTAATGGGTCAGATTTTGTAGCATTTTGTCTAAGTATATTTAAACGAAGTTCATTAGGCCACCAATCACGATTAGTTGTACCGCCACCAGATGTTTGTTTATGTGCGCCTCCCATAAAAGGGCACTTTGCCGCTTGAGACTCATCATTAAGATCAAATGTTTCTGTATTTTTCATTCCAATAGGTTTTTCAAGGTTGATGGCGTAAAAGTATTTAATAACCATTCACGTAACTATAGTTTATCATTAGAATAAGTTAATGTTCAATAGTCAAAAACTATAATTCTAATTTTCACCAAAAATTACATACCATTTTTAATAAATTGTTACTAACTAATTAATAGTGCCTTAAGTTACGTATTGTATTTGTAATTCTACAACAGAATGTATTATGTATCCTTTAAATAAGGGTACCTTTGGGCGTATTTTAAAACGGTTATGCAATGAATATAGATATAAAGGAAATACTTACGGCGGCAATGGTACTTTTTGCTGTAATCGATATTATAGGTAGTATTCCTATTATATTAAAGTTACGCAAAAAAGCAGGTCATATTCAAAGTGAAAAAGCAGCATTAGTCGCGCTTATCGTAATGATTTTATTTGTATTTGTAGGAGAGAGTATATTAAGTCTCATAGGTGTAAATGTGTATGAGTTTGCTGTGGCTGGTTCTTTTATCCTATTCTTTATAGCCCTAGAAATGATTCTGGGTGTTAGTATTTTTAAGGATGATGATGGTATAAGTGCAAAGACGGTCTCTGTATTTCCACTTGCCTTTCCATTAGTAGCAGGACCCGGCACTCTTACTTCGCTTCTCGCATTACGTGCAGAATATGACCTTAGTAATATAATAATAGCTGTCATACTTAACATATTACTAGTGTACATAGTCTTAAAAACCTCTAAACATATTGAGCGCTTTTTAGGAAAGAACGGTATTGCTGTAATACATAAAGTTTTTGGTGTAATTTTGTTAGCAATCGCTGTGAAGTTATTTACAGCAAATATTCAAGAACTATTTAAGTAAATCTATGAAGTTTATAATCCCTATTGGAATTTTACTGGCGCTGGGCCTTCTTATTTACAATGTAACATTACTCGACTTTTCTAATCTTCTTGAAGGAGAAAGTAGCATTGCTCTAATAGGAGTTATAGCGTGCTTATGTGCAATACTCTTATTGCTTATTTTACGTACCTCCCGCAAGATTGCAGAGAAACATAAATAAGATATAATTACATCAAATAGATAATGTAAGGATTATAAATCTCATAAATAATCCCAGCTATTAATGTAAGTATTGCTAGTGCCGTAAAAGCAATATGCAACTTTTGATACCATAGATTACGACGTAATTTCCAAATGAGTTTCTCATCATTTAGATTTTCTATTTGAGCTAGAATAATTGGTGGCTTCAAGTAAAAAGGACTTACGGATATACCATGTCGTATAAGCAATGCAGCACTATTATCTAGCAATCTAAATATGATTGCGACAATATAAATATATATAGCTACTACCATTAACATAGGTTATCCTTTTTCACGAGTAAGTTCTATCACTTTTTGAATTACGGCATCTTCTTTATTTACCATCATCTCAAATGCATTATTATCAAAAAGCTGTCTAGCCATAGTAGCTTTGAGATATTTCTTGTACAAGTCTCTATATTTACTTGCTTTCAAATTAATCTGCCTAAACTGTGCGAAAGATATAAAATCTTCTACTACCTGATCTGATATGATAACCTCTTCTTGAAATTGTTCCATACTGAGGCTATTATAATAAGTTCTATCTTTCTCTAATTGCTCAAAAATAAACAAGCGCATATATCCAGAACGCAATACATAATTGAGATGTTCTACTTCATAGTCTGTATTTTTAGGGACAAAAATATCTGGTATGATACCTCCTCCTCCATAAACAATTTTACCCTTAGGAGTTCTAAATTTGAGAGAATCTGCAACTTTAATGCTATCGACACTGCGTAACTCGCCGTTTTCATATCTATTGAGATAATCTTCAAAATAATCTTTATCTCCTAATTCATAAGGCTTTTGTATGGAGCGACCCGTAGGTGTATAATAACGGGCGATTGTCAATCTCACTGCACTCCCGTCTCCTAAATCCATTTCTCTCTGCACAAGCCCTTTACCAAAAGATCTACGTCCCACTATTACTCCTTTATCATTGTCTTGCAATGCTCCCGCGACAATCTCACTAGCACTTGCAGAGTTTTCATTTATAAGGATAAAGACTTCTCCGTCTTCAAAAACACCGCCATCATCAGTATAGCTATTAGATATCTTTCCTGTTTTATTCTTTGTAAACAGTATGAGTTTATCCTCTTCTAAAAACTCATTTACCACTCCCTCTGCGCTAGAGATATATCCTCCTGGATTATCTCTTAAATCTAACGCTATTTTTGACGCACCCTTACCTTTAAGGTCTAAAAGCGCCTTTCTGAACTCTTCGTGAGTAGACTCTGCAAAACGATTAATTTTAATATACCCAAGATTATCAGTAAGCATATAACTTCCTACAACACTAAAAATAGGCACGTGATCACGCTCAAAATTAAAAGACATAAGTTTTTTAACTCCAGGTCTTTTTATCTTAATTTCAATAGGTGTTCTTGCTTTACCCTTTAAAATACTAGATAGAGAGTCATCTGTAATTTCTTTAGTGGATAAATTGATGCCATCGGCATAGACAATACGGTCTCCACCTTTAATCCCAGCACGATAACTAGGGCCACCTTTAATAGCCTGTATTACTGCCAGCGAGTCGTTATATGGATAAAAGCTTACTCCAATCCCCACAAAATCACCTTTCATATTCTCCTCCATAGCGCTATATTCATCTGGTGGAATATAAGTAGAATGTGGATCAAGATTATCCAAGATACCATTTACGGTTACATCTACTATGCTATCAGTGTTTATAACATCTACATATTCATAATCTATATAATCTATGAGCTTATTAAGTTTATCCTTTTTTGCATTTGATGTAAACAACGCGGTATCCTTATATCCAAAATCTAATAAACTCCCGAGCATGATGCCTAGAGCAATGCCTAAACCAAAAAGTAGAGGAATATATTTGCGTTGTATTTTCATTTATGAATCGATGTCTTGAAGATGTACTATCTCAACGCCTGCTTTTTCTAAAAATTTTACACCCGTGAGATCTTTATATGCATTATGATAAACCACACGCTTAATACCTGCCTGATGTACTAATTTACTACAATCCTTGCAAGGACTTAATGTGATATATAGAGTAGCCCCATGACAAGATTGTGTGGAACTGGCAACCTTTAAAATTGCGTTTGCCTCAGCGTGTAATACATACCACTTCGTATTATTTTCGTCATCTTCACAAACGTTTTCAAAACCAGTTGGTGTTCCATTATAACCGTCAGAAATGATCATCTTATCTTTTACAATAATTGCTCCCACTTGCTTACGGTTGCAGTATGACAGTTTTCCCCATTCCCGAGCCATTCTCAAGTAAGCGATGTCATATTTATGTTGTTTTGAAGCCATTAATAGTTGTGATATCTGTTGTTACGCTTTCGCGAAAGCGTAAAAAAATATAATATATAACTTATTTACACACTTCTAAAAGCATGTAAAACAATAATTAAAAATTTATACTAGATAGTGCCGTTTTAAACACAGGAATAGCGACACCAATTACTACAGATGAAATAACCATCACCCAATCCCTTAGTGAGAATCTAAAGATTGCTTGGCCTATAAAACTTATAACAAGTACAACAAATACAATAATTAATTGCGCAGCTTCAATACCTAAGGTGTATTCTATTAATGGTAGCAACTTACTTTCTGAACTTGATGTCATCATTTTAAAATACGTAGAAAAACCTAGCCCATGTATTAAACCAAAAAATAATGCTGCAAAAAGGTGAATTCCAATCTTCTGATTACGATTCTTTTTACCAGCCGTAAATATATTATATAAAGCCGTTATTAATATGGTAATAGGTATTAACAACTCTACTAGTGATGAGTTAACTCTAACCACACCATACGCCGAGAGCGCGAGCGAAAGTGTATGCCCTAATGTGAAGATTGTTACCAGTGTCAATAATTTTTTCCAATTAGAAAATAAGTATGGAACAGTGAGAACTATTAAAAAAAGTATATGATCATAAGCGTTCCAATCTAGTACGTGGAAAAGGCCTTCTTTAAAATAAAATACGAATGAATCCATCTAAAAAAATTAGGGGGTTTTTATCAAATGTACAAATTAAAAATCTTGATTAAATGGCTATCTTTGAAGCTTACTTTAAATTAAAAAATATGTCTTTTTCAGATTTATATGATAGCGGGTTCCGCAAGAGAAATGAAGATCACTTTGCATCTATTGTGAGAGTGGCAATGGATGATGGTGTAATTTCAGATAAAGAAAAAGCTTTTTTAGACAGGCTTGCTCGTAATCTTTCTATATCTGCAGAGGATTATGAAATTATTTTAGGAGATTATATGTCTCACCCTATTAACCCTCCTACTACTTATGATAGAAGATTAGAGCGTTTATACGATCTTACTCGTATGATTCACATTGATCATGATTTTGAGGAAGAAGAGCCTCTTTTAATAAGACTTTCTATAGGTTTAGGTTTTGCTACAAGTAATGCACCTTATGTTGCACATAAAGCACTTACTCTTGTAAGAGAAGGTACTGATCTTGATACATTTCAAGATGAAATCAAAAATATGAGCCGCTAGATTGTAGCTTTTATCATAAATCAAAAAGGGGGAAGATCTTTATGAGATCTTCCCCCTTTTTGATTTTATAGAATTTTTATTCTTCCTCTTCATCTAGAGAAGCCACCTCTTTACTTTTCCTTTTATACCTCGTTAAGAGTCTCTCTATTGTTTCAAAAAGAAGCTCTGCATCTATAGGCTTTGTTAAGTAAGCATTCATACCTGCCTCCTTTGCTGCATCTTGCTCTTCTTGAGCTGTTCTAGCAGTAAGCGCTATAATGGGCAGTTTACTTATTTTACTATTAGAATGACTTCGTATCTGCACTGCAGTATCAAGCCCATCCATTATAGGCATCGTAAGATCAAGTATCACTAAATCATAAGTGTTTCTGTCTAAAAATTCTAGAACACGCTCACCATCTTTTGCAATATCTATACTATAAGCACCATGGTCTACAAATAGACGAAGCATCAACAACTGATTCACCTCGACATCTTCTCCTAATAAAATACGTGGCTTTTTACCAGCAGCTTTATTATTCTTTGTCTTCTTAGCCTTTTCTTTCTTCTCTCGTTTCTGATTATGAGAAACTCCCATATATACCGTAAAACTAAATGTAGATCCTTCCCCTTCCACACTACTTACCTCGAGATCACTCTCTAACAATTGCGTCAGTTGTTTTACGATACTAAGTCCTAATCCAGATCCTCCAAAGAGGCCTCTTTTTTCTAGCTGTGTAAAGCTGTCAAAAATACTGTCTATCTTCTCCTTTGGTATTCCTATTCCAGTATCTGTCACTTCAAAAGTTACAGGAATTCTTCTGGCATTTTGAGAATCTGTTTTTACACAGAATTTTATATTTCCTTGATGCGTATATTTTAATGCATTCTCTAATAAGTTTACAAGGATTTGATTGATTCTAAGATGATCGCCCACTAAGAAACGTGGAATCTTTGAGCCCATCTCAAACTCAAAAGAAAGTCTCTTCTCATCTGCTCTGAGTTGATAGGTTTTACCTAAAACTTCTATAAATTCTTTGAAATCAAATCGTCTCTTCTTAATTTCTAGTTTGCCTGCTTCAATCTTAGATATATCCATCAAATCATCTAGAATAGTCACTAGATTCTTAGATGAGTCTTTTACAATATTGAGTATGTCTAACTGCTCTCTTGTAATATCAGTATTTTCTAAAACAGAAAGAAAACCTACAATACTATTGAGAGGAGTACGTATTTCATGACTTACGTTTGCAAGAAATTTATTCTTGAAGCTACGCTGTATTTCTAGCTCTTGATTAAGCTCTTGAGTAATATTAAAACCTATTATAGACTCGTTACGCACTTGTTTAATCTGGTGTACCGTTTTATAGTGATCTGTAAGATCATTTAAAATTACGACTAACGTATCGTCATCTCTTAAGATGGTTTTTATATCTAAGAAATAAAGTCTGCCTAGCACTTCTACTTGAACACAAAAGAAAGTATGTTCTTTTTTTGTCTCCTCAAAGACGGTCATGAGTGAGTAGAAAAAAGGATGGAACTCTGTAATATCAGAGCCTTTAGTAATTGAGAATAGGTTTTGATCTGAGTCTTCTACCTTAAGTCCTCTATT
Source organism: Dokdonia sp. 4H-3-7-5 (assembly GCF_000212355.1). Classification (NCBI taxonomy): domain Bacteria; kingdom Pseudomonadati; phylum Bacteroidota; class Flavobacteriia; order Flavobacteriales; family Flavobacteriaceae; genus Dokdonia; species Dokdonia sp. 4H-3-7-5. The sequence goes on from NC_015496.1 coordinate 1,106,996, forward strand.
AACAATAAGTAGTTGTGTGGTTTTATTAAAAAAATCCTGTCTGAGGTTATCAAGCATTTTCAAGCAATTGCGCTGCTACATCATTAAACAGCTGTTCAACATTTTCTCCGGTCTTTGCACTGGAAAGATAGCTATGTTGAACATCTTGCGCCTTAAGAGCTGCCATGATTTCATCCTTGTCGACTAAGTCTACTTTATTTCCGATAATGTGCACAGGCACTTGGGGATACTTATCTTTTAGGTGACTTAAGTTATATTTCAAATCACTATATGTTACTGCTCTTGAGGCATCAAATACATAAATAAAGCTAGAAGCTCCCATTAAATACGATGGCCTGTATTTTGTAAAATCATCTGTTCCTTCAACATCCCATATAATAAGTGTTACCTTGTCAGAATTGATGTTTACTTCTTTCTTCATTATATGCACACCAATAGTAACTACATAGTTGTCTGAGAAATTATTCTCAACAAACCTGCGAAGCAGTGAAGACTTACCAACACCAAAATGTCCTAGTAATACTATTTTTTTAGATACGCTCATCTGTAAAATACTCTTTTAATTTTTTGGTAAATTTCTGATTGTCACTTAAATCATCTTTGTTTATCACAAACTGAGCAAAGTCAAGTAACACATCATCAAGTTTATTTTTGTATTCATCATCATAAATACCGCTTAAAATTACGGCAATATAATATTCTGAGAAGTTTTGTAAATGAATAGTGTAGAGTTGATAATCTATCCTCTCTAATTCCATCTCCCCTCTCTCAAAAGCGTCTTCTGCAAAGCTTTTTATCGCCGTAAGCATACCCGCCATCATATCCTTGTCCATCGTTTTGGTTTTTGAATAGCTTGCTTTAAGCAATCCAGAACCTTTTTCTATTACAAGTATTTGTTCAATATACGCTTTATATTCTTCTTTAAGTAGTGCCGCTGCGGTTGGCCTTTCTTTTCCCTTAGATTTAAATATATTTCTAAAAGAAAAAGCATTATCTATTTTCTTACTTATAGAATCATTGAGTTTTTTTATTTCTGCTTGGATGTATTTTTTTATCATTTTACCCATAATAGGGTATAATGCTTCTACCACAGCATCCTGAGAATTTTTAATTTCAGATTTTAAAGTTTGGGTGATGGTGGGCCCTAGAGTTTTGGGCATTTCTTCAACAAAGCTTAGCAAACGCTCATCTAAAATAGGGCCAACTCTATCTGATAAATGTTGCTGCCTCTCTTCTAAGTCTTTAAGTTTTCTGTATATATCATTCTCAGGCTTTTTCTCATCTGTGAGTAAAAGCTCTTTTAAAATTTCAAGACGTTCATCAGTTGTCATTAAAAATTTTCAAAGATTGATCTAAGCCTTTATATTCTCACCTAAACGTATGAGCATATCACCTAAGCTATCACGGCTCACCTTTCTATTATCAAGATCTTGAGTTTTATCATCAAGTGCCTGTTCAAGATCCGAGATACGAATATTTACATCTGTACTCAGATTATCAATGGCAGTCATAATCTCTTTACGAGCGTCGTCTACATAAGAAAGCATTTCTTCACGTTTTTGCGTGATATCTGCCTTAAGCGTATCAAATTCGTGATTATATTCTTGAATATTTTCACCAAAAATGAGGTTTTTGATAGCCTCAATTTTAGAATTTGCAACATCAGGTAGTTGCTCGTTCTGTGTAGGGTCTTTTTTAGCCATAATGGTAGTAGCCTTGATATTTGTTTAATCAAATATAAAAAAAATACCCCGCCTTATGAGTTTTAATCTTTCTTAACTCATCAATTAAGACTCCTTCATAAAACTTTCGGCTTTTTCGACCATTAATTTACTACCACAAAAGAAGGGCACACGCTCATGTAATTCTGTAGGTTGTAAGTCTAAAATAGCTCCAAAACCGTCACTTGCTTTTCCTCCTGCCTGCTCGGCTATAAAAGCCATAGGATTACATTCATACAGCAAACGTAGTTTACCATTGGCTGCTTTCGAGCTTTTTGGATACATGTATATTCCACCTTTAATCATGTTTCTATGAATATCAGAAACTAATGACCCTATGTATCGGGAAGTATACGGACGGTCATCTTTCTCTTCTTGACAGTATTTTATATATTTTTTCACTCCGTCTGGGAAGTGCACATAATTACCTTCATTTACAGAATAGATATTTCCTGTTTCTGGAAACTGCATATTAGGATGGGAAAGATAAAAGGTTCCAATGGCTGGATTAAGAGTAAATCCATTTACACCATGACCTGTAGTATATACAATCATTGTAGAAGTCCCATAAATAATATATCCCGCAGCTACTTGCTCTCTACCTTTTTGTAAAAAGTCCTCTATAGTCACAGGAGTTCCAGCGGGAGTCACACGTCTGTAAATTGAAAAAATTGTCCCTACAGAAACATTCACATCAATATTAGAAGAGCCATCTAAAGGATCCATAAGTAGTACATACTTATTATTGTTATCCTCGTTTTGACCTTGTATTGAAATAAAATCATCATTTTCCTCACTCGCAATTCCACAAAGAATATTGCGGTTTGTGAGTGTACGTATAAAGGTATCATTTGCCATCACATCCAGCTTTTGCTGATCTTCACCTTGGATGTTTGTCTCCCCAGCGGCACCCACTATATCTACAAGGCCAGCCTTGTTCACTTCGTGGTTTACTACTTTGGCCGCAAGGCGAATAGAGTTAATTAATCGAGAAAGTTCTCCAGAAGAGTACTGGAACTCAGCTTGATTTTCAATGATAAACTCTCCTAATGTTTGGTTTTTTCTTGACACGATACGTGTTTTTTGATTTAATGCAAAAGTAGCTTTAATCTTAACTTGCTACAACGTTTTCGTTTAAGAATAGTTAATGTAATTATTTACCTTAGCGTCGCTTATAAAAAACAACCCTGAATATGAAGATTAACATTCAAAGAGCAACACCGCAAGATATGCCCGCTGTGTTGGGCCTCATAAACGAACTAGCAGTTTATGAAAAAGAGCCTGATGCGGTAAAGATTACAGAAAAAACACTCTTAGAAAACGGTTTTGGTGATCACCCTCTTTTTACTTGCTTCGTTGCAAAAACAGAAGCAGAGGTTGTAGGCATGGCTTTATGTTATTTCCGCTTTTCTACTTGGGATGGTAAGTCGCTACACTTAGAAGATCTCGTTGTGAAAGAGTCCTTACGTGGCAAAGGAGTAGGGCAACAGCTCTATGATCAGGTTATGATTTTTGGAGCAGAGAGCGGTGTAAAACGTGTAGAATGGGTTGTGCTAGACTGGAACACTAGCGCTATCGAGTTTTACAAAAAAAGTAATGCAAAATTTTTAAAAGATTGGCATCTTGTACAGATGGATGAGCAACGTCTTAAAGATTACATTAAAAAAATTAATGCTTAATAATTTTTGGCTCTGTTGTGATGAATTAGCTTTCGCGAAAGCGTAACAAAATCGATACAACCACAAATCACCATTTGTTTATTAATAAGCTCTCTCTTGAATGGAGCGACTCACCTAGAAAAGTAAGATTACCAATATGCAGGTATTTAAATTTGGCGGAGCATCTGTAAAAAATGCAGATGGCGTGAAGAATGTAGCAACGGTACTACAAACTATGGGAGCTGGAGAAAAACTTGTTGTAGTCTCTGCAATGGGAAAAATGACTAATGCTATGGAGGCAATTGTTACAGCTTACTTTGATGATAAAAGCAGTCTTCCAGAACGTATAGAACACACGGTCGCTTATCACAAAGAGATTACTAATAATCTTTTTGAAAAAGGCGATGAAGTTTTTGAAAAGATAAAAGAACTTTTTGCAGAGCTCAAAGGTTTTCTTGCCTGGAACAAATCGCCAAAATATGATTTTGTTTATGATCAAATTGTGTGCTACGGCGAGCTTATATCTACTACTATCATAAGTGCATACCTCAACAAGCAAGGACTTACAAATACCTGGATAGATGCGCGAGGTCTTATAAAAACAGACAGCAGTTATCGCGATGGACGCGTAGACTGGAAGGCAACGAAAGCAGCGATAAAAGAGCATGTAGACCCAAGAGGACTTACCATTACTCAAGGGTTTATAGCATCAGACAGTAATAACTTTACAACCACATTAGGCAGAGAAGGATCTGATTATACTGGTGGCATATTTGCATACTGCCTCGATGCAGAAAATCTGACTATCTGGAAGGATGTTCCTGGTGTTTTAAATGGTGATCCTCGAGTTTTTAACAATACCGTTTTATTACATGAAATTCCATACGAAGAAGCCATTGAGCTTGCATTTTACGGAGCTTCTGTTATTCATCCCAAAACGTTACAACCTTTACAGCGTAAAGAAATACCGCTTTATGTAAAATCCTTCCTCAACCCTACGGCTGCTGGCACCATGGTAAGTAGTGTGTCTACGCTAGCACCTATGGTGCCGTGTTATATAGTCAAGAAAAACCAAGTGCTCATATCACTATCTGCTCTAGATTTCTCTTTTATGGTAGAAGATAATATTGCAGAGGTTTTCCAGTTACTTTCTACTTACAAGCTTAAAGTTGACCTTATACAGAACTCTGCGATAAGCTTTTCTGTATGTGTAGACAACAAATTTAATGGCTTAGAAAAACTTACAAATCAGCTTAAAGGAAAATTTAAAGTAAGTGTTACTGCAGGGGTTTCTCTTTATACAATAAGGCATTTTGTACAAGAAGCTCTTGATAAATTTCAAGAGGATAAAACAGTGCTTCTTAAGCAAGTCACTCAAAACACAGTGCAACTTGTAACACAAAACTAGAAGTATGTTTTCTCTAGGTTAACAAAATGTAACTATAGCAAACCCTATTTGTTATATTTGCCTACTTAAAATAACCACAACAATAATGGGTCTAGTCACCGCTAAAGAAGTTGCACGAGCTATAAACGTCGATAAATTCGGCTTTATAGGCACCTTTGCTGGGTGGTCATTAATGAAGATTCTTAAAATCTCTTCTCTCAATAAAGTTTACGACCGTAATAAACATTTAGGAGATCTTGAGTTCCTTAATGCATTGCTTGATGAGTTTAATATTAAGTTTGAAATACCAGAAGAAGATTTAAAAAGACTACCTAAGGACGGCGCATACGTAACCATATCAAATCATCCTCTAGGAGGAATAGATGGCATATTACTGCTCAAGTTAATGCTTGAACAACGTCCAGATTTTAAAATTATAGCAAACTTTTTACTACACCGCATAGAGCCACTTAAGCCTTATGTAATGCCAGTAAATCCCTTTGAAAACAAGAAGGATGTAAGGTCAAGTATCGCAGGTTTTAAAAGTGCGATATCTCACCTTAGAGACGGTCATCCTCTAGGTATTTTTCCTGCTGGAGAAGTCTCTACGTATAAGGATGATAAACTTATTATAGACAAGCCTTGGGAAGAAGCAGCTATGAAGCTGGTTAAAAAGGCAGAAGTCCCTATTGTACCCATATATTTTCATGCAAAAAACAGCAGACTGTTTTATCAACTATCAAGCTTGAGCGATACACTTAGAACAGCTAAACTTCCTAGCGAACTCCTTACTCAAAAAAACCGAGTAATAAAGGTACGTATAGGAAATCCTATAAAGGTAACCGCTCAAAAGGAACACGAGTCACTAGCAGATTTTACAGAGTTTTTACGCAAGAAAACGTACATGCTGGCAAATTCCTTTGAGAAAAAGAATATTTTAAAAGACATCCCTCAAAAATTAAAACCGCCAAAGGAGCCGAAGAAGATTGTTACAGAAATGAGTAGCGACCTTATAGAAGACGAAATTTTACGCTTGCGCGAAAATGACCGTCGCCTCCTCACTAGTAAAAACTATGAAGTATATCTAGCTCCTGCTCAAGAGATGCCTAGCATTTTAAGAGAAATAGGGCGACTTAGAGAAATCACGTTTAGAGCCATAGGAGAAGGAACAAATGAGGCTATAGATCTAGACAAAATTGACAGATATTATTACCATATGTTTTTATGGGATAATGAAGCAAATGCACTTGCAGGAGCTTATAGAATGGGACTAGGATCAAAGATTTATAAGGAGCACGGTATAGATGGGTTTTATCTCCAAGATCTTTTCCGTTTTGAGCCAGAGCTGCACAAGATGATGAGTGAGAGTATTGAAATGGGTCGTGCCTTTATCATCAAAGAATATCAACAGAAACCTATGCCGCTTTTTCTTTTATGGAAAGGTATTGTACATACTACATTGCGCTTTCCAGAGCATAAATATCTCATAGGTGGGGTAAGTATTTCGAATCAATTTTCAAACTTCTCAAAGTCGATGATGGTTGAATTTATGAAATCCCATTATTACGACCCTTATATCGCACAATATATACGTCCTAAAAAGGAATGGAAAGTAAAGCTCAAAGATGCCGATAAGGAGTTTGTTTTTGACGAAAGTAAAGCAGATCTAAATAAGTTTGATAAACTCATTGAAGAAATAGAACCAGGATCACTACGACTCCCTGTTCTCATTAAAAAATACATAAAGCAAAATGCAAAAGTTATTGCATTTAATGTAGATCCCCTATTTAATAATGCAATAGATGGTCTTATGTATATACGCATAGCAGATCTACCAGAGAGCACCGTAAAACCTGTTATGGAAGAGTTTCAAGAAGAGCTTGAAAAAAAATATAATCAACGTAATACAGAAGAGGAATAAAAAAATTTTACTCCCCTCTCTATATAAATCTTATACTATCTGTATTCTGGATTTTCAAAATTCCAGCGAGTACCATCATCCCAGTCACCTCGTGAATTTCCATAAGCTGGATATCCACCTTGTGCTTTAAGCATACTTGCAAGATGCAATAGGTTGTATGTCATGAAGGTCGTATTACGATTTGTAAAGTCGTTATTTTTTGCTCCACTTTCTTCATCGTTATAACTAGCGCCAGGACCAGCCTCTCCTATCCATCCGCAATCTGCTTGTGGAGGGATGCTATACCCTATATGCTGTAAAGAATAAAGCGTACTCATGGCTACATGCTTAATACCATCTTCATTACCCGTGATAATACAACCTCCTACTTTGCCGTAAAAATAGTACTGACCTTTCTCATTGCGATTACCACTCTCCCCATATAACCGCTCTATAAGCTTTGTTGCTACAGATGACTTCTCACCTAACCAGATTGGAGTTCCTATCACAAGGATATCTGCCTCTTCTATTTTTTTAAAAATTTCTGGCCATTCATCTGTCTCTTCTCCATGTTCTGTCATGTCGTGATATACGCCATAGGCAACATCATGATTTACAAATCTTAAATATTCTACAGTAACGCCTTCAGCTCGCATAATATCTATAGAGACATCCATGAGTGCCTTTGTATGACTCATGTGAGGTGTTTTTTTAAGCGTGCAATTTATATACAGCGCTTTTAGGCTTGAGAAATCAGGTTTTTCCTTCATATCAACGATCTGACGTTTAAACTCTTAAAAACTTACATTTTTAGCACATAAATTATATTAAACTCAATTTATAAAAAACTCCAAATCTATGTTACAATAAATAGTATGCTTTCGCGAAAGCGTAAAAAATCAACCTTCCATTTGCGACATCAAATCGTTGAGCTTATCTTGAGTAATGGGCTTAACAATGAAGTTTTTTACGTTACTATAGGACTTGGCTTTTTCCTTATCTCTAGGGTCTATAGAACTTGTGACAATAAAGATGGTAATTTTCTTAATCACCTTTATTGTAATAATACCGTCTAAAAATTGCCACCCATCCAGAATAGGCATGTTTATGTCTAACAGTATTACATCTGGAATTGCAGACTCTACAGTACCTCTCAATACCGGAGCAAGGTGATTGAGCGCTTGTTCTCCATCATGAAAAATTAAAAACCCCTTACAGAAGTTACTCATTTTCATTAGTCGTTGTGCACCAAAAACAAAGATTGGGTCATCATCTATTATGCAGGCTATGTCTATTTGCTTCATCGTTTTAAATAAATTTTAAAAGTAGATCCTTCACCTACCGTACTTTCAACTTTTACACACCCTCCTAATGCTTCAATCTGGTTTTTTACAATATATAAGCCTAGACCTCTTGAACTTTCATTTCTATGAAAAGTCTTGTAGAGACCAAAAATTTTATTTCCGTGTAAATCTAAATCTATTCCAAGACCGTTATCTTTGAAGTGGATAATCGTATAGTCATCATTTTGAGAAGTACTTATTACTACCTTTAAACACGTATCCTCGCGTCTATAGGTAATAGTATTAGATAAAATATTTAAGAAAATACTTCTTAAGTATTCTGGAATACCCATTACTCTAAGCTCTGCAGGAATTTCTACTTTTACGCTGCCCCCCACCTCGTGAAATAATGTATTAAGACTTGCAAGTGTTTTATCTATAATTTGAACAATATTAATCTCAACAAAATCTTCAGAAGTGACGTTTTCAAAAGATGATACTTCGCTCAAATTTTCAATAGTCTCTTCAAGATTTCCAAATGCATTCTCTAGCATTTGAAACACCGAAGATTCTTCTATTTTAGGAATATCCTGTTTTAAAAAAGTCAACAACATATCTAAATTACTCGTATGTGATCGTAGATTATGAGAAACAATGTGTTTAAAATTTAATAATTTTTCATTTTGTCCTTCTGTTTTACTTAAAAGATCTTCAATTCTATGCTTTGCATTTTTAAGAGATGTTATATCTGTAATCTGGCATATGTAATAATCTGGATCCGACATCTCAGATTTCACTAATGAAACTGAAAGCAATCCCCATATAGTTTTACCTGTTTTATGTACAAAGCGTCTCTCCGCTTGATAATTTTCTATGTCTCCAGACAGTAGTTGGTCTGTGAGAATTTCATTGATAGGAACATCTCCTGGATAATTCAAATCATGAAGCTTTAACGTATTAAATTCATCTACTGTATACCCAAAAATCTTAGAAACCTGAGGGTTAACTTGTATCCAATTTCCTACTAAAGAAACCAACGCAACTCCATTAGGAGCGTTAGTAAAAGTTTTCCTAAACTTTTGCTCTTTTTGCTTGAGCTCTAACTGCGCCTTTTTTTGAAAATCAATATCTTGAAAAACACCATATAATTTGACACATTTTCCCTTTTCAAGAACAGGAACCCCGACAGATCGGACCCATTTTTCTTTACCAGTAGCAGTCATAATTAAATAATGCCCATCAAATTTTTTTGAGTTAGACATAGCATCTTCAAAATCTCGCTGTATTTTTTCTCGGTGATAACCCTCTTTATAAAATTTTATAGCCTGAGTAAGGTTGGGCTGGAAGTCACTAGAAACCCCGTGTATTTCTTTTGTACCTGCACTCCAGTACACCTTTTCTTCTCCCACATTAAACTCCCACATACCAATAGATGCCGCTTCTTGTAATAACAAAGATGCGTTCTCATCAAATGATGGAAATAACGAAGCAGGGGAAGTAAAAATTTTCATCTATAGGTTTGCCATAACATTCTGATTAACAGAACTATTATCCACTTTAGTTAACTAAAATAGATAATTTAATTTTAATTTGCGTAGAATAGCTAACCCTTATTCATTTTTAAATTTATCATACTAGAAATAATTAACGCAGCAGAGCCATTATTAAAATAATTAAATTGCCGCTTAAATAGAATTTTTAAGAAATTCTAATGGCAATTTCTCTAATAACGTCAAGCAAGCGCTCTGTGTGTTTTGTTGTCGTAAAAGGGTTCATAAATGTGGTTCTTAAATAGAATTCTCCACGTAAAGAGGTTCCCACAATATAAAACTCTCCATCTTCTAGTAATGCTTTACGTATGCTCTGGTTGACAAGATTAACATCACCAGCGCTCGCTTTATATCTAAAACACACTATATTTGAGACTGGATCTAGCGCTACTTCAAAATCTTCTTGCTTCTTCACTAAGGCAGCAAAATCCTTTCCCGCATCATAAAGCGTAGTAACAAAATCATCAAAAAACTGAACTCCATATGCATTTATAAGAGCATAAAAACGCAAGCTCATCATACTTTTTGTACATTCAAAAGTCCTTTTGGCTAGGTTAAACCAGTCTGCATCTTCGTTCTTTTCCCAGAGATATTGTGCTTTTTGCTCAAACGTAGCGTAGCTAGCCGTACTTTCCTTAAAAATAACCGCCGTTGCCAGCGCACTTGTACCCATCATTTTATGACCGTCTATAATTATGGAATCGGCTTTATCTGCTCCATTTAATAGATGTTTGTATTTAGGAGAAAAAATAGCTGCTCCACCATGGGCTGCGTCTATGTGGAACCATATTTTTTTTGCTTTCGCGAAAGCGTGAATCGCTTCTAGATCATCGTAAACCCCAGTACTTGTGCTAGGAGCACTCCCCACAATAGCAATCACCTCATAACCTTTTGCTACAGCCGAATCATAGTAAGTATCTAACAGTTCTGTGCGCATCTTGTAAGTGTCATCTGCAGGCACTTTTATAATGCCTTCACTCCCAAGGCCCATAATTCTAGCTGCTCTATCTACGCAATAGTGCGCTTCCTCAGAAACCATAATGGCAAGTTTACTGCTGTGCCCTTCATTCCAAACATCACCTTCTGCCATCACTCTACGAGCAGCAAGTAAGGCTGTAAGGTTTGCGAGCGTTCCCCCAGAGGTTAGAAAACCGTCGCCATTATCGAAGCCAATAACTTTTGCAAACTGCTCGATAATCAATCGCTCCAGTGCAGTAGATGCTGCTCCCATCTCATATACTGCCATCCCATTATTAAGTTGCGCGCTCAATAGTGTGGCTAAAGCAGATACAGGCACCGTAGGTGCCACCTGATGACCTATATATTTAGGGTGGTGCGTGCGTATTGACCTCGCGATAACAGTCTTAAAAAAGTCTGAGGTTGTGTGATTAGATGAAATATACTCTTTCCAAAATTGATACTCATCTTCTGGTGTTGTCCACGTGATGACTTTCTCTGATTTTCCCGAGGTAGTGTCAGACAAGTATTGAGATATCTGATTTACTAGATCTGTTCCTTCTTCTTTAAAGAGTGAGCTATCGTATGCTTTTTTTAATAGGGATGTACTCATTACTTCTCAGACATTTTTGATTTAGTATGCTCAAAGAAATCGTAAAACAGTCCTTGCAATTGCTCCCATTTGCGAGCATCTATACTATAATACTGCGCTTTACCCTTAAACTGGCTTTTTAAAACTCCTGCTCTTTTAATTACTTGTAGGTGTTGTGAAGTCGTGGGCTGCGATAGTCTTATTTTCTCTGAGATATCTTGACATAGGCAACCATCGCAATCACCTATGTATTCTATGATAGCCACACGTGCGGGATTAGAGAGAATCTTTGCCAGATCTGCAATCTGATTTGCCCTCATAGAATGTATATGCCTTTTTGTAACTCCCATAATGTTGCGTTGTTTATACTCTAAAGATATACATAAATTGTAATATCGCTATATTACGATAAAATATTTAACAAAAAAGCCCAGACTAGCTGAGCTTTATTAATAATTCTAGAACCAAGATTTCTTATTTACTACATATGTAGTATGGAAATCTTCGTCAGATTTCGTTAGATATATAATACCCTCTATAAAGCCCACAATTCCCGCAGCACCACATGTTACAATAGTTGCTCCAAGCTGAATAAGTCCTTCTTTAGTATAACCCAACATAAATTTATGGATTCCTAAATATCCGAATATAATTCCCATTATACCAATTAATACTTTGTTGCTTACTCCAGTGTTCACCTTATTCCATTCTTCTTTTGCACTATTGCCAAATTCATTGGCAGTATCTTTTGCTTCGTTTGCAAAATTACTTGCAGCTTTTTTTGCGTCGTCTGCCATGTTCTTTGCATCATTACCTGGCTTATCACCTGGGATTTTTTCGTCTTCTAAACTCATCTGGTTGGTTGTTGGTTAATTAGTTCTAAAACTACAAAAAAGATTGAGATACTTCTACGCTATTCCTCCTTTAAAAACTCACTATCAATAGGTTCCCATAATTCGATTTTGTTTCCTTCTGGATCCAGTATCCAGCCAAATTTCCCATAGCTATATTCTTCTACCTTACCTACAATTGTTACACCTTCTTCTTTGAGGACAGCCAATAACGCAAATAAATCATCAACCCTAAAGTTAAACATGAACTGCTTCTTACTAGGAGAAAAATAGGTCGTATCATCGTCCATGGGACTCCATTGAGTGGAGCATTTCTTTCCGTTCTCATCTCGCCACCAGAATGTCCAGCCATATTGATCTGTGGGAATCCCTAAGTGGTTTTTATACCACTCCTTTTGTGCATCTGGATCTTCACTTTTAAAGAACATTCCTCCTATTCCAGTAACTCTTTTCATAACGCTATATATTTAAGTGACTTACTCTTTCTTGAGTATAAATGCTGCAATAAGACTTACAATAAAACCTAATATAAACGTCATTACAAACATCATAAGCCCCGCAATAAATGACATCTCCGTACCGCTATATTGACTATACATTTCCCTTTGAGCCTCAAGCTGAGAGATAGCAACTGGATTATTTGACTCCACAGCAAGTTCCATGGCATAATCATTATACTCTATAAAAAAGGATGGATTTACAAATAAGGTATAGACAATATCTGCCAGCGCTACACCTAACCCTCCTAGAGCCGCAATAATAATTCCTGTTTTTAAGGCTTTCCCGAAAGATATTTTTCCAGCATACACCGTATCACGCTGATAAGCAACACCAAAATATACCATAGCCGCTGTCATACCCATAACTCCCCATCCTACGAGCTCTTGTGTGCCATAATCAAGGCTCTTACCCAAATATAGTGCTAGTGAAAAACCAAGCAACCCTATAAAAAAGGCAATCATTCCAAACTTCTTTATTACTAAACTCATAGTATTATATGTATAATTAATAGATTGAATCTAAGAAAATCGTTTCAATATCTTATCTACAATCGTTTGAGATAACTTGATTTTACTTTCTACTGTCCATCCAGCAATGTGCGGAGTAAGTAGTACATTGTCTTGCTTAATAAGATATTCCAATGGTGCTGGCAGATTTGAACTTCCGTCTGTGGTAAATAAATTCTCAAAAGAGAGCTTTTCATATTCTAACACATCAAGTCCAGCTCCTAATACTTTACCACTTTTCATAGCTGATACCAGATCTGCAGTAACTACAGATTTCCCTCTAGCTGTATTTATGAGATAAAATGGTTTTGCAAATGCATTTATAAAAGTGGCATCTACCATTTTATCTGTTTGCGGAGTCCAAGGTGTGTGCAAACTCACAACATCTACTTGCTTTTTAAATTCTTGTAATGATACTTGGCGTGCACGCTCGTCTCCCACATTTTCTTTAATATCATAACAGAGCACCTCACAATCAAAACCCTGCAGTTTCTTGGCAAAAGCCTTTCCCATATTACCGTAACCTATAATTCCTACAGTTCTCCCTTCTAGCTCAACACCTCTGTTTGCTTCACGGTTCCAGTTTCCTGCTTTTACCTCTGCATCTGCACGATTTAAGTTATTAAAGAGACTTAATAACATACCTAGCGCTTGTTCTCCTACTGCATTTCGATTACCTTCTGGTGCACTAATGAGATAAATTCCCTTACTCTCTGCATAAGGAATATCAATACTTTCCAGTCCCGCACCCACACGAGCAATAAATTTGAGATTGGGCGCTGCGTCGATAAACGTTTTATCAATATTAAAACGGCTTCTTATCACAATCCCATCATATAAAGCAATGATAGCTTCTGTCTCCTTTTTTGTAATTGTGTAATTCTCCACATTCTCATGACCCGCAGCGGTGAGCTGCTCCATAAGGAGTGGGTGGTTATTATCTAAGTGTAATATCTTCATTGATTATTTTTATTTTTTCCTCATAGGAATCCAGCCTAGAAAAATACCTAATCCTATTGCCATCATTATTCCAGACACAAAACCTATACCTCCAGACACATCATCAAAAACAAACATAAATGCTCCCGCAATTGCCATAATAACAATACCTATTATCTTTCTATTATTCATTATTTTAAATTTTAGGATAGCTAGTTTGTGTTTTTTCATGACTCACTTCACCTGTATGCGCAGTAGTTGATTTCTCAAAAAGCAATAGGTGTACTTCCTCTCCGTCTTTTGTAGTTGGGCAATGTTCTACACCTTTAGGTACGACAATGATTTCACCTTGATGTACAGTTTCAGACCACTCTTTTTCTGGGTTTCCGCTTTCGCGAAAGCGCATTTCTAACACTCCTTTTTGCACATAAAACAACTCGTCTTCATCCTTATGACTATGCCATACAAAGTAACCAGAAATCTTAGCAAGCAAGACTTGCATATCATCTACCGTAGCAATCTGGTGTGGATGCCATTGCTTATCAAATTTGGAGTACTTATCTTGAATGTTGATGGGCTTCATAAAACGACTTCTTTAAGATAAAGATAAGGATTTATAAAACTGTCTCTGTGTAGATAACCAATAATGAACTATGTATTAAAATAGCTCAAGCACCTCCTTAGGCACTCGCATCGGTCTGCCTTCTGGCATTTTGAGTAAGCACCAGTTTGTTACTGCGCTTACAAGAATCTTATCTTCTCCTTTACGACGTATTTCTGTGTGACGGACAGAGGTTGCGGCAGTAAACGTTTTCACGAAAGTGGTGACCACAATCTCATCACCCTCAAAAGCTTCTGCTTTATATTTGATATGGTGATCCATCACGACCCACGCCATTTTATTGATACCTAGCCGTTCTTCCTCTGGGTCTTCATCCTTGAAATAAGTTGCTGTGGCAGCATTCCAGTGTTTTGATGCAGCTATTTGCACCCAATCTAAGTACACTACGTTATTTACGTGCCCTAATACATCTATAGCAGATGGTGGAACGGTGAGGTGATATGAAAACGGTTGTTTCTTCAAATACCTAATACCATTTTTGCAATCCAGAAATAAATTAATATCCCGAAAATATCATTACTCGTAGTAATAAATGGTCCCGTCGCGATCGCTGGATCGATGCCTCTTTTATGAAGAAATAGTGGAATAAAAGTACCTATAATTCCTGCCATGATAATTACTACAAAAAGGGATGCAGAGATTGCAATCGCTGCTCTCACATCACCATACCACAATGCCGTAAAAGCAAACAACGCAAGTCCTAATAGAAGTCCGTTAAGTGCTGCTAGTAGCATTTCCTTTAGAAGACGGTTACCTATGCTTCCTTTTACATCATCATTAGCCAGACCCTGAACGATAATCGCACTAGACTGTACTCCTACATTTCCAGCCATTGCTGCAATAAGTGGTGTATAGAAAAAGAGTAGTGCATAGCTCTCTAATATATCTTCAAATCCTCCCATAATAGTCGCTGCACCAACTCCACCTACTAAGCCTAAAAACAACCATGGCAATCTTGCTCGTGTGAGTGTAAGTATACTATCATCTGCCTCGACATCTTGAGAGATACCTGCAGCCATCTGGTAATCTTTTTCTGCTTCTTCTTTTATAAAATCCACAATATCATCAATGGTAATACGCCCCATTAAAATATTCTTATCATTCACCACCGGTATCGCCTCTAGGTCATACTTCTGCATGAGCTTAGCTACATCTTCTGCACTGTCATTAATATTTACAGAGTCAACCTTAGGAATATAAATTTCGGCAATTTTTGTTTTTGTATCAGAGGTAAGTAAATCCTTGAGAGATAAACGACCTATAAGTTCGTCTCTTTTTGTAACTACATAAATGGAGTGTACTCTAGTGACTTCTTCTGCCTGACGACGCATCTCACTTACACAACCACCTACAGTCCAAGAATCCTTTACTCTTATGAGCTCTTTTGCCATTAATCCACCAGCACTATTCTCATCATATTGCAGCATCTCTCGTATGTCTGCCTTGTGCTCCTCATCTTCTATTTGATTAATAACAGCAAGCTGCACATCATCATCAAGCTCTGCAATCATGTCTACCGCATCATCGGTATCCATTTCATCAACTTCGTCTGCTATTTCGGCTGGAGTAAGATTGCCCAGTAATTTTTCGCGTACGTCCTCGTCAAGCTCCATAAGAGCTTCTGAGGTTTGCTCACTATCTAGTAAAAGAACTAGGTATGCAGCTTCATCTGCATCTACCTCATCTAATACTTCGGCAATATCTGCGTGGTGAAGCTCAGAGAGCAACTCTTTAAGTGCGGTCTCATTTTGAACAGCTACATATGCTTGTATTTGATCGATAAGATCGCTTGTGAGTTCAAATTGCATAGGGTAATTTTTGGTAGTTGGGCAAATATAGGAAAAGCGCTTACGGAGATAGAATAGTTACCTCATAGAATTTACGAAGTAGCAATATCTTCTGTAATTGCTGCCGTAAGTGCTATAAATTCTTGTACAGATATTTGTTCTGGTCTTCTAGTTAAGATTTCTCGCTCTCTAAACTCATCACTTAGTCCCATTCCTTTCAGACTATTTCGTAAGGTCTTCCTGCGTTGCTGGAAAGCCATTTTTACAACCTTAAATAGCATCTCTTGTGTACAACCTATATCTTGGTATCCTTCTTTTCGCTTTAAGCGTAAAACACCACTATCCACTTTTGGCGGCGGTATAAATACGGTAGGAGGTACCGTAAATAGGTATTCTGCATCAAAAAAAGCTTGTACTAGCACAGACATAATTCCGTAGGTCTTACTACCGTGATCTGCACAAATACGAGCAGCCACTTCTTTCTGAAACATTCCCGTAAATTCTGGTATGCGCTCCTTATGTTCTATGGTCTTAAATACGATTTGAGTACTAATATTATAAGGGAAGTTGCCAGTAATTGCAAGTTGCTCCCCTGGATATATCGTATCGAGATCATATCGTAAAAAATCTGCTTCAAGAACCGTAAAATGCTCATCATTGAGCTTATGCTCTAGTGTAAAAGCACTCTGTAAATAAGCAATAGATTCTCTATCGAGATCCATCACACTAAGATGTGTGGGTTTTTCAAGAAGATACTTTGTAAGTACTCCTGTACCAGGACCTATTTCTAGCACATGACTATATCCCACATAAGTAAGGGTGTCTGCAATATCTTTTGCAACAGATTCATCTCCTAAGAAATGCTGTCCTAAGTGCTTCTTTGCCTTAATACCTTGATCGTGTGTATCACGATGTGCATGTGGCTTTTCAAACTTACGTTTTGAGCTGTGCTTCGCCATTAGTGCTGACTGATTATTTCTAGTTCTGTTCTAAAAGCGACAAACTTACCAGCAAACTTATTACTCGCAAGTCTTAGTCTATCTGCATCTTGCTCGTAGTAAGCATCTAGATGTTGCTGGCTAGGGCAACCATATTGAACAGAGTATGTCACTCCGCCCATTTCTTCCTCCGTGCGCACTCTAGTCATTAATGCTTTTACAAATTTACCTGTAGCAATAACCTCTGGAATATGCACTTGTTGCATCCAGGCGAGCCATTCTTTTTCTACAGATTCTTCTATGTTTATGGTAACGTTATATATAAGCATTTTCTATGTTTTCTAATTAATTGCGTCGCCTCTCAAGTTCCTAAAGCGCTTCTGTGCCTCTACATAATAGATACTGTCTGCAAGGTCAAAAATAATGCGTTCGTAATTATTTTTTGCCTTTTCTGGTTGATTGAGTGGTCCTTCGTATAATCTTGCTAGGCGATAATAAGCATCATCTGCTAGTACACCATCGCTATAATATTCTATGATTGTGAGGTAGTTTTTTTCTGCTTTCGCGAAAGCTTCTTTACGCTCATACAGTTTAGCCTGAGAAAGCAATGCCTCGTCTTCTATCTTTTCTCCCTTGTGCTTCTCTAAAATATCCTCATATAATGCGATGGCCTCTTCAGGCTTGTTTTGGAAAGCTAGCAAATCTGCCGTGGCATATTTTTTAAGTGCTGTTTGTAAACTATCATCCATGGAGTTATCTCTAATAACGAGTAATAACTCTAGTGCATCATTTGCAATAAGTTGTGTTGCACCAGCCTTCAAGACATTAAGTTGCGACTCTGCCCAGTCAAAATCTGCTTTATAGTAACTAGTCTTTGCCACCTTAAATCGTGCTTCCTGCGAGATGACATTATTCTGAATCTCATTCTGAATTTGAGAATAATAGATAAGTGCCTGATTAAACTTTTCTGTAAGCACCAAAATATCTGCTAGCTCCATCTTAAGACGAGCATGGTCAAATCTATCACGAGGGATTTCAATTCCCTTTTTAAGATATGCAATAGCCTCATCTGGCTGCTCCATATTAAACGCAAGAAAATGTGCATAATCTATTTGCAAAGGCACGGTGTATTCTTTCTTAATATATTGATCCAGTAAAGCTTCAAAACGTGTTTTAACGACCGCTTCATCTTCTGCTGTGACTGCCTTTTTTACCGCCAGCTGTATTAACTGTTGCTCTGCATAAAGCTTAACACTACCCGCAACTACGTTATCTCTTAGAAATTCTAATATCTCTGTCGCATCTTCAATAGCATTTTCTTCTATCGCAATTTCAGCTAGATTTATGATGCCTTCATATCTTCCTTCTGTACGGCGATAAATAGCCTTTTCTTGTGCAAATGCCTTTCTATAATCCTTTTGTTGTATAAAAAGCCAACTTAGCAACTCATTATAAAGCACATTTTGTTCTGTTTGTAATCGTTTTAACAAGGTCTTTCTAAAGATGATGTTAGCCTCATTAAGCGGATCATCATTGACATAAAGGGCAAAATTACGTTGAGCGGCTTGTAGATAGTTTTCACTCTTATTAATTAGGTCTAAGTAGGCATTAAACATTTTTTCTACCTCTCCTAGCTCTCCATAAAGTCTCGCTAGTTGGACATTATAATTCGCTCGTGGATTATTAGCCATTGCAATCTCATAGGCTTGAACAGCTTCTGTAAGTAAGTTGTGCTCTTGAAAAGCACGAGCAGCGCGATATGCACTCATAGTATTACTCTCTATGCCTGCAATTACTTGGTTATAATAATCCTGAGCGATAGAATCTCGCTGTTGTAGCTGATGGTTGTACCCTATCTCTACATAATAAAAACCTTTATCGCGAGTAGCGGCAAGGTTTTCGTTAAGCGCACTTTCGGCTTCTTTGTATTTTTCTAACTGCTGGTAGCTTTTTACAAGACCGGTAATGAGTACATGATTACCCTTCTGCTTAAGTAATGCTTTTTTGTAAGAAATGATGGCCTTCTCAAACTCACCTTGATCTGCATAATTGCGAGCAAGTTGTTCTGTTTGCGCTTTCGCGAAAGCGAAAAAACCAAACACACAGATGAGTATTAAAAACCAATTTTTCTTCATATCCTAAAGATAACGAAAAACGTGCCATAGCAATTGCTCTGACACGTTTCTTATCACTGCTAATGCGTTATTAGTTAATCATATCAAATCCGCAATAAGGGATAAGTGCCTTAGGAATTTTTATTCCTTCTGGTGTCTGGCAGTTTTCAAGAATTCCTGCAAGTACGCGTGGCAGCGCTAGTGAGCTACCATTAAGTGTATGTGCAAGCTTGTTCTGACCATCTTCATCCTTAAAACGAAGTTTTAAACGGTTTGCTTGAAAGGTCAAGAAGTTAGAAACAGAACTAATTTCTAACCAGCGATCTTGCGCTGTAGAAAATAATTCAAAATCATAGGTAAGGTGCGCTGTAAACCCAAGGTCACCACCACAAAGACGTAAAATTCTGTAAGGCATCTCTAGCTCATCCAGTATTGTTTTTACGTGATCTACCATCCCGTCTAGTGCAGCTGCACTATCTTCTGGACGTTCTATACGTACAATCTCAACTTTATCAAACTGGTGCAAGCGATTTAACCCGCGTACGTGTGCTCCATAAGATCCCGCCTCACGACGGAAACATGGTGTGTACCCCGTACATGTAATAGGCAACTCATTGTGATTACGTAAATCACCGCGAAACATATTTGTCACTGGCACCTCTGCCGTAGGGATTAAATATAAATCGTCTTCGGTCACATGATACATTTGCCCTTCCTTATCTGGAAGTTGGCCAGTACCAAAACCTGACGCCTCATTTACAAGGTGCGGCACTTGGTATTCTGTATATCCAGCCTCGGTATTTTTGTCTAAAAAATAAGCGATAAGCGCACGTTGTAATCGTGCTCCTTT
This sequence comes from Dokdonia sp. 4H-3-7-5, assembly GCF_000212355.1. Classification (NCBI taxonomy): domain Bacteria; kingdom Pseudomonadati; phylum Bacteroidota; class Flavobacteriia; order Flavobacteriales; family Flavobacteriaceae; genus Dokdonia; species Dokdonia sp. 4H-3-7-5. The sequence goes on from NC_015496.1 coordinate 1,127,152, forward strand.
GCCTTTATACACCGGAAAACCAGCCCCAGCAATCTTAGTTCCTAGTTCAAAATCAATAATATCATATTTCTTTGCAAGCTCCCAGTGTGGCTGTGCTGCTTCATGCAACTCAGGAATATCTCCCTTACGAAAGATTTCTTCATTATCCTCATCACTGTTACCCTCAGGAACACTGTCATGTGGAATGTTTGGGATTTGATATAGCAAGTTCTGCAAATCCTCAGAAGCAGTGTTTAATTGCTCTTGGAGGGTTTTAGATTGTTCTTTTAAACCTGCAGTTTTCTCTTTAAGAATATTAGCTTTTTGAGCTTCTCCACTTTTAAAAAGCATTCCTATTTCCTTGGAAAACTTATTACTATCTGCAAGTACTTCATCAAGTTGCGCTTGCGAACTACGACGAAGATCATCTGCCGCTACTACTTGATCAAGTAAGGTTGCAGCGTCTATATTTCTTTTAGATAACGCTTTCGCGAAAGCTTCTTTGTTTTCTCTAATGTGTGCTACTTCTAGCATAGTGGAATGGTTTTTAAAGGAAAAGGTAAATTTAAGGAAATGCTCTTAAGTATACAGTGACAGATGGCTTAGATTTTTTTATTTCTCTAGAAATTAAAATTTTACTCAAATAAAGGAAATCCGTAACATAGTTAATGTGAGGTGATGTAGTTTTGAGGTTAACACGTAACTAGCAGCTTCAATTTCTGGTTTAGATGTTGCTAGAGCTATTGCACGACTATATTCACGCGGATATATTTTGTAGAATTACCACTATTAATCATACACAAAATGATTTTGGTTTAAGTGCTAATTACATAAATCACTCCGAGCTTAATGAGCTAGCTAATCTATATACTAATGTATTAAATGACAATAATGAACCACCTTGTAATTAAACTTTGTTTACCCTTTCTTTTTTTATATTTAAACTGTAATGATTTGAGTAAAAAAACTGTCATACCAGATAATTTTTTATGCGAGTATCTAGAAAAAATTAAAGTGGATATTAGATTGGATGTTATTCCCACACCAAAAGAATTTAAAAATGGTAAAGCAGCTTATAGGTTAGATACCCGCCCTGATAGTATACAACCCTTAAAAGTATATGTATGGAATACTGAAATTGATCCTTTTTTTAATAAATTAAATAAAGAAATCAATAAAGATTTTAATAAAAGAAGGTGTGAAAAAACATCCTTAGTTGATCTTTTTCAAGCATCAAAATGTAAAAACTTTGAGATCAAAAACAATGAAATTTTAGATCAAAAAATATTCAAATACAACAACCCTAATAAAGGAATATTACTTCAAACGAGTAAATTATTTCTTAACAAGAATAATACAAAAGCTATAATTTTTATTAGATTAACTCGCAATCCTCTAGATAGCTCAGAACAAGCTATAATTTTGAAAAAAGAAAATTCAAAATGGATTTATGAAAAATCTATAGGAATATCAATGTCATAACATAATTCTAAGCGACTATGGTATTCTTACAGCTCTTTCAATACATATTTAAATATAACGGATTCAAGTAGCAAAGACATATTCATGGCTGAATTTTTAATCACTCTAACAGTATATCAATTTGATATCGATGCAGATAGATGGTTTAAACCTTAAAAAAACTAAAATGAAAATACTTAAACTATTATTTTGCATCTTATTATTTTCTTCTTGTAGCTCAAAACTAAAAATTATAAATATTCATACGCCCACCTCTGGTATGAATTTAAAAAAGAATTTTTATCTAAAAGATAAAGCCACCTTTACAAGATTAAAGGGAGAATGGCTTTGGACAAATGCATCTGACACTTTGACTTTGAAAATAATACCTAAATACAAAATAAAATATGATGAAAAAGTAAGTCACTTTGAAAATGCATACTACGATACTGCGATAATAGAAATTAAGTATATCAAAAATGGTATTACTATATTTAATAGTATAGATAATAAAACTGATGAAGTGTGTTTAAAGGTTACTCCTTACAAAATTTACACAGACATATTTTATCTAAATAATTTTTGCAAAGAAGTATTAGACACTTCTTATTTAATTTTTATGGATGGAGGTGATAGTTTAAGCCTTCTAAATCCTGCCTTAGAAAAAGAAAACGTATTATTAAAAAAAGAAGGTGAGTATGACGTTGTTATACCAAATTCAATTATGCTAGATAGAGTAATGCAGTAGGTGAGACTATATTATTTCTGAGACGCAAAAGTGTACTAAACTCGCTATATTATTCTCTATTCACTTTTATCTCAATGATATAATTTTTTAAAATGAACTATTACCGAATTAGACACAGTACAGATAGAAAAATTGTAGGCAAATTTACTCAGATTAATGAAGTGAAACATAGATGTAGCGTTGATGATAAAAGATTTATAGATAGCGTTTTTTTTAAAAAAGCATCGTTTGATCCAATTACATCAATAGGAATTTTAGACAAAAAAGCTAAAATTACAGATCTTATAAGTACCTCAGGGCAAGGTTATACCGCCAAACTACTAATTAGTGGTAAATTAAAGTCTTTAATTGAAATACATCAAAAAAGTGGATTAGAGTTTTTTAAATCCCCTATTATTTATGGAGAAGAAGAGCTTGATGATTATTGGGTAATGAGTCCTTTTGAAACTCATCCAGAATTCATTAATTATAGAGATAGTCATATACAGAGTCGCAGGAGAAAAGCGGAGGGTGGTACTATTTTAATTGATTTAGAAGTAGGCAGTTATCGTGATTTTAATGAATTACAAAAAAGAGAAAGAGTAGATAGAAATATACTCCAAGTCTCTAAAATAAAATTAATTGAAAACTTAAGTGAACATTTTTTTATATTAAGATCAATTGAAGGTGGATTCGGATATTTTGTGTCAGAAAAAATGAAAAATGATATGGTAGCTATGAATATTACCGGCGTTGCTTTTCAGCCTTCCCACTTAACGTTTAATGAGTGGGTTGTACCTTAAATATCAAAGAAGTACATCCTTGTATCAATGTATTAATGGGATAGCCCAAACCTGAGAGATCACGTATTGCAAGAAACTATTAAATCTATCTTTCAGGCTTTCATGTAGTAGCAAAATCATAAAAATTCAAACTCTCCTCTATAATCTAGATTTTTAAAAGAATTTCAAGATTGTATGAGAGCGTACTTTATTAATCACCTCCAAAACTAGGAAACAACCCCTTATCATCCAGATAACCATCACTATCTAGCACCCAAGGATTATGAGAGAACCAGTTCCAGTCGACACTCGCGAGATCTACTCCTGGATCTATAAGCTCTTGAGACTTACGGCCGTTTATGCGTATTCTACATTTTACGTAGACCGCTACATCTTGCCCTTCTGTCTTTTTGAGCTGTTTAATGTATTGAGCAAATTGCCATATCACATCTGGTTTTGACCTGATATTGCGTTGTTGGTTTTTTGTGAGGTACTCTTTATGGTCTAGTGTAGTTCGCTTTCCGGTTGCCTTATCTTCTACCGTAAACGTTACTGATCCACCTTTAGAACGTAGCATCATACGCCAACTCAAACGATGTCCTTCCTCAGACCACAGCACATTATCTTGTATAAAATGCTGTCGCAGCGGCAAGCCTATTTGCACTACAAAATACACTGCAAATACAGTGAGCATTGCTGTCTTATATTTAGGGATAATTAAAGTTTGAGGTGAGCCAGTAATTGAACCAGTTGTAATTCCTTGATTATAATGATTCACTTTGCTACGCTCGTAAAAAGGTTTCCAGCGTTTAAGAAATAAATTATGAATGGTTCTCGGCTCAAAAAAGAATACCGTAAATGCCAGCGACATGTATGGAAAAATCCCAATCTGAAACACAAATGAGTTAAAGAGATGAAAGAATATGGAGATAAAAAATGCCCATGTACGTGTACGTTTCCATAACAATAATGGGATGATCAAACCATCAAATGCGATTCCTACGTAAGAAATAATCCAGTGTGTCCAGTCCTTTTGAAGCACACCACCCACGAGCCAATAATCTTTCTTACCACGCATTAATATTTCTGGTACCGTCGCATCTAACCAGTCGGGATATATTTTGGCAATAGACGCGTAGGTATAAACAATCCACAGTTGGAAAATGATAAACAAAGTCACCCAGCGCGGCATGCTTATGTTTCTTACGCTTTCGCGAAAGCGTGCATCAATAGAAAACGCAGCGTTTGCAGGAAGTATAGCCATAATCCATAACAGCAGCATTAATAGATAATAGTGGTTATTATAAGCGGTTTTTTGCATGAAATACACGGTACTCCACATAATTGCATAGCCAATAATTGCTACGCGGTATTTAAAACCTAACATTACCATCACTCCAAAAACTCCCATTAAACCAAACCACGCATACATTTGTGGTCCAGGCCCTGGAAATGTTTGTAAAAAGTTAAAACCTATAAAGTTAAAAGTGAATTCTGGTGTTACGAGTATACGTCTCACCCACCCTGTAGCAAGCGCTCCCCAAGCCTCACAAGTAATAAGAAAACCAAAAAAAATGCGAAACACAATGAGCGCGCTGTTATCTATTCTAGTAAAGAGGAGCTTATTAAGTGACATCTTATTTGATTAAAGCTTATTTATATAATCCCGTGCATACTTCTCATCCTCTTTCATCGCTTTTACAAGCTCATCTACACTCGCAAAGGTTTTCTCATCACGTATACGGTCTAGCAATTGTATCTCTAGCTCTTGTCCATATAAGTCTTTACTAAAATCAAAGAAATAGGTTTCAATAGTTTGCGCACTTCCTCCCACTGTCGGATTTGTGCCTATGTTCATCATTCCATATACAATCTTGCCATTAATACGAGACTGCACGACATAAGCACCTTGCGCGGGTATTAGTTTATAATCTTCGGCTATCTCAAGATTTGCCGTAGGGTAGCCTATGGTTCTACCTAAACTCCTGCCTTTTACAACGGTTCCCGTAAGCATAAAAGCCTGATCAAGGTAGCTATTTGCTAGCGCTACATCTCCTGCCTCTAGTGATTTACGCACTTTTGTAGAACTTACAGCTACATCTTCTAGTTCTTGCTTTGATATCTCTTCCACCTCAAAACCTAGTTGCTCTCCAAAACGTTTGAGATCTTCAATATTTGCATTACGATTGCGACCAAAACGGTGATCGTATCCTATTATTACTTTCTTTGCGTTAAGAGAATTCACAAGAATCTCCTCAACAAAAGTCTCTGCATGATATCTTGAAAAATCTAAGGTAAAAGGATGAATCACAAGGTGATCTAAACCTAGACCTTCAAGCAGTCGCGCTCGCTCATCTATGGTGTTTATAAGCTTGAGCGAAGTATCTTTTTGTAATACCATCCTAGGATGCGGAAAAAAGGTAAGTACACACGACTCCCAGTCATTTGCGCGCGCACTTTCGTTAAGCCTATTAATAATCTGGCGATGCCCTAAATGTACTCCATCAAAGGTGCCTATCGTAACGACAGTTCCTTTTTCTGAGTTAAATGTATGTGCGCTATTGTGAGTTTTCAAGATTATTTGCCGTTGTACGCGTTCATTGTATTATTAATTCCTCCACTCACAAAAGAAGTGATTACCTCACAACTCTTATCTAAGCGCTCTGGAAGACTAGCTTGCTCCTCTGGCGTCCATTCTCCTAACACATAATCTACTTGACGTCCCGTAGAAAACGCATCACTTATGCCAAAACGGAATCTATTATATGCAGAAGTATTAAGTTGAGCCTGCGTGTCTTTTAGTCCATTATGTCCTCCCGCCGAACCTTTGGTTTTCACTCTTATGGTTCCAAATTCCAAATTCAAATCATCTGTAATTACTAGAAGATTTTCTACAGGGATTTTTTCTTGTTGCAACCAGTATCGTATAGCCTTACCACTTAAATTCATAAAAGTATTAGGCTTTAATAAGATAACGGTTTTACCTTTTACTTTGGTACGCGCGATGTCACCTAGTTTTTCAGTTTCGAAAGTGGTTTCTTGCGCTTTCGCGAAAGCGTCTACCACCTTAAATCCTATATTATGCCTAGTTTCTGTGTACTTAGGACCTATGTTTCCTAAACCAACGATAAGAAATTTTTTCATGGGGTCTATTGCTTCCTCTTCTATCGTTACTTTTCTAAATAATCTACCGAAAAAAGAGCGCATCATTTGCTGTTTGTTAGAATGTAATTTGCGTCAAGGCTTTACTAATTACGTTAAAGACACTGCTTATTACTATCGTATAAAAATAAAAAAAGCATCTCGAAGAACGAGATGCTTTTGTATTAAATATAACGGATTGATTACTCTGCTACTGCAGCGGCATCATCTGTTTGTGTAGAAGGAACATCTCCTGCTTCAGTTTCATCATCATCATCGTCAGCATCAAGGATTGCTGTACGAGAAGTTCTAACTTGACACACTACTGTGTTATCAGGGTGCATAAGTGTTAGGTTTTCTTGTGGTAAAGCTCCTATGTATAACTTATTACCTATTTTAAGGTTTGTGATATCTGCAACTAAGTAATCAGGAAGATTTTTAGGAAGTGCTTTCACACGTAATACACGGTTAGTTTTACGTAAAACACCACCGTTCATTACTCCACGAGAGTTACCTGTAAAGTGTACTGGGATATTCATAGTTACTTCTTTACCTTCAAAAATCTGGTAGAAGTCTATGTGTAAAATACGATCAGTTACCGGGTGGAACTGGATATCTTGAAGAATCGCCTTTACGGTTACACCGTCTAATTCGATTTCTACTGTGTGCGCGTCTGGAGTGTATACCAATTCTTTGAACGCTAGTTCTGGTGCGCTAAAATGCAATGGTGTGTCCCCTCCGTATACAACGCAAGGTACCAGTCCAGCATTACGTAAGGCCTTTGTAGCTTTCTTGCCTACGCTTTCTCTTTTAGATCCGTGGATCGAAACTGATTTCATATTAAATAATTATAGTTAAAAAAATATTACATAATAAACTTCGAAGCAATACTCGTGTTACTATTTACACGGTGCATTACATCTGCAAAAAGTGGTGCACAAGTTATCACTCGCACTTTACCACTTTTGTGTTCCTTAGGAATTGAATCTGTTACTATTAATTCTGCCAGTTTACTGTTTTCTATTTTATCATAAGCGTTACCGCTTAAAATAGCGTGGGTACAGATCGCTCGTACACTAAGCGCACCCTTTTCTATCATTAAATCTGCTGCCTTTGTTAAGGTTCCAGCGGTATCTACCATATCATCTACAAGCACCACGTGCTGTCCTTTTACCTCACCTATAAGTTCCATATGTGAGATTACATTTGCCTTTGCACGTTGTTTGTAACATATAACTACGTCACTTTCCATCGCCTTGCTATATGCATAAGCTCTCTTACTACCTCCCATATCTGGAGAAGCAATTGTAAGATTTTCTAATCCTAGCCCTTTTAAATAAGGTAAGAATATAGTAGAGGCAAATAAGTGATCTACTGGCTTCTCAAAAAATCCTTGTATTTGATCTGCGTGTAAGTCCATAGTGATAATACGCGTAGCACCTGCTGTTTCCAGTAGGCTTGCCATAAGCTTTGCAGCAATAGGCACTCTAGGTTTATCCTTACGGTCTTGTCTCGCCCATCCAAAATAAGGTATCACTGCCGTTATGTGTCTTGCACTAGCACGCTTTGCAGCATCTAGCATCAATAACATTTCCATCATATTATCTGATGATGGCATTGTGCTTCCTATTATAAATACACGTGATCCACGTACAGATTCTTCAAAAGAAGGTTGAAATTCTCCATCACTATATGTCGATGTTATGACGTTACCCAGCGGCTGCCCAAAGGCTTTTGCGATTTTTTCGGCCAGTGGTTTGCTGTTTTGACAAGCAAATATCTTCGGTTGCGGTACGGTAGCGGTCATCAGTTGTGACAGTTAAATGATTTAATTACAATTCTTTTCCCTCTAAGGAGGTGCAAAAATAGGAATTAAAAATGAGTAGAGCAGTACAATAAATGATGTTTTATACGCTGTAATTTAAATTATTCTTTAATTTTGCACTTCCAAAAAGCCTAGGTGGCGGAATTGGTAGACGCGCTCGACTCAAACTCGAGTTTCTTTGAAGTGTGGGTTCGATTCCCATCCTAGGTACAAAGGCCTCAATCTCTAACGATTGAGGCTTTTTTTATTCCATATCTCGCAGCTGTATAGAAAGTGCCTTTGTAGAAAGCTGAACTTCAATTAAAGAAAGTATAAGTGATAGGATTAGTGCAAAAAGACTAATCCCAAAAACGATTTTTGCATAAAATGCCTCTTCTATATAAATTAAAAGCATAGTAAGTACCGCGAGTAAAAAACTTACAATTGCTACTGCTTGCATGTTTTTTATGATTGTAAGGCGTTTTCTCAATTTTTTCACCTGAAGACCTACTCCTTCTGCATGTGTTTCTTGATAAGAAGCATGCAAACTACGTATCAAACCTGCAATAGCCAGATAACGCGCATTATAAGCAAGCATCGTAAGAGAAATCGCTGGAAATAGTAATGCCGGAATACTTAAGGAAAGATTCATAATTACATCTTTTTTTAAAAAATTAAAGCTTAGCAATAAGTTTATCCTCAATTAACTTAACAGTACTGACTGCTTTTTATTTGAGTGAGTTATTTACATTTAGTATTCAATATAAACAATGCTGAAAAATATAAGGTTCTTAATAGTCACTATTATAATTCTCTCATTTTCACTTCAAGTGAAAAGTCAAGAGCTAGGCACTGTTTATAGTAATTATTTTGAACTACCAAGAGAGAGCATCTTTCTACATTTAAACAAAACGACCTACATAACTGGGGAAGACATCTATTTTAAAGCGTACATCTATAATAGGCAAACGGGAAAACCATTTTCTGAAACCACAAATCTAATCGTTGGTATTTATGATTCTCTAGGGAATCAGGTAATCAAAAAGCAGTTTATTTCCGGTAACGGATTTGGGAACGGTCACTTTGAATTAGATTCTTCATTTCCAAGTGGAAGCTATTACATTAAAGCATCTACAAACTGGATGAAAAATTTTTATGAGGACGATTCTTTTCATCAAAAAATAACCATCTACAACAGCAGCGTAAGTAAGGATCTAAGCAACATATCATCAGTTAAAAAAATAAAATTTACTCCAGAAGGTGGCTCCCTTGTAAATGATGTAGCAAATAATGTTGCGATAAGAGTTTCTGATGAACACGGCTATTCAAAACCCTTTAAAAAAGGAATTATCAAGGATCAATATGGGTATCACTTAACAACATTTACCCCTGGCAAAAACAATATCGCCGTTGTAACATTTTCGCCTCGAGCTACATTTGAGTATTCTTTAGAAATTGAACATGAGGATGGAAGTAAACAGCTACAGAAGATAGCTCCTCCAAAAAAGAATGCTGTAGGACTTGCTATCGCAAGCCACTCTATGGATAAGATAGCCATAACCTTAAGATTAGATAAGAAAACGACAACATCAATCATTAATGATACATTATACCTATTGATCCATAGGGATGGTATGGCAAAAAAAATAAACCTAACGATACCTAAGGATTTAAACTACGCCTCTTATTTATTTGATAAATCTCAATTACAGCAAGGAGTAAATATTTTCTCCTTATTTCATGACAGCAAAGAGCCCATTGCAGAGCGTATTTACTTTAATACTGAAGGCATCAAATACGAAGAAATTCAAAAACCAACTATCACAAAAACCCAAACTGACTCTCTTCTTATCTCGCTTTCTAAAAAAACATCAAATTCGCTCTCAAATTTGAGCATATCTGTCTTACCATTTGAAACCATAAGTAATGCACCCTCACAAAATATACTATCTGCATTTTATTTAAAGCCCTATTTGAAAAATCAAACTATCTCTTACAGTCGTTATTTTTCAAAAAACACCATAGACTCATTAGAACTTGATGCTTTACTAATCTCACAAGGACAAAGCAGGTATTTATGGAAGAGAATATTAAATAATCCTCCAAAGAAGACATACACTTTCTCACAAGGAGTATCAATCAAGGGGACATTAAATAAGAAGCTAAGAAGCAATGAACAGCTTTTCTTGCACGCAGGCACTACGTATCCTGCGCAAACTCTAAAATTAGAAAATGGCAATTTTACACTTCCTTTGATTTTTCCTGAAACAGAGCAAGCTTTACAGTTTTCAATTCTTTCAGGTAGAGGTAAATTAACAAAACCATCACTCAGCATTCTCTCAACAGATATTTTAGAGAAAGATTTTATAACAGAAAGAATATTCAATAAAACTAATTCATTCTCTAGTAAGGCCAAAACGTTACCTGTCGTATCAAATTTTGATGATATAGAACAACTCAACGAGGTTATACTAACTGGTAAGAAGAAGGTCTCATACGAGTCTAGCAACCCTTTAGTTCCTTCCTTTCTCAAAAATAAAGTTACAGTGGTTACAGAAGACCTTGTTTTTAAACAACCTAGTTTTTTAGATATTATTAGATCTAGAGGCTATACAGTAAGAGAAGATTTACAATTTGCAAGCACAACTCGTGTACAAATAAGAGTACGGACTCAACAATCTTTTGGATTAGGAAGTGGTGGATCTGAAAGAGCTTTTCCACAACCTGTGATTTATTTTAATGATGTTAAGCTAATAGATTTTGACATCTTAACCGGCTTACGAACAGAAGACCTAGAAAGCTTTTATTTTCAAAGAAATGGAGCCTCGGAAGGTGTAAACGGGACTGGAGGCGTTATTAGGATTTATACAAGACGTAATTTAAATAAGCCTATAAAATCAGATTCAAAAAAAGAGATTTCTAATATGTCAGAAGTTTTTGCTTACCCAATAAAAAATGGTTTTGAAAAAGAGAAAAAATTTATACAACCTGATTACTCAACCTATGACGATAAAGCTTTTACAAATTTTGGAGTTATTCACTGGGAACCACAACTCATTCTAGATGGCAAGAAGTCTTCCTCATTCAACATTAAAGACACTGGAAATAAAAAACTTATGGTACACATTGAAGGCATGACTCTTGATGGGTTACTCATTTCTACCATTAAAACTTTAAACCTTTATAACTCAAATTAAATTTCAATTCATCAATTACTAACCATCTGTTTAATCATCAGATATCTCAATCAAAAAGCATGTTTTCAAAATTATTCTTCAAGCTCTTTACTATTAGTTTACTTCTATTTACAAGCTTTCTTTTCGCCCAAAACTCTAATAAAAGCGAATTAATAGAAAACTATAGTTCTTATTTTGAATTGCCTAGACAAAGCGCTTATATCCATTTAAATAAAACTCATTTTACAGAAAATGAAGAGATATGGTTTAAGGCTTACTTACGAACTAGACAGTTAGAAAAATCCTTCTCAGAAAAGACAACCTTATATATAGATATTTTTAAACCTGACGGGTTACTGTTCAAATCAGAAAAATTTATAGTCGATAATGGAGTAAGTCATGGTAACATTAAAATAGATTCCACTATGCAGAGTGGCACCTATTACTTGAGAGGCTCTACGCAATGGATGAAAAATTTTAAGGAAGACGACTCGTTCATGCAAAAAATAACTGTTGTCAGTAATAAAATGTCGGGCAACAATATAGAGAAAGAAAAAGCGTACGACATTCAATTACTGCCAGAAGGAGGTCACTTGATACATAGCACAACTAATACCGTGGGTGTAAAAGTTCTTGATGAGGATGGGTTTGGAGCTTCTTTCAAAAACGCGACAATAAGAAATCAAAATGGTATAGATCTTCTGCAAATAAAAAGTAAATCCTACGGGTTTGCAAAATTTAATATTATCCCTGTACCTACACAAACATACACAGCACACTTTACTTTTGAAGATAATACGGAAATAGCTGTACCGTTACCTGACGTGGTAAACACGACGCCAAGCATTGCAATAGTTGACGAAGATGAGGGTGAAATATCAATAAAAATTAAGAGTAACTATCAAATAAGGAATAATATAAACCGTCAAGGTTTGTATGTTTTACTACATAAAAATGGTGTTGCAAAGAAAATAAAAACCCCTCTAACTCAAGAAGCAAACATCTCAGCATTTGTAGTGAATAAATCTTCCCTATTTTCTGGTATGAATATTATTACTTTATTTGATGCTAATGATAATCCCTTATCAGAAAGACTCTACTTTAATTGGGCAGATGAACTTGATTTTGATGTAGAGGTGTCCTCCTTAATCAATCAAAAGTCAGATTCTATCACAATCACCTTAAACAACTTAGGAAAAAACATTTCTAAAAAAAATCTCAGTGTATCTGTTCTTCCTACAAAAACTAAAGGTTATGACCCAGAAAATAATATACTTAGCTCATTTTATTTAAAGCCATATTTACAAGGTTCTATAGAAAATCCCAAGCAATATTTTAACGGTAATAGCGACAACAAGGAAAATCTAGATCTATTACTACTTACGCAAGGTTGGAGTTCATATACTTGGGAGAACATTAATAAGAGTCCTCCAAAAAAAGATTTTGATTTTGAACAAGGAACTACCGTAGTAGGTAAGCTCAATAGAGATATCGGGTTAAAGGATAATATTTATGTTCACCCTACACTACATAATGAAGGTATGACTATCTCTCCTGAAGATAACATGTTTGCTTTGGGAGGTTTGTATACAAAAACTAACGAGACAATTTCCTTTTCCCTCATCAATAAGAAAGGGCAATTATCAAGACCTAGCCTATTCGTATATGAAGAAACAAATCGTGTAGACCCTATCAATATTACTTCAACCACAACCAAGCAAATCCCTATTAGAAAACCTACAAAAGAAGAAAAGATAGAAGTCCCTCAAATGATTGACCAATCACTTATTGAACTAAACGAAGTTATATTAGAATTTGAACAAAAGAAAACTGAAATAATTGATAATCCCAATGTTCCTTCATATTTAAAGAATAAAATTAAGGTCGTTACTGAGGATGATACCATATTGTACCCTTTTGTTACAGATATTATACGCCAAAATGGATATGTAGTTCTAGAAGAGCTTTCATTTGGATCAACAAGTAGAGTTTCTATTTCATCACGTAGAATTTCAGGTTTTTCTGGTGCACGTGCGCCTCTAGTTTATTTAGATGATGTAGAGTTATTAGATCTTGATATACTATATGGACTTCGCACAGATTTTATTGAAAGCTATTATATTAACAAATTTGACCCTAGAAGCGGTTCAAGAGGTGGTGATGGTGTTATAAGATTATACTCTAGACGTAATTTTAATATTGATTTACCATCCACGACTAATAATAAGAAAATTCAAAACAACATTTTCACATATGCTATACGTGAAGGGTATTCTGTTGCCAAAAAATTCTACAATCCAGTATATACCATATTGAATGATAAAGGCTTTATAAATTATGGCACAATTCACTGGGAACCAGAAGTAATCTTAAGTAAAAACAAGGTTAGCACTTTTAATATTATCAATACAAATACTAAATCTATCACACTCTTTATAGAGGGAATAAGTGAAGATGGAGCGGTAATTTCTAAATCTGAAGTACTTCAATTAGAAAATACAGAAAACTAATTATATCATATTTTATGGGTTAATTTTTAAAACCCTTAACATTCTCTCACAAACAATGGTTAATTAAAAATCGATAGGCTAAGTCTAGCACTATATTTATACTCACTAAGCATTTAAAACGCTTTATTGAAGCTAACTAAATCATCGATATTATGAAAACCATACTTATATTATTCAGCACAATTTTATTAGGAGTAAGTCCTTTCATAACGAAAGAAAATTCTAAAGAAGCATTTACAGAGCATCTTACATTTGACGCTTACGAGGGAGGATATTTCTTCTTTACAGATGGCGACAATGAGCCGAGAGTTTTAGAAATAGATGCTACTACTAGTATTAATGGTAAGCTACTTACAAAAAACGACAATGTAGGTTTAGAGTATCTAGTTCACTATAAAACCATAGAAAAATCTGAAGATAGCTCAAGTGATGGAATCATACTTCATTTAGAAGTAATCGAATAATAATTGAACTTATAACACCTAAAAGCCTCTTGCAAAAAGAGGCTTTTTTATGCCCTAAAGTTTTCCTAAAACCCTAATGTAAAGGTATGTCGACCCGTATCTTTAAGATGAAAAAGAAAAAAATTTGAAAAAGCCACTTCTAGAATTTACAGATAAGGGCATCTATTGCCCGCCCGCAAAGGTCTATCTGGACCCGTGGAAACCTGTAGATAAAGCCCTCATCACGCACGGCCACGCAGACCATAGTCGGTGGGGACATAAACAGTACATCACTCACGAGAGTAACGTTCCTATTATTTCTCATAGGTTGGGAGATATCAATGTTTCTGGGGTACGCTTTCGCGAAAGCGTAAACATCAACAATGTAAAATTCACCTTTCATCCCGCTGGCCACATTCCTGGCTCTAGTCAGATACGTGTAGAACACAAGGGCGAAGTGTGGGTGTTTACAGGAGATTATAAGACTGAAGTAGATGGTATCTCTCAACCCTACGAACCCGTGAAATGCGACACTTTCATTACCGAATGTACCTTTGGACTCCCAGCTTTCAAATGGACACCACAAGCCGAAGTAATGCACGACATAAATACTTGGTGGGCGAAAAATAAAGCCGAAGGAAAGTGTTCTGTACTATTTGCTTACAGTTTAGGTAAAGCACAACGATTATTGAAACACCTTGACCCGAGTATAGGCAAGATCCTCACACACGGCGCTATCGAAAAAATGACCGAAGTACTGCGCCCTATGATCGATATGCCGGCAACAGAATTAGTCACTAGAGATACTAAAAAGGAAGATTTTAAAGGAAGTATCGTCCTAGCACCACCAGCCACTCACGGCAGTACATGGATACGCAAGATGGTGCCATATGTAACTGCAAGCGCAAGCGGCTGGATGGCTTTTAGAGGAGCACGAAGACGCAGAGCTATCGACAAAGGGTTTGTAATGAGCGATCATTGCGATTGGCCTAGCTTACTAGAAAGTATAGAAGCTACGGGTGCCGAAAAAATCATTTGCACTCATGGATACACAGATATATTTTCCAAATACCTACGCAGTATAGGCTATGATGCGCGCACAGAAGAAACGCAATATGAAGGCGAACTAGCAGAAATGGATGCAAAAAAAGAGGAGGAGGAAACTAGCGTATGAAACTATTTGCAGCACTCATAAAGACACTCGATTCTACAAATAAGACTAACGAGAAGGTCAAGGCGCTTGCGCATTACTTCAGAGAAGCGTCAGATAAAGACAAGGTGTGGACTATTGCCATCTTATCGCACCGTCGCCCTCCAAGACCCGTAAACACCACCTTACTCAGGGAATGGGCGAGCGAACTATCAAACATCCCGTTATGGCTATTTGAAGAAAGTTACCACATCGTGGGTGACCTCGCAGAAACGATTGCACTTGTGGTTCCCGCAGCAACAGCATCTTCAGAGAAGTCGCTTACTCAGTTTCTGGAAGAGATGATTTCGCTTAAGCGAAAAACGGATGAAGAGAAAAAGGAATACCTGTTTGATAACTGGGCAAATCTCAACTATTATGAACGTTTTGTATTTACAAAATTAATTACAGGAGGCTTTAGAATAGGTGTGAGTCAAAAGTTGATGACGCGTGCATTATCACAAGCGACAGACATAGAAGAAGATGTGCTTGCTTATAAATTAATGGGCGACTGGAAACCACAGACGGTCACCTTTCACGATCTGGTTATCGAAGAAGATGCAAGTCAAGAATTTTCAAGGCCGTATCCGTTTTACCTTGCCTATGCAGTTGAAGATGAACCTTCGGCGCTGGGTGATGTAACAGATTTTCTTGCCGAACATAAGTGGGATGGTATACGCTCACAAACCATCTTTCGTAATGGGGAGATTTTTATCTGGAGTCGCGGTGAAGAGCTAGTGACAGATAAGTACCCAGAACTTGAGATTCTCAAAGAACATATACCAGACGGAACCGTCATAGATGGTGAGTTACTACCTTTTTATGATGGGCAGATCGGCACATTTAACGACTTACAAGCGCGTATAGGACGTAAAACCGTGAGCAAGAAAATGCTCAAAGAAGTGCCTGTAATTATCAAGGCTTATGATATTCTAGAATGGGAAGGAAAAGACTTGCGTGAAACCGCTTTCGCGAAAAGAAGGACTATCCTCGAATCGTTATATCGCAATATCACAGATAAAGAACTGCCTATAGGCATTTCTGAAACGATGGAGTTTGATAGTTGGGAAGCAATGGCACAAGAAAGAGATCGTAGTAGAGAGATGCGCTCTGAAGGGTTAATGATTAAGCGTAAAGACAGCCCCTATCGCGTAGGTAGAAAAAAAGGCGACTGGTGGAAATGGAAAGTTGATCCACTCACCATTGATGCGGTACTCACGTATGCAATGCGTGGTCACGGTAGACGAAGTAATTTATTTACAGATTACACCTTTGGTTTATGGAATGAAGATAAAACAGAGCTTGTTACTTTTGCTAAAGCATATTCAGGCCTCACAGATGCCGAGTTTAGAAAAGTAGACAACTGGATTAAAAAAAACACGTTAGAACGTTTTGGTCCAGTGAGATCTGTAACGCCTCATCACGTGTTTGAGATTGCTTTTGAAGGTATAGCGTTATCAAAAAGACATAAAAGTGGTATAGCCACGCGTTTCCCAAGGATGCTACGCTGGCGACACGATAAGCAGATAGAAGATGCAAATACACTAGAGGATTTAAAAGGGATGATTCCGAGCGCAGCAAAGGAATCTCTCCCGCCCACAAAATAATGGTATAAGAAAGTAATGTCCGAATCTCCCCAAGTTAAGAATGAAAAGCTTCTAAAGATTATAGAGTTAAACAAAAGCTCCTTCCCCAGAAAGGGGAAGGTGACCTAGAATATCTAGGTCGGATGGGGTAAAAGCCAGAATAAAAATGAAAAAGCAAAAGCTTCACAATCCAGAAGAAACTTTGAAATTCAGAAAAGAATTGAGAAGAAATTTGACTCCGGCAGAGGCATTTTTGTGGTCACACTTAAAACGCAAACAGCTTGAGGGCAGAAAATTTAGAAGACAACACGGCATAGGCCCTTTCATTGTGGATTTTTACTGTGCATCAGAGCAGTTAATTATTGAGCTAGATGGCCAAGTACATATGAATGAGCAGGCGCAACAGTACGATGAAATGAGAACAAGATACTTGGAAAATCAAGGACTAAGAGTAATTCGTTTTGAAAACAAAATGGTTTTTGATCTTTTACCAAGTGTTATAAAAGATATTAGTGATAATTTTAAGTAACACCCGCCCCGTCCACGCTTAAGGCGCGGCCACCCCTCCCTTTCAAGGAGGGGAACTTTATTGATATGACTCAAAAAGAACTACTAGATATCGCAAATAACTGGTTCCAGTCGCAAGACTGGAAACCTTTTCCGTTTCAAAAACAAACGTGGAAGGCGTTTCTTGCGGGTAAAAATGGATTGCTTAATGCGCCTACGGGGAGTGGTAAGACGTATGCACTTTGGTTTCCGGTGGTTCTTAATTACATCAAGAAAAATCCTGATTACAAGACCAAACATAAAAAAGGATTAAAGGCCATTTGGATTACTCCGCTGCGCTCGCTTTCTAATGAGATTGAGCTTTCGGCTTCTCGTATCACACAAGATCTCGGTACACAAATGACGGTGGGAATACGCAATGGAGATACTCCACAATCTGACCGTGCTAAACAAAAGCGTTCTATGCCAGACTTGCTCATCACCACCCCGGAAAGTCTAATGCTTTTAATTGCCTCAAAAGGGTATGAGAAAGTTTTTAAGGACTGCTCTGCCGTAATAGTTGATGAGTGGCACGAACTTCTAGGGACTAAGCGCGGTGTACAGATGGAACTCGCCCTGAGCCGATTGAAAACTGTCGCTTCAGATATGCGTATCTGGGGTATATCGGCTACTATTGGCAATCTTGAACAAGCTCGAGAAGTACTGCTGGGTTATGAAAGTGACGCTTTTCGCGAAAGCGTAATTATCAAAGCAAACATCAATAAAAAGATTACCGTCAAGTCTATCATTCCAGACGAGATGGAAACCTTTCCTTGGCGTGGTCATTTGGGATTGCATTTGCTGGAATACGTCGTGCCCATTATCAATAATAGTAAGACGACATTACTGTTTACAAACACGCGAAGCCAGTGTGAGATATGGTTTCAGCGTATTCTTGCGGCACATCCTGAGTATGCGGGAGAGATTGCAATGCATCACGGGAGTATCAATAAGGAGACGCGCACTTGGGTTGAGGGCGCCATTCGGAATGGCTCTCTCAAAGCGGTAGTTTGTACTTCTAGCCTTGATCTCGGAGTAGACTTTGCGCCTGTTGAAACCATTATACAAATAGGCGGTCCAAAGGGTGTCGCTCGCTTTTTACAACGTGCTGGACGTTCTGGTCACAGCCCCGGCAAGGAGAGTGTGATTTACTTTTTGCCTACGCACGCCATCGAGCTGGTAGAAGCCTCTGCCTTACAGCGCGCTGTTAAGGAAAACACGGTGGAAGATAGAATTCCGTATCTCAATAGTTTTGACGTATTGATTCAATACCTCGTGACGCTAGCCGTGTCTGACGGATTTTTACCTGATGATATTTGGCCAGAGATACAGACTACGTTTTGCTTTCAAGCAATGACAAAAGAGCAATGGGAATGGTGCCTTAATTTTATGACGATGGGTGCGCAATCCCTACAAGCTTATGATGAATATAAGAAAGTGGAGATTCTTGAGGACGGCAGATTTAAAGTGAATTCTCGTATGGTGGCAATGCGCCATCGCCTGCAAATAGGGACGATTGTGAGCGATGCAAATCTTGTAGTCAAATATCAAAAAGGTGGTTACATTGGTACAATAGAGGAGTTTTTCATCAGTAAGCTAACGCGTGGTGACGTGTTTACTTTTGCAGGTCGCAACCTAGAATTTATCCGTATTAAAAATATGGAAGTACACGTGCGAAACAGCTCAAAGAAAACTAATAAAGTCCCCTCGTGGATGGGCGGCCGACTTACCTTAAGCAGCCAGATGTCTCAGCTATTACGGGAGGAACTTTATACAGGGAATTCGCTTTCGCGAAAGCGATCTCTTGAGATTAATGCGCTAGAGCACATTTTTAGACAGCAAAAGGTAGAGAGCATCATCCCAAGTGATGAGCAACTGCTCATTGAGACATTTAAAACACGTGATGGTTATCATCACGTTTTTTACCCTTTTGAAGGTCGTTTTGTGCACGAGGCTATGGGAAGTTTACTCGGGTATCGCCTTAGTCTGCTAGATCCTATCACCTTCTCTCTTGCCTTCAACGACTATGGTTTTGAGCTACTTTCAGACCAACCTATAGACATACAGCAGCTACTAGATAACGACCTATTTACGACGGCATATATGCACGACGACTTGCAAAATAGTCTCAATGCCACAGAGATGGCCAGACGAAAATTTAGAGACATTGCGGTAATTTCTGGGCTTGTTTTTACTGGCTTCCCAAACAAGCAAATCAAACAGAAACACCTGCAAAGTAGTAGTCAGCTGTTTTTTGATGTGTTCCGTGATTATGAGGCAGAGAACTTACTGTTTCAACAGGCATTTACAGAAACCTTTGAGCACCAACTAGAAGAAGGTCGATTGCAAGAAGCGCTAGAGCGCATAGAAACACAAGAAATTGTGTGGATGGATTGTGAGCAACCTACGCCATTATCTTTCCCTATTATTACAGACCGCTTACGCGAAAAATTGAGCAGCGAAAAACTAGCCGACAGGATCAAGAAAATGACTGCGAAGTTGATGCGGAAAAAGAAATAACAGCCCTACGAAAGATTGTACTAAAAGTAAATATCTTGTGCCGTTCTAAAGGTATTTGCGTGTGCGTCAATTATCACTTTTATATCTGGAGAATAGCCGCCGCCCATACTACATTGTACAGGAATTTTTAAATCGTGACAGATTTGTAACACAAACCGATCGCGTTCTTTACAACCTTCTATACTACACCCCAATTTACCCAATTTGTCACTCGCTAAAATATCGACTCCGCACAGGTAGAAGATGAAATCTGGCTGTTGTTCTTTAATGAGATTAGGCAATGTTTTTTTGAGAATATCGAGATACTCCGCATCGCCTGTATCAGTCTCTAAAGCAATATCAAGATCTGAGATTTCTTTTCTAAAAGGATAGTTTGCCTTACCGTGCATAGAAAACGTAAACACCGAATCGTCACCCGTAAAAATCTCTGCCGTTCCGTTACCTTGGTGAACATCGAGGTCTACAATGAGAATCTTTTTTGCAAGCTCGTTTGCTTGTAAATATCGCGCAGCAATCGCTTGGTCGTTGAGAAGGCAAAATGCCTCTCCGTGATCTGTATAAGCGTGATGTGTACCACCAGCAATATTCATTGCAATACCATTTTCTAGCGCGTAGTGACACCCATCAATGGTGCCTTGAGTGATGATTAATTCGCGATCTACAAGTTCTTGTGAGAGCGGAAAACCGGTTTTTCGCTGTGCTCTTGGGTCAATAGTAAGTGCTTTAAGACTCTCTACATATTCTGTAGTATGACATCGTACAATATGCTCGTTATCTACCTCTACCGGCTCAAAAAAGTTATCCTCTGTACACGTCCCTTCATACACTAACTGCTTAGGAAGCAAATCATATTTCTCCATTGGGAAGCGATGCCCCTCTGGCAACGGGTGTTTATAAATGGGGTGGAATGCGATTTTGAGCATTAAGTATATTATAGTGAGTATACAAATATACAATCGCTCGTCATTTCGAGCTTGCCGAGAAATCGCATAGTAGTAAGTGTATAAAAAAGCTACTTGTGTGACCTCTCGACACGCTCAAGGTGACAAAACTTTTACTTCTCCAACTTCAATTGTATCCGTTTTCTAGCAATATCTACTTCCAGTACTTTTACAATTACCTGCTGTTGTAAACTTACGTGTGCACTTACATCACTCACAAAACCATCTGCCAAGTTTGAGATGTGTATGAGGCCACTTTCTTTGATGCCTATGTCTACAAAGGCGCCAAAGGCCGTAACATTATTTACAATCCCTGGTAATAACTGCCCTGGCTGTACATTTTCTATGGTGCGTATGTTTTGATTAAAAGTAAACACCTTTGCTTTTTCTCTAATGTCAAGCCCTGGCTTTTCTAGTTCGCTTATAATATCGGTGAGTGTAGGGAGTCCTACCTCATCGCTTACATATTTTTGAAAATCTATCGATTTAAGAAGGCTTGTGTTTCCTATCATTTCGGCGACAGAGACTTTTTGATCTTTGGCGATGCTTGCAACCAACTTATATCTTTCTGGATGTACCGACGAGTTATCTAGCGGATTTTCGGCACCTGTGATTCTCAAGAAACCTGCGGCTTGTACGAATGCTTTTCCTCCCAGACGTGGTACCTTTTTAATCTCTTGACGTGTTTTGAAGGGTCCTTCGCTTTCGCGAAAGCGTACTACACCTTCAGCCAGTTTTGGTCCAATACCTGACACATAGCTCAATAGCGGAGCACTTGCTGTATTTATATTGACACCCACGGCATTTACACAGTTTTCTACCGTCTGATCTAGTGATTTTTGAAGTGCAGTCTGGTCTACATCGTGCTGATATTGTCCTACACCAATGGACTTTGCATCTATCTTCACCAGCTCTGCCAGCGGGTCTTGCAATCTACGACCTATAGAAACCGCACCACGAACTGTCACATCATAATTAGGAAACTCATCACGGGCGATCTTGCTTGCACTGTATATGGATGCACCCGCCTCGCTCACCACAAAAACCTCCATTGCATTCTTAAAGTGAATGCGCTTCACTAGCCTTTCTGTCTCTCGGGAAGCCGTACCATTACCGATGGCGATCGCTTCAATTTTATAAGCATCTGTAAGACTTGAGATCTTTTTTATCGCGCCTTTGTCATCGTTTTTTGGTGCGTGTGGATAGATGGTTTCATTATGTAACAACTGTCCCTGTGCATCGAGGCACACCAGCTTACAACCTGTTCTAAAACCTGGGTCTAGCGCAAGAATACGCTTCTCACCTAGCGGCGAACCAAGGAGTAATTGTTTTAAATTTTTTGCAAAAACCTGAATAGCAGTTTCATCTGCTGTTTTCTTTGCTTCTGAGAGACGCTCATTGCTCAATGCAGGAAATAATAGTCGCTTGTAGGCGTCTTTTAGGGCTATCTCAATCTGTGTAGCGCTATCTCCACGAGAGCGTATGAGTTTGCGTTCTATTTTATCAAGCGCTCGCTCATCATCAATGACAATTTTTACACGGATGTAGCCCTCATTTTCGGCTCTCAAAATGGCAAGTAATCTGTGTGAAGGGCAGCGACTTAATGACTCAGACCAATCAAAATAATCACGGAATTTCTGAGCCTTTTCCTCTTCTGTCATTTTTTTAACAACCTTCGTCTCTATGGTGGCAAAACGTTTTAACTGCTCGCGTATATTATTACGTATATCTGCACGCTCATTAATCCACTCGGCTATAATGTGACGTGCTCCTTCTAGCGCACTTTGTGCATCCGGAACTTCCTTATTAGTATATCGATGCGCTAGCCCTTCTGGGTCTTGCGCATTTTGAGACATAATAATTTTGGCTAGTGGTTCTAGTCCGTTTATACGTGCTGTCTCCGCCTTAGTTTTACGTTTTTTCTTGTATGGTATATACAAGTCTTCTAGGGTAGTAAGATCTTGCGTTTTTTCAATCTTATCTTTGAGTTCGCTGGTAAGAACGTCTTGCTCTTCTAGTGATTTAAGAATTGATTTTTTACGTTTTTCTACAGTTTCAAACTGCTCTTTAAGCTCGATAATTTTTCCAATCTCCACCTCATCTAGCCCACCCGTCGCTTCCTTGCGGTAGCGAGCTATAAATGGGAGTGTACAGTCTTCGTTGAGGAGATCTAGTGTGTTTTTTACACCTTTTTCTGATAAGCCTGAGCTTTTGATTACGTATTGTAAAACCTCCACACGCTTAACTTATCATATTCCCATTACTCACCCCTTCAGCGTCAGGATTTACAAAAACCAACTTACCGCTAGCATCCTCCGTCATTAAAATCATTCCTTCACTCTCTACACCTCTTAATGCTCTTGGAGCCAGGTTTACAAGTACGGTTACTTGCTTCCCAATTACTTCTTCTGGAGTAAAGCTCTCTGCGATACCAGAAACGATGGTACGCACATCTATACCTGTATCTACTTTTAAGATGAGGAGTTTCTTCGTTTTCTTCATCTTTTCTGCTTCGATGATGGTACCTACTCGCATATCGAGTTTTGTAAAATCGTCAAAGTTAATAAGCTCTTTTTGTGGCTCTACTACCGCATTTTCGGCAGCAGCTTCTGCTTCATTTGCAGCTTTACTTGCTTCTAGTTTATCTAGTTGAATCTGGATTTGACTGTCTTCTATTTTTGAGAAGAGCAATTGAGATTCATTGATTGTGTGTCCAGCTGGTAATAACACTTCTTTTGAAGTGATGTCACTCCACTGTAATGCATTCTCAACATCACTAGCAGGAAGGTCAAGAATATTTTTAAGCGTTACACTTGTATGTGGTAATAACGGCTCACTTAATATAGCAAGTGCTGTAGCAATTTGTAAAGCCACATACATTACTGTTTTAGTGCGCTCCTCGTCAGTTTTGATTGTCTTCCACGGCTCTTCGTCTGCTAGGTATTTATTTCCTAGACGAGCGAGATTCATGAATTCTGCTTGGCTTTCACGAAAGCGGTATTTTTCAATACTACTACCTATCACCGCTGGATATGCTTTTATAGCATCTAGCACTTCTTTGTCTAGCTCGTTAAAAGTTCCAGGCGTAGGCACAACACCTCCATAATACTTATGTGTAAGTACCGTCACGCGGTTAATTAAATTACCAAAAATCGCTACGAGTTCGCTATTATTTCTAGTTTGAAAATCTTTCCAAGTAAAATCATTATCCTTAGATTCTGGTGCATTTGCAGTAAGTACATAACGCAACACATCTTGCTGATCTGGAAATTCTTCCAGATACTCATGTAACCACACTGCCCAGTTTTTTGACGTAGAAAGCTTGCGGCCTTCTAGATTTAAAAACTCGTTTGCAGGCACATTATCTGGCAAGATATACTCACCATGTCCCTTTAACATTGCAGGAAAAATCAAACAGTGAAAAACGATGTTATCCTTCCCAATGAAGTGAAGTAATTTTGTGTTTTCATCTTTCCAATAAGGTTCCCAATCCTTTCCTTCACGTGCTGCCCACTCCTTTGTAGAAGAAATATAGCCAATAGGCGCATCAAACCAAACGTATAAAACCTTGCCCTCTGCTCCTTCTACTGGTACTGGGATTCCCCAGTCCAGATCACGAGTTACGGCACGAGGGCGTAGTCCATCATCTATCCATGATTTACATTGTCCGTATACGTTAGTTTTCCAGTCTTTTTTATGACCTTCTATAATCCACTCCTTAAAGAAATCATTGTATTGATCTAGTGGTAAAAACCAGTGTTTTGTTTCCTTAAGTGTAGGTACAGCTCCCGTAATCGCACTCTTAGGATTAATTAAATCTGTTGCGTTGTGCGACGTACCACAGCTCTCACACTGATCTCCATAAGCCTCTTCAAAGCCACATTTAGGGCAAGTTCCCGTCACAAAACGGTCTGCAAGAAACTGGTTTGCCTCTGCATCATACAGTTGCTCGTTTGTTTCTTCTATAAACTTACCTTGATCGTACATATTCTTAAAAAACTCAGACGCTGTATCGTGGTGAATTTTTGCAGAGGTACGTGAGTAATTATCAAAGGTGATCCCAAAATCTTCAAAAGATTTTATGATAATGGCATTGTATTTATCAACCACATCTTGAGGGGTAACGCCCTCCTTTTTTGCCTTAATTGTAATAGGCACTCCATGCTCATCACTACCACATATAAAAGCAACATCTGCTCCTTGCATACGCTGGTAACGCGCATAAATATCTGCCGGAACATACACTCCTGCAAGGTGGCCTATGTGTATAGGTCCGTTAGTATACGGCAGTGCCGCTGTAATTGTATATCGTTGTGGATTCTGAGACATATTGTGTTCTTTAAGAAGCGACAAAAATAAAGAAAAACAAGCAAGGATTATCTATAAACTAATCTAGCTTTAACTCGGTATTGTTATGCTAGGAGCGCTGCAGTAGTTGCAAGAAGAAGCTTTCTGTTCCCGCTATTCATTACAATTCCTCACCTTGCTATCGCTAGGTTGCGGGATTTTCATTGCTATCGGGGCTATGGAGCATGGTTTAGGAGTTATAAGCACCTCTCAAATCATCTTGTTTTAAGATAATAAGTAATTAACCTTTTCATCAAATTACCAGATAGTTTAAAATCCAAACTGCCGTTAAGTTAGTATATTGAGGTGTGAAAAATAAATCAATGGTTACACCTCCATATCTTAAATACGGCGATAAAGTCGGAATAGTTGCCACGGCACGTAAAATTTCTAAAAAAGAACTTGAAGAGGGCATCGCGCTTCTTGAAAGTTGGGGCTTAGTTCCCGTGTTAGGAAACACCATAGGCCTCGAAGACAATCAGTATGCTGGGACAGACTTTGAGAGAGCACAAGACTTTCAGCAAATGATGGATAACACGGAGATTAAAGCCATCTGGTGTGCTCGTGGCGGCTACGGAACCGTGCGCATAGTAGATGATCTAGATTTTTACAAATTTGTCAAATATCCAAAGTGGGTAGTGGGTTACTCAGATGTGACGGTGTTACATAGCCATATTCATAAAATAGGCTTCAAAACGATACACGCCACAATGCCGGTTTCTCTTGAGGATAATACCGCTTTCGCGAAAGCGTCATTAAAACAATCTCTTTTTGGCGAGCAACCTAACTTTAGTTACAACACCACAAATAAACTTAATAGACTAGGCACTGCAAAAGGGAACCTTGTAGGCGGTAATCTCTCTATACTTTACAGCCTTTGTGGCAGTAGCTCTGATCTAGATACAGCTGATAAAATCTTATTTATAGAAGACCTTGATGAGTACCTCTATCATATAGATAGAATGGTAGTCAATCTAAAACGCAACGGGATGCTAGATCACTGTGCGGGTATGGTAGTAGGTGGTATGACAAAGATGCACGATAACAGAATCCCTTTTGGAAAAACGGCTCAAGAAATTGTGCTAGATGCTGTAAAAGAATGTGACTTCCCAGTAGCTTTCGACTTCCCAGCAGGTCACGTAGCTAATAATAATGCGTTGAAGTTGGGGAGTGAGATTGAACTTGTTGTTACTCAAAATACCACAAAAATAACTTATCTCTAAACAACTGATGACCCCAAAAGAACTAGGCGAATACGGCGAAGAACTAGCAACCCTGCATTTAATAAAGCAGGGTTACACTATTCTTGAACGTAATTGGTTTTTTGGAAAAAATGAGGTCGACATTATCTGCCAGAAGGAGGAAGGCATCCTCGTAGTGGTAGAAGTAAAGGCGCGTAACTCAGATTTCTTTGGTGATCCGCAGAGTTTTGTGAGTACTGGTAAGCAAAAGTCTATCGTAAAAGTGTCAAATGAATACGTACTAGAAAATGACCTAGATGTCGAAGTACGTTTTGACATTATCGCAGTACTCAAAAACTCAAAGCAAGAACGCCTTGAGCATTTTGAGGATGCGTTTTACTTTTTTTAAAATGACAGTTCTTATTAACCTATTTGCTTTTTGATCATATCAATCGCTTTTAAAATAATAAGGATATTAAATACCTGTGCCACGATACTTAATGGCAGTGCTACAATGACCAAAATTATGGTGCAAAAGAAAACACCTAGTACAATATACCCGATACCTGTGCCTTGAGACAAAGCCCCTAACCCTTTGAGCTTATAAAGCGCATAGCCAAAAACGAGAAATGCTATACCGTACAACACTGAAGTTATAATACCAAAAGCAATATCTGAGATATACGTGCCGTGCACATCTATAATGGTAATTAAGTTTGTTATAATCTCTACCGTGATAAAAACTAGTGCAGCCGCTTTTAGTATACTCGCCTTAAAGAGGTTTCCTATTAAAATGAAAGCCCTCATATGAAATATAAAAAATACGATTGCAAAAAGAGCTAGCAGTCTAAAACCTATATCTCCAGCAAAATATACATTTTCAGTCTCGTAGTGATAAGTGTCAAAAATTTGAAATATAAACACGATCATACTTAATATACCAGCAACCCAGCCTATGTGAAGTTGTTTAAATAGATATGATACATCCCTACTTTCATCTATTTCAAAAAGCATTGCTTTTTTTACTTTGGCCTCAAAAATGGTGTCTTCTTGCAGGTCATCTAGATCTCTATCAAGCGCAAAGAGAATGGTTTTAATCGTATAAACACGTGGCATTGTTTCTCCAGCTTCTATGCGCTGTATGGTGCGCACAGAGATATTACATTGCGCTACAAGTTCTTCCTGCGTTAATCCCTTTTGCTGGCGCAGTTCTAAAATCTTTTGTCCTAATTCTGGTTGTTTCATCATAAATGTTTTGCCTTGTAATGATGCGCATCAAATGTACAAGAAGTTCTACACTGCAATAGTATGGCTCATTTATGATTTGTTTCATTTTTTGAGCAGTATTTAACCCGCCATTTGCACGTCACTTCAGCAAATACAACGTTTTGCACGTTTTACGCTTTCGCGAAAGCTTACCCTTTAATACGTATCTAACCACCCAAAATGCTTCTCATTAAGCGCTGTTTTATGCTCCTCGAGGTAACTCACAAATGCTTGTGCGGTGGGAGAAAGCTGCTTGCTTTTTTGCCAGATGAGATTCCAGTGTGTGGTAATAGGCAATCCTTTGCTGGGGATGATTTGAGCATCACCGCTCGTAAGTGCATTTTTAAGCCCCACTAGCGGGAGTATAGAAATCCCTATTCCAGAAATTACTGCTTGCTTTACCGCCTCGTTTGAGGTAAGCTCTATTTTTTTACGAGTAGGAAGTTGTCTGTCTGCAATATAATTTTCCATAGCTGCTCGTGTTGCAGATCCTTTTTCTCTATACACCACGGGTAGCTTATCAAAATCCTTTTTTGAAATGGTTTTACCTGAGTACGTGTGCTGCCTACCTCCTACTAAAAATAGTTTGTTAGGGATGAGTCTCACTTTATCTATCGCGATATGATCTGGAACTACAGATACCAGTGCAAAATCTGTTTCGTTTTTTTCAAGATGACGCACCACTCTGGTCTTGTTTGTCACATCCATCTCTAGATCGACACCAGGATGCATATTCATAAAATCTGTGATGTAATAGGGCATCAAATATTTACCCGTAGAGACGATTGATATCTTTAATTTACCCGAGAGCTGACCTTGATAAGCCATCGTTTTGTAATTAATTGCATCTACTTCGGCAATTATTTTACGTGCTGCAGCTGCAATTTCTTCACCAAAATCTGTTACAAATAATTGCCTCCCCACAACCTCCGTAAGCGGAATAGGAAACTGATTTTGAAAGTTTTTAATCTGTATCGAGACCGCTGGCTGCGTGAGATGTAGCTCCTCTGCAGCTTTTGTAATGCTCTTAAATTCTGTAACCTTCAAGAAGACTTGAAGCTGGTGCAATGTATAATGCATTAAAATTATTTATGTAATTCATTATAAATATAAATAAAAATATATGAACTCTAGCCCACATCTTTGCACCATCAAAACAATGAGAACCTATGTTACAAAAACTAAAAATTGACTCGTTTAGAAATGACAGGTACACACCTCAAGAAATCAAGACCAGTATAACCATAAACTGGACGGCTCTATTTTTTGTCTTAAAAAATTTGATGCTACTTGCTATCCCTATGGTAGCCATTACACTCTCCATTTTTTCAGACTACCTGTTTCTTACAGAAATTCTATCTGCTAGTTTTTTAATAACCCTTCTAGTGTTTATAAACATTGCTAGTAGAGCATCTTAATCTCTTATTCATTTAAAAAAATCATTTACTATGAAAACATTACAAACAGAAACTGCAACAATGACAGATCAAAAAATCAACCTAATTGACGGAGTATTTACAGCAACCGAAGCTGGAGATATCTTACACGCAATGCTTGATAAGAAGATCAACTTCCACAAATTACAACGCTTAAGCCGCACCGAAGGTAACATAGATGATGCCTGTGAGTATGATAGTGGACGTATTATAGAGTTACTAGATGAGAAAGGAAAATTAAAAAGCTTTTTAAGTGACGTACGTGCAGATGGAGGTAAACTAGAAATAAAAAGCACTGTAGAGATACGCATCAAAAAGTAATTACCACACTAAGACACCTAACCCTCTTTTATGGACTTACATCTACTGGTTGATAACTTGACCAACCCTGCACTCTTGTTTTTCTTTTTAGGATTACTAGCAGTACAACTCAAAAGTGACTTAGCCATACCGCCTAGTTCTTCAAAGTTTATTTCTCTTTATCTCCTACTTTCTATAGGATTTAAAGGAGGGCAAGAGCTCGCCCACTCAGCGTTTAATATGGAGATTGTCTGGTCATTAATTTTTGGAGTAGTCCTTGCTCTTTCAGTTCCCTTGTATGCGTTTTTTACACTCAAAAAGCGCGTCGGAGTTCAAAATGCTGCGGCTATCGCCGCGGCATACGGCTCTGTAAGTGCTGTAACCTTTGTTACCACAGTCGCTTATCTAGATATGGAGCAAATTGCATATAGCGGGTATATGGTTGCAGTTATGGCTATTATGGAAGCGCCGTCTATTATAATAGGAGTGCTTCTTATGATGCTATTTACGGCAAACAGAGATAAGACTGTCTCTATGGGCAGTATTATCAAGCACTCTGTGACTAATGGGAGTGTACTATTAATTATAGGAAGTCTCGTCATAGGTTTTATGGCAAGCGATGCACAAGCACAAGGCATTGCTCCTTTTACCACAGATATTTTTAAAGGTTTTCTAGCTGTCTTTTTACTAGATATGGGAATCTCAAGTGGTAAAAAAATAGGAAGCCTAAAGGAGTATGGCGCTTTTCCTTATGTATTTGCAATCGCCGTCCCTATCGTAAATGGTGTTATCGTGAGTTTACTAAGTGGGTTTATAACAGAATCTATAGGTAACAGATTGCTGTTTGCCATACTTGCAGCAAGTGCCTCCTATATTGCAGTCCCTGCCGCTATGAAACTCGCTGCGCCTAAGGCAAACGAAGGCCTATACTTACCTATGGCGCTTGCCATTACCTTTCCCTTTAATATCACACTGGGAATGCCGCTTTACCTCTGCATTATAAACTGGAGTTAATATTTTTTAATCACGCTTTCGCGAAAGCGTACTCAAAACCTTACTTTATGATTCTCTCACAAAGCAACACCCTAACAGAAGATATAGCAGCAGCGAGAGTAGCAGGTTTTACCTCAGATTTTATGTATCGGGACGGCCGCTTATTATGTAGAACTAATGACCGCTGGTATCAAATAAAAGACCTCACACTTATAGAATATTGTAGGCACGAGGGAATGAACGACCCAAGTGATAGTTCGATTTTATTTTTGATTGAGACTAACGATAGTATAAAGGGTTGCCTTACGAGTGCCTATGGTAAAGATGCAGATACAGACCTTATTGATTTTGTAATGAGCTTAGAAAAGAAAGAGAAATAACTATCTTAACATAAAACCAAAAGGTATGGCAAAGATATTAAAATCACTTTCTGAGTATGTACAAATTTCTATAGGTATTGCCCTCGCGAGTATAGGCCTCAAAGCCTTCTTGCTACCTAATGGGTTTCTGGATGGTGGAGCAACGGGTATCGCTATTTTATTAAGTAAAAAGTTAGATCTAGACATCTCCTTACTGCTCTTTATTGTGAGTATTCCGTTTCTAGTGTTGGGTTTTTATAAGCTTTCGCGAAATATTCTATTAAAAAGCACGGTATCCATCTTGATACTAGCAGTCCTTATCGGAGTCGAGTCCTTCCCAGTAATTACTGAAGACAAGCTTCTCATTGCTATTTTTGGCGGTATGTTTTTAGGAGCTGGTATTGGTATCAGTATACGCAACGGTGCGGTGCTTGACGGATCTGAAATTCTAGGAATTTATGTCTTTGATCTTTTTGGAATAAGCATAGGTAAAACTATTCTGGCTTTCAATATTATTCTATTTATTATCACCGCATTAGTACTTAGTGTAGAAGTCGCACTATATTCCATACTTACCTATATCGTGACCGCGAAGTTTATCGATTTTTTTATAGAAGGATTTGAAGATTTTATAGGTATTACCATCATATCCCCGTCATCTGAAGAAATAGAACAAAAGATTCTTAATGAGCTTGGCACTGGTATTACCGTCTACAAAGCCGCGGCAGGTTATGGAAGTACAGGTCAAAATAATGAACGCCGCGTGATACAAACCGTGATAAACCGTATACACCTGCGCAAAATACACAAGCTCATAGACTCCTGCGATCCCGAGGCTTTTATCGTAGAGTTTGATGTAAATAATGTAAAGGGAGGAGTACTTAGAAGATACCTAGACACTAAAAATAATAGAAAGTTAGCTAGTTTTTAATAAGTTCCTGACAGTACTCTTATCTGACTTTTTACTGTTTTCAAATCTCAAAACTAACAGTTAGATAGTGATAAAAACATGTTAATTTGCTGTAGATTAAGGATTTCCTTTTTTCTGTTTATGATTTATGTGCTATTTTGCTGACTTACACATAAAAACAACTTTTTAAGTCTATGTTTTTGTAGAGATGAATTCATTGATTAACTAAATAAAGTCAGATGTTTTTAAAAAAAATAATTATTCTATTATCTGTTTTTATCTCTAACACTTTATTTGCCCAAAACGAACTACATATCTTTGAATACGAAGCTCAGTATAACCTAGGCAAGTCCTTAATAAAGAAAGGGTACCTTTTTAAACATAATAACCAAGTACGGTATCAAACTAGTATTCCTATTTTTCTAGAAAACCTCCCCAAACTTAATCTAGATACCGCAGATGGAGTTCCAGAAATAAATATAAAGTTTGGTCACTCTAATGAGAACACTATTACCAATCTTGAAGATAAAGTTCTTCTTAACGTAAATTCAATAGGTAATGATGTGTATGTAACTGAGGAAGTTATAAATCCAAACACTTGGATACCAACTGGTATTTCTAAAAACATAGCTGGTAGAAATTGTACTGAGTTTACAGCAACTTTTAGAGGGAGAGATTATAAAGCCTATGTGGACCTCTCTGTCCCTATTAACTACGGCCCATGGAAATTACAAGGGCTTCCAGGTCTCGTAGTTTACGCTGAGGCAGATGATGGAATTTTAAAATGGCAATTAACAACCATCACTAAGAAGAAGATAACAGAACTCTCATCTTTTATGCAAGAGCAAGATGCATTTATTACATCCCATGATGTTATTTCTTTAAAAGAATTTGTTTTACTAGATGATGCGTGGAGAGCAAATGGTTCTCCAGTAATTGCGTCTCGATTACCTAGAGAGTACAGACGCTCTGGTTCAAGAAGAGCAAGAAAAAGAGGTGGTAAAGAAATAGCTTATGAATGGGAAGAATAAATACTTTATTACTTCTAATATTCATCCTTTGCACATCTATTACTTCTTTACAAGGACAAACACCTTTGAGAGGCAAGGTTATTGACACATCTGGTATAGCTATAAGTCAGGTAAATTTACTTCTATTTCAAAATGATAAAATCATTGGTTATACAAGTAGTGACCTTGAGGGTAGCTTTGCTCTTAGAATCCCTAGCTCTGGAGAGTATATTTTAAAAGCAACCAGCTTAGGCTATAGCGCTTATAAAAAAGACTTAAGTATCACCGCTATAGAGACACTTCCTATTGAAATTTCTTTAATTCCGGAAACTACAAGTCTAGATGAAGTTGTACTTAATGTAGAAAAGAATATAGAAGTACGTAATGACACCCTCATTTTTAAAGCAGATGCTTTTAAAAGAAAAAGCCAAATTGTTCTTGAAGATTTATTAAAGAATATACCTGGGATACAAGTGGGAGATAGTGGTAATATCACATTTCAAGGAAAAGCGATATCAAAGATAAAGATTGACAATGATGACCTCTTCGGTCAAGGTTATAAAATTTTATCTAAAAACTTAAACTCAGAGGTAGTTGATAAAATAGAAATTCTACAAAATTACAACGATAGTAAAATTTTGAAACAGGTTCAGAAAAACGATGAAGTTGCCATTAACCTCACACTTAAAGACGATAGAAAAAGCAGTTTATTTGGTAACGTAGATGCAGGGGTAAGCTTACAGAGTCGATATAAAATCAAATCAAATACGATCTCATTACTAAACAGAAATAAGGCATATCTTTTTCAAGATCTAAATAATATAGGAGATGAAATAGCAGACAATATTGATGGCATCTTATCGCCCTCTTCAAAAAATCGTCTGTATAATTTTGGTCCAAATGCAAATGCTACATTTTTTATTGATGTGGATAGAGTAAGACCCACCCTTGACGATCGTATTTCAAATAGAAACAATGCTCAATTTTTATCTCTAGCAGATATTTACACCTTTTCAAAAGACCTTAAAGTTACCGTAAACGGAGTTCTTACCTATGATAAAAAACGCTATAATCAAGAAGAGTTTACTACATTTTTGGTGGAAAACCCATTTACACTAGAAGAAAGTTATGACATCCAACAAAAAGATAATCTAGCAGCTGGTAAGATAGCGCTAGATTATAACCGTAATAATGATGAAATACATTTTGATGCATTATACTATATAGGTAACCAGCGAATAAATAATAATTTAATTCAAAATGAAATAAACATACGTGAACACCTTAAAAACAATGCCTCGGTGTTTCAATTACAAGGAAATTACACCAGAAGTATAGATAGCAATAAAGCTATTGTACTCACAAGCAAATATAAAAAAGACAGCAAGCCTCAAGAATATAATATAAGCTCAAATATATTTGGAGATTTTGTCACAGATAATGAAACGGTCTTAGGGATTGGTGCTCAAAGTAAAGAAGTTTCCGAGTTTACTGGTGTTCAAGCTGCTTTTGTGATTAATACTGAGAAATCCAACTACGAACTTGTTTTAGGACTGGACAGGCAAAGCCAACAATTGATTAGCGGTATAAATAGCGTTAATACTGCAGGTGAAGAACAAGCATCAGATGCTATTTTTAATAATAATTTTACGCTAGAAAATAAGCAAACTTATGCAGGTCTAAGAGCAAGCTATAATTTAGATAAAGTAGACATTCAATTCTCTATAGATGCTTCTTTCAAGAAAACCACTCAAAAAGACAATGCAAATTCAACGACACAGCATTTCTTTCAGATAAATCCCTTTTTGAAAGTAGATCTTACTCCTATCAAAAATCACAAATTTGAAACAGTACTCGCAATTAATCAAAACACAGCTAGCTTAGGGAATTTATATACTGGTTATATCCTGAGAAATTATCGTGCTTTCATTCAAGGAAATGCAAATAATGATATTATCAACACTTTTAGGTCAAGTCTAAAATATACATACGGTAATTGGACTGATAGGTTTACGGCATCTGCCATTGCAGATTATAGTAACACTAAAAATTTCTACTCGGTAGACGCTTTACTCTCTCCTCAATTTAATACCGTAACTGCTACATCTGGACAGAAATCTGAACAATTTAAAGCAGAGGTTCATACTGATTACTTTTTAAAGTTTATGAAAACTAACCTCAAGCTTAACGGGCAGTTTTTGAGAAATAATTATAACGACATTATCAATAATCAAGAAAGAAGTGTGACTTCTAATCAGTTGGGCTATGGGTTCTCTTTAAGGTCAGATTTCAATAGTATTTTTAATTATAACCTTGGCGTCAACTGGATTAAGACTGCATTTGACATAGGTACATTCAATAATAGCGTGACTAATAACAAAATGTTCTTAGACATTGATCTGAATATAAATGACAAGTTTAACATGTATTTCAAGAATGAAAAGTACTTCTTTGGAAACCTGCCTCGTGATTCTAACTTTTACTTTAGTAGTATAGAGGCAGATTATGATATCATTCCAAAAACTTTAAGAGCTCACGGGAGAATTCATAACTTATTTGATAGTGACTCATTCAATATTTCATCACTTACCGGAGTATCCACTTTCACATCTCAAACCCAACTTATAGGGCGATATGTAATGCTAGGTCTTGATTATAGGTTTTGATATATTTCATAATGGATTCTCAACATTTCTAAGTAAACCTCTTTTATTTCTCATAACCTTTCCATCATCTAATATAGAGATACGCGGGTTTACAATTCCCAGTTATGTCTCAAGGCATGACAGACTATAATTATTATTAATCAAAAATGAATGTTACTTAATTTTTTCACGCTTTCGCGAAAGCGCAATCCTACAAACTCAAGTAATATCCCAGATTTATCCAGAATCGATGATTTGCAGTAGCTTTAAGAAATGAATCCATACGGTAGTCTACGCCAATCTCTAGTTTATTTGCATCGTTTAGATAATAACCCAAAGTAGGCACAAACCTTACCTCGAGATCTGTTGCATCGCCTTGAATGGAATATACATACTCGTTCCCTAGTTTTAAATACACTTCTCCTGGGTCTATAAACTCACCATTGAGCGATATATCTGAAGATAGTCTGTACCGCGCTCTAAACTCAACTTTTTGCCTAGCGTTAAATGTTTGATCTGTACGTAAGCGATGTCCCAAACGAAAACCAAAATAAGGGACGGTAAATGAGTACTGTTGTATCGCACGGTGTATAAGATCCTTGTCACGAAAACGAGCCAAATATCCTATCCCCACTTTTGCATC
The DNA here is from genome assembly GCF_000212355.1 of Dokdonia sp. 4H-3-7-5. Lineage (NCBI taxonomy): Bacteria > Pseudomonadati > Bacteroidota > Flavobacteriia > Flavobacteriales > Flavobacteriaceae > Dokdonia > Dokdonia sp. 4H-3-7-5. Next base: position 1,163,047 of record NC_015496.1, read on the forward strand.
TACTCCCACAGTGCGCGTGGCAACCGTGGTGACATCTAGCAAGGAGTAAAATACATCTGTATTATTATTGCCTTTAAAATCTCCTTCACTTACTTCAAAACGTGGCGCGAATTCTACATTAATATTCCACAGCTCATTAATTTTTGTACCTATATTTACTTCGGGGAGTATGCCAACTTCATACAGCGATTGCCCGTAAAGCAAGGTGCTTACAGAAAACATTAGGATAAAGAATGTGAATTTAAACATAGTCAAAAGCGAAGAATATTATCACGTCGTATGCTTACTTGAGACCTACTTATGAAGGCTCCTTTCTCGTTAAAAAGAACTTCATAACGCTTTGATTTTTTACCAGAATTACGTGTTTTTACAACGACCTCGTAATGCGGAATAAGTGATGAGGATACGAGATTTTTTGCAGTCCTATTTATTATTTCTTTTACCGTATTATTATACTGCGCTTGTATTTTCTCTACTTTAAAATAATCAAACTCTTGCGTGAAATAGCTGGTTATCTCTTGTTTTGTCTCTTCAGGTAATTCTCCTAACCCAATAACGATTTCTATATCTTCTAAAACTCCATCTGTAGTAAATTCTACACTATGACGCTGTCCTTTGTATCTAAATTTTGCTTCAAGACTAGCGCCATCATCACCTACTTCTTGTAGCCATTTTACAGAACGATTTATATGGAAGGTGGCAATAAAGTCTTTTGCCTTTTGTGGTACAATCTCAGGTTTAATTCGATATTCTCTTTCCGTTTTTACAGATTCTTGCGCTTGCGCACGACTCAGTGATGTCTGTAGCAAGACACAAATACACAATAAGGAAAAGAAATATTTAGTCTGCACGATCTCCCTTTTTTGAATTAAATAGCCACCCTAATGGCAACCAGACTACAAAGAATAGAAACTTCCCAGTTACCAAGCCTACAATGGTAATAATTGCAGCGATTACCGCTAGTGTTGATTTCCAAGATTTACTCGCCATCATCCATAGGCAGCTCTGCTGCTTTTTTCTTGGTGCTTTCTGGCATTAATGGTCGTAGTAATGCTACCACATCATTCACTGTCTTAGCATCGTCAGATTTTAGGAGTAATCGCAATCCTTTAGATAGCTTTTTCTCTTTTATCCCTATGCGATATGCGTTTTCTTGTACAAACTTAAGAACACGACCAAATGCTGGACTTTGATAGAAAGCACTCTGCTGGTCTGCAATGAAAAAGCCGGTGAGTTTTCCATTTTTGAGAACCACTTTCTCAAGGCCTATTTTAGTCGCTACCCACTTGATACGCACAGAATCCAATAAATCTTCAGCTTCTTCTGGTAATGGTCCAAAACGGTCTACGAGTTGGCGTTCAAAATCGTCTAGTTGCTCCTCTGTTTTTACATTATTGAGCTGTGTGTATAAGTTTAAGCGTTCAGTGATATTGTTGACGTAGTCATCTGGAAATAGAAGACTAAAGTCAGTATCAATCACTGTGTCTTTTACATAATCTTTTTCTGCTTTCGCGAAAGCGGGATCATCATTATACAACTCTGAAAATTCATCTTCCTTAAGCTCATCAATGGCTTCATTTAGGATTTTTTGATATGTATCAAACCCTATCTCATTGATGAATCCGCTCTGTTCTCCTCCTAATAAATCTCCAGCACCACGTATCTCAAGATCCTTCATGGCGATGTTGAAACCACTACCTAAAACAGAAAATTGCTCCAGCGCCTGGATGCGCTTACGAGCATCATCTGTCATAGCACTGTATGGAGGAGTAATAAAGTAACAAAACGCTTTCTTGTTGCTACGTCCCACACGACCTCGCATCTGGTGGAGGTCTGACAGTCCAAAATTATTTGCGTTATTTATAAAAATCGTATTTGCATTAGGCACATCAAGTCCGCTCTCAATAATAGTGGTAGACACCAGTACATCAAACTCACCGTTCATGAACGATAACATCTTTGCTTCAAGTGTTTTCCCTTCCATTTGCCCGTGACCTATACCCACTTTTGCATCGGGTACAAGACGCTGAATAAGACCCGCAACTTCCTTAATATTCTCGATACGGTTATGGATAAAGAATACTTGGCCGCCACGCTGTATTTCATACTGCACCGCATCTCGTATCACCTCCTCAGAGAAGCGCACTACATTACTTTCTATAGGATATCTATTAGGTGGCGCCGTATTTATGGTACTTAAATCCCTTGCTGCCATGAGTGAGAACTGCAGTGTTCTTGGGATAGGAGTTGCTGTAAGCGTGAGTGTATCTACGGTTTCAGAGATGGTTTTGAGCTTATCTTTTACCGCAACGCCAAATTTTTGTTCCTCATCAATAACGAGAAGTCCTAGGTCTTTAAAGTTTACATTTTTACTCGTAAGCTGGTGCGTACCTATCACAATATCGATTGCCCCACTTTCTAATCCTGCTAGCACTTCGCGCTTTTCTTTTGCTGTTCTAAAACGGTTGAGATAGTCAATTTTTACAGGAAAATCTTTGAGACGCTCCTTAAATGTTCGTGCATGTTGATAGGCTAGAATCGTTGTAGGTACAAGTACAGCAACTTGCTTACCACCATCAACCGCTTTAAACGCGGCGCGAATGGCAACCTCTGTTTTACCAAAACCTACATCCCCACACACTAAGCGATCCATAGGACGCTCACTTTCCATATCACGCTTTACATCTTCGGTAGCGCTACTTTGATCTGGTGTGTCCTCATAAATAAAACTAGCTTCTAATTCATGCTGCATGTGCGTATCTGGCCCAAAGGCATAGCCTTTTTGAAGTCTACGTTTTGCATATAATTTAATGAGGTTAAACGCAACGTGCTTCACTCTAGACTTGGTCTTTGCCTTAAGCTTTTTCCATGCCTGGCTACCTAGTTTATAAATTTGTGGCGGCTTGCCATCTTTACCGTTATACTTTGTAATTTTATGTAGCGAGTGAATACTGAGGTATAAAATATCTCGCTCTCCGTAGATCAATTTGATTGCTTCTTGCGGCTTCCCTTCTACATCAATCTTCTGTAATCCACCAAATTTTCCAATCCCGTGATCAATATGCGTCACATAATCACCTACGGAGAGATGGCTCAATTCCTTAAGCGTAATGGATTGCTTTTTTGCATACCCATTCTTAAGATTAAACTTGTGATAACGCTCAAAAATCTGGTGATCTGTATAGATCGCTATCTTCTGCTCATCATCTATAAATCCCTGATATAATGACAGTACCACTGTTTCATATTGCTTTACAATCGCATCTGCATCGTCAAAAATGTCATGAAAACGCTTTGCCGCTTGCTCCGTCACACAGGCAATATAGTTCTTATAACCCTTTGCGGAGTTTTCATTCAAGTTTGCAATCAATAAGTCAAACTGCTTATTAAAAGAAGGTTGTGGTTGTTGCTCAAAATTGATTGTAGTATCAGCTATCGCACCATCTATTTTTGAGGTGAGATCTACTGTGGCAAACGTATCTAGCTGCTGCTGTAATGCAGCTCCATGCATAAAAAGCTCCTCTGGTGAGTTGCGCTTTATCTCTGAGTCAAGGTTAGAAAATGCTTCTTCCGCTTTCGCGAAATTTTTATCAGTACGATCTACAAGAAGTGATCTGTTTTTTATAAAAACTACCGTTTTAGGCGAGATATACTCTAGAAAACTCTGGCGTACTTCTGTTAATGCCTTGTTCTCAACATTAGGCATCACCGAAATCTTTTTCACCTGCCCAGTTGAGAGTTGGCTCTCCACATCAAACGTCCTTATACTATCTACCTCATCACCAAAAAACTCAATACGATACGGCTCATCATGAGAAAACGAAAATACATCTACAATCCCTCCACGTACCGAAAATTCTCCCGGCTCTGTAACAAAATCAACACGTTTAAATTTATATTCAAACAGCATCTCATTTACAAAATCCAGCGACAGTTGATCACTCACTGCTATTTTAAGCGTCTGTCTATCTAGTTCTTTACGAGTAACTACTTTTTCAAAAAGCGCATCTGGATAGGTAACTAGCAATGCTGGCTTGCGACGAGAGTTTATTCTGTTTAAAACCTCTGCCCTCAGCAGGATATTTGCGTTGTCTATTTCTTCTATCTGGTAAGGTCTTCTATAGCTGCCAGGGTAAAAAAGCACATTTGCCTCTTTACGTAGCTGCTCTAGATCATTAAGAAAATAAGCAGCTTCTTCCTTATCGTTTAAGATAATGAGAAAAGGACTTTCGGCGGATTCAAAAGCACTGCTTATGGTAAAAGATAGTGCAGATCCTACGAGACCTTTTGCTTGAATATTTTTATTGTTTTCTTGGGAATGGGAAATAGCTTCCCTTAGTTTCTGCAGTTGCAGAGACTGTGCAAAGTGTTGCGAGAGTTCGTTTTTACTCAAGTAATTAGATTTTTTACAAAGATACGGAGTGTGGCAGCTTTCGCGAAAGCGTTATTTACTTTTTACCATTTTCATAACACTAAGCTACCTCAAGGTTCTATAATTTTAAATCATGAAAAACTGGACCGATAATCAGCTAGCATTTGTAATCGCGCGTATTACTATAGGTATTAATTTCTTATTGCATGGTGTAGTGCGACTTCCTAAAATGGAAGGTTTTGCTAGCGGACTATCAAAAGGTTTTGAAGGAACTATGTTACCACCTGCACTTGTGGAGCCTATCGCTTTTGGACTTCCTATTGTAGAGCTTGTTCTAGGTGTGCTACTCATCATAGGTTTTAAGACACGACTTGCTGCGGCATTGAGTTTCATATTAATCACATTATTAATGGCGGGTACTTCTTTTAAAGAAGACTGGGATCTTGTAGGCTCACAAATGATTTATGTGATTTTCTTCTTCATCTTTATTAAAAATTTACGCCATAATACCTTTACAATAGACGGTACATCAAAGACGGTAGTAGACGGATTTACAGGCCAAGAGTAACTACAACTTTACTGGTTTTTAATGGTGAACAATACGCTTTCGCCAAAGCGTAACTAACATTTTACCATTTTCATAACAGCAACAAAAGTGCATGCTCCCTACCTTTATAAAAAAAGAAAAGGATGGGATTTGAACATTACGACATATTTGTTATAGGCACAGGAAGTGCGGGAAGACAGGTGGCAACACGCTGCGCAAAGGCAGGAATGAAAGTAGCCATTGCAGATAATCGTGAGTATGGCGGTACGTGTGCAAACAGAGGCTGCGATCCCAAAAAAGTATTACTCAACGCTAGCGAAATCATAGCTCGCACCTCACACATGGCAGAAGTAGGTGTAACTGAAGTCGCTACTATAAACTGGCAAGCGCTGCAACAATTCAAAGAAAAATTTGTTTCTGCAATGCCTGTAAAAACAGAAGATTCTCTCGAACAAGCTGGGATTACCATGTATCACCAGTCTCCAGAATTTATAGAAGAAGGACTACTCATTGTAGAAGGCAAAAAGGTTACTGTAGATAAAGTGGTAATTGCTACTGGACTTATCCCAAGACCACTTCACTTTAAAGGAGCTGAGCTTTTTAAAACCTCAGACGATTTTCTTGAGCTTCCAGAGCTTCCAAAAAGTATCATCTTTGTAGGTGGAGGTTATATCGCCATGGAATTTGCACATATTGCTGCTCGGTGCGGTGTAGATGTGACTATTATAGAGCGTGGTGAACGTGTGCTAAAAATGTTTGACGAAAGTATTACGAGTTTGCTACAAGAAGCTTCAACAGATATAGGAATCAAGTTCATTTTTGAAGCAGATGTGATAGGAGCAGAAATGCTTCAAAAAAACACACGTGTACATTATAAGCAGGACGGAAAAGAGCATAAACTAAAAGCCGAAATGGTTTTTAATACCTCTGGACGTGTTCCATCAATTGACATGCTTGCTCTTGACAAAGGGAATGTAGAAGCCACTCCGCGAGGAATCAAAGTGAATAAATACTTACAGAGTGTCTCTAACCCTAATGTATATGCATGTGGTGATGTGGCAGATAGTGGTTCTTTACCGTTAACTCCGCTTTCAAGTTTAGAAGGAAAACATGTAGGTATGCAGCTTGCAACCGGCGAGCGCAAAGCATATACCTTTCCTGCGATTCCTACCGCGGTTTATACCACGCCACAACTCGCTACTGTAGGTATCACCGAACAACAAGCTAAAGCCGAGGGGATCGAGTATAAAGTGCTGTCAGAACATGTGCCAGATTGGTTTAGTATTAAGAGACTTAACTCGCCATATTATTGCTATAAGACATTGAAGGGCCCTAATGATGAAATACTAGGTGCCGAGATACTCGCACCAGAAGCTAGTGAGATGATCAATTTATTTGCAATGGCAATACAGCAGAAGATGACGTGTACACAGTTTAGAGAAACCATTTTTGCATATCCTACGTTTGCTAGTGATATGCAGAGTATGGTTTAATTATCAAGAAACCGTTCCTTAAATTTTAAGTGAGGAGCGGTTTCCTTATTCTTAAAGGCGTGTAACATTGTAATTACTACTAATACTATTGCGCCTAATAATGCATAATAAGCAATGCTTTCATGCTGGTCTTTATGTCTTATAAATATCGCCACGAGTGCCCATACAGCTACTAATGCAAACTCTCGCATATTACGCATCCACACCATAAGCACATTTATAAGTACTGCAATAGTAATCATTACCATAGTCCACACTACTTCGTTAAGCGGTCCTCCAGTCCAACCTATACTTGCAAAGAAAGCAGAAAAGTTTGCAATGGTGGCTACTGCAATCCACCCAGAATAGATACAAATAGGCCACCACACTAGACCAATTACCTCAATAGGAGCATCCCAACGCTCCATATTAGTACGCCAGATTACAAGTAATAAACTCGATAAAATCCCTAGCATGATAAGTACAGATAATCCTACGTATTCATACGTAAAGGCAACCACCCATGCAGCATTAAGAAAATTTGCAATAGCAAACCACCAGCCAGTCTGTACAATGAAAGGAGATTCTTTTTTACTAAAGAAAGCGCGACGTATTTGAAAAAGCGAATATCCTAATAGCATTAAGAAAATGACACCCCAGATAGAAAATGCATATCCTGCTGGCGTAAATAAATTCTCATACTTATCAGATGCCTCGCCTATGGTAGTATCGTTCCAGCGCTGGGCTTGTGAAAGTCCGTTTACAGCAAGAACCAATAACACAGAAAGAAAATTTACAATCGCATAGGTCTTTTTCATAATCACTGATTTTTAGTAAAGTTACACACGCTACTAGACTATACCTCTCTTGAAAAGTGATAAAATATTCATAAAACCGAAGCTTTTCTTATCCTAAGATTTCGTCTGCAAATTTTTCACAAAGTCTAAGCGTATCTTGTACATCATCAAAAGTAGTACGTGGGTTTATTAAACACATTCGCAGCACCACTTGCTTATTGAGTATCGTAGTTACTAGTTGAGCCTCACGGGATGCTGTCACCATACCAGAAATTTTCTGATTGAGTTCATCTAGTTGCTTCTCTGTAAATTTATTTCCAATAGGGTTATACCTAAAGTTAATGATCGCGAGCGTAGCTGGCGATACAATCTCCCACTTTTTGCTTTTACGTAGTAGCTTCTCGGTCTTTTCGGCTATTTTGATGTTATAGGTGATGGCGTTTCTAAATCCTTCTAGTCCAAATGTTTTTAAAGACATATAGAATTTAAGTGCTCTAAAACGTCTTGTTAGTTGGACACCGTGATCATAAAAATTAATCTCAGATTCATTACCTTCTATATCTCTTAAGTACTCTGGCTTCTCAACAAAAGTACTTTTCAGGTATTTGTGGTTGCGTATTAACAAGCAACCCATCTCATAAGGTTGGAAAAACCACTTGTGCGGATCTACAGTAAGAGAATCTGCTTTAGAAATTCCTTTTAAAAGTTCCTTTCCGTTTTTTGCAAGAATCGCCGCTCCTCCATATGCTCCATCTATATGGAACCACAGTTTCTCTTCTTTACAAATTTTTGAAATTTCTGTAAGAGGATCTACTGTTCCCGTATTTGTAGTTCCTGCGGTAGCAATTACACAAAACGGATTATAACCTTCCAGTCTATCACGAGCGATAACACTACGAAGTTTTATAGTAGAAAATTTAAACTCAGAGTCTGTTGGTATTAATCGTATTTGATCTTTTGTAAAACCTACAATGCGCAACGCCTTTATGTTTGACGAGTGTGCTTGATCTGAAAGGTAGATAACTGCATTTGCAAAATCTTCCCCACACATTACACGACGAGCGGTAACAATAGCAGTAAGGTTTGCCATAGATCCTCCACTTGTAAAAATCCCTCCACCTTTTTTTACTGGAAAGCCAAAAATCTTAAGTAACCAACTTATGGTTACAATCTCTAGCTCTGCTGCAGGTGGTGATTGTGACCAGCCGCCAGAAAATATATTAAATCCTGTAGCTAGCGTGTCAGACATAGCACTTACATAGTTACTAGGTCCAGGAACAAATGAAAACGACTTAGGATGCGTAGAAATCGCACTTTGTTTCATCACTTTTTCTATCACAAATTCAAGTACTTCTTGCGGATCTGAGGCTTTTTCTGGTGCTTCTTCTAGAAACAAAGAGTCCATTTCTTCTCGAGTTCCCGAAGCCAAAGGAAACTTACTGTTTTGTGTGTCAAAATGTTCTACTACAGCATCTACAATACGGTATCCGTAAGCTGTCATTTCTTCTTTTGACAGTTCTAATTTGTCTTTATCCATCACCTGTTGTATTAATGCTGCAAAGTTAGACTATTGCTCAGACCATTAAAAATGTGTGCCGTGGTAATTAAAAAGAAGATTGCAGGAACTAGTATTTCCTCATGATGCTACACATCAATTATGCTATTAAAATCACTTCATCTGGAGTTAGCACAAATACCTCATCACCTTTTTCTGGTTCTAGTAAATAATTACCTGTAAAAGTTCCAAAGGCAGGTAATATGAGTTGGCTTTTCTTCTTGAAAAAACAAGGCATTTTTAGCGCTTGTCTTCCCATACCCTGCAATCGAACTCCTGGATGTATGTGACCACAAAAATTATATAGCCCATCTCGTTCTTCAGGATGGTGAGTGAGTAAAAAATTATCTATGATTCTTTCATCATAAATAGTAATCCCGAGTTTTTCAAATCGCAACGGAGAGATGATGTCATGATTTCCAATCACCAATGTGAATTTGACAGTCTGATCACTTATCCATTTTTCAAAATAAGCCCATTCTATATTAAGATCAGAATGAAATAAGTCTCCTAGAAAGCAAACCTCCTTAGGGTTGTAATAAGCAATTGCTTTATCTAACTGCTCAAAATTAGTTTGTATCGCCTTTTGAGGAACGGCACTACCATGTTTTCTAAAATGAGCTACTTTCCCAAAATGCACATCTGCAATGAGTAATATATCTTGCTCCTTCCAGTACATTGCGCCAGTAGGATGTAGTAAAAATGCATTATTAAAAATTGTAGTTTGAGTCACATGGTAAAGTTACAAATGACACTACTTCTTTTACAACTTCCCCGTATCTTTATCATGTGCAAAATCAATACGATTATATTATTCTAGGTGCTGGTCTTTCTGGACTAACAACAGCGCTTCGTATGGCAAGAGATACCTTTTTTAAAAATGCGTCTATTGCTATCATCGATCAAGATCTCCATAAAAAAAATGATCGCACTTGGTGTTTTTGGGAGACTACTCCAGATCTGTTTGAAAGCGTCGTTTCTTACTCTTGGCCTTCGGTATTAATTAAAGGAAATAAACAAAGTACGACCATAGACATATCTCCATATACCTACAAAAAGGTGGAGAGTGAGCAATTGTACGCTTTCGCGAAAGCAGAATTATCGCAACATAGCAATATCACGTTTATACAAGGTGAAATAACACATGTCTCTGAAAAAGAAAACGGAGCAATAGCAAAAACTGTTGATAATGAATATCATGCTACCACAATTTTAAATAGCATTTACAAACCAAAGCAATTAGAAAATCAGCAAAAAGTTGTGGTATTACAACAGCACTTTGTAGGCTGGTTTGTAAAGACTGATAAGGCTGTTTTTAATACTAAAGTAGCAACGTACATGGATTTTAGCATACCTCAAAAAGGTAATTGCAGATTTATGTATATACTTCCTACTTCTCCTCAAGAAGCACTTATAGAATACACGCTTTTCTCTAAAGATTTACTTCCTAAAAAAGAGTACGAAGAAGCTATAAAGGATTATTTAAATAATCTTGGAGTAACAGATTATGAAATCACAAATCGAGAATACGGGAGTATCCCTATGACCACTTATAACTTTGCTCAACACAATAGCAAGCATGTGCTACATATAGGTACTGCAGGCGGGTGGACTAAAGCGAGTACAGGATATACATTTAAACATACCTTGAAAAAATCTGCGGCGCTTATTGATTTTTTAAAAAGTGGTAAACCTCTAAAAAATTATAGCCTTAAAAATCGCTGGACTTTTTATGATGGCGTATTGCTTGAAGTTCTTGCTGCGCACAATGAACGTGGTGCAGAGATTTTTACACGCATGTTTAAAAAAGGAAAAGCCGCACATATCTTTAGATTTCTAGATGAAGAATCATCCTATAAAGATGAGCTTGAAGTTATTTTAAGTGCGCCTAAAATTCCTTTTATAAAAGCGGCATTTAAGGTATTATTTAAAAAGTAATAGCTTACTTATTTGAGAAGATGTCTACCAGGCCATCAAGTGTATCGACAGTATAATCTGGCTTTTGAGCTAGTGGATACATTTGCTTACCTGGCCTTCTTATAAACGTAGTTTGCATTCCTGCTTTTTTTGCACCAGTAATATCCCAACCGTGAGCAGCAATCATCATAGCATCTTCTGCTTGTGCATTCATTTTTGAAAGTGCCCAACTATAAACTTCTAAGCTAGGTTTAAAAGCTCCTACAGTCTCGCAACTTAGCAAGGTGTCAAAATTATCTTTTATTCCAGCATATGCTAACTTCTCTGCTAGTCCAGAAGTTGATGAATTTGTGAGCGCAACGAGCTTGAAGCCTTGATCCCTGAGTGCCTCTAATGCTTGTTTTACCTCTTTATAAGGCATCAAACTTTTAAAAGGCTTAATTACCGCATCTTCAGCTTGCTCCTTTGTAATGGTAATATCATTGCCTGCGGCTACCATTTGCAATGCTGCGACACCTATCTCGCTAAAATCTTTATAATCTCCTGTTACGTTTTCAACTAGTGAGTAATGTAATAACGTGCTGAACCATAATGGCACAAGCTCCTCTCTCCCATCTAAAACAGAAGTGATACTTTTTTTTAAAGCTGTAAGCTCTAAAAGTGTCTCGTTGACATCAAAAAATAATACGGAAGGCGTCTTCATAACATTGTTTTGCTGCAAAGTTAGTCAGTGCTTTACACAATGTATCTTAAAGAAATAGTAAGGTTATACTAAGAAAGACGTTAAATACCGCGTTCTTTTTGAATCTGCTCGTAAGCTTCTTGCACGTTTCTAAACTTCTCTTCTGCTCCTTTACGGTAGGCTTCATCCATGTCCATAAGTTTATCTGGGTGATATTTTTTGGCCATGGTTCTAAAGGCTTTCTTCACCTCATCATTACTAGCAGATTTATCTATTTCAAGTATTTTATAAGCACTATCTGCTTTCTTAACAAACATGTTTTTGATACTCTCAAAATCCTGATGGTTGATTCTAAAATATCCTGCAATAGTACCCAGCACATTTACCTCTGGCTGACTTATTTGACCATCTGCTCCTGCGATGCCAAATAAGAAGTGCAAAATCTGTAATCGCACCTCATAACGCGTTCTCGCATTAAGGTATGTGCATATGTTTGATGCCGAAATCTCACGATTTTTAATCACATCATTAAAAGTTCTAAAGGTTGCATTTGCTCGCTCCTTTCCATATGCTCTCACAAAGTAGGCTCTAGCATAGTCTAGCTCTGTCTGGCTTATTTTTCCATCTGCCTTAATCACGATAGATGCGAGTGAAAGCAAGTTAAGTTCAAAATCACCAGGCGAGACATTCTGCTGTGTGGCTTGCTCAAAAACGTCTTTAAAGCGTTGCCCGCGAGATCCACCTTCAGATGCTCCCTTATTTGTACTCATCATCATGTCTATCGCACTACCGATAAAGTAGCCTATGACAGCGCCAAAAAACCCACGTGCCAAAAACCAACCTACTACGGCTCCTATATATTTAATCATATGTACTTTTCAATCTTTTAGAACTGCAAATCTACGAGTTCTTAAGATTAGACGAGAGCAAATTCTGTTTGTTACGCTTTTGTGCCATAGTTACAGCTTGTTATAAAAGCGGTAGGAAATAATTGTAAGAATCTGACATATTTTCCGTCATACAAAGGAGGAACACTTTTTGTACCTTTGTTATCAAAATATATTGATTATGTATCCACCAGATTTAGTAAAACCTATGCGTGAAGACCTTACCAGAAATGGCTTCACAGAATTACATACAACAGACGACGTACACGCTGCAATGAAAAAAGAAGGAACAACCCTTATGGTTGTAAATTCTGTTTGTGGTTGTGCTGCTCGTAATGCACGTCCTGCTGCTGTACATGCTACAGCAAATGGAAAGAAGCCAGATAACTTATTTACTGTGTTTGCGGGAGTAGACGGCGAGGCAACAGATCTTGCACGTTCTTTTATGGTACCATTTCCTCCATCAAGCCCTTCTATGGCTCTTTTTAAAGATGGCGAGTTAGTACATATGCTAGAGCGTCACCACATTGAGGGAAGACCTGCAGAAATGATTGCAGAAAACCTTATGGATGCTTTTAACGAGCATGTTAAGTAGTCTGTAGACTTTAGTCGCTAGACGGCAATAAAAAATAAGCCACTCTTTTTAGGGTGGTTTTTTTATGCGTATGAATTTTGTTTTCAGTGCGCTTTCGCGAAAAAGTAACAATTCAAACAATAAGGTTTTGCTATAGGTAACCTTGTAGGTCTGCATCAAACTGACGACATTTGAGATTATAATCTATCCCATTCCTTCTAAAGATGACACACGAACACCAAGAACTCATAGACAACACTATCACCTTTGTAAAAACTACCCTTGCAAACGCCGAGGGTGGTCACGACTGGTTTCATATAGAACGGGTGTACAAAAGCGCCGTCAAGATAGCTCAAGGAGAAAAGGTAGATCCTCTTGTCGTCGCTCTTGGGGCATTATTACATGACATTGCAGATTCCAAATTTTTTAACGGTGATGAAACCATTGCTCCACAAATGGCAACAGAGTTTCTGTTAAGTCAAAACTGTGATAGTACGGTAATTGAGCACGTCGTTCAGATTATAAAAAACATCTCCTTTAAAGGAGGAAATAAAGCGCAAGCGTTTACATCTCCAGAGCTTGATGTTGTACAAGATGCAGATAGACTAGACGCACTAGGAGCCATAGGGATTGCACGCACCTTTAACTACGGTGGGTTTAAAAACAGAAAACTCTACGATCCAGCAATAGAACCTCAGCTAGATATGACAGTAGAGGAGTATAAAAAAAGTACCGCTCCTACCATCAATCACTTTTATGAAAAGCTATTACTATTAAAAGACCGAATGAACACCAAAACCGGTAAGAAAATGGCAGAGAAACGTCACCAATATATGGAAGGCTTTCTAGCCCAATTTTATACCGAGTGGGAAGGATTAAAATAGCAGATTACACCTCATTAAAAACCCTGAATGTCAAATGACATTCAGGGTTTTTTTATTCAAATTTTCGCGAAAGCGTAAAATATAATCTACTTTTCAAGAGCAACAACTTCTTCTTGTTTTAAGTGCTCTGCGAAAAAGCCCATCATTGCTTTATACAATTCTAGCGTGTTTTCTTCTTTACCAAAACCGTGACCCTCATCATACTTCACCATGTATGGCACTTCAACTCCGCGAGCTCTTAACTGCTCCACAATTTGGTCTGCCTCGTCTATATTTACTCGAGGATCATTTGCTCCTTGCACCACAAATAATGGCTTTATAATCTTATCTACATGCAAGGCTGGAGAAATCTCATCCATGATTTTCTTCTCTTCTGGCTTGTTTGGATTGTACCAGATGGTATGTAACATATCACGATACTTCTCCCAGTACGCTGGGATGGTTTCCATAAAAGTATGCAAGTTACTCACCCCTACATAATCTACACCACAAGCATATTTTTCTGGTGTTTTGGTCATTCCGCGTAGTACGGCATATCCACCGTGACTTGCACCGTAAATAGCAACTTTATCTTTGTCAATCTGTCCAAGAGAAACTGCATAATCTACACCATCTTCTACATCATCCATCGCTTTACGACCTATTTGTCCAAAACCAGAGGTATAAAACTCCTTACCATATCCGCCAGAAATTCTAAAGTTTACGGCTAGTGTAGCATAGCCACGGCTAGCAAATAATTGTGCTTCTGGGTTGAAACCCCAGCTATCACGTATTCCTTGCGGTCCTCCATGCGGATTTACAATCATAGGCACTTTTTGACCTTCTTTTACACCATTAGGCATGGTAAGATACCCGTGTAATATAATCCCATCACGACTCTTAAAAGTGATAGGAGTCATTGCAGCCATATCTTGCTCCTCAAGCTGAGGAAGAATTTTATACAGTAACGTTACCGTATCCTCCTCCACATCATAGAGGTGATACTCGCCTATAATGCGATCGCTCGTTACCACCACCATCATTTTACTCTCATCATCTGTGCGTCCTACTACGTAAAAATCTTTGTCTCCAAAATCTTTCTGCAAACGCTTTTGCACCTTTTTATAAGTATCACTTACAGGTACGATTACCGCCTTCTCACCATTATGCGAAAAATAATCAATCTCGTAGTTACGCTTTCGTGAAAGCGTGATTCCGCTCACATCATACGTCTCATCCTTGTACATGGTTGCCAGCACCTTATTTGCTCGCAAGTCATAACGCTGGATCTCTATTTTATCTGTCTCAAGATTAGAAACCACATAAGCCGCATCCGGATTATCTGAAGAATAATCAAAACGACTGATACCGAAAGTTTCACCAAAAGGGACTTCCATTATTTTTACAAACTCATCATCAATATTGTAAAGCAACTCCATGTCTACCCCATTGATAATTCTTGAGATTGCACGTAGGTTTCCGTACTTGTCAAAATCATATCCTGCTACCGGTGCATCTCCCTCATGTACGGTATACAACTTCTCGATAGCACCCGTGTTAATGTTTAGTTTGTAAGGCTCCTCCTGTGCAGGATTGTCCTTGTTCATCTGCACGATAACGTGATCCTTGTCTTCTTTAAGAACGGCTAGTACAGCTACGCGCACCTCATCAAAAGGTGTTAACTCTTCATTACCACTACCGTCTAGATTTACACCAAAGAGATGGTAGTTTTCATTACCTCCTTTATCTTGTGAGTACACAATGCGATCTTCACTTGCCCAGAAGTAGCTACGTATTAAATCTTCCTGCTGTTCTACAAGCTTAACTTCAGTTTGTGTACTTGTGTTTTTAAGAAATAAATCTCTTTTTCCATCTGCTCTACGCTTCATGTACGACAAGTACTTTCCATCTGGTGAAAGTTTAAACGCATATGCTTCTGGGGTCTGGAAGTAATCTTCTACTTTATATTTAAAATCCCCATCTTCTTGAGCAATGAGCTTTGCAAGCGACTCATTTGATGATGGTAATGTTGTATTTCCTGGGAGTATTTTTTCTGTTTTCATTAATTGTAATGGATAGTCAGTACCTAGCTGTGTGTAGGTTCCTGAGATGTTATCATTTGTAATAATCCCAAGATACCTCATTTTTAAATTTACACTTGTTATAGAAATCTTATTTTCTTCAAAAGTGGCGCTGACTGCTCCTTTCTTATAAGCTTTTTTATAGTTCCTCTATTGCGCTTTCGCGAAAGCGTATACCATAATAACGTATAAATTACTTAAAGAAAATAAGCATTTATAATAGCAATCTACATTGTGATTTTTTGAACTGTGTATTTTTGATCTAACTGAGAGATAGGTATAATCAAGATTTGTTCTTGCTCATCAATACCGCCATAGTTCGATTGTATCGTCATCTTTACGAAGAGAGGTACTCTTGACTTCTTAAAAGTGTTATTTGTGATATTTATAATCCACTCACCTTTATTAGAGTCATCATCAATTATAAATTCCTTTGATAACAAACCATTAGTGATAACATCAGATTTATCTGGTGTACTTAAATTTTGTGACCAATTGTAGAATTTTTTTGCAGGGTTTACAAACTGTAAATCAAACTCCATTTGAGGGTCATTCCATTCAATTAAAATCCTTTTATCAATTAATTGTACCGTCTCATAAAATGCCGAAGGCACTTCATCATAATTTATACGATCTTTATTTTTAGTAAGAAGATGTCTTAATTCTGTGTCAGCTATCTTAATGAGTTCTGGAGAAATATTATAAGTGGTAGAATCTGCAGAGAGTATCCTTTTGAGAGTTTCAAAACTCTTAACAAATTTACCTTCTCTTTTATACGACTGTGTAATATCGAGGTGTGACTGCGACTCTTCTGGAGCTAATTCTAAAACACGCTCATGTATTTTTAAAGCTTGTTTATATAAATTCTGTTCTTCTAAAAAAAAAGCAAGCGACCTTAACACCCTTGTATTACTGTCTGCTATGTCTAAAATTGTTGTTAATCCTCTAACTGCTTGATTTTTATCTAGTGGTTCTAAAACCCTATAATAAGCTATATAGTTGTTTACATCTAAAGGATCTTCGTCAATTTTATTCAAAAACTGCTGCTGCAATGTTTTTAGATTTTCCGTAGTTGCTGCATTGTATATTCCAGTCTTTCTAGACGACGAAAATATTTTTGCACCTTCTTGATAATCATTATTTTTTGCGAGTGCACTTTGTGATTCTTTAGTATCTATAAACTCTCCACCCATAGTTGTAATTTCTATAACTCCGTTTCGTCCTAGCGCACCATACTTATTGGTTCCCGCTAGTGTAGACTTAAATGTTATATTTTCAATTCTATTTAAATCAAGAAATGTTGGAGGTGTTTGAGTCAACACTCCATCTACAGCAAATAGAATCTCATCACCTTGTAGAATTGATGATCGCTTTCTAGTATGATAGGTTGCTTGATCACCTTCTCCTTTAACGAGAATAGTAAGAAAACGTCCTCTTATTAGGTCTGCTAGAAATGAAAAACCACCTGGATTAAAGTCTTCCTTATCTATCGATTGATATCCTATCCCGGATCTATCTTTTTGGGCAAGTCTCTTTTCCTTATCAGTTAGGTTTTTATCTTTCTTTTGTTTTGCCTCACCAGTAAGAGCTACTTCATTTAATATCTCATACTGAGATTCTAGTTCCACTTTTAAGAACGAGTTATCTAAAATAATGGTTTCCTTTGCCTTAGTGTCTTTATACTCAAAACTTAAAATAGCACCCTCTTGAGTAGTGATTACAAACTCACCATTACTATCTGTTATCACCTCATTAAGAGATCCCTTTTGAATAACATAGCATCCATAAACAGGTTTGTTATTTAATAAAACTTTTCCTCTAACTTCAATTTTTTTATCAACACCTATCACCTTGTCAGAAAGTTTTTTCTCAAAACTATTTATTGAGTTAGAATAGTCTAATTGAGAAAGGTTTCCTTCATAATCATTCCCTTTTACTAAGGCGCTATTTGCTTCTTTATTTACTATTGTATTGATTATGATTGCTCCATTGCTGGCTGCAGATCCATATTTAAAGTATGCCATATCACCTGGCATTACATATATGCTAGAAATAGAGCTAGCGTCGAGATATAGTGGCAATGATGTAAAAGGAATATCATCTACAATAAAATATCCTATTGGATTAACATTAGTTATAAATTGAGCAAATCGACCAGTTCCTTTTACCGTTAATCCCGGAACAATTTTTAAAACATCTGCTACATACTTTGCTCCTGAAGGAAAATCCTCTTTTGACAATATACCATAAGCTTCTTCAACAGAAGATTGCTTATTCTTATTTACAGCACCACTACCCGTTAATACCACCTCATTGAGAACATCAAATGATTTAGTTAACCTTATCGAGAGATCTCTTATATTGTCCTCAACAACTACTTGTTTTGAGTCCATACCTAGGAATTCAAAATTTAATACATCCCCTTGTTTAGCAGAGATTTTAAAACGCCCACTACGATCTGTTCTAACCTCCTTAAAAGTATTATTAATACTTACTAAAACTCCCGAAAGTGGTTGTTCATCAAAGTACACGGTTCCTGATATCGTATTATTATCATTTTCCGAAATCTCAATAGTCTCAATAAATACACCGTCAGATGTATTCAGTAAACTTTTGGCTTCTTTTATTTTTCTATTGTACAATGGTATATACTTGCCCTCATTATATTGAGCCCATTCATTGAGAACTATGTGATTAGCACTCTGAGTACTGCTTACAACTATAAAATCTCCGGATGTATATATAGGATCAAAACTACCCAAATTAACCAGCCCATCAGAAAATAAAAAGGTCACATCAGAATTTTGAGGTGTTTCTGCCAATTCACTAACATCTGTATTACCAAAATATGATTGATTCGCTAAAAACCGATATACGTCTTCCTGTGATGACCCGTAATTAAAAGATTTTTTATCATTTATTGTATTACTAAAAATAATTACATCAACCTCTGCAGGGTTGACATCACCTAAGTACGCTTTTAAGAGTTTTATTTCCTTATCTAAGGATCGATCCATCATTGACCTAGATACATCCCAAAGAATAGATACACGATTCACCTTGGTGTTAGTAATCTCAGAATTATTTTGAAGTGATGGCTTTGCTAGTATAGATAAATCTACACCATTTGAAACTTGTTTGACCCAACCATCTTGACTGACCGACCTTAAAAAAGATCGTTTTGAATTAAGACTTTGGGAGATTGCAAGACCTAACTCTTCACCATAAACTTCTAAGAGCTCTATGCTTAGCACAATGTCCTGACTTACAACAATATTAGCTGGTATCAAATCTATAGTTTCAATACCACTCCTGGAAGAAATAGTATGGTAGATAGGCTTAGACAGAAATTGCTCTCTTGGGAATCCTTTATCGTAATTATAAATATTCACACGTATTTTTATACTGTCGGAAATATTTTCAACAACATTGAAGCTAACCTTTGATAATTTATGCCTTCCTTTTGGAATCTTAATGAAACTAGCTATTTCACCTCCTAATCCCTCTTTATCTTTCCAGTAGGCCAATAATTCATTAGTCCGTTGTTTAGATCCAAAGCGCTCTGCTTTTCCCCATTTTGAAGTCAGCATCACTTCATCTAAACCATAGACATCTTTAACGAGTTCAATAGTGTTATCTTTTTGAAATTTACTGACCAATTCTTCAAAAGAATAGCTCTGTGTTTTATAACCTACAACTGAAAATTGGATGACATCGCTATCTATAATTTTACTTTCATCAAATTGCAAGGACATGAAACCATCTTTATTAGTTACGGTTCCTATTGCTTTATCCACAAAACCCGCATTTACATATGGAATACCTAAACGAGTATCGCTGTCAATAATATTAGCCTCTATAGTTATTACATACTGAGCACTACATAGAGAACTAAAAAAAAGGATGATTAGAAAAGTAAATTGTTTCATAAAAGTGATTTTTGATTGATTGAGATATTTTAACAAAAAGGATGCCAAAACCGCAATAAATTTACATTTAATTGCTCATTATCTTTGCTTTACATATAATTGGCATGATATAATTGATCTTAGCAGACACCCACATATCAAACATATAATCTCAAAAAATAATTAGTTTACACCAAGTGAACTTTCCTATTCACATAATTATTCAAAATACAATTTAACCAACACTGCCAGCGGTATACCACTCACAAAGAATATTTATACTTTTTAAATTATGTATATTTTGTACGCTTTCGCGAAAGCGTAATCCACTTACTTAAACTTTAGATTGAGTTGATTTTAATATCTTTAAGAATCAAAAACAATCAATCCTTATGAAACGTCGTTCCTTTCTTCAAAAAAGTGCTGCAGCTAGTGCAGCTTTTACTATCGTTCCTAGCTTTGTGCTAGGCGGAAATCATGTGCCTCCCTCAGATACTTTATATATAGGAGCAATAGGTGTAGGTGGTCGTGGCGGCGGCGTGGTGAATGATCTTACAAACTATGGTAAAGTGAAGTTTGTGGCAATGTGCGACGTAGATGATAAGATGGGTGCCGCGAGCTATGCCATGCACCCAAAAGCCAAAACGTATAGAGACTTTAGAAAGTTATACGATAATCATATAAAGGAAATAGATGCGATAATGGTAGGAACACCAGATCATACGCATGCTACCATCGCATTACCTTTTATGCGTGAGAATAAACATGCATATGTAGAGAAGCCTCTTACACATAATATTTACGAAGCTCGTTTAATGGCAACCGTGGCACGACAGCAAGGAATTGTAACCCAGATGGGAAACCAAGGAGCTTCTGGTGATGGGATTAGAGTAGCCCAGGAGTGGATTAACTCCGGAGTTATAGGTACAGTTTCTCGTGTAGATTGCTGGACTAATCGACCGGTGTGGCCACAAGGATTTAAACACATAACAGAAGGGCATCCAGTACCAAAAAATCTAGATTGGGATTTGTGGTTAGGGCCTGCTTCATACCGTGCTTATAATGAGAATTACCTGCCATTTAAGTGGAGAGGTTTTTGGGATTTTGGTACAGGAGCCATGGGAGATATGGGTTGTCACATTATGGAAACGCCATTCAAAGCCTTAAATCTAGGCTTCCCTTATGAAGCCGAAGCTAGTTGTACGAGCATCTGGTCTGGAGATTTTGTGGAGGCAGATTACAGAGAGGCTTGCCCACCAAGTTCTATTGTAAGATTAAAGTTTGACTCACCTACTCAGGGTGACGTGGGGTTAAACTGGTATGATGGTGGAATTATGCCAGATTTACCTAGCGAATTAGGAGAAGGAGAGAAGCCAGGTGATGGCGGTGGTGGTAGCATTTTTTACGGTAGCGATGGGATTATGGTTACAGACACCTATAGTGCAAACCCGCGTTTGCTTCCTAGCGAGCGTATGAAAGATATGACCGCAGTGTCGCAAACAATCAAAAGAGTGACCACTGGTCATGCTGGAGAGTGGATTGAGGCGTGTATTAATGGTGGCGCTACATCATCACCATTTTCTTATGGAGGACCTCTTACAGAGGCTGTACTTATGGGCAATCTCGCTATTAAAGCTTTCCAATACAAAGAATTGAAAGAAGGTAAAAAATCAGGAGACTGGGATCCATATAACTACCCTGGTCGTCGTACGATTAAGTGGGACGGAGATAATATGCGTGTAACTAATTATGAGGAAGCAAATGCATGGGTGAAGCGTGACTACCGTAAGGGATGGGAGTTGTAATTATTTTATTTAAAAGCACAAAAAAATCCGCAATCATACGATTGCGGATTTTTTTATAAGTCCATTCCGTTATTAAAATTCAGCCTTTCTCTTCTCGAGAAATGCCGTTGTTCCTTCTATAAACTGGTCAGTTCCAAAACAACCGCCAAATTCTTCAATTTCTGTATCATATCCATCTACACCGTCTTCAAATCCTGCATTTACTGCATTAATTGCCGCTGCGATTGCCATAGGTGAGTTACGCATGATTTTACCTCCTAGTTTTTCTGCGAGTGGCAACAATTCTTCTTGTGCTACGATATGGTTGATAAGACCGTACTCTAATGCTGTGTTTGCATCTATCATTCCTGCAGTCATAATCATCTCCATGGCACGTCCTTTACCTACTAGTTGTGGTAAACGTTGTGTACCACCATATCCTGGGATTACTCCTAAACTTACTTCTGGAAGCCCCATGCGTGCATTATCACTTGCAATTCTAAAATGTGCCGCCATCGCAAGTTCTAGTCCGCCACCTAGAGCAAAACCATTAATTGCAGCGATAACTGGAGTTCCCATATCTGCTACATAATCAAATAGAATTTCTTGGCCTTTACGAGCAAGTTCTGCTCCTTCAGATTCTGAGAAATTTGCAAACTCGGAGATATCTGCACCTGCTACAAAAGCTTTTTCGCCAGAACCAGTTATGATTGTAACGCGTACGGTTGCATCTTCTTCCGCTTTCGCGAAAGCGTTATGAAGTTCTTCAATAGTCTCTTTGTTTAAAGCATTGAGCTTAGAAGGACGATTGATTGTAATTGTAGTAATACCGTTTTCTGTAGTTGAAAGAATATTATTGTACATAGTACTATGTTGGTTTTTAATATTGGTTCTTATATAGCCGTAATAGCCACGATTTAAAACTTCTTATTTTGGGAAAACAACCTTAAACACAGTTCCTTTTCCTTCTTGAGAAGTAAAGGTAATACTTCCATTATAGGTCTCCATAATATTTTTTACCATTGCGAGCCCTAGCCCCATTCCGCTAGATTTGGTTGTGAATTTAGGCTCAAAGATTTTTACTTCATTCTCTGCCGAAATTCCTATTCCGTTATCTGTTACAGTAATCTCAACCTCTTTTTCTAGTTCTTGTACAGCTACAATAATATTAGGATGCTCTGTAGTCTTAGTTGCTTGTACTGCATTTTTAACCAGGTTTGTAACCACGCGAATCAGTTGCGTCCTGTCAAAATTTGCATATAACTCTTCCTTTTCACTAGAAAAATAGATGTAACGTTCATTAAATATATCTACAGAAAGCTTTACTATGTTAGGTACATTGAGAATCTCACTTTGCTGTGCAGGCATATCTGCAAAGTTTGAAAATGCACTCGCGATACTACTCATGGTATCAATTTGCTGAATAAGAGTCTTACTATATTCCTTTATTTTATCGTGTACTTCTGGATCTTCTGGGTCAAAACGGCGTTCAAAACTCTGTACAGAGAGTCGCATAGGCGTAAGTGGATTTTTAATCTCATGTGCTACCTGCTTTGCCATCTCTCTCCAGGCCGCCTCACGCTCATTCTGGGCAAGCTGCACGGCACTTCCTTCTAGCTCGTCAATCATACGATTATAAGCATTCACCAATGTAGTGAGCTCAGATGGTAGCGCAATAGTGTCTATCTTCTCGTTGCGTTTGTCTAGTTGAGTAGCTTTAATATTATCTTCTACCGTTTTTAAAGTTTTAGTAATATACTTAGCTAAGAAATAAGCTAGCAAAATAGCCGTAAACACCATCAATATGTTAACAATAACAAGACGCCATAAAATCTCTCGAAGCTCTTTATTAATAAAGGCTTCACTATCTTCATACTGTATCTCAAGTATGGCAAGTGGCTTATATTTTGGGTCGTTTATATATGAGTAAGAAAGCTGCTGTGATACTTCTCCATCTAGCTGATTTACATATCTCTTTTCTTCAGATTCTTCTAAGTTTTGAAGTGTCTCAAGACACAATTTCTTTTGCTGCGGACTATCAAATAATTGATCTGTAGATGATATTAAAGGTTCTCCTTCTAGATCGTACATGGTGATATTCTCTCCTTGAATACTCGCAATTTCATATATTTTTTCTTTAAAAATATATGGGATTTTTTCGGTTTTGAGTTCGTAGCTGGTATTATCTAAGACGAAATCTATCGTCTTTCTTATGGAAGACTCTTTACGCTCTAATCGCTCCTCATTATAATCTCTTATTTGCTCTTTATATTGAAAATAAGTAACTCCTGCTATCATTAAAAAGGCAATCAATACCAGCGTGAGCATCGAGGTAAAGATTTTTGTTCCTAGTGAGGTACGATTAAAAGTGAGCATTAAGCATTTGGGTTTTTGTCTTGTATTTTCTTATACAATTTAATGCCTAACATCAACAATACTGCCAAACCTACTAGGCCTAGCATTCCAAAAATCCAATTGGTTGTGCTTTTTGTAACTGCAAGGAAAACCACTGCAAATAAGATAAGCGTTGCGCCTTCATTCCACAGTCTCATCTGGCCGGATGAGTATTTAAAAACTCCCTCTTGTAAACTTCTATGGATACGCCAACTTTTCCAATGATATAAAAATAGGAGTACTATGAATGCGAGTTTAATATGCATCCACGGAGCGCTAAAAAGACCGGGGTTTATATAAAACATCAAGCTCCCAAAAATCACAGTGAGCACCATAGAAGGGCCCGTAATTATCTTCCAAAGGCGGTGCGCCATTAAGCCAAGTTGCTTGCCTAGTATTTCTTTATCTGGTGACGGTTTTTCACTAGCTTCTATCTGATATACAAAAAGACGCGGCATGTAAAAAAGTCCCGCAAACCAGGTGACTACAAAGATGATGTGTAGGGATTTGAAATAAGGGTAGTATTCTGCCATAATGGTAAAGATACGAAGCAAAATAAAACAATAAAGGCGCAGAATTTCTTCTGCGCCTTTCAAATAATAAAATTACTTTACCTACTCCTTTGCATCCTCCACAAAAAGGTAATCTAACTTCAAGCTATTAAACTCGTCATTAAACTTAGTTACCTCTGCATCTAGCATTGTGTCAAATGCATCAAGCTGTGTATTGATTGCTGCCGTAAGTTCATTTTTCACAGCAATATCTTGATCTGTAGGTCCAAAATCTCCCATACCCACAAGACTGTTTAAATGCCCTAGCTTATTTGTTAACTTAATAGGGAAGTTGAGTGGATCTTGTCCTGAGCGATTCTTTGTTTGATATAATTCTTTCTCAATTTTACCAAACTCTTCCTGCATTGTTTTTGCTTTCTCACGCAAATCTGCAGTACGTTCATCGTCTTTGTATTGTGTGGTAAACGACTTGAGCTGATTATTAATTTTCTTAATCTTTTTGATGCTTTGGTGCGCTCTGTCTACAGATTTATTTACATCAGAAATAAAGTCGTGTTGCTTTTGCATATCTGCCACTGTAGCTTCTGCATTAGGATTTGCAACTATTTCAAAAGTTTCTGTTTGCACCTCTCCATTTACATTAAGTGACACCTTATAATTCCCAGGAACTGCTTTAGGTCCATCGAGACTTGCCCACCATAGTATCATTTTATCAAGCTTTTCGGCGCCGTCTGTACGGGTGTTCCAAGCAAACATATTCCCACCTTTCTTAGCTTTCAGCTTTTCACCTTTTTTCTTAGCTCCTGTGCTAAACGACTTGAGCGTATCGCCCGCCATCGTCATATAAGATAACGTTACAGTATCTTTCTTAGCATCAAAATCTTTCAAGTTGAAGTAAGTCATTACACCACCTGGATGATTAGTTCCAGCTGTAAGGCTTGATTTTCCGCCGTTTCCGCCCATTCTGTAGGTTGGTTTTGGCTTAAATAATTTGTTTGTTCCAGCTTTCGCGAAAGCGGACTGATGCAACATCCCAAGGTCATCTATAATCCAAAGGCTACGCCCCTGCGTTGCTACAATGAGGTTATCATCCTTAATAGTAAGGTCTGTAATAGGAACGATAGGTAAGTTAAGTTGGAACGATTTCCAGTTTTTACCATCGTCAAAACTGATGTACATACCCGTTTCTGTACCGGCGTATAATAACCCTTTTTGCTTAGGATCCTCACGCACTACACGCGTAAAATGCTCTGCAGGAATACCATTTGTGATTTTTTTCCACGACTTTCCGTAATCTGTAGTTTTATATAAATAAGGGGCAAAATCACCTAGTTTATAACGTGTTCCTGCCACGTAAGCTGTTCCTTCTTCAAAGGCAGATGGCTCTACGCTGTTTATCATCATATTTTCTGGCATCCCTTTAGGCGTTACGTTTTCCCAAGATTGCCCTCCATTACGAGTTACATGTACGAGACCATCGTCACTACCTACATATAACAGTCCTTCCTTCATAGGAGACTCTGCTGCTGCAAATATGGTACAGTAGTACTCCACAGAGGTATTATCTTGTGTGATAGGTCCTCCAGAAGATTTCATTTTTTCTGGATCGTTAGTCGTAAGATCACCACTTATTACTTCCCAGCTTTGACCTTCATTTTCACTCACGTGCACACTCTGTGAGAATGTGTACAATCTCTTAGGATTGTGCTTTGAGAAAATAATAGGGAAATTCCACTGGAAGCGGTATTTCATATCCTCCACACCGTGACCCATTGGGTTATCTGGCCATACAGATACGCTACGTACCGTGTTTTTCTCGTGGTTTACACGCGTTAAGAATCCGTCGTAACTTCCTCCATACACAATCTCATTATTTTCTGGATCTACAGCTATATGTGCAGACTCACCACCAGCGGTACTCTCCCAGTCATTTTCTGTAATGCTACCACCTTCTGTACGGTGCGGAATGCGTATCGTGCTGTTATCTTGCTGCGCTACATAAATTCTGTACGGAAATGCATTATCTGTAGTCACACGGTAAAACTGAGCTGTAGGCTGATTCATATATGTACTCCAAGAGCGACCACCATCATAAGACACTTGTGCGCCACCGTCATCACCTATAATCATACGGTTAGGATCTTCTGGAGCTATCCATAAATCATGGTGATCTCCGTGTGGTGCGTTATGCGTACTAAAAGTTTTACCTCCATCTGTAGATTTGTGGTAACGCACATTTAAAACATACACTGTATTTTCATCCTTAGTATCTGCATATAGACGTGTGTAATACCAAGCACGCTGGCGCAATTTGCGCTCATCGTTTATTTTTTTCCAAGTTGTTCCTGCATCTGTAGATGTGTATAAACCACCTTCTTCTTGGTTTTCTACCATTGCATACAGTCGGTTACTATTTGCTGGAGAAACTGTGATTCCCATAATCCCTAGTATACCTTCGGCAAAACCATCGTTTGTAGAAATCTCTTTCCAAGTCTCACCGCTGTCTGTACTTTTCCACACAGCAGATCCTTCTCCCCCAGAACTTAAACTATAAGGTGTTCTGCGGGCATTCCAAGTTGTTGCATATAACACACGTGGGTTGTTTGGATCAATAATTAAATCTACAACTCCACTATCTGCATTTGAAAATAAGGTTCTTTTCCAAGTCTTCCCTCCGTCTGTACTTTTGTAAACACCGCGCTCTTGCGTAGGTTTATAGATATTACCTAAAACACCAGCATATACAATATCAGAATTTGTAGGATGCACGCGTATTCTCGGTACGTGACGGCTTTCTTTAAGACCCGACTGTATCCATGTTTTTCCTGCATCTTCAGACTTCCAGATTCCGTATCCCGAAGATACGTTCCCTCTTAGTGTTTTCTCACCACCACCTACGTAGATAACGTTTGGGTCGCTTTTTGAAACCTCAACAGCCCCTATACTTCCTCCAAAAAATCCATCAGAAATATTTTCCCATTCTTTTCCTCCATCATTTGTGCGCCAAACGCCGCCACCAGTGCTTCCCATATAAAATAAATCGGGCTGACCTGGTACTCCAGTAACTGCAGCACTACGCCCACCACGGAAGGGACCAATAAGTCGGTATTCTAGTGCTTCATACGAAGTCTCATCTGGGGTTTGTGCAAAGGTGTCAAGTGATATCGCAAAGCATAACGCCAGGAATAGGTAGCATAATTTTGTCTTCATTTTGATTGTGTTGGTTTTAGCTAAGAAAATTACACAATTCTCTATGAAGTAAGAAGCTAGGATGAATTTTTAACGCTTTCGCGAAAAACTGATTAATCTAAGACCTTGGTCCTGATACTAAGGTCATGTTAATTTCTATAATTTTATTTTTCTAACTAAAAAAAATGATATTTATATCAAAAAGATAATTGAAAAGCAAAAGAATAAGTGGGAGCGAAAAATCTTTTGAATTAAACTATGATTTCATTTCAATAAAATCTTTGAGAAATTCTATCTCATTTAATTCTCTGTTAGGTGTTTTTTTAAGTTTTTTGAGAAGGATTGCATTATCTTTTACTAACTTTTTCAAAAACTTCTTACTTAAAATACTTAATTTTCCAGTATTCATATCTAGAATGCCATTGTATTCGTAGGTGTTACCATTCCCAATATTATAACCTCTATAAATAGCATATTCGTTACTTAAAAAAGTTAATTCAAAATAATTAACATAATTAAAAAAAAGATAATTCTCTCGAGGTATATATACTTTACCATTCTTGCAGACTGCAAAAAGAGATTTATGCTTTTTACCCAAACGAGACTTTTCTTTTTTTGAATTAAATACAAATTTTGCAGCTGGTATTCTTAGAGTTTTCCACAAAGCCAATTTGACTTTTACAGTGTCTCTTTTAAATTCTCCTAAAATTGGCAGACTAGGTTCATTTAATTTGAGTTCGGAGAATGTTTTGAACATACCTTCTTTCCATTCCCTGTTTACATAGCCAGGGTTCTGTGCAATTGTTATTAGTGGTAGCAAAAAAAGAAAGCATAGAGTAACAAGTAAATTTCTCATAATTTAATCTAGTAAGTTTACAAGCAATACAGATATTATAATATTTCAAGACCTTTGCGCTAATTTACAGAGTTTGTTTAGCTATGACAACGATCTGCAATGTTATAATTGAACTTTCACGACCCACCCATCTCGAACAGAGAAATTCTGGCAGTAAGCGTAACATCAATTAGTTACTACAA
The DNA here is from genome assembly GCF_000212355.1 of Dokdonia sp. 4H-3-7-5. Lineage (NCBI taxonomy): Bacteria > Pseudomonadati > Bacteroidota > Flavobacteriia > Flavobacteriales > Flavobacteriaceae > Dokdonia > Dokdonia sp. 4H-3-7-5. The sequence goes on from NC_015496.1 coordinate 1,191,619, forward strand.
CTAGATTTTTCTTCACATCTCTCCTCAGATAATAACCCGTAACCACTGTAGATAGTACATCTGCAATAGGAAATGCAATCCAAACGCCAAAAACCCCTAAGTAACTAGGTAATATCAATACAAGCGGAATTAAGAAAAAACCTTGTTTTGTAAGACTGAGCAATAGCGCAGGAACAGCCTTACCAATCGCTTGAAAATAGACAGCACCTATTAATTGAATCACAATTACCGGAGTGGCAGCAAAAACCCATCTTAAGGCATCTGGTGTGCGATCCATAAGTATATTGTTATCTGCAATGGCCTGAGCATCTGCATGGCTATCACTTATAAACCACGAGACAAAGAAATCTGGAACCACCATAATAATGATAAAAATGGCGAGCGCTAATCCTCCTGCGTAAATGATAGATGTTTTTATGGTTTCTCGTACTCTGTCATATTGGTCTGCCCCATAATTATAACTAGCAATAGGCATAAAACCTTGTGTAACTCCTATCACAGGAAACAGTGCAAACATTAACATCCTGCTTATAATCCCATAACTTGCGACATCTAGGGCGTCTCCATAATTGATAAGGACATTATTAAGTAAAATAGTAAGCACAGATATCACTCCTTGACGTGCAAGGGTTACTGCGCTAAGTCCTGAAATTTCTGAAACGACTTTGCGTTTTAGCTTCAAACATTCGGCTACGATTCTTAGTTCGCTCTTGAAAATGAAAAACCAAACGATAAACGCAAAACAAATGGCATAGCTAACAAAAGTTGCCCAGGCGGCACCTTCCATCCCATAACCAAGGACATTTATGAGTACATAGTCCATCCCTATATTACCTATAGCAGGAAGAATCATGGCATACATGGCAAATTTGGGTTTACCCTCTGCTCGTATCACATTGTTACCCATCATACACATTGCGAGCATTACAATACCATAAAGGACAATGCGATAATAGGTAAGCGCCATATCTTTAAAGGAGTCATCTGCTCCAAAAAACTCAATGAGCGTATCTTGAAATACGAGCCCTAAAACGGCTAGAAGTCCAGACACCAGAAAAGTAAGGGTAATTTGGTTTCCGAAAACGCGTAGCGCCTTATCATCATCACCAGATCCTAGCGCTCTTGACAGTACAGAACTTCCTCCAATACCTACGGCTAAACCTATGGCTGCAATAAAAAAGGTGACCGGTATAACAACTGTAATCGCACTAATGGCAAGAGGACCTATCCACCTACCTACAAAGATGGTATCTACAATCATATTAAGCGACATCACAAGTATCCCTATAGATGCAGGAACGGCTTGCTTAACCAATAGTTTTGAAATGGGCTCTGTGCCTAATGCTGTAGAATTTTTATTTGCCAAGTTAATATTGCGTTTTAATACTAGTTGCTATGATACAATTAAGATATTATTTAGTCGGTAGTTACCTGTTAATCAAATATATAATGCTTAAATTACATGATATCCCTATTTAAACTGATGTTTTTCAATACATTGAAACCTCCCAAACAAGTGCAATTATGGATGATTTCTCACATACTAAGGATCTTTACTTTGCTACAATAGAGTTTTACAAAACCTACGTGGTCTGCAAAATGAATGAAGGAATCGTTCTAGATATCCCGAAAGCACTCGCTCTTCATGAACAATCTCGCTCTTTCTACAACGGTTTAAAATATGGATTCATATTTGACAGAACGATTGATTATACTATTGACCCTATTGTCTATATACAATGCCCTTATTATGCAGATATTAATGCAATGTTTATAGTTGCAGAAAAAAATGCTACAAAACAAATTGTACAGTTTGAGCAAAACTTCTCAAAGTACAAACTCACTGTTTTTAATACCCTCGAGGAGGCACAAAAAGAAATAAAGAAAGTGAAATTTGGTGAAAAATCACCACTCACAGAAGAACCGTTAGGTTAATTATATCAAGCAAAATTCACTTTCTATTACTTTAAATGATGTATTTGTAGCTTTTATTAAGCAATAGCTTTCCCACTTTCTACAAGTGCCCACTCATTTGCCCATTTGGCAATAAGCGCAGCCCAGTCATCACGATCGTTTATACAAGGAATGGTGTGAAAATCCTTTCCTCCAGCTTCGTGAAAAATTTCTTCACCCTCCATTGCAATTTCTTCTAGCGTCTCTAAGCAGTCAGACACAAAAGCTGGTGTAGCAATGGCCATTTTCTTAAATCCTTCTTTTCCCATACGCTCTACAGTGCGGTCTGTATATGGCTGTAACCATGGATCAAATCCTAAACGAGACTGGAAACTAGTAGAAAACTTTAAAGGCTCCCATCCTAGATATTCTCCTACCATTCGGGTAGTTTCATAGCACTGGTGTCTATAACAAAATTCATGCGCTGCAGACTCAGACATACAACATGAACCATCAATTTTACAGTGCACCTTAGTTACATCACTTTTACGTATGTGACGCTCAGGAACTCCGTGATATGAAAATAATACATGCTCATAATCTACACCTTCAAGACTCTCTGCAATAGAATCTCCTAATACTTTGATGTAATCTGCATCCTTGTAAAATGGTTTTACGTCAGTAATTTTCATCTTCGGAAAAAACTCAGATCTTAGCTCCTCTGCAAGTACGGTAATTGTTTCTGTGGTTGCCATGGCATAATGAGGGTAAAGCGGTAATAACATTACCTCATCTACTCCTTGATCATGCAATTTCTGAAGCCCTTCTTTGATAGATAAAGAACCATAGCGCATCGCAATCTCAACAGGAAGTTTAGTATGTTGTTGTACTTTTTTCTGAAGGCGCTGTGTAAGAACAATTAATGGTGATCCTTCGTCCCACCATATTTTACTATAAGCCTCTGCACTCTTCTTAGGACGTGTATTTAATATGATTCCTTTTACTAGCAATGCGCGTGCTGCATAAGGAACATCAATTACGCGTTCGTCCATTAAGAACTCGCCTAAATATTTTTTTACGTCTTTTGGATCTGTACTATCTGGTGATCCCAGATTTACCATTAAAACTCCTTTGTTCATTTATTCTCAGTTTTTCCTTAACAAAAATACAGTATATCAATCGTATCATCCTCATGTTATCTATAAGACTTTATGATACTGGTATTGTCTTTTTTATGCTTTCGCGAAAGCGTGATAACTTTTACCCTAAGCTCATTAAATATTTTTTTGGCGTAGTACCAAATTTCTTCTTGAATGCCGTAATAAAATGACTTGCTGTGCTATAGCCTACCTTTAGCCCTACTTCGTTCACATTGTGAGAGCCTGTCTCTAGCAACTGGCGTGCAACTTCCATCTTATAGTCAAACAGAAAACTAAACACAGAATCTCCATAAATTTGCTTAAAGCCTTCTTTGAGCTTATTAAGTGATAAGCCTATTTCATCTGATAGTTCGCTTAGAGTGGGTGGCGCGTCCATTCTCGCAATGATAATTTGCTTAGCACGTTTTATTTTTTGCACATTATCTTCATCTACAAGGAAAGGACATTGCTCAATATCTGCATCTGCTGGACGATTAAAATATAGACTAAGCAGCTCATAAGCCTTTCCCTTAAAATATAGTTTCTGGATAGAAGGATGCAGGCTGTAATTCATTAACTGATTAAGTACAATTGCCATACTGGGAGAAATACTACCATCCTTATAGTATTTACGATCTTTATTTTCATCACTCAAGAAGTGTATAAAACTCGCCTCGTTTGAAAATAAATTGTGAAACTTTTTAATAGATATCAAGAGTGTAACGACCCAAGTTTCTGGGGCTAGCTCTAAATTCATAGGTAAATCCCGCTGCGGATTGTAGAGTAATAATGAGTTTTCTTCTTGTATAGGTAGCTGATAAGCGCCATCATTAAAATTAAAAATAGCTGCCCCTTTCAAGCAAAAGTGAAACTGGATGTAACTACTATTTACCGTACGCTCAACTTGCTGTTTTTGAGCAGATTCATTATCAAATCTTAATATAAAAAAGCCATCTTCTATGAGGGTTTCATTAGTTAGGCTTTCAGCGTTGTTTTTTTGTGATACATCCATAGCAAAAGTAATTATTTTATTTAGAATCGCTCTAAATAAACAAAATAGCAAGGGCATCTACTTTACCGTAAACACTGTGCTTCATGTAAAATTACGTCTTCTATCGTTCATTTTACACCTTGTACGATATAAATGATACCGCTAGCGTTATTTTTTTAAGAAAGTGACTATTACTTTTGCGTCCCTGATAGCATCAGATGAAATGAATATTTGCTTTTGAAAAGACAACGATTTTACGCCATAGGTATTAGTTACAAAAAAGCCGACGCAACCACGCGCGGTCATTTTGCAATATCTGAAACTGCTCAAGAGGCAATTCTAAAAGGTGCCAAAAATGAAGGAGTAACTGCTCTTACTGTTATTTCTACCTGCAACAGAACAGAGTTATACGGCTTTGCGCCAGACGCAATGACGCTCGTTAAAATTCTCTGCGAGCACACCCACGGAACCATAGAAGAGTTTCTAGACGTAGCATATTTACACAAAGGCGATGACGCGATTGCTCATCTCTTTAAAGTAGGGACTGGCCTTGATAGTCAGATTCTAGGTGACTTTGAAATCATTGGCCAACTCAAAATTGGTTTTAAGCGTGCTAAAAAATTACAGCTTATCAATCCATTTATGGAACGATTAGTAAATGCTGTTATCCAAGCAAGTAAACGTATTAAGAACGAGACAGAAATCTCAAGTGGTGCTACCTCAGTGAGCTTTGCCGCAGTACAATACATCATGGCCCGCGTGCCTTATGTCTCAGACAAGAATATCCTTCTTTTTGGAACTGGAAAAATAGGCCGTAATACTTGCGAGAATTTAGTAAAGCATACTAAAAATGAGCATATCACGCTTATTAATAGAACTAAAGAAAAGGCAGAAAAAATTGCAGGTAAATTTAATTTACTCGTAAAGGAATATGCAGATATACAAAGTGAGATTGCACAAACGGACATCCTTGTAGTTGCTACAGGTGCTCAGAAACCTACCATAAGTAAAGAATTACTACACAGTAAAAAGCCTTTACTTATTCTTGATCTCTCTATTCCTAAAAATGTGTCTAATGATGTAGAAGAGCTTGAGAATGTCACGCTCCTCCACTTAGACGAATTATCAAAAATGACAGACGCGACCTTAAAACGTCGCCAGGGTTATATTCCTCAAGCAGAAGCAATCATTGCAGAAATTACAGACGAGTTTAATGTGTGGTTACAAACTAGAAAGTTTGCTCCTACCATGAAAGCTCTCAAAGTGAGACTTCAAGAAGTACAAGCTGCAGAGATTGAAAATGTACGTAAGAAAACGCCAGATTTTAGTGAGGCGAGTGCAACGGCTATGAGTGACAAGATTATTCAAAAAATTACAAATCAGTTTGCTCACCATTTACGCAACGCAAACGGATCTACAGATCAAAGCATAGCACTTATACAATCTATATTTCAACTCGAAAACGACAATGAGTAAAACCATACGAATTGGTACTCGAGATAGCGAGCTAGCACTCTGGCAAGCTAAAACCGTGCAATCACAACTAGAAGCAAACGGATACAAAACTGAACTTGTACCGGTAAAATCTACTGGAGATCTTATCTTAGATAAGCCACTCTACGAGTTAGGAATTACAGGTATTTTTACAAAAACGCTAGATGTTGCAATGCTTAACGGCATCGTCGATATTGCTGTACACAGCATGAAAGATGTTCCAACCGCCTTACCTATAGGGATTGTGCAAGCTGCAGTATTACCTAGAGCAGAGACTGAAGATATTTTAGTACACAAAGGCGCGCCAGATTATAAGCAAGCCTGCACCATCGCGACAGGTAGTTTAAGAAGGCAAGCCCAGTGGCTCAATCGCTACCCTAACCACAAAACCACAGACATACGTGGTAACGTAAATACACGCTTACAAAAGCTAGAAGAAAGTGACTGGACGGGCGCCATTTTTGCAAAGGCAGGCCTTAAACGCATCAATGTACTTCCAGAAAATTATGAAGTACTTGACTGGATGATTCCTGCGCCGGCACAAGGAGCCATGCTCATTGTCGCGATGGAAGAGGATCAGTTTTGTCTAGAAGCATGCGCTACACTAAACCACAAGCCTACGGCTTTGTGTACTTATATAGAACGTGAGTTTTTAAAAACTCTTGAAGGCGGTTGTACCGCTCCTATAGGAGCTCTCGCAGAAGAAATAGGAGACGACATACGATTTAGAGGGGTATTATTTTCTCTCGATGGTGCCACAAAAATTGAAGTAGAGCAGGTTGTTTCAAAAGCAAATGCTGTTGGTTTTGGAACAGATTGTGCCCTTGATATTCTTGATGATGGCGGACGAGAGTTGATGAAGGAGATTAAGAGTAATTTAAAAAAATGACCGTACTATCCACAAAAAAATTAAAGCCTAACCAACGAGAGCTACTTCTCAATGCAGGTTTACAATTTGTGGAATATGATGCGATACGCACACAAGAGGTTGCTTTTACGCTTTCGCGAAAGCTTAAAAATGTAATCATCACTAGTCAAAATGGAGTACGCGCTTTACTTAATAATCTTTCTAGTGAGCAATTAGAAAGTATAAAAAGTTGTTTTACTGTTGGCACAAAAACAACAGCACTTTTAGCCGAAAATGGGATAAAAGTGACAAAAACAGCTCAAAATGGAGAAGAATTGGCTCGTTTTATAGCAGAAAACTACAAAATCGAATCATTCACTTACTTCTGCGGGAGACAGCGCAGAGATGAGTTACCTACATTACTCAAAGAAAATAATGTAGCGTGTGAAGAAGTGGTGGTTTATGAAACTCATCAAATAACACAGTCTTTTGACCGTACATTTGATGGTATATTATTTTTTAGTCCGAGTGGTGTTAACGCTTTCGCGAAAGCGAACAAAAACACACGAGCAATAGACAGCATTGCGTTTTGCATAGGCGAAACCACTGCCACAACGGCAAGAATACGCTTTAAAAAGGTAATCGTGTCTAATTCAACAACTATAGAAAGCACCATTGCTAAGGCGGTGAAAATATTGAAAGAAGAATCTAGAACTTAACTGTCTAGAAAAACATAAAATCGTCCCCTCGAGCGCAGTCGAGAGGTTCATTATAAGAGTACAATTAAGTTCTCGACTGCGCTCGAACAGACCTAGAGATATGAGCATAAAAAACGACCTATTTTTAAGAGCACTTAAAGGAGAAACTGTAGACCGTCCACCAGTATGGATGATGCGTCAGGCTGGAAGATACCTTCCAGAATTTATGGAAATCAAAGCAAAGTATGACTTCTTTACACGCTGCCAGACTCCTGAGCTTGCGAGTGAGATTACCGTACAACCTATACGTCGTTATGGGATGGATGCTGCTATTTTATTTTCTGACATCTTAGTGATCCCTCAGGCAATGAATATTGATGTAGAAATGAAGCCTAATGTAGGGCCGTGGTTGCCTAACCCTATACGATCTGCAAAGGATGTGGAGCAAGTAATTGTCCCAGATATCGATGAGACGCTAGGCTATGTGATGGATGCCATTAAGATGACTAAGGAAAAACTCAATGACGAGATTCCGCTTATAGGTTTTGCAGGATCACCGTGGACGATACTTTGTTACTGTGTGCAAGGTCAAGGGTCAAAAAACTTTGACAAGGCAAAGGAGTTTTGTTTTACACAACCACTAGCCGCGCACGCTTTACTTCAAAAAATCACAGATACTACCATTGCTTACCTTAAGAAAAAGGTAGAAGCAGGTGTAAATGCTGTACAGGTTTTTGATAGCTGGGGAGGAATGCTCTCGCCAGTAGATTATCAAGAATTCTCTTGGCAATATATAAAGCAAATTATTGACGCACTTAAAGATGAGGCGCCAGTAATTGCTTTTGGGAAAGGATGCTGGTTTGCACTTGATAAAATGGCTAAGTCTGGAGCATCTGCACTAGGTGTAGACTGGACGTGCTCTGCACGCAACGCTCGCTACCTTACTGGTGGTAATATCACGCTGCAAGGTAACTTTGACCCTACTCGTTTATTCTCACCTCCTAGGGAAATCAAGAGAATGGTGCACGAGATGATTAATGAATTTGGCAAAGACAAATACATTGTAAATCTTGGTCACGGTATTTTACCTAACATTCCTATAGAAAATGCAGGTGCATTTATAGAAGCTGTAAAAGAGTACAAAGCATAATGAACGTCTGGGCTGTTGTCAAATCTATGGATTTTAAACAGCTGTGGAGCCTTTTTTGGCTCAGTGCACGCCATCCTAGGTTTGTGATTCCTACCATAAGGGGGACTCGCAAAACGGTTGCTATATGTAATAAACATTATGGCAAAAAACAGCACCTCAACGGCCCAGAAAATGCTTTTAGACACGCCCTGTGGAATATGCTTATCGTACACCTTAGTGTGCGACGAGGCTTGCCACTGCAGCGCTCGCTGGCGTGGGCAAAACGGTTTACAGACTTGCACGAAGATTTTTCTCCTAACGCACCTTTAGAACGTGCGATGGACTTGCATAACAACCGCGTGGGGCGCGACCTCATCACTAGTCTTTGCGGGCAAGACGAAGAACAACTGGTGACACAACTACTAGAGATGGTCCCGCTTTCGCGAAAGCGTACTAGCCTAAAAGAAATCCAGCCTTGTGATACGATACTGGTTCACTTAGAGTGATAATTTAACCATATGTAAACAGGCTATGGAGGGCAAAACAAATACTTTTGAGTATAATTTCTAGCTATGAGAACATTCTACAATAAGCTGAGTTTACGATACACCGCACTTAAAAGGAGCTGGACGCCGCAGCAAAATTTATTTTATGGTTTTCTCACGTATGTTTTAGTAGGAACTTTACTCCTAAGCTTGCCTTGGTTACAAAAGACGAGTGCCTCCATACTAGATCATCTATTTATTGCAACCTCTGCAGTGAGTACTACGGGGCTGGTTACGATGTCTATTTTTGACTCATATAACGTAGGAGGACAATTTGTTATAATGGCACTTTTCCAGCTGGGAGGTATAGGTTACTTGACCTTTACTACATTTATGCTGCTATCTACTACCCATAAAATAACACCCTGGCATAAAAGTATTCTCAATACAGAGTTTACATTACCCGTTACTATACGTATCAAAGACTTTTTAAAATCTGTAGTACTGTATACGGTAATAATGGAAGTTCTAGGCGCCATATTATTCTTTATTGCTTTTAAGTCAGATGGTATGGGAACGGGAGAGGCAATCTGGTCATCTATTTTTCATAGTATAAGTGCCTTTTGTACCGCTGGTTTTAGTCTTTTTAATAGTGGATTTACACCTTACGTAGATAATGGACTCATAAACTTTACCATATCAATGCTCGCTATTTGCGGTTCCCTAGGTTTTATAGTGATTACAGACGTGGGCTTATGGATAAAAAACAGAACACACTCGCTTAGCTTTACAACAAAGATTGTCACAATAGGTTCGCTTATACTTCTAGCTTTTGGATACTTGTTTTTTTACTTCTTAGAGCCGTCCATCTCAAGTTTGAGTGGATCAGCTCGAGTGAGTGCTGCATTTTTTCAATCTATGACCGCGATGACTACAGTAGGTTTTAATACTGTTGACTTTGGCACTTTTATATTACCTATGCTGCTAGTAACTATATTTTTGATGTACATAGGCGCCTCTCCTTCTGGTACAGCTGGAGGTATGAAAATTACGACATTAACTGCCGTATTTGCCATAATGAAAAGCCGACTCAAAGGATCTAAAAACATCACCTTCTTAGGAAAACGCATTCCTTATGAGCGACTATACGTAGCAACATCATCTTTTATATTTTATACAACACTTATTTTTGTAGGAACGTTTGTACTCACCTTCTCAGAAGATTTTGATTTTGAAAATATTTTATTTGAAGTGGCCTCTGCACTTGGTACTGTGGGTGTGAGTACAGGGATTACTGGAGATTTAAGCAGTATAGGTAAGATTATTATCATAATCCTTATGTTTATAGGTCGACTAGGTGTACTTACCTTTGGCCTCGCTATTTGGTCAAAAAGTATTACAAACGAAGACAGAGAAATTCTCAAAGAAGATATAGCAGTATAATATGATAAAAGGCATCTTAAACGGACTACAAACGTATAAATCATCATTTGGGTTGATTTCAAAGTTGGGGCTTTGGAAGTATTTTGCCATCCCAATGGCTATAAGTCTTATTACTGCCTCAATGATTGCAGCATCTGCCTGGGGTTTTTCTGATAATATAGGTCACTGGGTAGAGCAAATCTGGCCTTGGGAAACGGGAAGACACGCCTTTTTTATATTTGCAGAGATAGTAAGCGCACTACTCATTATCGCCATAGGCCTTATCTTGTATAAGCACATTATTATGGCACTGAGCGCGCCATTTATGAGTCCTGTGTCAGAAAAAATAGAGGCTCACCTTAAAGGAGAAAATCACACCCACAGAGATACTTCAAATACTGAACAACTTATACGAGGTATACGCATAAACGTGCGTAATTTGGGACTAGAATTGCTTATCACACTGCCTATCTTACTCCTCAATTTTATCCCAATAATAGGAAGTATTGCCGCCACTATTTTACTATTTCTTACACAAGCTTACTACGCAGGTTTTGGTAATATGGACTATACTCTAGAACGTCATTTTAAGTATAGAGAAAGCGTAGATTTTGTAAAAAGAAATAAGGGTCAAGCCATAGGTAACGGTATTGTATTTATGCTGTTTCTTATCATCCCACTTGTGGGAATTATACTCGTTTTACCCATCTCTGTAACTGCAGCGACGGTACAAACCATAAAATTACTTGACAAGGATCATCACACTAGCTTGACTGCATAGGTCACCACCTAAAAAACATATAATGAAAGAACAATTTGTAAACTACATGCTCAATCTTCAAGATCAAATTACTAGCACACTAGAGCAACTAGATGGTAAGGCCAGCTTTCAAGAAGATAACTGGAAACGCCCAGAAGGTGGTGGTGGTCGCACACGCGTGATTGAAAACGGAAATATCTTTGAAAAAGGAGGTGTAAACACATCACAAGTGCACGGCGAGTTACCAGAGGCAATGCAAAAATACTTTGGTGTGAAAGATGCAAATTTCTTTGCCTGCGGTCTCTCACTGGTCCTTCATCCTAGCAGTCCTATGGTACCCACGGTACACGCAAACTGGCGTTATTTTGAGATGTACGACAGCGAAGGTAACATTGTAGATCAGTGGTTTGGCGGAGGTCAAGACCTCACACCTTATTACCTTTTTGATGAAGATGCCACTCATTTTCATCAGACGTGCAAAACCGCTTGTGATGCACACGATGCTGACTTTTACCCAAAATATAAAGCACGTTGTGATGAGTATTTTTACAATGCACACCGCAATGAAGGTCGCGGTATAGGCGGTCTGTTCTTTGATTATTGCAAAGCTACCGAAGAGCGTTCTATGCAAGACTGGTACAATTTTGTGACCACTGTGGGCGACAGTTTCTTAGAGGCATATGCCCCTATTGTGGAGCGTAGAAAAGACACCGCTTTCGCGAAAGAACAAAAAGACTGGCAAGAAGTACGCCGTGGTCGTTACGTAGAATTTAACCTCGTACACGATAAAGGAACCCTTTTTGGTCTAAAAACAAATGGCCGTATTGAAAGTATCTTAATGAGCCTTCCTCCCGTAGTACAGTGGAAATATGATCACCACCCAGCACCAGGAAGTGAAGAAGAACGATTAATAAAAGTGCTGCAGGAGCCAAAGGAGTGGGTTTCTTAAAAACCAAAACTACTTATTGGTCATAAATTACTGTGTGTGCGACTGATGACCAATGAGTCTTCACTTTTTCGCGAAAGCGAAAAACCTCTTACCTCCAGATAGCAGACGTTTTTGTCTTGAGGCCATTCTCGGTATTCAAATAATGAAAACGTGCTTTAAGTAATTGCTTCCTGCCGTCTCGTGTTCTTGTAAAAGTCAGTCGTGCTTCATCACTCACAAAAATCTTCCAATATCTATAAAATAGGGAGGCATCTTTCTTATTTGTTGTAAATATCGAGGGTACGCTGTAGTAATTTGCAAGTCCAAATTTCTCTTGAAACCAACCGGACTGCTCAATCATATAGCGTGCATTATCTACGGGTTCTAGAAGTTCTTGCAGGCACGTTACAAAGAGTATTTCCTCCTTTGCCGTGGCGCCTGTGAGAAAACAAGCAATCTCCCCGTTAGGTAAATACTCTACGCCGAGCTTCATTTGCTGTAGTTGGGTGGTGATTAATAATTGCTCACGCAGTGACTTTAATACCACTTGTCCCATTTTATACACTTGCTTATCGATGCGACCAAATTTAATATACTTGACAATCGCCTTGTAGGTTTTAGGCGCTAACGCGAGAACAATAGAGCCAATGGTAGCGTATATAAAAAACAACATTCCCTTAGAAAAATAGCTTCCTACATTATTAATTATTATCTCTGGGATAGTCATAGTAATAACAGCTCCTAGCTGCATAAAACTATACTTTACAGCATCTTTATAATAGACCTTGTGCGTTTCGGCTTCTTTCTTCTTGCTACTTGGGCTAAAATCAAACTTTAGTTCTCGTACAAGTAACTTTCCAGTCCCTATAGCTTTATTCCAGCGCTCTTTAATATGGCTTCTGTTTGCTGCTAGCTGGAGCATTTTTTCATTAATCGTCTCCTTGTTAATTGTGGTTGTAGGCAGTGCAAACCGGTCGGCGCCATTTTCTATAAAAGGATCATTTTCAAGGGAGACTCCGCAAAAGGCGTCAAAACGTTTTACAAGTTTTGCCACATCTTCACCACCGTCATCAATGGTAGGATCTATACACGCGAGGTGCCAGATGGAAGCCACTTTATCTGGATTACCAGATTGCACGCGTATAGCACGACCACGCATCTGATTAGACATTACAAAAGAGCTTACGTAGGAACCAAGTACTAAAGTATTAATAGCAGGAGCATCCCATCCTTCTCCTAGCAAGGCAGCGGTGCCTACCAGAATTTGTATGTGACCATCTGTAAATAACTGTGTAATGACACTCACAATAATACTCTTTGCTCGTTCCTTTGTTTTTACAATGATAAAATCCGTTCCATCAAGAGGCGTGATGGTATAATCATCATTTGAAAGTACTTTGACGATTTCTCTTTCTAAGTGTTTATGTACAATGACAAGTGTACCCGTGAGAACAGCTAGTTTTTCTAATTTGTTTATTCCGTGAGAGCGTTCTACTACTTGTGCAAGCGAGTGTCGTAGGTGATGAAAAATAGGAACAACACCAAGTTTATTTATATCTGCTAGGTCATCGTTTACGCTTTCTAAGAATTCCTTGCGTACATAATCCGTGAGGATTACTGCGCGTAAATCTTCACCCATTCCTTGGGATTCAAAATTTATGATCTCGCAAATACTTTTAAGTTTATTTGGACTTTGCGCAAGTGATTTATAGAGCTGGCGCTCTCCTTTAAAGTTCACCCGTTTATTATCAAAGGCACCTACCCTACGCAACTGCTTTTCTACATCCAGCAGCATCTCCTCATCTTCTAGAAAAAGCTCTCTGTCTGTAACAAGTATAAGTTGTAATAATCGCTCTACCCATTCTTGATTAAAAAGTGGTAATTGTGCCTTCTCGGTATCTACTCCAAGGACCTCTATTTTCTCTTTTGGGATCTCATGACCACGTGCTTGAAGATACACGAGAATGGCAACGTAAAAATCTGGTTTCTCGTAGATAGGATCAAGTAATCCATCTGTCAATGTGTACAAAGTATGTTTTAGAACGAACGTTCCAAAATTTTCGTTTTCAACTAGAGAATCAATGAAACCCTTTGATTTTACTCGGTATTTAAGAATATATTGAATTTGAGCTTCGTCTGGTTCGGAGAAATAAATGTAATCTTGATGCGCGCATAGATTTCCTTCTTTCACTAATTCTGGAACGCTTATTTCAATATCTATCGGACCGCATAATTGGAAGTATTTGGCTATTTCTCGTTGCTCACTATCATAAGGTGGTGTGGCGGTCAATGCGGTGAGCGTTCCTTCCAATTTTTTGAGGGCAAAAAGAGGTTTCCACCACTCATTTTTAAGGTGATGTGCTTCGTCTAATACAATGTGTTTGATGCCCGCTTCCGCGAAAAAAGCTACCAAACGATCCATGTCACCTTCCATTTCATTTTTTGAAAAAGCGTGTAGTGATTGGTAAGTAGCAAAAGTGATGTGTGCAGGCTCTTTTATATTTCGCGAAAGCGGAATAGTACAATCTTCCTCGCTCACAAAACACTCAAACATACGTTGCTCCCATTGATTACGTATCGTAATTGTAGGTGCAAGCACAAGCGTTTTCTCGTTTACACGACGCATCATCTCGAGTCCAAGTACTGTTTTACCCGACCCTGGAGGTGCGACTACATGTAAATGATCATCTGAAGCATGGCTTTTAAAATCCTTTAAAAATCGCTCTTGATAGGTGCGCCACGGGTATATGAAATGAAAGGCTTCTTTAAGCAAAGGGAGTGGTAAATTAATTGGTAAATTTGTTTAAATATAAGGCACACAATTCGATGTACGAACGACTATTTGTAAAAGAGTTGTGGTCACCTAACTAGACGATTATAAATCTATACACCTCTTTTTATGCTACGCAGAAATCGCAGACTACGCACCTCAGAAGCTATACGTTCTATCGTGCGCGAGACATACATCACTCCTAATGATTTTATTGTTCCACTTTTTGTGGTGGAAGGCAAGGGTGTGAAAGAAGAAATAAACTCTATGCCTGGATATTACAGGTATAGCTTAGAGCTCATAGCCAAAGAGGTAAAAGAGTTGTGGTCAATGGGATTAAAATCTGTTTTGCTTTTTGTAAAAGTGCCAGATAACCTTAAAGACAACTCTGGAACAGAGGCTCTTAATAGTGACGGACTTATGCAGCGTGCAATTAGGACGGTTAAGGATGCATGTCCAGAAATGGTTGTGATGACAGATGTGGCATTAGATCCGTATTCTTCTTTTGGCCACGATGGAATTGTAGGTAACGGAGAGATTGTAAATGACGATACAGCCGCTGTTCTTGCCGAAATGGGACTGAGCCACGCTCGCGCTGGTGCAGATATTCTTGCACCAAGTGATATGATGGACGGTCGTATTTTTGAAATGCGTAGCCTTCTTGAAGACGAAGGTTTTTATAACACTGGCATTATGAGCTATAGCGCAAAGTATGCGAGCTCTTTTTATGGCCCTTTCCGCGATGCACTAGATAGTGCTCCTGTAGACCTTAAGGATGTACCAAAGGACAAGAAAACATATCAGATGGATTTTGCAAATCGTGATGAGGCGATTAAAGAAACACTCATGGACATAGAGGAAGGAGCAGATATCGTGATGGTAAAACCAGGACTATGTTACCTAGATATTGTGCGTGACCTACGAGAAGCAGTAAATGTACCTATTGCTGTATATCAAGTGAGTGGCGAGTATGCAATGCTTAAAGCCGCTGCGGAAAAAGGATGGCTAGATCACGATAGCGTGATGATGGAGCAAGTAATTGCCATTAAACGTGCTGGAGCAACCATGATGGCGAGTTACTTTGCAAAGGATGTCGTGAAGTTGATTAGTTAATTGACACAACTAGACGCAATTATATGAACTACCATCTCGCTCAAGTAAATGTTGCCCGAATGAAAGGGGTCTCTATAAATGATCCCGAGATGAAGGACTTTAGAGATCATACAAATGAGGTAAACGCGCTTGCAGAACAATCTAAAGGTTTTGTGTGGCGGGATGTTTTTGATGAGAACGCAGATCCTAAACCTAATGCGCTAGCAGATGAGCAGGTACTTATAAATTTCTCTGTGTGGGAGGATGTACAGTCGCTTAGAGCATATACCTATACGACGTTCCACACGGCTATTATGAAACGGCAGAGGGAATGGTTTAAAAAGTATGGTGAAGCACATTATGCCTTATGGTGGATAAAAGCCGGAACCACTCCCACAGAAAAAGAGGCGATTGAAAGACTTGCTTATCTCCAAAAAAATGGTGCTAGTCAACAAGCATTTACTTTTAAGGAAGTCTTTGAAAAGCCTGAGTAAAGTTTCCGCTTTCGCGAAAAAATGAGTTTCTAGAAAGAAAAACGCGCTTCAATATGTGCTCGTGCTTCTCTTAAATCTGTGTAGAGTGCATCTGCTTTTTGTAGTCTTTTATGTTGTGCGGTGTCATGTTGTACTATTAAACACTGCAATCCTGCGTCTTTTGCAGAAGTCATACCGCTGTGTGTATCTTCTATAGCGATACAATTTTCTGGCTGGAGACCTAGATCACCAAGTGCTTTGAGGTAAGATTCTGGATTAGGTTTTGTATCCTTTACATCTGAGGAAGTCACTGTAATCTCAAAAAAGTGTGCGAGATCTTCCTTACCAAAAATAATGTCTACCATCTCACGATCACTTCCTGTGACAAGCGCTAGGGTGATTCCCTTATCTTTATAATAATTGAGCGTCTCTATTGCATGAGGCATAAATGTAACTGGTGAGTTACGAAGATTTTTATAAGACAACGCTTCCTTTCTCTTAAGCGTTTCTTCAAATGGAACATCAAGATTATGTTCCTTGATAATTTGTTCTAATGCATAGTATGCTGGCTTTCCAGCCATAGTCGCTGCATATTCCTCCCAAGAATACTCGATATTAAACGGCTCAAGCAACTCATTAAATGCATCAAAATGCAATGATTCGGAGTTTACTAGAGTTCCGTCAAAATCAAAAAGTACTGCCTTTAATTCTTGCTTTTTCATATCTAATTATAAGAGATGCGAACCTACCCAAAAATCAAGTGTTTGGTCTTAAATTATTGTTATGATTTAGCAATGATGTGATTAATTACGCTTTCGCGAAAGCGTGCCTACATATAAAGTACGTCTAACACCGCTAAAGTATCGTCGCTTTTTCCATACATTTACATAAAACAATCACTTTATTATGGGTCAATTACTGTTGTGGGCAACTATATCAATCTTTTTTTCATTCTTGTGTTCTATACTTGAAGCTGTACTTCTGAGTGTGACACCTACGTTTATAAACATCAAGAAAAACGAGGGAAAAGCCTATGCCGAAACTCTTGAAGAGCTTAAAAAAGATGTAGATAAACCACTTATCGCAATCCTTACCCTAAATACGCTTGCCCATACTGTGGGTGCAATGATGGTGGGTACTGTCGCTGCAGATTTATACCCAGAATTTGTTATTAACCTTGGATTTACAGAGATCAACTTTCTTGGTTTTGTATCTGCACTTATGACGTTACTTATTTTAATTGCTAGTGAGATTATACCAAAAACTATAGGTGCAAAATTCTGGAAGTCTCTTGCAAATTTTTCGGCTAAGACGCTCACAATTATGGTGGCCAGTTTAAAGTACACAGGTATTTTATGGTTACTACAGCTTTTTACGCGTATGGTAGGTGGCGGTGGTCATCACGAGAGTGTATTGAGCCGTGAAGACTTTACTGCAATGGCACAAATGGCGGGTGAAGATGGTGTTTTTGAAGAAAGTGAATCAAAAATTCTTAATAACCTTCTTACCTTTAAAGAGGTGCTTACTAAAGATATCATGACGCCTCGCACCGTGATAAAAATGGCAGACGCATCAACCACCGTTGCCGACTTTTTTGCTGAGAATCAATCATTACGTTTTTCTCGTATTCCTATTTTTGAAGGAACAAGAGATCATATCACAGGTATTGTTTTAAAAAGCGAAGTGTATCGCGAGATGGCTTTAGACAAACATTCAACTACCTTAAAAGAGATAGAACGTCCTATTCTTGTTACGAAGCGCAATTTGCCTATTCCAGATCTATTTGATCAGCTTATTTCTACTAAAAACCATGTCGCGCTAGTAGTGGATGAGTATGGAACTATGAGTGGTCTCGTTACCATGGAAGACGTTATTGAAACTTTACTAGGACTAGAAATTATGGATGAAAGCGACAGCGTTGCCGACTTGCAAACCCTAGCTAGAAAAAACTGGCAAAAGCGCGCAAAGACCTTAGGTCTTTATGATGACAGCAATCCAGAAAATAAGCCTTCTGATGTATAAATCAATTTAGAAGCTCTTCTCCAGTAGGTAAAATTGTTTGTGCCTTTTTGTTTTTTATGTTACGAAGTATCACACTTAAGAATAGAGATACATCATAAGGCTTTACTAGTATGTCATCCATACCGGCTTTGTAGATTTTATGGCGTATTTCATCTATCTCTACGGCTGTAAGTGCGACTATTGGTATACTCGTATTAAATTTTCTAATATCCTTAGTTGCCTCAATACCATCTTTTTTAGGCATGTGAATGTCCATAAGAATTAAGTCATACATTCCGTTTTGAGCCATCCTTACTGCCTCTATACCATCGCTAGCGAGATCGCATGAAAACCCTTTATTTTCAAGTAGTTTTTGAGTAATCTTTTGATTAATACGGTTATCATCTACCACTAAGAGATGTGTTCCCTGAAGTGTGTGTATACTCTCTATTGTATCAATTTGTTGTTGCCCTACAGAAGCTATTCCCGTGGCTTTCTCTAGGTTAATTACAAATGAGAAAGTTGCTCCATTTCCTTCTTCGCTTACTAACGTAATATCGCTATCGTAAAGCGCTAGTAGTTTCTTCACAATAGGTAAACCTAAACCAGTACCTTGATAATTGTAGTTTTTATTTTCTACCTGAGAGAACTCTTCAAAAATACTTTGCTGGCTATTTTTTGGAATTCCCATCCCATCATCTTCTATGTTAAATGCTGTTCTATATAGCCCATCTGCGGTAATAGACTCCTTTTTTATACGAACCCATATATTTCCATTTTCATTAAATTTAATGGCATTCCCTATGAGATTCATTAAAATTTGAGAAAGCCTTACTGAGTCTCCTACAAGTTGGTTAGGAAGGTCTTTATCAATCTCTAAATGTAATTTATTATTATTTTGCTCTAGACTAAATTCAAATGAATGCGTGATACTCCTTAAAAGTGTATTAAGTTTAAAAGGTGTATGCTCGAGCTTAATATTTTTTGCTTCCATTTTACTCATAAGAAGCACATCGTTAATGAGTGCGAGCAGATAATCTGCCGAGAATTTAAGCGATCTCAAATCATGCCTATGCTTGTTTACCTCTGTATCTTCAAGTAGGATTGAGGCAATCCCTATCACTCCATAAAGCGGTGTACGCAGCTCATGGCTAATTGTTGAGAAGAATTGAGTTTTAAGTTTAGAAAGTTCTTCGGCGTCATTCTTTGCTTTTTCTAGTTGCTTATTTTTTTCGCGTAAGCGTAATAAGTTTTGCTTGCGTGCTCGATACAATGTGAAAATTATAAAAAGCGCCACAAGTAGTATGGATGAAGCAAAAAGAAGCGCCGTTGTAGTTTTAAGCGAACTCTCGGCTACTTGATCCAATAATTCTTTTTCTTTTGTGGCTATCTCAAGGTCACGTTCATTTTCTCGAGAGTAAAACTGTGCGCTTGCAACCTGCAATTCCTTCTGGCTTTCATTTTTAAAAACCTCATTTGCTAGCTGTAACTGTCGTTGTGAGTGGTAGTATGCCGCCTCAAAATTTTTATTGCTTTCATAAAATTTTGCAAGTTGCTTTTGAGCTTCCTCCTCTTCGGCAACTAGGCCTTCTGAAAAACTGATTTCTATCGCTTCCATAAAAGCGTCTTCGGCGAGCGTTTCTTGTTTACTACTAGTGTAATATCTTCCTAGTAATGTGAGCACTCTTGCGCGGCTTTTACGGTCTAAGGAATCTCTTAAACTTGCAAATTTAGCTTGCATTAAAGCAGGGTATGCTTCGTCAAAATTTTCTTGCTTTAAATACAGTGTAGCGAGGTTTATGCGCGCGCCAAGTGACTTATCTGAGCCATCAAATTTTTCTATTAACTGGATATTTTTCTGCAAGTAGTTAATCGCCTTGTCTTGATACCCCTCAGAAGATGCGTATAACTTTCCTAAATCATTGTAAGAAGATGCTAGTAGTGTATCATTTTTAAGTTCTTGTGCTATCACAAGTGCTTTTTCAAAAACATCTCGTGATTTTACCGTGTCTTGCAATGACAAATACACGTTGCCTAGAATGGAGTAACCACTATACTGCTTGTTTTTATCATCTTGTTTTTGTGCTCTTTTTAGAACATCATCTAGGGTCTGGATAGCGCTTTTATACTCCTGATTCTGCAATTGGATAGCAGCGAGATCTAATGTAATGCTCTGATAATTTTCTATGTCTTGAGACGGCGTTTGTGCCATCATTATTAAAGAAAATAAGCTAAAAACCAGATAAGTAAGGTGTTGCGCGAGCCGCATATGTAGATATTATAATCCATAAAAGTACTGATTGGCAGTAAGATAAACAACACCTTAATTGGTATATTTGAGATAATGGAACACGCAATTATAGCCACACCTATAGGATTATTAGAGTTAAAAGCCTCTAGCGATGGCCTGAGTTCTGTATTATTTATAGAAACAGATGCGTTACCCACTACGATAATTCCAAAAGTACTTGATGATGCTGTAGCCCAACTTCTAGAATACTTTGCTGGAGAACGCACTACTTTTTCCCTCAAGCTCGATCCGTCAGGTACAGATTTTCAACGTCGAGTTTGGAGAGAGTTAGAGGCTATACCATTTGGAAAAACAACCTCGTATCTAGCGATGGCAAAACAGCTAGGCGACCCTAAAGTAATACGTGCAGCAGCAAGCGCAAATGGTAAGAACCCCATTTCTATAATCATTCCTTGTCATCGCGTGATAGGCAGCGATGGCTCTCTAACGGGTTATGCTGGCGGATTACATCGTAAAAAATGGCTGCTTGAACATGAAAGTCCCGTTACTCAGGGTTCGTTGTTTTGAGGTAAAGGTTTCAATCTCGCTTTCGCGAAAGCAAAAAATCATTTTCCCATCCCTATATAACATTATGAAATATTTAAAGAAAACAATTAAAGGTCTCGTCCTAATATTCGCACTTATCGTGGCTGGCTTATATATTACTGATTATGATTACATCCTAAAAGGGGTACGAGTGGTATATATGACAGGCCACACAACTGCTTATATAGATGATTATCCTAGTTTTGAAAATGACATTATACAAAATGGTACTGTACAACCATGGGAGCAGCATGATGCCTATAACACCATAAATGCTACTAGCGAGCTTACTGAAATTAATGATGAGTTAGGTACAGTTGCTTTCCTTATCATTAAAAATGACAGCATCGTATATGAAAAATACGAAGAAGATTATAGCCCTAGCTCTCAAACAAATTCCTTCTCAATGGCAAAAAGTATTACAAGTGCTATGCTGGGAAAGGCAATAAAAGATGGCTTTATAAAAGATCTTAATCAACCAGTGGGTGATTTTTTTCCTCAATTTTCAGATAGCGCAATGACAGTGGGTGACCTATCTTCCATGGCCTCTGGTCTTAACTGGAATGAAAGTTATACAAGCCCATTCAGTCTTACTGCAAGGTCTTATTATGATGATAATCTCGCCGAAACAATTCTTAATCTTAAAGTCACTGAAACCCCAGGTCAGTCTGTAAAATATTTAAGTGGCAATACACAATTACTTGGGATGGTTATTCAGGAAGCTATAGGGCAGCCACTAGCTCAGTATCTCTCTCAAAATTTCTGGAAACCTATGGGAATGGAACAAAACGCGCTATGGCAAGTAGATGATAAAAACAATAGACTTGCAAAAACATATTGCTGTATAGCCAGTAATGCGCGAGATTTTGCTCGTTTTGGAAAATTATATATGAATCAAGGAAAATGGAATGGCAAACAAATATTAGACC
Organism: Dokdonia sp. 4H-3-7-5; assembly: GCF_000212355.1. Lineage (NCBI taxonomy): Bacteria > Pseudomonadati > Bacteroidota > Flavobacteriia > Flavobacteriales > Flavobacteriaceae > Dokdonia > Dokdonia sp. 4H-3-7-5. The sequence goes on from NC_015496.1 coordinate 1,213,506, forward strand.
CAAAGTTTGTATCTACTAGTATAACCCCACGATTTCAAGAGGATGATCATTATGGTTATGGATTTTGGCTAAGTAATTACAGGGATAAAAAAATATTTGCAATGCGTGGGATTTTAGGTCAATATGTAATCACGATTCCCGAAGACAACCTAATCATTGTAAGATTAGGGCATAAGCGAGGAGCATTTACCCCTAGGGCATCATTTACGCAAGACTTTTATGATTACATTGATGCTACTTATGAGATGACTCAAAGCTTACAGTAATATATACATTCAAATTTTATTGTATCTTAACTTACTGATTTTCAATAAATAGTTAATTTTTATAGCTTTATCAGTTTAAATAAATATCTATGAGGCTTCACACAAATTACTTTAAATATAAATGATAGATACGCTACAACTAGAACATATTCTTTTTCTTGATATTGAGACTGTACCTCAGCATGCTTCTTATGATGATCTTGATGAAACTGAAAAGTTCCTTTATGCAGATAAAACAAAGTATTTGCGCAAAGATGAGCACACTCCAGAGACTTTTTATGAACGCGCTGGGATATGGGCAGAGTTTGGAAAAATCGTGTGTATTTCTGTAGGTTATTTTAACGCTAGTGTAGCAGGCAAGAGATTTAGAACCACCTCTTTTGCCGGAGATGATGAAGCAATTCTCCTCAATGATTTTAAAACCTTACTAGAAACGCATTTTAATGGCAAGCATCACCTTCTTTGCGCCCATAATGGTAAGGAGTTTGACTTTCCATATATCGCTCGTAGGATGATTATAAATGGCGTTACATTGCCTCATAAGCTTAACCTCTTTGGGAAAAAACCTTGGGAGATACCTCACATTGACACCTTAGATTTATGGAAGTTTGGAGATTATAAACACTACACTTCTTTAAAACTGCTCACAAAAATTCTCGGTATTCCTTCTCCCAAGGATGACATAGATGGCAGCCAGGTAAGGGCAGTTTATTACGAAGAAAAGGATATCAAACGTATTGTAGTATATTGTGAAAAAGATACCGTTGCTGTTGCTCAAATTGTATTGAGGCTGCGCAACGAGAAACTACTCGAAGAGAGTGAAATCATTTCTGTATAACTAATTACTACTCATCATGAAGGTAAAACACATTTTAACCATATTTATTCTAGGGCTCATTTGCACTGTATTAGGTGCTCTATTTAAGGTTATGCACTGGCCATTAGCACCAGGATTATTAAGTGGCGGTACGTTTTTACAGGTCATTGCAGGAATACTAGGTATCTGGAAAATATACACCACAGAAGCATTTAAGAAATTTCTCAATAAGTGATAATGTTGTTTTATTAAGTTGAGTACGCTTTCGCGAAAGCGTAATTATTCACATAGAAAAAGCCCGATATCAATTTGATATCGGGCTTTTCTTTATAGTCTACTACACTAAGAAATGAATACTATTTCTTAATAAAACGTTTTACCATTTTTGTAGTTGCAGTTTCCACTTCAAGAATATAAACACCAGTCTCTAATCTTGAAACATCAAGTGTGTTTTCAAAATTACCTTTGTGTACTACCTGCCCTAATAGATTATAGATAGTCACAGCAGTTGCTTCTGTGCCGTTTAAGTTAATTGAAAGCTCTCCGCGAGTTACAGGATTAGGGAATATAGAGAATTCTCCACTTCCTGCTGCTTCGGTTAGACTGCTCTGAGCATCATTTGCTCCAAATCCAGCACTACTCACCACATTTACAATATAATCCTCTACTTCTCCATACTGGAAACTCTCACAAGCTGTAGGGATCCCGTTATACTTCATAGAAACTCTCATTCTCGTTGCTCCTTGAGATGCTCCAGAAGGCACGCTAAATGTTCCTGTTATTGGAGTAGCAGATGTTGCTGCTCTAGTGTATACAATCTCTCCTGCATCTGTAAAATCTCCATCACGGTTCCAGTCTACAAATACTGCATACCCTTCATTATATACAGTTCCCGTCCATCTTGGAGTAATTGTGATTGTATTACTACTTCCTAATGTTGTAGAAAGGCTTGTAAAATCTCCGTAACCGCCAGCAGATGCTCCGGTTGCATTATTAATACTTCCTATTTGTACACGTTGTATATACTCATCATTGGTATTATTTCCATTTGATGCACAGTATCCAGATGGCGCACCTGTGTCACCTCCTCCACCTCCGGCAGATAGTACTACATTATCAATAGCAACGTCAGATTGCCATGTACTTCCAGTAATACGGTTGAAACGTAATTGCACTGTTCCGCCAGTGTATCCATCAAGATTGATTGTTACAGCATTCCACTGGTTACCTTGGTTTCCAGTTTGGTTCCAAAGGCTTGTCCATGTCGTACCTCCATCTGCACTTGCTTCAAGATCTATACGACCACCGTCTGTTGATCCAAACATGTGATAATCAAATGTAAAGTTTGCTTCTGTTTCTCCTGTTAGATCAAAACAAGGTGAGTTTATAATCGCTCTTTTGTTAGGGAAACCTGTTCCGTTACCAGAAGCTTCTACATATAAATAGAAAGACCCATCAGCTCCAGATGCTGGCCCTGTTCCACTTGAAGGGGTTCCTGAAGCATCGCGTGTCCAGTTTATATCATCTCCTGTAGCTTGTGACCACTGACCTAGTCCTGACTCAAAACTCTCACTATATGGAGCACTTGCTGTACCTACACATCCACTAGGTGGTGCAGTAGTATCAGTTGTCGCACTTACGGTGTTACTATTTCCTGAGATATTACCTGCTTCATCTTTGGCGCGAACCGTAAATTGATACGTAGTTCCTTCTACTAATCCAGTTATGTTTGCAGAAGTAGCTGTTACTTCTCCTAGGTTATTAGTTCCTTGGAAGACATCATATGCCGTTACTGCCACATTATCTGTAGCTGCTGTCCATGATAAAGCTACAGATGTTGTAGTAACATCTGTTACTGCAAGATTAGTAGGCGCAGTAGGTGCTTGAGTATCTGCCGGAGCAGTACCATCAATAGCAAAGCCATCAATAGCAATATCACCCTGCCATGAAGTTCCAGTAGTAGCACGGAAACGTAATTGTGTGGCTCCATCATAAGATGCAAGACTTACGGTTGCATCTAGCCAAGCCGCTCCTTTATCTCCAGATTGCACCCATAATTCATCCCATGTTTGCGTTGCATCATCTCTTCCTTCAAGACGTACAGTCCCAACAGCACTACCTGTCATCTGGTAACTAAATGTTACTTCTGCTCCGTTTACTCCTGTAAGATCAAAACAAGGAGAATTTAAAGTTGCTGTCTTAGTTGGAAATCCTGCACCGTCACCAGATGCTTCTACATAGATGTAAAATGATCCCTCATTTGCAGCTGCTGGTCCTGTACCAGAAGATGGCGTGCCAGATGAGTTTACTGTCCAGTCAATATTATCTGATGTGTCTTGAGACCAAGCTCCAATTGTGTTTTCAAAACCTTCAGCATACGGGAACGACGCTACGGTACTAGTACAAGATACTGGCGCTGGTGGTCCAGAACATCCACTTGTAAATGATACTACCTGATCTGAATTTGTGTTTGTTCCTCCGTTGCTATTTTCTACGGCATCTACACCTACTCCGCGTCTAGCAAAAGCATCCCATATTAAACAGTTGAACTGACCTCCGTAAAGATCTTGGTCTGCTTGTAGGATTCCATTACGACCAGAAACATATCCTGGATTATTTGCAGTGTTTTTAAGTCCTTCTATTACAAGTGACATTGCGATGTTATTACCTCCATTACCACTATATTGATTAGGGTCATATCCTTCTTGATCAATAAGATCCCAAGTCATGTCCCAAAGAATAGTTGCAAAACCATATCCCACTCCGTGTGGTGCTACTAATCCCGGAACGTCACTGTATGTTGTTCCATTAACAGCAAAGTCTGTAGCATACCTCGTAGGACGTATTCCTGCCCCTGTTGTAGGCTGTCCTATTGCATAGGTTCCTACTCCTCTAGCGGTATCTCTCGTATCTCCTGGACGTATAGTCATTACCATACCTAACCAGTCTGACCATCCTTCACCCATTTGTTCAGAACCTCCTAATGCGTTTGTACCAGGTCCTCCTACGAGACGTGTAGAAATACCATGACCGTACTCATGTGCAATAATTACGTTGTCAAAATCACCATCACGGGTAGGATTTGTGAATAAAAACATTTGCATTCTAGGGTTTTGACCATCTGGTGGTGTTGCAAAGTTTGCATTGTTAGTCCCACTGCCGTCTTGAGCATCTGCATTTACAGAATCACTTCCTGCTCCGCCTTTACCATAGTTATTTTCTTGAAAATTACCTGCCGCCTCTGTAAAACCATATTGGTACCATACATCATGCATGATATTATTCCAGTAAAATAAGTTTGTAGTAGCTGCTGGTAAGAAAGTAGATGGAGTGTTATTTAAATTAAGGCTAAAATCAAAGTTAAGAGCACTTCCTCCATTAGGACTTGTACCTGTTCCATTATTACCATTAGTATCATCTTGCGCGAGTACATTATTACCACGCGTTGTTGTAAACTCTGCACCAGCAGATCCGTTTGTGTCGTGCCATCCATAAGGAGATGCATTAGCATTTGCTGGATCTGTAACTACCACACGGTTACCGTGACTAGGGCTTTCAATCCCTAGCGGAAATACGTTATAAGAACCACCACCTACTGCAGCTGCGGTATAGCTCGCTTCAGTAGCACTGCGCGGCCCATAATTTACTACTGGCTCTTCTGTAGTTGTATGACCATGCTCTGTGTGATTAGGATCTTCAAAAGAACAAGAAATCACCCAGTCTGTGGTTTTAAGGATTTCTCCTGTAGATGCATCTACATTTACATTCCACCAGTGTTGCGCGTCAAGTTGGTAAAGAGATACATTCCAAGTAAGGTGCATTTTATCACCTATTGCTAGGTATGTTTTTTCTACTTTAATAGGCTCTAAGCTTATTCCAGAATTTGCATATTCAAGAAGATTACCAGAAGATTTTGTAACTCCTAGATTGCTTGGTGTCTTAAGACTATGAGCATTCACAACCTTTAAGATTGCGTTTTCTGGAGACAGTGAAAGTGATGCTCCAGCAGCTTTTTGAGCAACATCTTTTGCAAACTGGTTTATCTCGTAGGTAACTTTACCATCTCTTACGGTGAGTTTGTATGTTCCGTTTTGTACTGGAATACCTTGATACATTTGTTTTACATAAACGTGCTGTATTTCAGGATTGAGAGAAGGAACAATATCAGTAATTTTCCATTGAGCAACGTCTGTAGACTTCAAGCCAACTTCTTCTGCATTGCTACTTAGATAATTTTGGACGATTCCGTCCACACTGGTCTGTGCATAAACGGCGGTTCCTAATAGAATAGTCATTAGGAAAAAGGAGTAGATTTTCTTCATACTGTAGTTCTAAATTAATTATAGGGAAATCTTAATAAAACACATTATTTAGCATTTATTTTGCTAAAATTATATGCTTACCCAGTAAATGACGTCATTTCAGTAAAGAAATCATAATTTTTTCGACGAACTACACAAAAATTTTTAAGGTTTTTTTAAGAAATACGATTTGTGTGAAGAACTGGATGAATCCCTAAACAAGAACTACTCATTTTCTATAGCTGAATACATTTAATGATGTTTTGAAATATTATGATAACTATAAAAAGTCTCAAATCAAGCTCGTTTTTGTGTTACAAATTGCGATGTATCCTTTTAAAAACAGACCGTAAGAAATCGTATTTTTGAAGTATGCAGCCACAAAAAATCCTTACTGTAGACCAACTATCTATATCCTTTAAACAGCAAGGGGAAGTACAAGAAGTAATACATAACATTTCATTTGATCTTTATAAAAATGAAATTCTTGCTATTGTGGGTGAATCAGGGTCTGGAAAGAGTGTGTCATCACTCGCCATTCTAGGGCTTTTACCTAAGAAAAACACGCTTATTGAAGGCACCATAGTTTTTGAAAATCAATCATTACTAGATACTAGTGAAAAGGATTTTCAGAAAATACGAGGTAATGAAATCTCCATGATTTTTCAAGAACCTATGAGTAGTCTCAATCCGTCAATGCGTTGCGGTGAGCAAGTGGTAGAAATTCTTTTACAACATACTTCGCTCAACCGAAAATCTGCAAAGGAAGAAACCCTACGCTTATTTGAAAAGGTAAAGCTGCCCGCTGTAGAAAAGATTTATAGCGCCTATCCTCATGAGATTTCGGGAGGTCAAAAACAACGTGTAATGATTGCGATGGCTATCGCTTGTAAGCCTAAAATCCTTATTGCAGATGAGCCTACTACTGCCCTAGATGTTACCGTTCAGCAAGAGATTATAGTATTACTTAAGGAATTGCAGTTAGAAAATCAGATGAGTATTATTTTCATCTCTCATGACCTTTCCTTAGTGAGCGAGATTGCAGACAGGGTTGCTGTGATGTATAAAGGAGATATTGTTGAGTACGCTTTCGCGAAAGCGTTATTTTCAAACCCACAACATGAGTACACAAAAGCATTATTAAGTGCAAGACCGTCTCTAGATGAACGACTGAAAAAGTTACCAACGATAAAAGATTACCTAGATAAAAAACCACTTTCTAAAGCCGAAACAAAATCTGAAAGAGCCGAACATTTAAGAAATCTGTATGCACAACCACCTTTACTAGAGGTGATTAATGTAGAAAAAGCATACTTTTCTAGTGCCGGCATCTTCGCTGAAGATATTGCCTTTAAAGCGGTGGATGATGTTTCATTCTCTATTTATGAGGGAGAAACCTTAGGACTTGTAGGCGAGTCTGGTTGTGGTAAATCTACCCTGGGAAATGCCATCTTGCAATTAGATAAAGCTACTGCAGGAACCATTTTGTACAAAGGAATGGCTATTAATGAAATGCGTGGAGCAGCGCTGAGAAGTTTAAGAAAGGAAATACAAATCATTTTTCAAGATCCTTTTGCCTCTCTTAACCCCAGGCTCACTGTAGGTCAAGCCATTATAGAGCCTATGGAAGTCCATAAACTTTACGATTCTAAATCTATGAGAAAGCAGCGCGTGCTAGAGTTGCTAGAACGAGTGGGACTAGAAGCATCACATTATGATCGTTATCCTCATGAGTTTTCTGGAGGGCAGCGACAACGCATAGGGATTGCTCGTACTATTGCTGTAAATCCTAAATTAATTATTTGTGATGAGTCTGTAAGTGCGCTAGATATATCCGTACAAGCACAAGTGCTTAACCTTCTTAATGAACTTAAAACAGATTTTGGCTTTACCTATATTTTTATATCGCATGATCTCGCCGTAGTAAAATACATGTCTGACCAGCTAGTGGTTATGAATAAAGGTAAAATAGAAGAAATAGGGGATGCAGATCATATTTATGAACAACCCGAAAAAGAGTACACTCAAAAACTCATTCATGCTATTCCCAAAGGAATGTAAGAGTTACTAGATCATAAATAGAAATACTTTCTTTGCTAGCCTAGCACAATTTGTTGTAAAATCTGCAGCATGTTTTACGCCAGAGACAAATGATCGCGTAGAGTTTGTTATTTTTTCCATAGTAGGGATGAAAGACAAATGAGGTTTAAAACAAAATCCGCAGGGCTCCCCCCGCGGATTTCTAACAAATCATAACTTAAAACACTCTTATACGTTTAAGTCATACTATAAAACTAAATTACTTCGCTCATTAACGAACTTACTTAGCATTTAATCGAAATCAATTACTTGATTTGGGGGACTGCTAAAATACTATAAAATTAGACATCTGCAAGGATTTTGATTAAGAAAATATTTTGAAATGTTAAAATATTGTGTATTTCATCGAATTATTGAGTTTTTAAACGTGGTTTGAGCGCAATTTTAAATTATAGTAAAGCAAAGCCTCTTTTGAATTTCATGATTAAGCGATAGCACTTTTTGTAAGAATATTCTCTATTTTAATGAAATCAAAATGTAAGTACCCTCTATTTTTGACACCTATTGAATAGAGATATAAGACTTATTAAAACTATTTCTAGACTAGCGTTGTAAATCGAGTCAATTAATCACTAGAGCCTCTATATCCTCAACTACAAGACTAAGGATTGCTACTTATTTATGAATGGAAATTAGCTCGCAAGAAGCATAAAATCTGTGTGATCTTAAGAAGAGAATACGACCACAAAGTTTCTCTAATAAAAAATCTCCAACTATCTCAAAACCACTTTTAATGGTTTATAAGATAATCGGAGACTATGTTTTACTAGATTGAAGTATATTAAAACTTCATTTCTGGAATATCGCCATCTACAATTAATGCTCCCTCGGTTGCTGCCTGAATCTCTTCTACAGACACTCCTGGAGCTCTCTCGAGCAGTTTAAACCCTGCTTCAGTGACTTCTAACACTGCAAGGTTACTCACAATCTTTTTCACGCATCCTACACCAGTTAGTGGCAGGCTACATTTTTTTAAAAGTTTTGATTCTCCTGCACGGTTAGTATGCATCATGGCTACAATAATATTTTCTGCACTTGCCACGAGATCCATTGCACCTCCCATACCTTTTACCATTTTACCTGGTATTTTCCAGTTTGCGATATCACCATTTTCTGCAACTTCCATAGCACCTAGAATGGTAAGGTCTACGTGTTTACCACGTATCATACTAAAACTAGTAGCACTATCAAAAAAGCTTGCCCCAGGCAAGGTGGTAATAGTCTGCTTTCCAGCATTTATAATATCTGCATCCTCTTCTCCATCATACGGAAAAGGCCCCATCCCTAAAACTCCATTCTCACTTTGAAACTCTACGTCAATGTCTTCACGTACATAGTTTGCAACAAGTGTAGGAATACCGATACCTAGGTTTACATAATACCCATCTTGTACTTCTCTTGCAATGCGTTGTGCAATTTGATTTTTATCTAAAGCCATAATTAGTCTCTTGTTCTAACGGTGCGTTGTTCTATTCTCTTTTCAAAGGTTTCTCCTTGGAAAATACGTTGTACAAAAATCCCTGGGATGTGTATTTGATTAGGATCTAGTGTCCCTACCGGCACAAGCTCTTCCACCTCTGCAACAGTTATAGTAGCTGCCCCACACATATTAGGATTAAAGTTTCTTGCAGTCCCTTTAAATATTAAGTTACCTGCAGCGTCACCTTTCCATGCCTTTACAAAAGCAAAATCTGCTTTAAAAGCATGTTCTAGCACATACATTTTCCCGTCAAATTCTCTTGTTTCTTTTCCTTCGGCTACTTCTGTTCCGTATCCTGCTGGTGTATATATTGCTGGAAATCCTGCTTGCGCTGCTCTACATCGCTCTGCAAGGGTTCCTTGTGGTATAAGCTCTACATCAAGCTCACCGCTAAGCATCTGGCGTTCAAACTCGGCGTTTTCACCCACATAGCTAGAAACCATTTTCTTTATTTGCTTTTTCTGTAACAACAGCCCTAGTCCAAAATCATCCACTCCGGCATTATTAGAAATACAGGTGAGATTATTGACATCAAGAGCTACTAGTTTAGCTATAGAATTTTCTGGAATACCGCTGAGACCAAAACCTCCAAGCATCAATGTCATTCCACTTTCAACACCTTCTAGTGCGGCGTCTACTCCAGTCACTTTCTTTGTTATCATATTCTTAGTTTATAAGTACTAAAAGTACGGATTTTGTATTGAATTACGCTTTCGCGAAAGCGTAATTGAACATCTAAAAATGAATCCAAAAAAAAGAGCGCGATTGCTCGCACTCTTTATAATTATGTATGTATTATACTATTAAAAATCCAGCTCATCTGGAAGCTCGTCGCTTACACCAGAACTCTTATAATCATCACAATTAGTTGTGATTGTTAAGTTACTAGGTTTTGAAAATTCGCTTTTAGAAATCTCTAGATCCTCATTTTTGTATACCTCTTTCATATACATTCCCCAGATAGGTAATGCCATTGTTGCTCCCTGACCATAACCTATGCCTGGGAAGTGAACTGCGCGATCATCACCACCTACCCAAACTCCAGTCACAAGATTAGGCACAATACCCATAAACCATCCGTCACTTTGATTTTGTGTAGTACCTGTTTTACCAGCTATTGCATTATCAAAACCGTATGGATAACCCGTAACGGCATTACGATATATTGCATCTTTACGCCATGTGTGACGTAATCTTGCTCCAGAACCTGAGCGCGTCACTCCTTCCATTAACTGTAGTGTCACGTAAGCACTCTCTGCACTTAAAACATCTCGAGTTTCTGGAACATGCTGATACAAAACTGTTCCATTTTTATCCTGTATGGTACTTACAATCTGTGGTTTTACATATACCCCTTGATTTGCAAAAGCTCCGTATGCAGATACCATTTCATACACACTTAAATCTGCTGTTCCCAGCGCGATAGAAGGTACTACTGGAATATCCTTCGTATCTATCCCTAGCTTGCTTACTAAGTCTAATACAGGCTGTGGCCCTACTTTATCCATGAGCCTAGCAGAAATTGTATTTACAGATTGAGCAAGTGCCTCTTTCATTGTAATCATACCACCCATCTCACCTCCAGAGTTTTCTGGAGTCCAGTTCTTTGTATTTCCGTGCGCTCCCGCAGGTATAGTATAAAGTGTGTTTGGCAATGTATCACATGGAGATAAATGCAATTGATCTACTGCTGTTGCATATAAGAAAGGTTTGAAGGTAGATCCTACCTGGCGTTTTCCTAATTGTACGTGATCGTATTGGAAGTGGTTCATATTAATACCACCTACCCACGCGCGCACTTCTCCAGTTTGAGGTACCATAGACATCATCCCTGTACGTAAAAACTTCTTGTAATAACGTATAGAATCACGCGGAGTCATTAATGTATCTACATCTCCTGCCCATGTAAAAATGGTCATATCTGTTTTTACATCAAATGATTTTCTAATTGCAGCATCTGTTTTTCCTTGCGCTTTGAGTTTTCGCCAGCGAGATGAGCTTTTTATAGCATTATTAAAAATGCGCTCCACATCCTCCTCTTCGATATCTCTAAAAGGCGCTGTTTTGTTTTTCTCGTTTTGTCTATCAAACTCGGCTTGTAATCTTGGCATATGCGCAGCAACAGCATCTTCTGCCATTTTCTGCATACGAGAATCTATAGTTGTCGTTATTGTAAGACCATCACGGTAAATATTATAATATGTGGTATTACCCTCTGCGTCTTCTCCTTTAGGATTCTCTTTAATCCATGAAGCCATGAATTTCTTAAGATTTTCTCTAAAGTACGTTGCCGTTCCATCTGCATGTCCTTCTGGAGTAAACTTTACTTCCATAGGTAATGCTGTGAGGGAATCTTTTTCGGCAGTTGTGATCATTCCGTTTACTTCCATCTGCTTGAAGACTTGATTGCGCCTTCTTAGTGATTTCTCCTTAGATATCTCACGGTATGGATTATACTGTCTTGGATTCTTAAGCATTGCTACAAAAACAGCGCTTTCATGCAAATCAAGATCTTTTACATCTTTATTAAAGTAAATACGAGCGGCAGAGCTTATACCAATAGCATTAAAAAGAAAGTCAAATTTATTAAGATACATCGCAATGATTTCTTGCTTTGTATACTGGCGCTCCAGCCTTGTTGCAATTACATATTCCTTTGCCTTCTGCAGAAGCCGCTCTAGCGTGGAGCTAGGAGGATTTGAAAATAACAACTTAGAAAGCTGTTGTGTTACTGTACTTGCACCACCGTTTTTACCAAGATAAGCCATCGCTCTGGCCGTACCTCTAAAGTCTATACCAGAGTGCTCATAATAACGCTCATCTTCTGTTGCAACTAGTGCATCGACAAGGTTCTGTGGTAATTGATCATATTTAATAGGAGTCCTATTTTCATTGTAATAAGTACCTAGCTGCTTTCCATCAACAGAGATGATTTTTGTAGCAAGGTTACTTTCTGGGTTTTCAAGTTCTTCAAAGGTGGGGAGTGTTCCAAAAACATTCCAACTCGCTAGTAAAAATAATAGTACTGCCAGTGTGACTCCTCCTGCAAATAGTCGCCAAAACCAAGAAATATATTTACTGTAATCTCCGTCGCTTTTTTTTGCAACTTTTTTTGGAGGTGTTTGTTTTGCCATTATGATGTGTTTATTCTTGCTTTTCAATACGTAATCCTACTTCGGTAATTCCTTCTAGATAGGCATCTCCAGCGATGTTTCCGTTTTTTCTTACTGCGTGCTCTATAGTAAATGTGTAGGTTCCGCTTTCGCGAAAGCGTACTCCTTCTCTATACAACAATTTACTTTCTTTAATATCTCCAAAACCAGTACCCATCCACGTTCCATCTGGATTTGCCATTTCATACTCGAGGGTATCGGTATACGTACGCCCTTGCGGAAACTGCATCTCTGTAATCAAAAAAAGATTACTGTATGGGTATTGATTATTATTACGAACGGTAATGAATGCATTATATAATGGCACGCTATCAAGCTCGTTTACTTCTAACACCACAGGTTCATTAATATTCCATGAGCTACCTAACGACGTGTATGAATGATACACTTGTTTTGAATCACATGAAACACATAAAATAATGAGTATCAATAGTAATACGTTACGCATTAGGTTTTGGTTTTTGAGGACGCCTTTTATTTTTATTTGCAGGCTTTGATCCTCCAGACTTTTGACCTTCTTGAGTTGGATTTTGGCTCGTTGCATCTTTAGCTTTTCCTCCCTGAGCTTTCGGCTTTGGGCCTCTGCTTTTAGGTCTAGGTCCTTTACCCTCAGGTCTTGGGCCTTTTGCTTGAGGCTTTGGGCCTTTACCTTCTGGTCTAGGTCCCTTTGCTTGAGGTTTTGGTCCTTTCTTTGCTGCAGGTCTTGGACCTTTTGCACCATCTTGATTGGGTTTTCTGGGAGTTCTATCCTTAGCTTTTGGTCTATCTCCTTGAGGCTTGTTTCCGTTACCCGCAGGTTTTCTCTTACGACTATTGCGTCGCTTGTTTGTAGTTTTAGGCTTGTCAAAACGAGTAAGACTATCTTGACCTACCACATTACCAAAATCTATTACTGTTTCTTCTATAAGTTCGGCAGCAAATTCTTCTAGGCTTGCAACCGGTTCTTTCTTCTTATTTGCAGCTATAATTTCATTTGCATGATCTGTCGTAAGCTTATGCCAGTTCATCCATTCTCCCTCGTAAGCATACCACAAGTGCCCTTGAAAAATGTCAATTTTCTGGCAAACTGCAGTTCCTTTTTGAGTGTATAATTTTGTCTCACTTTTTGGAAAACTTTTGAGCGCATCCATATAAGCATCTAGCTCATAATTAAGACAGCACTTCAATTTCCCACATTGTCCAGCAAGCTTTTGCGGGTTAAGTGATAATTGCTGGTATCTAGCAGCACTCGTAGTTACAGACCTAAAATCTGTTAACCATGTAGAACAACAAAGTTCGCGACCACAAGAACCTATACCACCCAGACGTGCCGCTTCCTGACGAAGACCTATCTGTCTCATCTCAATACGAGTGCGAAAATCTTGAGCAAATTCTTTTATGAGTTGGCGAAAATCTACACGATCTTCTGCCGTATAATAAAATGTCGCTTTAGAACCGTCTCCTTGAAACTCAATATCTGATATTTTCATTTGGAGATCTAGACGTATCGCTATCTGTCTAGCACGCACCTTCATACTTTCTTCCCTCTCACGAGCAGTAGTCCAGATATCTATATCTCTCTGTGATGCCTTGCGATAGATTTTAAGTGTTTCTGGAGTGTCTTGCCTTACTTTCTTGCGCTTCATTTGCACTCGCACAAGCTCACCAGTAAGGGTTACCATTCCAATATCGTGGCCAGACTCTGCTTGAGTCGCTACAATATCACCTATACTTAGGGTAACTTTTTCTTCGTTTTTATAGTAATCTTTACGTCCATTTTTAAAACGTACTTCTACGTAGTTAAAAGCTTCTTGTCCATCAGGAAGGGACATATTAGAAAGCCAGTCAAAGACTGTAAGTTTATTACATCCGTCGGTTCCGCAGGTTCCATTGTTTTTACAACCTTTAGGAGATCCGTCTTCACCTGTGCCACAACTGCCACATGCCATATTTTGTATATTTAAATGTACACCGCTCCATATCAATCGTTAAGAGAGTAACAGATGCGTGTACGCGTTATATTTATGTTCAAAATGAACTATCGATAAAGATAGGTAATCTATAGCGCCTTTTCCAAAATCAAAATCAACAGATTCTTTTTCTATTGATTACTTCTTAAAAGCCAGCTTTTCTGATCTACCTTTCTTAAAAATCTTATTACTATTTCCTTTACCAGAACGTAATTTCTTTTGCTCTTCGTATGGCAGTGCATTAATCTCTGCACACTCCGTAGAGCAGCAGTTTTCATTAGCCTTTGCACATTCCTCACATTGTATAAAAAGTAAGTGGCAAGCTTCATTTGCACAGTTTACATGCTCATCGCAAGGAGTACCACACTGGTGACAATTTGAGATAACATCGTCTGAGATACGCTCTCCACGACGGTGATCAAACACAAAATTCTTACCCTTGAACTTATTATCAAGCTTCTCTGCTTCTACCTGGCGAGCATACTCAATGATTCCTCCTTCTAGCTGGAAAACATTTTTAAAACCTTTGTGCTTAAAATAAGCACTTGCTTTCTCACAACGTATACCACCCGTACAGTACATCACAAGTTTTTTATCCTCCTTATGATCTTTTAGATCTTCTTCAATGATGTCAAGACTATCTCTAAAGGTATCTACATCTGGAGTGACTGCATTTTTAAAATGCCCTATCTCACTCTCATAGTGATTACGCATATCAACGAGTACTGTATTCTCGTCTTCTATAAGTTCATTAAAAGTAGAAGCGTCTACATGAACTCCTTTGTTTGTTACATCAAAAGTTTCATCTACTAGTCCATCTGCAACAATCTTATTACGCACTTTTACTTTGAGTTTTAAGAATGATTTATCGTCTTGCTCTCTCGCAATATTAAGACGTACATTCTCTAGGAAGTTTATTCCGTCAAGAAAGGCTTTAAATGTTGTGAATTTTTTGGCTGGAACAGACATCTGGGCATTTATTCCCTCGTTTGCCACATAAATACGTCCCAAGGCTTCCATCTCATCCCAAGCCACAAAAAGGTGGTTTCTGAAAAGTTCTGGGTTTCCAATCTTATGATACTGGTAAAAAGAGAGTGTAAGGCGTTCTTCTCCCGCCTCTTCTATAAGCTGTGCTCTCTCTTTTGCGCTTAATTTGTTGTACAGTTGCATGCTATACCTTCGTTTTAAGTTAAAAGAATTATTTCTTCGGCAAATATAAGTCTTTGAATTAAGGGTACAAAAAATGCCCGGAGGTCTATCCTGCGGGCATTTTTTTGTGAATTTTGGCTAATTCAGGTTTACATTTTATTTAATGTCGTCGTAATTTGTTTAATACTTTGTAGCTGTGGCCTTCCTAATTTTAGTAAAGATTCCAAATTTTAGTATCTTTGGCAAAACGTCGGGAATAATGTGTTTGGTATGCGTTAGACTTATTCTCATTGCGAAGATGCAATAATAATTAAATGGTTGCGTCTTCATCGATAAGAATTATGTTAAAAATATTTCGCTTTCGCGAAAGCGTACCTTGTTTACCCATTATTTAACAATTAAATTTACAATACAAAACTGAAGATATGAGTAGTGAAAAAGATGCAAAATTAAAAGCCCTTAAACTCACCCTAGACAAGCTAGACAAGACTTACGGTAAAGGAGCCGTGATGAAAATGGGAGATCAAGCTATCGTGGATGTAGAGTCTATACCAACGGGTTCTCTAGGGCTAGATGTTGCTTTAGGTGTAGGAGGATATCCTAGAGGTCGTGTGATTGAAATCTATGGACCAGAATCTTCTGGTAAAACCACCTTAACACTACATGCCATCGCTCAGGCTCAGAAAGCTGGAGGAATTGCGGCATTTATTGACGCAGAGCACGCTTTTGATCGTTTCTATGCAGAAAAGCTAGGGGTGGATATTGATAACTTGATCATATCACAACCAGATAACGGAGAGCAAGCACTTGAAATCGCAGACAATCTTATACGCTCTGGAGCTATTGATATCGTTGTAGTCGATTCTGTTGCTGCACTTACTCCTAAAAGTGAGATTGAAGGAGAAATGGGAGATTCAAAAATGGGACTTCACGCTCGTTTAATGTCTCAAGCACTTCGTAAACTTACTGGTTCCATTAGCAAGACTAATTGTACAGTAATCTTTATTAACCAACTTCGTGAGAAAATTGGTGTAATGTTTGGAAATCCAGAAACTACAACTGGTGGTAACGCACTTAAGTTTTATGCATCTGTACGTCTTGACATACGTCGTTCTACACAGATTAAGGATAGTAATGCTAATGTAATGGGTAATAAGACCCGTGTTAAAGTTGTAAAAAACAAAGTTGCACCACCTTTCCGTATGGCAGAATTTGATATCATGTATGGTGAAGGAATCTCAAAAGTAGGAGAGATTATTGATATAGGTGTAAACTATGAGATTGTAAAGAAAGCTGGATCATGGTTTAGCTATCAAGATACTAAGTTAGGTCAAGGTCGTGATGCTGTAAAAGCATTGTTACTAGATAATCCAGACCTTATGGATGAGCTAGAAACAAAAATTCACGAAGCAATCAAATTATCTAACGAGTAAGCAATTATATCATATTGATAATAAAAACCTCCCATAAGGGAGGTTTTTGTATTTTAAACGCAACCTTTTTATTTTTTTAGCATCTACGTAGTGTTAACCAGGTAAAATTTTATAGAAAGTATACGAGTAGACGTCCATAAATGATATCACAATGTAGCTCATGAGCACTTTTAATAGATATCTGTTCTTATCTTGTTATGAGAACATTAAAACCAAACAACCGGTTGAGTCAAGACCAACTTATAAAGAACTGTAAGAAGAAGCTCCCTAAAGCTCAAGCAGAATTATACAACCGCTACTCGAGCGTCTTGTTTTCTGTATGCTTAAAGTATGCTCCTAATTATGCAGAAGCAGAAGATATTCTGCAAGATGCCTTTATGACCATTTTTGACAAAGTAAGTCAGTACAAAAACAAAGGTTCGTTTGAAGGGTGGCTCAAAAGAGTTGTTATAAATACTGCGCTACAGCGCTACCGTAAGTCTGGTGTCTTTAATCTAGTTAACGAAGAAAATATAAAGGAAGTAGAAGTTGAGATAGAAGAAGAAAGTATTCCTCTCGATTTCCTACTTAAGATTATACAAGAGCTTCCAGATAGATACAGAATGGTTTTTAACCTTTATGTAATGGATGGGCACTCACACAAAGAAATATCAACATTGCTTACCATTTCTCAGGGTACTTCAAAATCAAACCTTGCACGCGCCCGGGGAATATTGAAAGAAAAAATAGAGATGAGCCAGTTTAACCCCAGAAGCAAATCTCACATACAATAATGAAGGAGAAGAAGAACATAGATAGATTATTCCAAGAGAAATTCAAAGATTTTGAATCGCATCCTAGTGACCGTGTGTGGAATAATATTCTTGCAGCACAAAAAGAAAAAGAAGATAAAAAGGTCATCCCATTATGGTGGAAGTTGGGCGGTATAGCTGCAGCACTTCTTTTACTTTTTGGTTTAGGTAGTTTATTTATCAACTCTTCTAGTCAAAATAATATACAGATTGTAGATACTCCAATCAGAAATGATGAAAATGCAGTCTTAGAAGAGAACACAGCTACAACATCAATTACTCCTCAAGTATCAAAAAATAATGAAGAAGGCAATAAGTTTGTAACTGCTGATGAATCTCAAATTACTTCAAGTATAAAAAACAACACGACCTCAAGAAATCCAAAAAGCGCTAACCCAGCATCTAGAAGAGACGACAATAACTCTAGAAATGGATCTCAAAACAGTCCAAATAAAGCAAAACTCGCAACATCTGAGCAAAACGCTGGGGTAATTGCTTATCAAGCAAATTCACCTCAACTAAACACAGGAAACACAAACAGCCAGCTTAATGTTAATAAAGCTGAGGTTGAAAATAATGTGTCTCCTCAAGAAGATAATAATTCAGTTGCTCAAGTAACCATATTAGAAGAGGAAAACAACCCTAATAAAAACCTCATAGACGAAGCTCAGAAAATAGAAACCCTACAAGAAGACAAACTTGCTCAAGTAGATAATAATACTAAAATGAAGCGCTGGGACGTTGGAGCCGTAGCCGCACCTGTTTATTATGGAGATTTTGGTGGTTCTGGATTAGACAAACAGTTTGCAGATAATGATAAATCTGGTGATGTGAATTTAAGTTATGGAGTTCAAGTGAGCTATGCTATAAGTCCAAAATTTAAGATACGTACTGGGGTGAGCAACGTAGACTTAAGTTACAATACTAATGAAATATCATTTTCGACAAATGGATTAGGTCGTAGTGTGCGAGGCATTTCTTTTACTGATAACGCAAAAGTGTTAGCAATTCTAGACAATCCCGCTACTCAACATAGTTTTACTGCAGATAATGCGATATCGAGAATAGGTGTATCTTCAAATGGCTCCTTACAACAGCAACTTAGCTACGTAGAAGTGCCGCTAGAAGCTATTTATGTGATCTCAGATAAACGTGTAGGACTATCTCTTATAGGTGGAGTAAGCACTTTATTTCTCAATGAGAATGACGTTGTCTTAAAGTCATCACAACTCACTACAAGTTTAGGAACAGCAAATGGTGTAAATGAAGTAAGTTTTACAACAAACCTAGGTGTAGGTTTAGACTATAAATTCACAAAAAAAGTCATATTTAATATAGAACCTTCACTTAAATATCAACTCAATAGTTTTGATAATAAGGTGGTAGATTTTCAGCCATATTACATAGGTGTATATACTGGCGTAAGCTATAAGTTCTAGTAAAGAAGCTATACCAAGTGTAGTTTACTTGGTATTAGGTTAGTTTTTTAGTTGGTTAGGTAATCGTTGCTCTTGCAATGATAACAAGAAAGGCTCCGCTGGTTACGGAGCCTTTTGTTTTTTATTTGTTTTATAACGCTTTCGCGAAAGCGATCTCATCCTACTTAGTTAATTCATGTAAGATAACCTCGCGTGTTTGCTCTCTCAAAGCTCTCTTATCATCTTGCGTCATCTCTATCGTAGAAATAAAATGATGCACCTTTGCTCTCATCACTCCTGGAACTCCTTTGAAAAATGAGTAAGGAAATCGCTTCTTATTATCATAAAAGGTAATAGGCACTATAGGAAGATGATGGTCTATTGCGAGTCTAAAAGCTCCATCTTTAAAAATATCTAGCACTAGTGACAAATCGTTAGGAACGCCACCTTCTGGAAAAATACAGATACTAAAACCCTGACTAAGGCGTCGCTGCGCTTGATCAAATACTTGCTTACGACTGCGTGCATTACCTCTATCTACTAAGATACAAGTGCGCTTATAAAAGAACCCAAACAATGGCAGCTTTGCCAGCTCTGCTTTACCTACAAATACAAAAGGACTTTTTGCAAGATGAAGCATTAACAGAATATCCATCATAGAGGTGTGGTTACTCACCAGCATATACCCTTTGCCTCGCTCAAATTTCTCTTCACGAGTCACCTTTGGAAACAAGCCCATGAGTAACATAATAGTACGAGCCCATATTTGCGCTAGACGGAAAAACATTCCGTACCACGTTTCTTTGAGGATACTTATAATGAGAAGTGGCGATAAAATAAGTATCACCACAAGCATTAAAAAGTAAAACCATACTTTCCAAACAGCAACCGCTATGTTTCTTAAAAAATGCATGGTGCCAAAAATAGGTAATTCGCCCTAGCCAATGCGTAGAAAAAGTTAACTTTGCTTTTTACTTAATTTTATGTCAAGAATACTTACTGGTGTACAAAGTACAGGTACACCCCACTTAGGAAATTTATTAGGAGCGATTATCCCTGCCATCGAGATGGCAAATAATCCTGCAAACGAGGCGTTTCTCTTCATTGCAGATATGCACTCGCTTACTCAGATAAAAGACGGTGCACAACTACGTCACAACACCTACAGTACAGCAGCAACGTGGCTTGCCTTTGGTCTTGATATTAATAAAACGGTTTTTTACAGACAGAGTGACGTACCACAAACGGCAGAGCTTACTTGGTATTTGAGCTGTTTCTTCCCGTACCAGCGACTTACACTTGCTCACAGTTTTAAGGATAAAGCAGACCGTCTAGAAGATGTAAACGCAGGTTTATTTACCTACCCTATGCTTATGGCCGCAGATATATTACTGTATGATGCAGAGATTGTACCCGTGGGGAAAGATCAAGCGCAGCATATAGAAATGACTCGTGATGTTGCTAGCCGTTTTCATGCAGCTACTGGCAAGGAAGTTTTTGTACTACCAGAAGCTAGTCATAATGAAGAAACCATGTATATTCCAGGTACAGACGGTGCAAAGATGTCTAAGTCTAAAGGAAATATTATTGATATCTTCTTGACAGATAAGAAGCTACGCAAGCAAATTATGGGAATTAAAACAGACAGCACTCCTATGGAAGAACCTATGGAAACAGAGGGCTGTAATGTGTTCAACCTTTATAAATTACTAGCATCACCAGAACAAATAGACCGCTTACGCGAAAATTATAAACGCACAGACTTTGGCTATGGTCACGCAAAGCAGGCTGTTTATGAGGTGATTTTAGAGAGATATGCGACACAGCGTGAGAAATATCATTATTATATGGACAACCTCAACGAGATAGATGCTGCACTAAAAGTAGGAGCAGAAAAAGCAACCAAGGTAGCAAATGGAGTGCTTGATCGTGTGCGTAAAGTGGTTGGTTATTAATAATCTAAAATTGAAATAGTATGGACTTCATGAGCTTTTTAAGCGGTAACGGTTTGTTCCTCATCTTGGGACTTGTATTGATTATCGTAGTTTTGTACAACAAATTTAAAAGAAGACGTTAATTACGGTATTCATATTTTCGCGAAAGCGAAAACCAATAATATAGTATGTCAAAAATTAGAATTACAAAACAATTTACATTTGAAACTGGTCATGCACTTTACGGCTATGATGGGAAGTGTAAGAATGTGCACGGTCATAGTTACAAACTAAGTGTGACGGTGATAGGACAGCCTATTTCTGATACAGGTAACGCAAAACTGGGGATGGTTATCGATTTTGGCGATTTAAAGAAAATTGTAAATCGTGAGATTGTAAATGTCTTTGATCACGCTACCGTTTTTAATAAAAACACGCCTCACGTAGAGCTTGCAAAAGAGCTTTCTGACCGTGGTCATGATGTGCTTTTAGTAGACTATCAACCTACAAGTGAGATGATGGTGATAGACTTTGCTGCAAAAATTCAATCATTTTTACCAGATAGTATAAAATTACACTCATTACGCCTGTCTGAAACGGCAACCAGCTATGCCGAATGGCACGCTGCAGATCAAGATTAAATGAAGATAACACTCCCAAAAGGAAAGAAAATCTATTTCTCAAGTGACAATCACTTGGGCGCTCCTACTATGGAAGAAAGTCGTCCTCGTGAACGTAAATTCTTGCGATGGCTAGAGATGGCACGCAAGGATGCACAGGCTATTTTCTTAATGGGAGACCTCTTTGATTTTTGGTTTGAGTACAAGACTGTAGTACCTAAAGGATTTGTTCGCACACTAGGCAAACTAGCCGAGATGCGTGACGAAGGTATTGAGATTTACTTTTTTGTGGGTAACCACGACCTCTGGATGAATGGCTATTTTCAAGATGAGCTAGGCATCCCTGTGTATCATGATCCAAAAATTTTCACTATAAATGATAAAAAGTTCTTTTTAGGTCACGGAGATGGCTTGGGTCCTGGAGACATGGGTTACAAACGCATGAAAAAAGTGTTTAGAGGGAAGTTTTTTCAATGGCTTTTTCGCTGGGGACATCCAGACATTGGGATGAAAATTGCTCAATACATGTCTGTAAAAAATAAACTCATTTCTGGTGATGATGATTACGTGTTTCTAGGCGAAAATCAAGAGTGGCTGGCTACCTATGCCAAGCGTAAGCTAGAAACGGAGCATTTTGACTTTTTTATTTTTGGACATCGTCATTTACCTATGACTATCCAAGTGGGCGAGCGCTCCACATATTATAATCTAGGTGACTGGATACATCATTATACCTATGGAGTATATGATGAGCATGGCTTCGAATTAAAGGAGTTTCTTGAGAAGTAAAGTATCTGAGAAAGTTTTCAATATTTAACCTTTTAAGAGAATCCTGCTTCTAGACTAAAATACCCAAATTTATTGTATATCCTTAAGTCTTAACTGCAAACTCACATTCCCGTTCCATTCATTTTCATCAAGGGAATATGCCGCTTTAAAGATTTTTTTATCTTCAATGAGCTCGTATTTATCTCCTAGATTAAAACCTATACATCCTATACGTTGCCCTCGATTGTTTTGTATTACAGTGGCCTTTAAGTGTGTTTGATCTGCTCCTACTTTTTTACCATAACCTGTGTCTATTAGGTTTTGAGTCATAAATGTAGGTGACATATTCTGAGGTCCAAAAGGAGCAAACTGTTTTAAAATACGGTGAAATTTAGGCGTAATATCTGCAAGGTCTATCTCTGAATCAATAGCAATTTCTGGAACTAGCAATCGCTCATCACAACTAGCAGCAACTACCTGTTCAAATTTTTCTTTAAATGCTTCATACTGCTCTGGAGCCAATGTAAGTCCTGCGGCATATTTATGCCCACCAAATTGCTCTATATGCTCAGCACATTCATGCAAGGCGTTATACACGTCAAAACCTTTTACAGATCTTGCAGAGGCTGCATATTTATCTCCGCTTCTCGTAAACACTAAGGTAGGACGGTAATATGTTTCTATTAATCTTGAAGCCACAATGCCTATCACTCCTTTATGCCAGTCTTCTTGAAAAACAACGGTGGTTTTATTTCCCTCTTCTTTGCTCTCTATAATTTGATCTAGGGCTTGCTGAGTGATACTCTTATCTGCTTCCTTTCGGTCGGAGTTATATTGCTCTATTTCTGATGCAAATTTGATGGCTGCATCAAGGTTTGTCTCCCGCAATAAGGTTACAGCATGGTTACCGTGTACCATTCTTCCCGCAGCGTTTATACGCGGTCCTATGATAAAAACCACATCTGTAATAGTAAGCGTTTGCTTTTTGACTTGTTTTATAATGGCTTCAAAACCTGCTCGAGGCGCATGATTTATTACATTAAGCCCGTGGTAAGCAAGGATTCTATTTTCTCCTGTGATAGGTACGATATCTGCACCTATTGCCGTAGCAACAAGATCTAAGTAAGGAAGAAGCTCTTCAAAGTTTTGCTTTCGCGAAAGCGCAATTGCACTTATTAATTTAAATCCTACACCACAGCCGCATAACTCATCATAAGGGTATGAGCAATCTTCTCTTTTTGGATCTAAAATTGCAACCGCATCTGGTAGCTGATCACCTGGTCTGTGGTGATCACAAATAATAAAGTCGATTCCTTTTTCTTTTGCATAAGCCACCTTTTCAATCGCTTTTACACCACAATCTAATGCGATGATAAGTGTCATATCATTATCTGCAGCAAAGTCTATTCCCATATAAGAAACACCATAACCCTCTGCATAGCGGTCTGGAATGTAGGTCGCCACTTGTGGGTGGATAGTGTCGAGATAAGAACTCATTAAGGCAACACTTGTGGTCCCGTCTACATCATAATCACCAAAGACAAGAATATTTTCGCCTTGAGCTATTGCTTGCTCAATACGTGCTACCGCAACATCCATATCTTTCATTAAGAATGGATCATATAAGTCATCTAGAGACGGACGGAAAAATTGTTTTGCTTTTTCAAACGTGTCTATGTCACGCTGTATGAGTAAACGAGAAATAGGCTCCTCTACTCCAAGTTCTTTGGCGAGGTTTGTAACTTTTTGTGCTTCTGGTTTTGGTTTTAAAGTCCAACGCATTAATCAAGATTAATTTTGAGCATCCATGATTCTTTTAAATCGGGCATTGTTCTTACTTCTTCTAGTTTTTTATAGAGTGCGGCTGCATTCATTCCAGCATCTACAAACACATAAAAGTAATTATTATCTGGGCGGAAAAACATTTGTGGCTCGAGACCTTTTGTAGCAAGAATAGCCATCCAGTTTTCGGCATTTGTAGCGTTTGAAAATACGTTAGTCACTACGTAGTATCCCGCTCCTATATTTTCAACCTTAAGCGATGGTTTTTCAAGTAGCGAGGCAAGTTCTTTGTTTACCACTTCTGGTGCCACATATACTGGCTTAGGCTCGTCTGGATCTGGAGGTACCGCGATAGCTACCTGCTGGTTTGTCATCATCTTATTAGGTAATTGCTCAGTTACCACTTGCTCAGTAGAAGCAACGCTGGTGTTATTTTTCTCTTTATAATAACGCTCACTTATCGTCGTTTGGAATGCAGTAAAAAATAAGAAAAAACGGTCTGATCTTGTTTTAAATCTCATTTTTACTCCTCCCGTACTATTTGCTATAATTGTATTCTGAGCAGTTGGTATTTTAATTTTAGCAAGGTCAAAGCCTAGTGTGTTTAAACTATTTGGAACTCTATTTGTGGCTCTTTTGTCATTTATTGTAATGGTACTATTAAAGAAATTACTTGATGCTCTCACGCTATTATCTAGCGTAACAAAAACCTTCGTTTTAGGATCAAAAATACCAATCTCATCACGACCTAAAGTCACGTCACCCTCTAAAGCTCCAATGGTAATCGCTGTTTCTAACTCTCCCTTTTCTGAAGATTGAAAATTGCCAAAATCTACTTCGACAGCTTTTTTATTTACAAATTCAAATCCGTGAAAGGTAGTCACATATTGTAATGGCTGTGTCTCATCTTCGTACACCACATATAATAACCACCCAGCAGAACTTCCTCCTATAATTTCACCTTGAGACGCACTTACATTTGCTACAGTCACTTGGCCATTAATACTGCCCTGCATTAAGGCTGTAACGTCTGCCATACATGCATAAGGCGCTCGAGAGCTTATAGAATTATGTGTTGCATCCTCGCCATCATAAATGAGTGAGCCTTGTATATTTTCATAAGTTCCACTAGGTAGTTTTAACTTTACGGTTCTTATGTCATGAGCACGGTCATCTAGTTTTTTATGATAAACCTGACCGTCTTTTAAACGTTTTCCACTACGCTCACCATGATAGGTTCCAGACCAGTACAATCCAGCATACACAACCTTTGCTCCTTCTCTCAACGCTAAGTGAGCGCTGCTTGAACTCCATGTGCTTTGATCATCATCGATGTCTACATAGCGCATTTTAAACTCATCGTTTATTTTCTCGAGATCATTAAATGGTTTTTCTGAGTCTTTGCTTAATATATTATTACCCACCACGGCAGTGTTGCCGCGTATGTAAAATTCTTTATCTCTAGTAAAAGTTTTTGAATCCTGAGCAGTTGCTATTATAGGAAGCATGCAAAGAAAGCTCAATAGTTTTTTCATTATTCTAGTTTTCGCTCTCTTCATTTAATGCAGAAAGCGCGTGATAGTGTACGCCTACTTTCAAATCGGCAAATTTTCTAAACATTTCCATAACCCCACAATATTGCTCTTCAGAGAGTGTTACTGCTTTTTGTATTTTTTCTTCATTTAAGTCATCACCATAAAAGTGATAATCTAGCCATACGGTGTGATATGTTTTAGGGTGCTCCTCTGTAAGTTCTCCTTTTACGACCATTTTAAATTTAGGTACATCTACCCTCATCTTGTTGAGTACAAACACCACATCTAGACCAGTACATCCCGCAAGACCAGAAAGCATCATCGCCTTAGGACCCATCCCGTCATTATTACCTCCATTTTCTGGAGAAGTATCTATGAGTACTTTATAACCCGTAGGGCTATCTGTCTCAAATTGCATTCCTTGTTTATAAATTGTAGTTACTGTATGTCCAGCCATTTTAAGTATGTTTTGCTTGAAATATGAAGGTACAAAATTGGTAGATAAAATGCCTATATTGCTTTCGCGAAAGCATAAAATCAACACTAACCTTCTTAAAAAATAGTATGCCATTAGTAACACCACTCTCTGCCGAACACGACGAAACAACCAAAGAACTTGCCCTATTTTTTAATGAAACACTAGGCTTTTGTCCTAACTCGGTACTTACCATGCAGCGTCGTCCTGATATCTCGCGGGCATTTATAAATCTTAACAAAGCCGTGATGGCAAACCAAGGCCGAGTGACTTCTGCCTTAAAACGTATGATTGCGTGGGTGTCTAGTAATGCTACTGGATGTCGTTACTGCCAGGCGCACGCTATACGTGCTGCAGAGCGTTATGGAGCAGAACAAGAGCAACTAGATAACATCTGGGAGTATCGCACACACGATGCCTTTTCTGATGCAGAGCGTGCTGCGCTTGATTTCTCACTAGCAGCAAGTCAAGTACCAAATGCCGTAGACGCAAAAATCAAGGAGAAATTATACAAATACTGGGATGAAGGTGAGATTGTAGAAATGCTGGGAGTGATATCGCTCTTTGGATACCTTAATCGCTGGAATGACTCTATGGGAACTACACTGGAGGAAGATGCCATAGATTCTGGAAATCAATACCTCGGAAAGCACGGTTTTGAAGTAGGAAAACACGTGTAAGTTTATATTTGAAATTTAATTTAAAAGAATGAAAAAAATAATTTTCTCATTAACAATTTGCCTTTTTATAGCTGCAGTTTCTTATGCTCAAAATGATATAAGTTATGGTATAAAAGGTGGACTCAATTACGCTAATCTCGTTTATGAATTTGAAGATTCAAACAATGATTTTTTAGATTTTAATGCCAAGGTTGGCTTTTATGCAGGTGGTTTTATAAACATTAGCCTCAGTGATAAGTTCTCGCTACAACCAGAATTACTTTATAGTAGTCAAGGAGCTAAACTAGACATAGATTATAGTCAGGTTCTAGTATTTGATCAAAACGACCCTACATTTTTTGCGAATGAAGAAGATGTAAATGTAAAACAGAGTAAGCTTCTGCTGCCTATACTATTACAATATAAGATTGGTAGTGACTTTAGCTTATTTCTTGGTCCGCAAATTACCTACACACTAAATTTCGAAACGGAAGTGAAGAATGGTGATGAACTAGTAGTTTCTAGATTTCAAGATGATGATAAAATTGGAGTTGATGCAAGCGCAAGAATAGGCTATAAAGCTTCAGAGAATATGATGATTGAATTGGGCTACTTTAGAGGCCTTACCAATCAAAATTCTGTGAAGGCTTCAGTGTTTCAACTGGGGCTTGCTTACAAACTTTAGTCATTAATAAATTTCAAAGAAGTGCCTCAAGATGTTATCATCTTGAGGCACTTCTTTATTGCCTAAAAATCTCGTAAATTCGCGCACAACATTTAAAGACTACAAAATGAGCGCTAAGTTCACTGAATATAAAGGATTAGACCTTCCTAACATCGCTAGCGAGGTACTTGCCTACTGGAAAGAAAATGACGTTTTTGAGAAGTCGGTTACTTCTCGAGAAGGAGCAAAACCGTATGTGTTTTTTGAAGGACCACCTTCGGCAAACGGACTACCGGGTGTACACCACGTACTAGCGCGTGCGATTAAAGATATTTTTCCTCGTTACAAAACGATGAAAGGCTTTCAGGTAAAGCGTAAAGCGGGATGGGACACACACGGACTTCCTGTAGAACTTGGTGTTGAAAAAGAACTTGGTATTACCAAAGAAGATATCGGCACAAAAATCACTGTAGAAGAGTATAATGAAGCTTGTAAAAAAGCCGTGATGCGCTACACAGATATCTGGAACGACCTTACAGAAAAAATGGGCTACTGGGTAGATATGGAAGATCCATACATCACCTACAAGGCTAAGTATATGGAAACCGTATGGTGGCTACTTAAGCAAATCTATAACAAAGATTTACTATACAAAGGGTACACCATCCAGCCGTATTCTCCTAAGGCGGGAACGGGATTAAGCTCTCACGAACTTAACCAGCCTGGCTGTTACCGCGATGTGACAGATACTACGGTGGTGGCACAATTTAAAATCACAGATCAAGGTGAAAACCCACTTGCAAAAGAACTTGCAGACGGGAATACTTACTTTATCGCCTGGACGACGACTCCTTGGACACTACCTTCAAACACGGCACTTACCGTAGGGAAAAAGATAGATTATGTTCTCGTTGAGACATTTAACCAGTACACATTTGAGCCAGTAAAAGTTATCCTTGCTAAGAATTTAATCTCTAAGCAGTTTGATAAGAAATTTGTTTCCGCTTCCGCGAAAGAAGAGCTGGACGCATATACTGCTGGAGATAAAAAAATACCATACTACGTAGCTAGAGAATTTAAAGGAGCAGACCTTCTTGAACTTCGCTACGAGCAACTATTTGACTTTGTACAACCTAATGATAATCCTCAAGATGCCTTCCGTGTAATAGCTGGAGACTTTGTAACGACAGAGGATGGAACAGGTATCGTACACACAGCACCTACTTTTGGTGCAGATGATGCTTTGGTTGCAAAACTAGCTTCACCAGAAATTCCGCCGCTTCTTATTAAAAATGAAGATGGTAACCTTGTGCCGCTTGTGGATCTTCAGGGTAAATTTCGCCCTGAGCTCAAAGAGTTTGGAAACAAGTACATCAAGAATGAATATTATGCAGATGGTGAGGCTCCAGAACGTTCTATGGACGTGGAACTTGCGATACGCTTAAAAGAAGAAAATAAAGCTTTTAAGGTAGAGAAGTACGTGCACAGTTACCCACATTGCTGGCGTACAGATAAGCCGGTACTTTACTACCCGCTCGATTCTTGGTTTATAAAAGTGACCGATTTTAAAGATCGTATGCACGAGCTTAACCTTGGCGTAAACTGGAAACCTAAGTCTACAGGTGAAGGACGTTTTGGAAACTGGCTTGCAAATGCAAACGACTGGAACTTATCACGTAGCCGTTTCTGGGGAATACCGCTTCCTATATGGCGTACCGAAGATGGAAAAGAAGAAATACTCATAGGCTCTATAGCCGAACTTAAAGCCGAAATCCAAAAGGCACTTGACAAAGGTGTGATGGACACAGATCCATTTGAAGGGTTTAAAGTGGGCGATATGAGTGAGGAAAATTACGAGCTTGTAGATCTCCATAAAAACATTGTAGATAAAATTACGCTAGTCTCAGATAGTGGGCAGCCTATGACACGTGAAGCAGACCTTATAGATGTATGGTTTGACTCTGGATCTATGCCGTATGCACAATGGCACTATCCTTTTGAAAATAAAGAACTCGTAGAAGACACTTGGCGTAAAGCAGATTTTATAGCCGAAGGTGTAGACCAAACTCGTGGATGGTTTTATACATTGCACGCTATTGCAACGATGATCTTTGACGATGTAGCCTATAAAAATGTCGTTTCTAACGGACTTGTACTTGACAAGAATGGGCAGAAGATGTCTAAGCGTCTTGGTAATGCAACAGATCCTTTTGAGACCTTAGAAAAATACGGACCAGATGCAACGCGCTGGTATATGATTTCTAACGCAAACCCTTGGGATAACCTCAAGTTTGATTTGGAAGGAATAGAAGAGGTAAAACGTAAGTTCTTCGGGACGCTTTACAACACGTATAACTTCTTTGCGCTGTATGCAAATCTTGATAATTTCGCTTTCGCGGAAGCGGAAATAGAACTTTCTCAACGTCCAGAAATAGACAGATGGATACTATCAGAACTTCATAGTCTTATTGCAGAAGTAGATAAGTTTTATGCCGAATATGAGCCTACCAAAGCAACAAGGGCGATAGACACTTTTGTACAAGAAAACCTGTCTAACTGGTTTGTACGATTAAGTAGAAGACGTTTCTGGAAAGGTGAATATGCAACAGATAAAATCTCTGCATACCAAACATTATATACCTGTCTTGAGACTGTAGCAAAGCTTAGCGCTCCTGTTGCACCATTCTTTATGGAAAAACTCTATAAAGACCTTAATGCTGCTACTGGAAAAGAAGATTTTGAAAGCATACACCTTGCAGAATTCCCCGTGAGTGATGCAACTTATATAGATGCTGCTCTTGAGCATAAAATGCAAAAAGCACAAATAGTAAGCTCACTAACACTCTCATTAAGAGCAAAAGAGAAGATCAAAGTACGCCAACCTTTACAGCGCATTATGATCCCTGTGCTTAATGAAAATGATAAGAATGAGATCCTTGCCGTGGCAGATTTGATTAAATCTGAGGTAAATGTGAAAGAAATTGAGCTCATTTCTGATGATTCTGGGATATTAGTGAAGCAAATCAAACCTAATTTTAAGGTATTAGGACCTCGTTTTGGGAAAGATATGAAGCTCATTGCTAGCAAGATAAACTCACTACAAGCTGAGGATATTGCAAAAATTGAGCAAGATGGTGAATTAACCGTCGAAATTAATGGAGAAAATACTATTTTGCAGGCTGGTGACGTTGAGATAACATCGCAAGACATTGAAGGGTGGCTAGTTGCAAGTAATGCTGGAGTAACAGTAGCTCTAGATGTTACGATAAGTGAAGAGCTCAAAAAAGAAGGTGTGGCACGAGAATTGGTTAACCGTATACAGAACCTACGTAAGGACTCTGGATTTGAAGTGACAGATCGTATCCATATACAGCTACAAGAAGAGCCGTCAATTGCTCAGACAGTACTGACTAACGCAGACTATATTAAAGCAGAAACACTAGCAGATTCTCTTGAATTAGTTCCTACATTAAGTGATGGACTGGAGATTGCTTTTGATGATATAACAACATTTTTAACCATTTCAAAACAATAGTAATGGCAGACGATATACAAGAAAGATTTAGCGATGCACAGCTCGCTGAGTTTAGAGAATTAATAGAAAAGAAGATTGAGAAAGCACAACACGATCTCGAGCTTATTAAAAGTGCCTACCTCAACGATGGAGATAACGGTACAGATGATACCTCTCCACAATTTAAATCTTTTGAGGAAGGTAGCGCCACGATGAGTAAAGAGGCAAACAGTGCACTTGCTATACGTCAAGAAAAATTTATACGCGATCTTAAAAATGCGATTACTCGTATTAATAACAAAACGTACGGTATATGCCGTGTAACTGGAAAACTTATCAATCCAGAACGTTTAAAGTTAGT
Organism: Dokdonia sp. 4H-3-7-5; assembly: GCF_000212355.1. Lineage (NCBI taxonomy): Bacteria > Pseudomonadati > Bacteroidota > Flavobacteriia > Flavobacteriales > Flavobacteriaceae > Dokdonia > Dokdonia sp. 4H-3-7-5. Next base: position 1,244,695 of record NC_015496.1, read on the forward strand.
TCCTCACGCTACATTGAGCATTGAGGCTAAGAATATGCAGGCTTAAGCCTTTTCTTGGATTGAAATTACAAAGTACTCCATTATCAAAAGGATGTTAAAAAAGCGCTCTCTGAGCGCTTTTCAATGTAAATTGAATGACTAAATATTTCTTCAAAATAATTATTGTTTTATTCTCTTTCTTTTTGATTGGCTGTATGTCCAATAAAACACCAGCAAAGAGTCACTACTTGAATCTTTATACTCTCCATAAAAATTACACCCCATCTTCACAAGATCAAAAAGATATAAAAGTTTCAGTTCATCTTA